>JAYFQU010000037.1:0-132851 GCA_034926785.1 Christensenella sp.
GATGGGTTTTACTTTGGGTTAAAATGACGCGAATCGCGCCATTTTTTCACAAATTCGGCGAATGAATCGCCAAATTTGAAGGAACATGGGGGATTTTCGAAATCCCCCAAACCCCCTACTGGGTTTGTTGATGCTCTGAAAACAGGCTTACGCCTGTTTTTTTGTTGATTGCCTTACCAATTTCCCTGGAATACCACATCGTGATCGAGACAGAGATATTGTGCCGCCGTGCGACCCGTGGTCAGCGCAACGGGCAGCCCACCGGGCGATAGGAGGCGCTGTCCCGCAAAATATAGATTTTGTATGCGCTCGGGCTTGCAGGGATAGCTGACGTTCCCCTCTCCCTTGGTCATCAGCGACATCCACGAGCCTTTAAAAGAACCCAGATATCGTTCGTAGGTCAGCGGTGTCGCAACGTCCCAAACGGCGATTCTCCCCTTCGTTTTGGGATATTTGCGGTTTAGTTCGCGGATGATCGCCTCGGCCACACGCTGCTTCTCTTCCTCGTATGTCCCATTGTCTCGGCATTCCTTCCAGAAACCATAGCTGTCTCCGATCAGGGCGGCAGTCAGCGCGGTACATCCATCCGGTGCATACCCCTGCACCCCCGCGTAGCTGTTAAATCCAACGCTGTTATAGGTCAAATGACCGATCGTAATTGGCTCGGATGTTGGAAATGTGAAATTCTCCGGCAAATCGGAAAGATCCGCTTCTACACCGATACCGATAAATACATCCAGCATTGGCTTTGTTTCCGCGCGCATCCGCTCTGCCCACGGTTCGTGAATCGGCTCATCAAAGAGCGTATCGATGGCGCTGAGCGTATCCCGCGTTACGATAACGGCATCGGCCGGGATCCTTTCTCCGCCGACGGCAATACCCTTTGCGATACCATCCTCCACCACAACCCGATCCACATGCGTTCGATAGCGGATGATCCCTCCAATAGATTCAAAATAACGCGCCATGCGCCCCGCCATCGCGAGCGAACCACCCTCCGGGTATCCGCCATCCCCCGCGGCGAGCGTCGCAATGGTAAACAAAACGCCGGAAGCGCAATACTCTTCACCGATCATGTTGAGAATTAAACTTTGAATATGCTTGCTGGTAAACCGTTCCGCCAGTTCCTTTGCCGACATGTTCTGGTAATACTTCATGCGCGGCATTGCCGGGATCATTGAAAGCAGCATGGAGAGAGGAACCCTTGCCGGATATTTAGCCTTCAGCTTTGGCAAGTCCATCGTGGGCATCTGTACGCCGGTAAATTTCCTGATATCCGCGCAAAAGCGATTGATTTCCCGCTTATCTGCGGGAGATAAATCGATCAGATGTTTTTTCAGCATGTCGATATTGCGATATAAGCTTGCGTATTTACCGTTCATTTCATAATTAAAAAACGGATCGCGGTTATGAATCGGCACCGAATCATCCAGCGCACCCACTTCACGCCAGAGTTTGTTGAGGTGCGTGTTTGCCGAAGACCCCGTCAGCCAGTGTAATCCGCCTTCGAAGTAATATCCCTTCCTGCGCCAACTGGTCGAGGCGCCGCCGGGGACGCTCTGGCTTTCAAAAATTGTTGTTTCAAAACCGCTCTGCCGCGCATAGATGCCCGCAGAAAGCCCGGCAATCCCTGCTCCGACGATTATAACCTGCTTCATATACACTCCCCCAATTTATGATTGTTTGCGTTCCCGCAAAATATCCGAAATCCATGCCGCCTCCGGGCAGGGCATCGACGTTCGCATTGCGAGCGTCTCCGCAACCCCCTGTATGGCGCTCCAGAACGCGATTGCCAGCGCGAGCGGGTCGCCCGTACGGATGGTACCCCCCTCTTGG
The DNA here is from genome assembly GCA_034926785.1 of Christensenella sp. Taxonomy (GTDB): domain Bacteria; phylum Bacillota; class Clostridia; order Christensenellales; family CAG-138; genus UBA7703. Next base: position 1,837 of record JAYFQU010000037.1, read on the forward strand.
CCTTGCCGAATGATCGCCGTCGTAGGCGTGTAGATATCAAACTCCGTCAGCAGCCGTTTTACGCTTTCCGGGACATCCTCGCTATAGTATGCCTGGTGCATCAGAACGAACATCCTCGCGACAAACGGCTCCGTCTGGATATAGCGTAATATCCGCTCCGCAGTTTCCTCAAAAAAAAGGAGCGGTTCCATCTGTGTCGGCTGCACGCTGCTCATTGGCCCCTCGATTCCCAGCGTAACCAGCGCCAGATAGAGTTCTTCCTTCGACGCAAAATAATGAAACAGCAACCCGACGCTCATGCCAACCGCCCCCGCGATATCCTTAATCGTCGTTCCCGAATATCCTTTTTGAATAAACAGGCTTAACCCCGCGTTAAGAATCTCCTGCCGCCGCTTTTCTTTTTGATCATTCCGAATGGTCATATCGTTCTCCTGATATCGCTAAATGTTGAATGCATATTCAATGAATTATCGTTCATTTTATATCATGTCTGCTTTCCGCTGTCAAGCGGAGATTTTCTTTTGTGCCAAATGCACTTTACAATGGAGCGTTTGCAGAATAGTATGATAGCAGGACATCTGAAACGAGGTGTTTAAACAATGATGAACAGAATGCCCGCACTGTTTGTCGGCCACGGGTCGCCGATGAATGCAATCGAAGACAATCCCTATTCCCGCGCTTGGAGTGCGCTTGGGCAATCGCTTGAAAAACCGAAGGCGATTGTGTCCATCTCCGCGCATTGGTTCACGCGCGGCACAAAGATCAACGACGAGGAGTCGCCCTCGATGGTTTACGATATGTACGGTTTCCCCGAAGAACTCTATCAAGTCAAATATCCCGCCAAAGGTTCGCCGGAGTTGGCTGACCGCGTGAGTCATCTGCTGGGGAGCGCTGTTTCCATAGACAATCATTGGGGAATTGATCACGGCGCTTGGTCGGTACTTCGCCGTATGTTCCCCGCCGCAGATGTGCCGATTTTGCCGCTCAGTGTGAACGCGCAGCTTGCCCCCGAGGATCACTTTTCCCTTGGAAAAAGGCTTATGCCGCTTCGTGATGATGGCGTCCTCATCTTGGGCAGCGGGAATGTGGTGCACAACCTCGCCCGGATCGACTGGCGCAAACCGGAGGGAACCCCGTGGGCGGAGGAATTTGACCAGTATATTTATCGTGCGGTGACAACCCGCAGTTTTAACGATGCGATAAACTATTTGTCCGCGGGTGATTCTGCGGAGCTTGCCGTACCCTCGCTGGACCATTTTCTCCCGCTGCTCTATGTACTTGGCGCCAGCGATGAATCGGATCAGATCAGCGCATTCAATCAAGATTGTTTATTAGGGTCGCTCAGCATGACAAGTTACTTATTTAGCAATACACTCTGGAGTCCGAAAACAGAATGAAGGGAGAGACAGCTTAGATGATGATTCGTGACATTTTAAAAGAAGTGCGCGGGCAGCGCGCGGTGGATGGCGCAGGGGTGTCCCTCGTACGCGTAATCGGCAATCGGGACGTGTATGAGTTCGATCCATTCCTGATGTTGGATTCCTTTGATTCGACCGATCCGAAGGACTATCTCGCGGGGTTTCCGTGGCATCCGCATCGCGGCATCGAAACCATCACCTACCTCATCAGCGGAAGAATTGAGCATATGGACAGCCTTGGTAACAAGGGCGTTATTACCTCTGGCGAGAGTCAGTGGATGACGGCGGGCGGCGGCATCATGCATCAGGAAATGCCAAAGGCGGCCGAACATATGCTTGGGTTTCAACTTTGGCTGAATCTGCCCAAACAAGAGAAGATGACTCAGCCGGCGTATCTGAATATCACGCAGGATATGATCCCGGTCGTATCCACTGGAAAAGCGTCCGTCCGCATCCTGAGCGGTAGTTTTAACGGCGTAGCCGGTACGATGCCGCGCCATATTCCCGCCACCATATTGGATGTTTCCCTGCCCAAGGGAGAACATATTGCCCTGCCGACGCGGCCAGAGGATACCGTATTCGCTTTTTGTATTCAGGGAGAGGCCATTATTAGCGCACAATTGATTGCGGAGAAAACAGCGATTCTCTTCGGTGCCGGAGATGGCGTCAGCATTGAAGCGACGCCGGATCGCGATCTCCGTTTTATTCTGTTTTCCGCAAAACCGCTGCATGAGCCAGTCGCCTGGGGAGGACCTATTGTCATGAACACGCGCGAGGAACTGGATCGCGCGTTTGCAGAACTCAGAGACGGTACGTTTATACAGACCGAGCCGATTCTCTGACAATACAAGAGAACACTAGGAAGGCATGTGAAATGGAAGAAAAAAGAATCGTTGCAGTCGTCGGCTCCCTCCGAAAAGGCTCCTATAATCTCCAGCTCGCCCAAAAGGCAAAGGAAATTGTTGGTGAGCGCGCAATCTTTGAAATTATAGACTATTCCGATGTACCGCTCATGAACCAGGACATCGAATACCCGGCACCGGAAGCGGTGCGCCGCGTGCGAGATGCGGTAAAATCCGCCAATGGAGTTTGGATTTTTACGCCGGAATATAACCACTCCTACCCCGGTGTGTTGAAAAACCTGATCGACTGGCTCTCCCGCCCGGTCAGCAAAGAAGAGCGTCAGGTGCTCTCGCGAAAGCCCGTTGCAATCAGCGGAACCTCCACCGGCATGGGCGCTACGCTCACCGCGCAGGATTTGCTGGTGATGATGCTGAGCATGTTAAACGCGAATGTGATGAACTTTCCGCGTTTGACAATCCCAAACATCGCGCAGCAAACCGACGACACGGGAAAACTCTCCCTCACAACGAGTCTGCCCTATCTGGAAAAGCAGGCCGACACTTTTTTAAAGTTTCTAGATTCCGTAAAATAATCCCGCTCGAACAAGCGCCGCTTACCGCCAATCTATGCGGAGCGGCTTTTTATTTTGCGCTCGTTTTCGCTCCTCCGGCTTTACAAATACGCGCATCCCGAATACTATAGGAGTAGTGAATCAATAAATAAACAGAATCGACAGATACGATATGCAAAAGAAAGAACCAAGGATTCAAATCATAAAAGACGGGCCCTATCTCGTCACGGGCGGTATACCGCTCTCCGAGAAAACGATCGTTCCCCAAGGCGAAGGATATGTATATGAAGAAGGCCGCCCGCTGCCACAGCGGGAGACCTATTTGCTTTGCCGCTGCGGAAAGACAAAGACGCCGCCGTTTTGTGATGGCGCGCATAGTGCAGCCGCGTTTGACGGCACGGAGACGGCCTGCCGGCAGGACTATAACGTCCGCGCCGCGCGCATCATCGGCACCGGAATTGATCTTTTGGATGACGGACGTTGCGCCTTTGCGCGGTTTTGTCACAGGGACAGCGGAGATGCCTGGGAGCTATGCGAGGATTCTGCAAGCACGTTTCGTCATGATGAAGCCGTCATCGCCGCCAATGAATGCCCCGCCGGTCGGCTCACCGCCGTGGACAAGGACGGCACTGTGCACGAGCCGGACTATGAACCCGGCATCGAAATTTTGCAGGACCCCGAAGAAAAGGTCAGCGCGGGTATCTTTGTGAAAGGTGGCATCCCGATTGAATCGACCGACGGTTCTGTCTATGAGGTGCGAAACCGCGTTGTTCTCTGCCGCTGTGGCATGTCCAGAAATAAGCCCTTCTGCGACTCGGTGCACGTTTCCGAAGGATTTGTAGACCAGAAACAGAAATGATACGGTGTCCTGCACGCAACCGTAATCCCGATGGAGCGGACGCTTGAGCTGCTGAAACAGTGAGATAACGCATTTTATTTTATGAACGGGCAATCTGCGCGTTTTTTTGATCGAGTAGCGGTGTTTGGGGAGCTGTCTGATTCGAGATTGACAGTGATCTACGACAACCAATATAATACGCAATAGTGATGTTCAACAAAAAGCAGCGGTTCTGTTGACCGCAAAAGGAGTCTTCGTGAAAGATCCGTTCGCGCGGTTTAATATGCTAGCCATCCCCAAACGGCAAAAACTTCGCCTGATCGCCTGGGCCATCAGTTATCCGGATGTTTGGGCGCACAGGGCAAAGATAGAGAAGATTGCAATGGACGGTATCCGTCCGCCCTATTTGTTGCTCTGCAATCACAATGCATTTCTGGATTTCAAGGTAACGACGGCGGCTGTTTTCCCACACAGAGCGAACTCGGTCGTCGCCATCGACGGGTTCACCACGCCTACGAAACGCGGATTTGCCAGCCGTGAATGGCTCATGCGCGTTGTCGGCTGCATCTGCAAACGCAAGTTCACAAACGATGCCATTCTGGTTCGCCAGCTCAACCGCGTTGTGAAAAATGGCGATATCGCTGTACTCTACCCCGAGGCGCGCTACTCCCTTTGCGGAACGAATGCCGTCCTGCCGGAGTCGCTTGGCAAACTCTGCAAGTTGCTCAAGGTTCCCGTAGTGTCACTGATCATGCACGGGCACCATGTCAACTCCCCTGTATGGCACCTGGGCGACCGCAAGGTGAAGCCTGTCGAGGCCGAAATGACATGCCTTTTCACCACGGAGAGCCTCGCAAAAGCGACGGGCGAAGAGGTCAACGACGCCATTCACCGCGCGTTCACCTATGATGATTTTGCCTGGCAAAGGTCGCGCGGCATCCGCGTGAATCATCCCAAACGCGCCGAAGGGTTGCAACGGGTACTCTATCAGTGCCCCGACTGCAAGGCAGAATATCGCATGGGCTCTCAGGGAACGGAGCTGTTTTGCTCCGTCTGTGGAAAACGCTGGGAGATGAGCGAACTTGGCGAACTGCATGCGGTCAACGGGGAAACGGAATTTTCGCATATTCCTGATTGGTATGAATGGGAACGCGCAAATGTTCGCCGCGAGGTCGAGACGGGCGAATATAGCATCACCTGCCCTGTTCGCGTCAAGTCGCTGCCGAATGCGAAGGGATATCTGGACCTTGGCGAAGGCGTGCTGACGCACGACAGGGATGGGTTTACCGTAAAAGGCAACGGGAACTATGGCTCCTTTGAAATGAAAAAACCGGTTCCCTCCCTCTATTCGTGCCATATCGAGTTTGATTATCTTGGAAAATATGGGGATTGTGTCGATCTCAATACGTTGGAGGACACCTGGTATTGCTATCCGCACGACTGCGAATTTTCGGTGACCAAAATCGCGCTTGCAACCGAAGAGCTATATCAACATCATATGCGAAACAGGCAATCCGAATGATCGTTTCTCTTTTAATAGCGCCGAAAGGAAGAATACCCGGACTTGAACGTACCCGCCTGATTTGTTTGTGAACGGGAACCGAACCCCGCCCCCGTGCATCTTTAAAAATGAGTAAAAAAATAGGATCCGAATGGATCCTGTTTTTTATGGCACCCAGTAGGGGAGTCGAACCCCTGTTCCCGCCGTGAGAGGGCGGTGTCCTAGGCCACTAGACGAACTGAGCGCGGCTGCACGGAATATGATACAGAAATATCCGCCCGCTGTCAATACAATCTTGCAATAAAAATCCCGCGATTTTTTATTGAATCTTAACGCGTAAATTTGCCCGATTCCGGCGATCAAACAACGCAGGATTCTTATTCGAAGGAAAACAAAGATATCTGCGCGGACTTATCCAGCCCTTCAAAGCATCCGCATTTCTCCATCGCCGCAATAACGCCGCTATTCGCCTTTGTGACCGCACGGAATTCCTCTATGGTGTGGAACACTTGTCCCGTACGGTTCTCTGCGAGCGCCTCCGCGGCGTTGTTGCCAACGCCGGGAATCGAGTTGAACGGAGGACGCAGCGCGCCATCTTCAACCAAAAACTTCGTCGCATCGGACTTGTAGAGGTCGACAGGCAGCAATTCTATGCCACGCATATTCATTTCGTAGACGACCTCAAGAATCGTGACGATATCCTTATTTCTCCCCTTCTCCGAGTCCGTCATTTTTGCCGAGGCGCGTTCCAGTTCGCGTATGGTCTCCAGCACACGCTCTGCGCCGCCTGCTGCAAGCGAAACGTCAAACAGGTCCGCACGCACGGTAAAATAGACGCTATAAAACTCCAGCGGATGATGCACCTTATAGTACGCCACGCGGAAACTCATCATCGTATACGCGACTGCATGTCCGCGCGGGAACATATACTTGATCTTCTTGCAGGAGTCGATATACCAGGCGGGGATGTTGTTTTCGAGCAGCTTCGCCTCCATCTCCGGCTTGAGTCCCTTGCCCTTACGTACGGACTCCATAATTTTAAACGAGCTTGAGGCATCCACGCCATGCATAATCAGATAATTCATGATGTCGTCACGCGTACAGATGACCTCGTTGAGTTTTGCGATCTTGTTGATGACCAACGGTTCCGCGTTGCCGAGCCAAACGTCGGTTCCGTGCGTCAGGCCGGAGATGCGAACCAGCTCCTCCATCGTGGTTGGCTGTGTTGCGTCCAAAACACCGCGCACAAACCCTGTGCCAAACTCCGGCGTGCCGAGCGTGCCAACGTTGCAGCCTATTTCGGAAAGGTCTACCTTAAGTGAATCGCTCGCAATATAGATGCGCATCGTATCCGGGTCGTCCAGCGGAATCGTAACCGGGTCCAGCCCCGTGAGATCCTGCAGCATCCGCAGCGCGGTCGGGTCGTCATGGCCCAGGATATCGAGCTTAACCAAACGGTCGTCCATTGCGTGAAAATCGAAGTGCGTGGTAATCGTGTTCTTATCCGATTTATCTGCGGGATACTGAATCGGCGTATAGTCAAGGATGTCGTCCTCCTTGGGGACGATGACAATCCCGCCCGGATGCTGGCCCGTGGTGACCTTGACATCCTGGCAGCCCTTTGCAATGCGTTCCTTCTCCGCGCGGCGCAGCACCTTCCCCGTCTTTTCCTCATAGATGCGGACATAGTCAAACGCAGTACGCTCCGCAACGCCGCTGATTGTTCCCGCGCGGAACGCATGCCCGCGGCCGAACATCTCCTCGACGTATTTATGCGCAACGGGCTGGTATTCGCCGGAGAAGTTAAGATCGATATCCGGCGTCTTGTCGCCGTCGAAGCCCAGAAACACCTCAAACGGGATATCAAATCCCATCTTATCATAGCGGCTGCCGCAGACGGGGCAATTTTGATTCGGCATGTCGATGCCGCAGGCATAGAGCAGGCGGTCTACGGTAAAGTCGCTGTGCTTGCAGTTCGGGCAGACATAGTGCGGCTGAAGCGGGTTTACCTCCGTGATTCCCGCCATGGTTGCGACAAATGAGGAGCCAACCGAGCCACGGGAGCCAACCAGATAACCGTCTGAATTGCTCTTGTGCACCAGGCGCTGCGCCATGAGATAAAGCGAGGCAAAGCCGTTGCCGATGATGGACTTGAGCTCGCGGTCAAACCGCGCCTGCACCACCTCCGGAAGCGGGTCGCCATAGATTTCGTGCGCTTTGCCAACCGCCATATCGCGCAAAATATCGTTTGCGTTTTCAATGGTCGGCGCATGCGTTCCATCCGGAAACGGCTTGAGCAGTTCGCAACGATCTGCGATGCGGTTCGGTTCGTCAACCACCACGCGGCGAGCGGTCTCCTCGCCCAGATACGCGAACTCTTCCAGCATCTCTGCTGTGGTTTTATAATAGAGCGGCGGCTGAAACGAAGCGTCGTCAAATCCGTTTTTGGTCAGGATCACCTCGCGGTAGATCGCATCCTCCGGGTTGAGAAAATGGACGTCCCCCGTCGCAACAACGGGGATTCCGAGCCGATCGCCAAGCGCCACAATCTCGCGGTTGATCTCAAGAATACGCTCCTCCGTCGCCTTGCCCTCCCGAACCAGAAACGCGTTGTTTCCGCGCGGCTGAATCTCCAAAAAATCATAGGTTCTGGCGAGATATTCGATGCGCTCCTGCCCGGCGCCATTCAAAATCGCTTGATACAGCTCTCCTGCCTCACAGGCAGAGCCAAGGATCAGCCCTTCGCGATAGAGGGAAAGCAGACTAAACGGAATGATCGGATTATAGTGAAAATGATCCAGATGCGCATAGCTGACGATGCGATAGAGGTTCTTCATGCCGGCCTGCGTCTTGGCCAAGATTATGATGTGGTTTGTTGCCGCGCGCTTCTTCTTCCCTCGCTCCTGTTTGGTCTCATCCGAGCGTACAGGCAGCTGATGCAGCCCCAGCGCACGAAGCTGATCCAACAGTTTGAGAAAGATCTCCCCCGTCGCAGCCGCGTCGTCTGTCGCCCGGTGATGTTCCAGCAAAACAACGCCGAGCGCTTCGCAGACGGTGTCCAGCTTATGATTGATCAGATCATGCATCAGATTGCGCGAGAGCATCAGTGTATCGGCATATTGATTGGTAAATTTGAGATTGAATCGCTCGCCGTGATGGCGAATAAAGCTCATGTCAAACTCTGCATTGTGCGCAACCAAGCAGCACCCTTCGCAGAATGCGTGAAAGCTTTTGAGCACCTCTCTTGTGTTAGGTGCGCCGGAGAGCATTTCCGTTGTAATTCCGGTGAGTTGCGTAATGTTGGATGGGATCACTACGCCATCGTTGACAAATGTTTGAAAACGGTCAATGATTGCGCCGTTCTGCAGCTTGACCGCACCGATCTCGATAATTTCGCATTGCTCGGGCTTTAGTCCAGTCGTCTCAAGGTCAAACACAACATAGATCTGATCCATGTCGACGAGCTCGGATTCGCGCAGCAAATAGCCCTCCACGCCGAAGATGGGCTTCACTCCGTTTTTCTTTGCCGCCTTGGCGGCCGCAGGAAACGCCTGTACAACGCCGTGGTCGGTAATTGCGAGCGCCCTGTGACCGAACCGTTTCGCCGTCTCAAACGCCGCGCCAACCTCCGTGATGCCGTCCTGCATGGACATGCGCGTGTGCAGGTGCAGTTCCACGCGTTTGAGTTCGCTTGGATCCTGTCTGCCCTCCCGCGGAACGAGGCAGACATTGTTCGCATAAAACATCAGCTCGCCCGTAATTTGCGACGTTCGGCAAACACCCTGCGCCAGAATTTGACTGCCGCTCTTCTGCGCGGACTCCAGCTCCGAAACCAACGCGTTTTTCTGTTCTTCCGTGTCGATCAGAAGGGAGCAATAGATGGAGTCAGTGCCGTCGGAGAGTGAAAGATCCAACGGAAAGCTCATCTCGCCTTTTCGACGTTTGTTTTTAAAGGAGTTACGTTCGTTAATGGAGACGATAACGCCGCCGATGACACATTTCTCCGCTCCGTTTTTGAGTGCGGCAATTGAGGTGAGGCAGTTGGAAGAGACAAAGCCGCCATAGAGAATTCGCTTACCGTTGGCCGATCCCGGCGATGCCTTTGCTTCCACCTTTGCCGCTGCTACAGGCGTTTCGGCGATCTCGACGGCAGGGATCTGGGGCTTGTTCTTCGCCTGCCATTCCACGCGTACGCGCGTTCCGCCCAGTCTGTTCTCCAGTTCGTCCGTGAGTTGCCGAGTCAGGTCAATCGACGGCTCGTCGCCGCACCGAAAAAAGACCGTCAGCATATTTTGCTCACGGTTTAGGGTTACGGTTTCCAGCTCGACGGTATCATCCAAAATGCCTACACGCCGCAAAGTACGGAATAATTCCTCCTGCAATGTTCCCCCGTCCTCCGGTTGAGTTCTTTATTTAATCTTTTCTAGCGCCGCGGTCGAGCAGCATTTCGCTTGCGCGCGCAATCAATCGTTCTACAACCTCCTCGGCTTCGCCATGATAGGTCTGTTCTCCATGCTCAAAGAGGATGCCGTTTCCATTGCCAGACGCAATGCCGATATCCGCGTCCCTCGCCTCGCCAGGGCCATTGACGGCGCAGCCCATGACCGCTACCTTTAGATATCCCTGCTTATGCGGCAGACGGTTGTTGACAGCGTCCACCATCTTCATGACATCCACACGCGTGCGCCCGCAGGTCGGGCAGCTCACAATCTCGATATCGTCCCGCCGCAGCCCAACTGCGCGGAGAATCTTGAGCCCAACCTCCACCTCGCGTACGGGATCATCCGTGAGTGAAACGCGAATCGTATCGCCAATTCCATCCAGCAACAGTGATCCGATGCCGGCGGCAGACTTGATGATGCCGCTGTTAACGTCTCCCGTCTCTGTGACGCCTACATGCAGCGGATAGTCCACGCGCGCATGGATCGCGCGATATGCATCCACGGTGTCACGCACATTGGACGCTTTTAGAGAGAGCACAATGTCGGTAAAGCCCTCGTGCTCCAGCAAAGAAACGTGTTTTAACGCGCTCTCAACCATTGCCTCCGTGGTTGCTCCGCCATGCTTCTGGCGCAAAGCGGGTTCGATGGAGCCCGCATTCACACCGATGCGAATCGGCGTATGATGCAGTTTTGCGCAGGCAACCAGCGAGCGAACACGCGATTCATCGCCGATGTTACCCGGGTTAAAGCGGAGCTTGTCCGCACCATTTTCCATTGCGGCGATGGCAAGGCGATAATCAAAGTGAATATCCGCCACAAGCGGAATGCTAATGCGGCTCCTGATTTCTTTTAGCGCCGTAGCGCAGGCCATATCATAAACCGAGGACCGCACAATATCGCAACCAGCCTCGGTCAACCGCCGAATCTGGCTGACTGTGGCGTCTACGTCCCGCGTGTCTGTGTTGGTCATGGACTGCACCGTCACCGGCGCGCCGCCGCCAATGGATATGCCGCGAATATGAATTTGTTTTGTTGTATCGTTCACAAACACACCTGTTGTTCTCCTGTTTTTTGGGGGATCACCAACTAACCGATGGCACCCTTCATCAGGTTTGAAATATCGTTAAACGTCATTAGAATGATCAGCCCAAAGAGCAGCACCAACCCTACAAAATGCACCATGCCCTCTTTTTCAGCTGCAATCGGCTTGCCACGCACCGCTTCTATTAGCATGAATACGAGCCTACCGCCATCCATCGCGGGAATAGGCAGAAGATTCATAATGCCGAGGCTTGCGCTGATGAGCACCAGCAGGCGAAGCACATTTTCACCGCTGGAACGCACCGCCTCGCTGATGATGGCAACGATGCCGACAGGGCCTGTCGCGTCCGTGCTGGAGACATTCCCCTGTGCGACGCGGCCAAAGAACCGGAACGTTTCCGCAAGAGTTGCGGTCACATAATTCACCGACCGCGCCGCAGATTCGCCGACACCAAACTTCATGCGCGCGGGTGTAATCGTGACGCCAATGTAATTCTTCCCCTGCGTTTCGTTATAGACGTTTGAAAGGTGCAGCACTTTGATTTCGCCGTTTCTATCGACGGTAAGATCGATGTCCTTCGTCTCGACGGCGACGATCATGTCCACAGTTTGAAAATAGAATTTTACGGGTTTCCCATTGACATCTTTGATGATGTCTCCGCTCTGCACCCCGGCGATTGCGGCAGGCGCGTCGGGCACAACGTCGTAGATGGACGGCACATAATCGCCAAACAGGCTTAAGGTAAAGAACGCCAGCAGAATGGCGAACACGAGGTTGGTCACCGGCCCTGATAAAACGACGATGATCCGCTTCCAAACCTTTTGGGCGTTAAAGGACCGTTCGTTTTTAATATCCTCATCCTCGCCCTCAAATCGGCACATGCCGCCAATCGGGAACGCCCGAAGGGAGAATTCCGTACCGTTCTTTGTCTTCTTCAGCAGTTTGGGCCCCATTCCGATGGAGAACTCCAATATGGAAAAACCAAGCGCACGCCCTGCGAAATAGTGCCCCATTTCATGAACCATTACAAGGAATGAGAGCAGAACAAGCGCGGCCAGGATGGAAAATGCTGTGTTCAATGCGATATCCGCCTTTCCTGAACGAGGCGCTCTATTCGCGTGCTTGTTTCGCTACGCGCAAGCCGATCCGCCTCAACGATTTCCTCGAGGCTGCTCAGCGCCCGAGGATGGTGCTGGTTTAAAGTATAGTCCACCACCTGCTCGATGTCCAGAAAGCCGATGCGCCCGCTACAAAATGCTTCCACGGCCGCCTCATTTGCGCCATTATAAACCAGCGGGTACGATTGCCCGGCTCTCAGAGCGTCATAGGCGAGCCGCAGCGATAAAAACCGCTCAAAATCCACATCATAAAAGCACAGCGGCTGCTCTTGAAAAAGCCTAAGCGGCGTGCAGGAGGAAGTCATGCGATCCGGATACGTAATTGCATATTGAATGGGGAGCCGCATATCTGGTTTGCTCATATTCGCTATGCAGGTTCCGTCACGATATGCCACCATGGAATGCACGATGGACTGCGGATGAATCACTACGTCGATTTGATCCGCGGAAAAGTCAAACAAATACGCCGCCTCGATTACCTCAAGGCCCTTATTAAAAAGTGTTGCGGAATCGATGGTGATCTTTCTGCCCATGTTCCAGGTGGGATGCATCAATGCCTGCTCCGGCGTGATCGTCACCAGGTCTTCACGTTTTTCACGCCAAAATGGTCCGCCGGACGCGGTTAAGACCAGTTTTGAAACCTCTTCCCGCCGCCCGTTTTGCAGGCACTGAAAGATGGCGGACTGTTCGCTATCCACAGGCAGAATCTCACCGCCATATGTTTTCAGCGTCTGATCCAACAGCGCTTTTCCGCAGACGACGCTCTCCTTGTTGGCGAGCGCGACGCGTTTTCCCGCTTTGAGGGAGGCAAGCAGCGGCGCGAGTGCGGCAAAGCCGCTGACGCCATTTACGACGACATCCGCTTCCTGCATCCCGGCAAGGCGTTCGGTAGCGCCTTTGCCCAGCACGACCTCCGCGCACGGCGGGAGCAAAGATGCGTCAAACTCGGTTTCACAAGCAACGATACGCGGGCGATATTCGTGCGCCAGGCGAATCAGCGCTTCAGTATCTCTGTTTGCCGCAATGCCAAAGAGCGTCATCTCCTCCGGATGCGAGGCGATGACGTCCAGAGACTGCCTGCCAATTGAACCGGTGCATCCAAGCACCGTAACGTATTGATTCATAATTACACCAGTCGCCGTCTCAATCCATGCGGCGCGCTAAACCAGAATTGCAAGTTTCTGCATGATGAGGAACACACAGAGTACCAGCGGCGTGCAAAACATAATGCTGTCGATCCGGTCGATGACGCCCCCATGTCCGGGGAACACGCTCGAAAAGTCCTTAACACCCGCCCAACGTTTCAAAAGTGAAGCAAACAGGTCTCCGAACTGGGAGAATAACCCGCAGCCGAGGCCAAGCAAAATCAACACGAGCGGCTGAATGCTTCCTCCCCAGATATGCTGCAGATACGTCATGCCCAACCCAAAGGCCGTCCCACCGATCAGAGCGAAAATTGCGCCCTCAACCGTCTTTTTGGGGCTGATCGTCGGGCAGAGTTTGTGTTTGCCAAAGAATGTTCCGCCAAAATAGGCGAAGGTATCGGAGGCTTCCGGCGCGGCGTAGGCCATGCATGCGGCAACCAACGCGACGGGTCTGCTGAAACTATAATAGACCAGCAGCATGCACATGAGAAACAGCGTCGGATAATTCAGAATGAACAAGGACGGAATGATATCGTTTGTCGTATGCCGTTTCGTAAACAGCGACCAGATCATGGTCGTCATCACAGCCGCCATATAGACGATAAACATGGAAAGCATACCCAGATAGTAATATACAAACGGATACGCAATCGCAAATACATATGCCGGAATTAAAATCGGATCGTAGCTTTTTTTGCGAAAGGTTTGTCCCATCTCGTAGATCGCGGCTAAAGAGAAGAGCGCAAGCACACTAAGCAGAAGAAATCCGCCAAAAAACAATACGACAATCAGCATGAGCACCAAAACAATACCAACGATGATTCTTGTTTTCATGCGTTTTCCTCCACCCCGCCAAATCGACGCGAGCGATTCTGATAAGCCCGCAGTGACGCAAGATAGGCCTCGTCCGAAAAATCCGGCCAAAACTCCTCAGGGAAAAGAAACTCCGAATAGGAAACCTGATAGAGCAGGAAGTTGGATAGCCGCTGCTCGCCGCTGGTGCGTATGAGCAGATCTACCTCCGGCCTGCCATAGGTATAGAGGTTTTGCTCCAGCATCTCCGCGGTGATTTCATTTTTCCCGTCTCGCAGCGCCTGTTGCATGGCAAGGTTTGCGGCGCGCACGATCTCCGCGCGGCTGCCATAGTTGAGCGCAATATTCAGGTTTAATCCCGTGTTCGTCTCCGTCCGCTTCATCGCGTTTTCAATCGCGGCGCGAACCGGTGCGGAAAACTCATCATAGGCGCCAATGATGCGTATGCGAACACGATTTTCGTTCAGCTCGTCGATTTCTTTTGTAAAATATTCGATCAGCAGAGACATCAGCGTGGCAACCTCGTCCGCCGGGCGCTTCTTGTTTTCAGTTGAGAATGCGTAGAGCGTAAGCGAATCGATTCCCAGATCGGAGGTCAGGCGAATAATGCCACGGAGGCGATCCGTACCCGCGCGGTGGCCCGCGCTGCGCGGCAGGTTTTTCGCGGTCGCCCAGCGCCCGTTTCCATCCATAATGATCGCTACATGCTTCGGCAGCGCCTCTTTGACAAGGCCGAGCGAACATATTTTTTCTTCACTATAGAGTGCCATAATCCCCCGTTACAAATTGAGGTGCAGAGCGAAACTACCCTGCACCTAAAGCATTCGCTTCATTTTGGTTTGGTAAAACGTTCCAATGGTTCAAGCGCTGATAGCAAGCACGGCGGCATAGGTTTACGTTAGTCTGGCTCCGTCCGAAAGATGGCGTATAGGAGATGAACACGCGATTCATCCAGGATATCCTGTCGGATGACGCGCGCATCAATCCCGCATTCCACGCCTTTCTTGGAGCGTACCTCTTCGGCGCTAACCACAACGCCTTTCTGCTCCAGCAGCGCTTTGGCCTGATGCAATGGATATCCAAGTACGCTGATCAAACCGCGAGGATCTCCTTTTCCTTTGCAGCCAGAACATTATCAATCTCTTTAATGAGATCGTCTGTCAGCTTTTGCACCTTTTCATCCAGCGTCTTACGGTCGTCCTCGGTAATGACGCTGTCCTTTTCGTCTTTCTTGATCTGTTCATTAGCGTCGCGGCGGATGGCGCGAATCGCGATCTTGCTCTCTTCGCCCTTTTTCTTAACCACCTTGACGAGCTCTTTTCTGCGTTCTTCGTTGAGCTCCGGAAAGAGAAGTCGGATAACCTTTCCGTCGTTGCTGGGGTTGATACCGAGGTCGGATTTCTGGATCGCTTTTTCAACAGCGGGAATGGCCTTGCTGTCCCACACGGAAATGAGAAGCATTCTCGGCTCCGGAGTGGAGATGTTGCCGAGCTGCTGAATCGGCGTCGGCGTTCCGTAATAGTCCACCAGAATTCGGTCGAGCAACTGCGGGTTTGCGCGCCCTGCGCGCAGGCCGCCGAGCTCGGTCTTGAGAACGGCAATCGTTTTCTGCATGCGTTCTTTTGTAATGTCTAAAATATCACTTGCCATGTTCCATTCCTCCTGTACGCCTTTTATTCTACTATAGTTGACGCTTTGGATTCAAGCATGATCTTGCGCCCGCTCCGCTGTCGGCCCATCTCCAAACAAAAACCATCCTCCTTCGGCATACGCATCGTTGCCGCAGAGGATGGCCTTGCATGCGGTTTTTACTCTTTTTCGACGATATGCGTGCCGATGGAATCGTTGCCGAAGATCAATTCAATCTGATCCAGCGCAAACGCGCGAATCGGAATCTTTTGTTCTTTGCAGAGCGTGATCGCGGTTAGATCGGTAGCGCGGAGATTTTCCGAAACCACACGATCATAGCTGATGCGGCTGTAACGGATCGCGTTTGGATCGATCTTCGGGTCGGCGGAATAGATTGCGTCTATGTTCTTGGCGAGCAAAAGCGCGTCCGCGCCGATTTCCGCCGCGCGCAGCGCCGCCGCCGTATCCGTAGAGAAAAATGGACATCCGCTGCCACAGGCAAAGATCACAACCTTCCCCTCGTCCAGCGCGCGCTTCGCGCTCCTTGCGGAGAACGGCTCACAAAAGCGGTTCATCTCC
The DNA here is from genome assembly GCA_034926785.1 of Christensenella sp. GTDB lineage: Bacteria > Bacillota > Clostridia > Christensenellales > CAG-138 > UBA7703. Next base: position 17,776 of record JAYFQU010000037.1, read on the forward strand.
ACGGCGGACTGCACCTCACAGGCAACGCCAGCGTGCTCCAATGCGTCCTGCAGGGCGAGCGAATTGATCGCGGTCGCAAGCATCCCCATATGATCGGCGCGGTTTCGTTCCATTCCTTCCGCGCTTCTGCCGCGCATGATATTGCCGCCCCCGACGACGATGCCGATCTGAACGCCCAAATCCTTGACCGCCCTGATTTTTTTTGCGGTTTCCTGAACGGTTTCGCGGCAGATGACGGAGGATTCCGAGGAGAGCGCCTCTCCGCTGATTTTGAGTAACACGCGATGATACATGCCCTTACCATGCCTTTCGATGATTTGTCAGGCGCCCCTATGGCCTGCGCTGCCCGGTTTGCCGTATTGTAGAAATGACAGCCTGAAAAAAAGGAACACGTTGCCGTGTTCCTTATTTGCGTTACGCCTTGGTTTGGCTCATGACCTCTTCGGCGAAGTTGTTTTCCCGCTTCTGCAGCCCTTCGCCCATCTCATAACGGGTGAACTGCTTGACGGTGATCTTCGTGCCAAGGTCCTTCGAGAGCTTATCGAGAACCTGCGTGATAGAGACGGTGTTGTCCTTTACAAACACTTGCTCCAGCAGGCAGATTTCTTTAAAGAACTTCTCAATGCGGCCGGTAAGCATCTTCTCGATGACGGCGGCCGGCTTGGGCTTATCTTCGTTGAGCGCGATGTTGCGATTGATTTCCTTTTCGTGCTCGAGCTCTTCCGCGGGGACTTCCTCGCGGTTGAGATAGGTTGGACGAGCGGCAGCGATATGCATCGCGATGTCGTGCGCAACGGTGCGCAGCTCCGCGTTATCCTTGAGGGCAACGGGCGCATCCAGATCAACCATGACGCCGATTCTGCCGCCAAGGTGAATATAGGTATCCACAACACCCTGATAACGGGTAAAGCGGCGGATGCTGATCTTCTCACCAATCTTGGCAACCATCTCATTGAGCGTGTCGCTCACGGTGAGGCCCGGGGCAAAGATCGCTTTCTGCGCAAGCAGAGCGTCCACATCCGCGGGATTCTCTTTGGCAACCTGCTCGGCAAGCTTGGCAACATAGTCGTGGAAATCATCCGTCTTGGCGACAAAGTCGGTTTCGCAGTTGACTTCGATGACAACCGCAACGCCGCACTCTGCGCAATAATAGCTGCCGACGATGCCTTCCGCCGCAATACGACCGGCTTTTTTTGCGGCCGCGGCGAGGCCCTTCTCGCGCAGATAGTCCTTGGCTTTTTCGAAATCGCCTTCACATTCGGTGAGGGCCTTTTTGCAGTCCATCATGCCGGCCTGCGTCAGTTCACGCAGCGCCATTACATCTTTGGCGGTAAACATGGGGTGTATCCTCCTTCGCTCGGCGATTATTCGTTGACTTCTTCTGCTTCCACCGTCGGTGCTTCCGTATCGGTCAACTGCTCGCCCTGGTGGCCTTCGATCACGGCGTCCGCAATCTTGGCGGTGATGAGCTTAACCGCACGGATCGCGTCGTCATTACCCGGGATCGGGTAGTCGACTTCGTCCGGATCGCAGTTGGTGTCGATAATTGCGACGATCGGAATCTTCAGCGTACGCGCCTCGGCAACGGCAATGTGCTCCTTGCGCGGGTCAACGACGAAGAGCGCGCTGGGCAGTTTCTTCATCTCTTTAATGCCGCCCAGGTTTTTGATGAGCTTCTCCTGCTCGCCGCGCAGCTGGATAACTTCTTTCTTCGGCAGAAGATCGAAATCTCCATCCGCTTCCATCTTCTCAATCTGACGAAGACGTGCGATGCGGCCCTGGATCGTCTTGAAGTTGGTGAGCATGCCGCCAAGCCAGCGCTGGTTGACAAAGTACATGTCGCAGCGTCTTGCTTCCTGCTCGATGGATTCCTGCGCCTGCTTCTTAGTGCCGACAAACAGAATGATCTGGTTGTTTTCGGCAACGCTGCGCACGAAGTTGTAAGCTTCTTCGATTTTCTTAACGGTTTTTTGCAGGTCGATGATGTAGATGCCGTTGCGCTCCGTAAAGATGTATTCCTTCATCTTCGGGTTCCAGCGGCGGGTCTGATGGCCGAAATGTACGCCGGCCTCCAACAGTTGCTTCATGGAAATCACGGACATGTTAAGTAACCTCCTCGTTCTTTTCTTCCCGGTGTTTCTGCTCTTCCGGTAACCCGCTGTTGCGGGCACGAGCCGGAAAATCCGCACCGGTGCGTGATACCTCGCGTATTATAGCATAGACGAAATTGCCTATGCAAGGGAAATTATGTGACTTTGTGCGGCATTTTGCGACGATAAAGCAAAAAGATGTATCGAAAAAGGCGACTATTCGTCGTCGCTCTCGTCTTCCCCGTCAGCCATCTCGTCAAAGAGCTCAATAAACTCGTTGAACACTTCATCCAGCAAAACGGGGTTATCGATACTAATAAAGTTTTCGCCCGATTTGTCTTTCACAACTTCCAGCAGCACAACCTCGTCGTCGCCGACATTTTCCAAGTCATCAATCGGCAGCAGCGCGGCATAGCGCTTGCCCTCATAATCAAACGTCATAACAAGGTCAAACTTCACCGGCGTTCCGTTTTCATCAATGAGTTCAATTACGGTGTTTACTTCTTCCATATGCTCTCCTGCTTTCTGCGTCGGGATGTGCTCGGTCTGATTGCTCAATCCATAGGCAGTGATTTATGTATTGCCATGCGCGTCCAAGTAGCTTTGCAAAATCAGCACTGCCGCAACCTTGTCGATCACTTGTTTTCGCTTGTCACGCCGCATATCCGCCTCTATCAGCGTCCGCCGTGCGCTGGCCGTTGTGAGCCGCTCATCCTGAAACGCGTGATCACCGTCCCACTTTTTGAGCAGTTCGTCCGCAAACGTGAGGGTATAATCCGCCTGAATGCCATAGCTGCCGTCCATATTGCGCGGCATGCCGAACACGAGCTTTACGGGCTTGTAGCTGTTTGCCAGCCGGATTAAATAGTCAACATCCTTTTGCAGATCATCCGTTCTGTGATAGGTCTCAATTCCTTGCGCGGTGATGCCGAGCGGATCGCTGACGGCGACGCCAATGCGCCTCTCGCCAATGTCAAACGCGAGAATACGAAGCATGCGCTCTATTTCCTTTCCACATATGCACGAACCAGCTCTTCCAGAAGCTCGTCGCGTTCAATGCGTGAAATCAGATAGCGCGCATTGTTATAGCTGGTAATATACGTCGGGTCACCCGAAAGCAAGTAGCCGACAATCTGATTGACCGGATCATATCCCTTTTCACGCATCGCGTCGTACACGTTAATCAGCGTGTCGCGGGGGCTGCGCTTCTCTCTGGGAATTTCGAATTGTTGAGTATCTCTTTTATCATCCATTTGAGTTCACCTCAAGCCGATTATAACAAAAATGCGCTCAAGAAGATAGCGAAATGCGAAACTGTTACGGAGTTTGCCGTTCGTTCACATTGTGCGCGATTCATTCAAGCACGCAGGCATCATCCAAAGAACTTTGCACGAAACGAAAAGAGCGCCCGCACTCAAGCAGACGCTCCCCAATTGGTAGTTTACTTATTTGACAACTTCCTGCGTCATTTCGTTTTCCACGCCAGCATCTTCGACCTGCGCAATCGCGCCGCGGGCAAAAACGAGCTTGACCTTGTCGGGCCCGACGAGCAGAATCACGGTGTCTTCCTTGATGCTGCCGATGGTGCCGTAGATGCCGCCAATGGTGCGGACGCGATCGCCAGCTTTCAGGCTAGCAAGCATGTCCTTTACCTTCTTATCGCGGCGGCGCTGCGGAATGATCATGATGGCGAACATCGCAACCATGAGAACGATCAGAATGCCATAGCTGCTGAAAAAGCTTGAGAGACCCTCAGTAAAACTTGCGCTCATATTTTAAAAACCTATATCCTTTCTGAAATCAAATTTAGTCTATCGTATTCCTGAATTTGCGTCAAGTCAAAGGTTTGCGAGAAAATTGTAAATCTTCATATTCTCAGCGTTACGGCGGACATTTTTTGCAAAACAGGCACAAAAAGAGCGGTTTGCCACTCTTTTTGAAAAACGCATTGTAGATTTTTCTTCGCTTATTTCGCAGCGTCGCGCTTTTTCACATAGTCTTCAATCGCGGCCTTGACCGCCTCTTCGGCGAGCACGCTGCAATGGATCTTTGCCGGAGGCAACCCCTCCAGCGCCTCTACAACGGCGGCGTTGGTGATCTTGAGCGCTTCATCCACGCTCCTGCCTTTGATCATTTCGGTCGCCATTGAACTGGTCGCAACCGCGGCGCCACAGCCAAAGGTCTTAAACTTTACGTCGCGGATGACCTCGTTCTCATCGATATCAAGAAAAATCTGCATGATGTCGCCGCATTTCGCGTTGCCAACCGTACCTACCCCGCTGGCATTTTCAATTTCGCCGACGTTTCTCGGATTCTTAAAATGATCCATTACCTTCTCTGTATACATAATGCTAAACTCCTTTTTCTATGGGCGCATCGTTTGCTGCGTCGGCATTATTTCTGTTTCGGATAGAGCGGAGACATATCCCTCAACCGCTGCACAATCTGCGGCAGAAGATCGAGCACATAATCAATCTCCTCCTCGGTGGTGAATTCCGAGAGCGTGAGCCGCAGGGATCCGTGCGCAATCTCATGCGGCAGCCCCATGGCAAGCAGAACGTGAGAAGGGTCAAGCGAACCGCTCGTGCAGGCGGAGCCGCTGGAAGCCGCGATGCCGTTGATATCCAGCATCAGGAGGATCGACTCCCCCTCGATATAGCGGATACTGTAGTTGACATTGTTCGGCAGTCGCCGGGTCGGGTGCCCGTTGAGTTTGACATCCGGAATCCGTTCCGCGATCCCCTTCATGAGCTTGTCCCGCAGCGCGCCTACACGTTTTGCGTTTTCCTCCATATGCTCGTTTGCATGTTTCAGCGCAACGGCAAGACCGACGATTCCGGGTACGTTTTCCGTTCCGGCACGGCGTTTCTTCTCCTGCCCGCCGCCAATGATGAGCGAGGGGATGCGAATCCCCTTCCGAAGATATAACACGCCAACGCCCTTGGGCCCATGAAACTTATGCGCGGAGATCGACAAAAGATCGATATTCATCTTCGTCACATCAATCGGCACATGCCCCGTTGCCTGAACGGCATCGGTGTGGAACACAACGCCTTTGTCCCGGCAGATCTTGCCGATTTCGGCGATCGGGTTTATCGTACCAACCTCGTTATTGGCGAACATGACAGAAACAAGAACCGTATCCTCCCGAATGGCGGCGGCAACGCTCTCCGCGCTGACCATACCGAATTCATCGACCGGCAGAATGGTTAGATCGGCAATTCCCTCGCGTTCCATCGCCTGTAGGGTATAGAGCACGGCATGGTGCTCTACCGCAGACGTGATGACGTGTTTTCCTTTTTTCTTGTTGGCCGCGACGACGCCGCGCAACGCCATGTTGTCGCTCTCCGACCCGCCGCCGGTGAAGATGATTTCATCCGGCTTCGCGCCGATGACGGCCGCAACGTCGGCACGCGCTGCGGTAAGCAATTGCTCCGCTTCCCGCGCAAACTCATGCAGGCTGGACGGATTTCCATAATAGGTTGTGAACGCGGGAATCATCGCATCCACGACTTCCTGTCGAACCATGGTCGTTGCCGCATTATCGAGATAAACCTTCATCATGCCTCTGTGTCCTTCTCTCTTCAATAAACAATACTTTGAGCAACCGGATTACTGTTTCTGCTCGCAGATGTTTTTTCCTGGTATCCCACGCGCTCTCTGCTGCTGATAATCATCCGCCAGTTCGCGAATCGTAGTGCGCTCCAGCACCTCGTTGATGCGCGTTTGAAGGCGCAAAAACAGCGGTCGTGCAGAACAGGAGCACGCGCTGCCGCAATTGTGATGCAGCGTACCAACACAATCCACGATTGCGGTCGACCCCTCCAGCAGCGTCAGCACGCGCTGAACGGTAAGCTCAGCCGGATCGCAGGTGAGTTCATACCCTCCCTGTGCGCCGCGCACCGTATCCACCACGCCGCCTTTTTTTAGTTCGCGCAGCAACTGCTCCAGATATCCTTCGGAGATTCCCTGCGAACTCGCGAGCACAGGAAGCGAGACGGGACCCGTGCCATACGTGATGGCCAGGTCGATCACCGCCTTTAATCCATATCTGCTGCGCGTGGAAAGCTTCATGCCGCTCCTTTATTTGTAATCCCTAGTGTTTTAGTTGCCTTACGTGCATAGAATAGCATTCCACTAGTCTATTGTCAAGAGAGCAAATCGCTATTTTTGATTCTGTTCCAGATCCAGCAAAATCCTTTTCAACTCTGTCCCCAGCGCATAACCGGTTAACGTTCCGTCCGCGCCGATGACGCGATGGCATGGTACGGCAATCATAAGCGGATTGCGATTGCAGGCCATGCCAACGGCGCGGCTCGCCTTCGGGTTTCCGATTGCAGACGCAATCTCCCCGTATGTTCTGGTTTCACCATAGGGAATCCGAAGCAGCGCCTTCCAGACGTTTTGCTGAAATGCCGTGCCTTCCGAACGCATGGCGAAGCAGAAGGTTCTCGTCTGTCCTGCAAAATATGCCTTCAACTCCGCAGCAGCCTGATTGAGAACCGGTTCCTTCTCGCTCGCGAGAGGAAGCGTCTCCGCCCCCGCCCCTGCGTGCTCGATTTCCAGCACCACTCCGTTTCGAGCGGCAATTACAAGTGTCCCGATCGGCGTTTGCAGTTGAATTCTATCCAAATCGTTCATTTCTGAATTTGTCTGTTTCATGCTTCGCTTCCCCGCTTTCCTCGTGCTTTCTTTGTATTATAACCGATGTGTGGTATACTGAGCAAAACAACGAAAGGAACGACGAACATATGGAAGAGATGCAAAACGATCTTTCTCTGGATACGTTGAAATCGTCGGAACATGCGGCGGATAGCGCCGATTCTTTCGAGGTGATCGATTATGTGCGAGAGCTGTTCCTCAATTCCGAAGAACAAAAGAAGCTGGAAAAAAAGCGGCTTCGCCTCACACGCGTCAGCGTCCTATTGCTTGCCATTGTTTCTCTTATTGCGGTTGTTAGTGCCGTTATTCTCGTTCCTGCTATCCTGAAAACGGTCCAGCAGGCAGACGAGGCGATTTCCATCGTTCAGCAGATTGATCTGAAGACCATTACCTCCAATATCGATACGCTCGCGATACAGGCGACAGAGACTTTTGACTCGGCCAACGAAGCGGTCAAGGTGCTCAACGGTCTGGATATAGAGTCGCTTAATGCGACCATTGCGGAGTTGAAAACGGGCGTGGAGTCCTTCTCCAAACTTGATATTGAAACCCTGAACACCGCGATTGACAACCTGAATGCAACGGTGGCGCCGCTCGCCAAACTTTTTGGCAAAAAATAACCCTGCCCTTGTTCGGCGGGTGCGTTTGCGCCCGCCTTTCCTCTGCGGTCATCCGCAATAGAGGGAATCGAATTTTGAAAAAGGAGACCAATATCCGTTATGGCGGAACTTCTTTCCATTCTCTACATGCTTCTTTTTGCTGCCTCCGGCATCGGTCTAAGCCGCCTTCTCTTTCACCGGGAAAAACCGTTGGTACGTCTCTGGCTTGGCCTGGCGATGGGGCTGGCGATGCTGATTTGGTTCCCTGCGCTATTCTCTTTTTTGTTTGGGTTTCGTTTGCTCGCCCAGTTCCTCGGCCTCGCGGTTGCCTTTGCCGTCGGCTTTTTCGGCTTCTTTTTCTCGCGCAAAAAATCAATGGCGCTAACCCCTTGGCGATATGAGATTCCGTTCTTTATCGCGGGTGGCGCGCTGCTGGCACTCGGGATCGTGCTGCTTTCGAGTCACACGATCATGGAAAAAAACGGCGCGCTCTATGTAGGGCAGTCCACCTATGGAGATCTTGCGATGCACCTGGGCTTTATCTCCAGCATTGCGACGCAGGGGACCTTTCCGCCGATGTACTCAATCTGCCCGGACAAGCCGGTCTGCTATCCGTTCCTCTGTGAAAGCGTCGGTTCAACGATTTATCTCTTTGGCACGAGTCTGCGTTTTGCGACCATGGCGACAGCGATCTACGCGTTTCTGCTCGTCGTTCTCGGTGTGTATTGCTTTTTTGAAGAATGGCTCGGCGTGCGCAAAAAATCCGTATTTGCCATGTTGCTGTTTTTCGTTGGCGGAGGCTTCGGCTTCTGGTATTTCTTCGATCTGCTCAAGGATCATCCGGAAAACTTTACCCGCGTGTTCACCGCGTTTTATGAAACGCCGACCAATCTCGTTCAAAACGGAATGCGCTGGGTCAATCCTATTGCGGATATGATGATTCCGCAGCGCGCAACGCTGTTTGGCTGGTCGCTGCTCTTTCCCTGCCTGTTTTTGCTCCACCGCGGGGCGATTAAAAGGGAGACCGGCGTGTTTCTCCCGCTCGGCGTGCTTGCGGGCTGCCTGCCGCTCATCCATACGCACTCCTTCCTGGCGCTTGGCATCGTCAGCGGGTTTTATCTCATCCGCTCGCTGTATCGCCAAGAGGGCAAGGCGCAGTATCTTGGATTCTTAAAGTATCTCGGTATTGTACTTCTTCTTGCAATGCCACAATTAATTCTCTTTACCTTTCGCCAATCCGGCAGTTTTTTAAAGCTGCACTTTAACTGGGCAAATGAATCGGATAACTATTTCTGGTTCTATATCAAAAACTTCGGGCTCATCGCCCTGCTTTCGCCCGTAGCGTTTATTGCGGCAAAAAAAGAAGATCGCGGCGTTGTCGGCGGCGCGATCCTGATATGGCTGATTGCGGAATTGATTCAGTTCCAGCCAAACCCTTACGACAACAACAAGCTCCTCTTCATTGCCTTCGCCTATGCCTGCGGGCTTGTGACAAGCTGGATGTTCGACGCTAAGGAGCGTCTGACCGAACAATCATTCCGTTCACGCGTCAGTATCGGCCTGCTCTCCGTAATGGTCTGCGCCGTGCTGTTCATTTCCGGTGTTTTGACGCTGGGGCGCGAATCTGTCTCGGAATATCAATTGATCGACAGCAATCAGCTTGCAGCAGCGGAATATGTAAAGGAGAACGCCGCGCCGGATGCGACATTCCTCACCCATAATAACCATAACAACTGCATCGCCGCGTTGACGGGCAGAAATATTGTCTGCGGTTCCGGCTCCTATCTCTATTATCATGGCGTAGATTATTCCGAGCGGGAGTATTCCATCGCCTTGCTTTACGAGCAACCGGAACAATACTTTGCCGCGCTGGCCAAGCAATACAATATCGACTATGTTTTAATTGGCGATAACGAGCGCGCGAACTACAACATCGACTACGAATACTTCGAAAGCCATTTTCAGGTGTTTTATCAGAACGATTCCGTGGTGATCTACCGCGTTTCCAAGTAGTTCGTTGTTTCTCAGCACGACCATATACTACGCAACGAGAGGATCCCTCGCAATGGAAACTATTCACATGGATCCCATTCCGGAAATCTACTGTGCACTCGCTGTGATCGTTCCGGCATCCGCTTTGGCGCCCGGTTTTGAGGATCAGCTCGATCAACTGATCGGGCATCCTGTTGTGCCAAGCAAAAGTTTTGACGATGAGTTGAGCTACACGCTGGTTAAGACCGGAAACATCCCTTCATGGGAATTGAACGAAGTTTTAAAGCAGATGTTTGGCATGCTGGATGGAAAGCTGGAAGGCCTGAAAAATCTGATTCGAACATATGGGTACAGTTTTTATGTTGACATTGCTTTCTACCAGCACGGGACCTATCCGGCGCTTTATTTCACCGGTGAGGCAATGAAAAACATCATCCTTCTGGAAGCCGACATCGGCATAGATCCCTATTAAACCGTTCCCACAAAACAGGTGCAAATTGAAGCAAAGGGCCATCTTTTCAGATGGCCCTTTGAGGTCGTCAAAAAACAAGTTATTTGACGGTGCAACCGCTCTTTGCCTCTCGTCCTCCGGACTCCGAACGGCAAGAGCTGCAAAGAAACCGCCCGATCCGGGGCGATCCGTCGCGGCGGCAAAGCCACCGCAGCCGGAATCGATGGGTTAAGGGCCGCGGCCCTTAACAATCCCGGGACTTTTTTGACAGGCCGAAAGGGCCATCTTTTCAGATGGCCCTTTGCTGAAATCTGTTGATCAGCTGTTTTTCTGTCTGTAACCAACCAACCCCGCGAGCAATGCGCCAACGCCTGTGATCATCGATAGAATTGCACCGACGATGCGATAGCTCTCCGCTGTGTTCGACATAACGTACTGATACATTGCCGAATCCAGAACGCCGCCGCTCTTGGCCGCCTCCGCATTTGCGGTAGAGAGGCCAATGGTTGCGGACGTCAGCACAAGTACAAGGCCTAACACAAACAGCAGAATCAGCACCACCATCACGCCGGTATACGTTTGCTTTTTATCCGGCTTTTGATCCAAAAACATCTCCATAAAATTTCCTCCCGATCACTTTCATTTCTTTATAACTTGCTCTGTTTTTATTCATCAAGCCCCATCATGAGGCGATATACGGGTTTCAGCAATTGAAATCCTTCGATGATTTCATCCGCAATCTCAGGCGAAAGCGTCTTGGATAGGTTTGGCGAGGAGAAGCAGAAGGACAGCCCTTTCCGGTTGAGATATGGCAGCACCCCCTCCGGCGCATCCGTAAAGCGCGGACGCTTGAACGCGTCCCCCATCACCTCGAAACGCGAGGCGAACGCAGGATCATTGACCAGCGCGAGAAACTTTTGTGGTTTTGCGAGAATTCGCGGGCGAATTTCTCGCATCAACGCCGGATTGGCGCCGTACATCCCCATGCCGTAGCCATATCCCTCGCGCTCAAATTCCGCGTAGACGACCAAGCTCTCACTGAGCATCCCGCCGGGCCGTCGGAATCCAAGCCATGCGTGATCCCGAAACATGGTCTTGTCATGTGTATATCGCGTGTCCCTTCGGATGCGGGAAATCACCGCGGCGGGACGCACATTGAACGTACCATCGATCTCCTGTGCGGCAGGCGTAATGGAAACCGTGAGTTCTTTGAGCGGTTCATATACGTTCTTTTTATACCGTTCCTTGTTCGCCTCATAGAAAGACTGCTCATTGTTGAACGCAATCTCCCAGAAAAACTGATAGGTGTCCTCATTGAGCCCCTGAAACACGGCTTCCTCACTCCTCATCGTCATTATATGGGCGCGCTGATTTTGCGACTCGCGTGACAGACTGTTTTGCCTTTGGCTGTGTCTTTGGCTGTTTTTTATGCTCAAGCACGCGCGGTGCGGCGGCCTGCGCCATCTGCTGTGGATGCGGCGTGTAAGGCTCCGCCGGTTCGCGCGCCGGCCGATAGGCGGCGCGGCTCTCCGCTTCGGTATAGCGGGAATGCGCCGTCTGCACCAGCCTATCCGCAACCTCATCCGCGCGGGGGGGTGATGACGCCGGCTCATATTGCGGTGGGATCATGGCACGCGGTTGCTCCGCAGGCCTTGGCGGCGCTGCCGGCGGTAACCGAACCGGCTCGCCATTAACGGTTCCAAACGGGCGGTCATCCCTCATGGAAAGCATCCGCTTGGTATAGCTGATCTCCTCCGGATCGGGCGCATCATGATAGTTACGCCTGTCGTTTCCAGCCGTTCTTTGCGGTTCAAAATAGTCGTCCAGATCGGCGTCGTCATCCGCAAACCGCTTTGGCATGCGGCTTCGCTCCATCGCCGTTAAGACGACAAGAATGACGAAGGCGAACACCATCAACACGCCGAGTATGATTAAAATCTTCGCAATCCCGTCGTTCAGGCCATTGAAGATGGTCATATTCCCGCTGTTCGGCGGTGTCGTCGCCTCAACCGGCGTGGGCGTATCCGTTCCATAGGCAACGGGCATCACGCAGCTTGCGAGTTCGCGGTTCGTTCCCGTGGGGTCATACCCCTTTACTGTGATGCTGAGGTTGCGCGGTGAGCCCAGCGCGATTTCCTGATCGAAACTCGTCTCCCCGGCGGGCAGCGTATCGTAGTTTTTCACCACGCCGATCGTCGCTTCCGAAACGGTTATGTTCGTCAACTCAACCACGCTGTGGTTGGTGATGACAACCCGCGCATTGAGTTTCCCGCTTTCCGCCGTCCAAGGGGTCACTGTCTCCGCTCGAACCGTTACGCTGATCTGCGAGGCGTCCACAAACGGATAGACCGGATATACATCCGCATCCGTCGGTTTTATCTCATACGCCTCGCCAAAGGGGTCGGTTCCCTTAAGCGCGAACTGAACGTTTCTCAGTGGTTCTGTCATGAGCGGCACTACAAGGTAGGAAAGCGTGTTGCTCTCTCCCGCCTCCAATGAGAAGGGCGCTTCATTCACGGCATTTCCGCGCTCATCCGAGATCGTAATATCGTTGATGGCCTGTGTTCCCGCATTTAAAACGTCAATTGTGAATGCGACGCCGCTTGAAGTTGGGACGCCAGCCTGAATCTTCATGTTGAGCTTGATAAGCACCATGGTCAGTTCCAGCGGCTCGACAGAGGAAAAAGTCTTCGTTTTTCCGTTGACCGAATAGGTAACCAGAGGGGCGCTTGTTACGCTCTCGTCCCCCATCGTATAGGTAAAGTCATACGATGTGGAGCGGCTTGCGCGCAGCGTCTCATCCTGAAAAATCGGCTGGTCGCTGATATTTTCGTCGATCAGCGTGATGCCGGTCATGTCAAACTTGGTCGCGTTTTTTATGGTGTAGGTAATCGTGATCGCCTCGCCGGGCTTAACATTCGTCTTGCTTGCCGTGCGCGTCACGCTGATAATCGGGTTCTCCGCCTGGGCGACGGTGATGGTCGCCTCCTGGCTCATCGGTTCCCCGTTTCTTGTCCACGTCACCAGAAATGAAATTGGCTTGCCGAGCTGGCTTTGTGAAACATTTAGCGTCAGCGTGATGTTGCTTGCGCTTCCGCTCGGCGGAATCTGCTGACCATTCATTACATTGTAGACGGTTCCATTATATGTGATGGCAACATCCGCCATTGGATAATCCGCATTATAGTTGGCAATTTCAAACGTGAAGGTTACCGTCCCGCTGTCGGTCAGCTCGGACGGATTCGCCACGATATTGATGCGTGCCTCCTCCGCATGCGCGCTTGGCATGAACGCGAACACGCAAATCAGCACAAACACTGCGCTGACAACCCTTGCGATCATCGAATTACATACCGGACGTTTCATTCGTTTTCTCCTGTCGGCCATAACAGGGCCAAAGCATTTAAAGAATCGGGCAAGGCTTCAATATCTCCCCGAGTATTTCCACAATTGCCGCGCCGTCCGTCCGCTCCGTAATGGCGGCGGAAAATGCGTCCGCTTCCTCGGATGGCAAAGTTAACATGAGTTTGACCCGCTCGCCAAAGTCCGGCTGACAGTCATACCCTTTTGCACGAATCATTGGCTCCAGCGCACGATAGCTCGGATACGACACATCAACCGAAATTAGTGCGCAAAGCTGCATCTTGGCAATCCGCGCATTCCCAATTGCCTCCGTCGCAGCCCTGCCATAGGCGCGCACAAGCCCGCCCGTGCCAAGCAGCACCCCGCCAAAATATCGCACCACCGCGCAGAGAACGTTTTCGAGCTGTGCGCCGTTCAGCACGCTTAAAATTGGCGCGCCTGCCGTGCCGCTGGGTTCTCCGTCATCCGAGGAACGGGCCACGCCGCCTTCCGCAAGCCGAAAGGCATAGCAGCAATGCCGCGCATCATAGTGCCGCTTTCGAATCCGTGCCAGCGCCTGCTGCGCCTCCTGCTCGCTGGAAACCTGCAAACAATAGCCAAGAAAGCGGGATTTGTTGATCAAAATCTCGCTTTCTCCCGTTGTCAAAATCGTTTGATACGGCCTCAGGCCTTTCGAATCCTGCAATAGGTCTTTTTTCCCTTTCGAATGATCACGCCGTCGCCCGCCAAATCGGACTCGTTCAGCGCTTGGTTTGGCGAAGCCACCTTTTCGTCCCCGATAAATACGCCCCCGTCCGCAATCAGTCTTCGCGCGTCGCTCTTGCTCTTTGCAAGGTTGCTTAGCACAAGCAGGTCCGGTATGCGCAGGCCGCTTTCCTCCACCTGCTCCGCGGTGAGTTCGCAGCTTGGAATGTTGCTTAAATCCGTCCCGCCGGCAAAAAGCGCTTCGGCGGCGGTCTGGGCCTTCTGTGCCTCCTCCTCGCCGTGCACCTGCGCGGTCAGCGTATAGGCAAGCACACGCTTCGCCTCATTGATCTGTTCGCCGGGCAGCGCTCCAAGCCGCCGTACCTCTTCCATCGGCAGGAAGGTCAGCAGCGCGAGGCATTTTTCGACATCCTGATCCTCAACATTCCGCCAATACTGATAAAAATCAAACACGCTGCATTTCTCTTTGTCGAGCCAGACCGCGCCCTTCTCCGTTTTACCCATTTTTTTGCCGTCGCTCGTGGTTAAAAGCGCGGTCGTCAGGGCATACGCCGGCTTCTGCTCCTTGCGGCGGATGAGATCCGCGCCGCCGAGGATATTGCTCCACTGATCGTCTCCGCCCATCTGCAGCTTGCAGCCATACCGGCGGTTGAGCTCCAGAAAGTCGTAGCTTTGCATGAGCATGTAACCCATCTCAAAGAACGTCAGGCCGCGCTCCATCCGCTGCTTATAGCAATCCGCCGCGAGCATGCGGCTGACCGAAAAATACACGCCGATATCGCGCATAAAATCGAGATAGTTCAACGGGTAGAGCCAGTCGCCATTATAGACGATCAAAGCCTTGTCATCGGTAAAGTCAATGAGTCGGGACATCTGCGCCTGAAAACAAGCAGCATTATGCTTGAGCTGTTCCTTGCTCATGAGTGAGCGCATATCCGTCTTGCCGGAAGGATCTCCGATAAACGCGGTGCCGTTGCCAAGCAGCGCGATTGGTCTGTGTCCCGCGCGCTGCATATGCGCCATCGTCATGAGCGCCACATAATGACCAATGTGGAGGCTGTCCGCCGTCGGATCAAAGCCGATATAGAAGGTGACTTTTTCCTTGCCGAGCAGTTCGCGCAGTTCTTCGGGATGCGAGCATTGCTTTAAAAACCCGCGCTCTTCCAATATGTCATATGCGTTGCGTTCCATCATGGATTTCCTCCGTCTCGTGTTGCGCCGATCTATAATCGGCGATGAAAAGCGAAATGCGTTTTTCGCTCAACCAAATATACCACGAAAAAAGAGAAGAAACAACGTTGTCGGCATTGTTTCTTCGGAGACTTTACAGCTTATACATTCATTTTTAAAGTTCGTTCATGATTCATGTCAAGGACACGGTGAAGCGGAATACCGCAAACCCTTCTTCGTTTACCGCTTCAATGGATTCTCCAAGATGCGTTAAAATCTCGTGCACAATGGCAAGTCCGAGGCCCGTCCCGCTGTCCGTATGGGATAGATCCGCCTTATAGAACCGCTCAAATAGGTGTGGCAGATGCTGTTCGGGAATATGGCCGGTGTTTTTTACCGATACCAACGCACGGCCGCCGCCCGCGTCTTTTTGCACATCCAGTATGATCGTGCCATCATCGCAAGCGAATTTGATCGCGTTGTCCACCAGCGCGACAAGCACCTGCTCGATGCGATCGCTGTTGGAGCGTACCGTCAGCGGCCGGTCGCAGCCCCAATGCTCCTGTATTCGGATGCCGCTATAGGAGGCAACAAGGCTTGTTTGCTCAACAACTTCACTGACAATCCCATCCAGATGGAAGTTTGTCTTCTCGAGCGCAACGGCGCCGGATTGCAGGCGCGAGAGCTCTAATAGATCGTTAATCAGCCTCGTTAAGCGCATCGACTCGCGCAGAATATAACCATAATAGCGCGACCGGTCCTCCTCCTGTTTGACGAGGCCGTCGTTCAGCGCCTCGGCCAGGCTGCGGATGGACGCAATCGGGGTGCGAAGCTCGTGGCTGACGTTTGCAACATAATCCCTGCGCGTCTGTTCCAGCCGTTCCGCGGCCGTAACGTCCTGCAGCACGATCACCGTTCCGGGCGCAAGCTCGCTTGTCTCTTGCGAGAGGGAGATCACAAGCAGGAGCTTTCGCTCCGCCGTATCCAGCGTGAGAGTTTGCGCGGCGCCGTTTTTCAGCGCTTCTTCACACAACGGAAGCGCGGGTTGTATGGCGCTCATCAGCTCCTGATCCGAGTAGACATCCAGAAGCTGATATGCCGCCTGGTTTTTATAGATAAGCGAACCGTCCGCCTCCAACGCAATCACGCCTTCATGCAGGCCGTCCAGAATCATATTCAGTCGATTTCTTGCGAGTACAAGATCGGAAATGTTGCGCTGCAACTGCGTGGCAAGATTATTGAGCGCAACGCCGAGCTGGCCGATTTCATCGTCCCTGCTCTCATCCGCGCGGACGGAGAAATTCCCGCTCGCCATGGCCGCCGAAGCGCGCGTCATCGTTAAAATCGGCTTTGCCATTCGCCTGGATATAAAATACGCCGGAAAAATCATGCAGACGGATGCGATCAGCGAGCTGAGAATCAGCGCGCGAACAAAGCTCATCAGCGAACTATACACTTCAAACGAGGGGCGGGACATAAGGATTGCGCCGGTGACGCGGTGCATATTGTCCTCGATTGTGACGCCGACGACGACACCGTCCGCCGAACGCCACTTGGTGGATATCAACTGTTGTCCGCTTGTGACAACCTGCCTGCCATAGGTTTGTATGGATTCGCTGACAGGAATCTTTGCGTTTTTGGTTTCGGTGGTATAGGCGATCAGGTTCGCGTTTTCGTCAAAGATATAAACCCGCGTCCCCTGCTGCTCCTTTAGCGTAAAGTCAAGAAACGAGTCGTATGAGATCTGCCCGGATTGCAGTCTCGTCGCCAGGCGGCTCATGGACTCCGCGCGCGGGAGCATCTCCTCGGCGATGCGTCTCGCGTGAACAGCCGCACCGGTGAGCAGGTAGACCAGCACGCCAATCATGGATGTGAGAACACATCCAAAAATAAGATAGAATAGGAATTTTTCAAATATTGAGCCGCTCTTTTCGCGTTGCGATACCTTGTGTTCCGTGCGGCAAAACCACTGTTTTCGCTTCATATAGTGAAACGGCGCGGGGCATTCCCGCGCCTGCTATCGCTCCTTCATGCCCGTTCGTTTTCGCTTGCGCCAAACTTATAGCCAACACCATATACGGTGCGGATGCCCCAGCTGAGTCCCTCGTCGGGTATCTTCTGGCGAATGCGCTTAATCTGGGTGTCTACGGCGCGCGTGTCACCAAAGTAGTCATATCCCCAAATTTTGGATAAAATCTGCTCGCGATCAAATACGCGGCCGGGGTGCGCGGCCAGCAGATATAGAATTTCCACCTCTTTTGGCGTAAAATCGACTTGCTTTCCCTTGATTTTTACCTCGTAGTTGGAAAGACTGATCTCCAGATCTTCCATGCGGATGGTCTTGCCTTCCGTCTCCGGCTCGGTGGAGATCCTGCGCAAAACCGCCTTGATTCGGGCTATCAGCTCGCGCGCGGAAAACGGCTTTACGATATAATCATCCGCACCGATTTCAAGGCCGACGACGCGATCGATCTCCTCGCCCTTCGCCGTGAGCATGATAATGGGAACGGAGCTCTTCTGCCGAATCTCGCGGCAGGCATCCATGCCGCTCTTCTCCGGCATCATCAAATCCATCAAAATCAAATCCGGCGCCTCGGTCTCCGACATCTTAACCGCCTGAACACCGTTGTAGGCGGAGGCATGCGTAAACCCTTCGCTCTCCAGATAGACGCCAAGCGATTCATGTATAATCGGCTGATCGTCGCAAATTAGAATATGCGCGCTCTTCTGCATGGTTCTACCCCCTTTTGAATTGATTATAGTATGCGGCTTGCCACAATTCAATGGCACGGGGCAGCTTGTTGAAATTGTACACGATTCGTACAAGATCAACGCGTTATTTAGAAATCCGGCCAAGATTTGCCTGTTTTGCCATAATTCAACACGGCTCTGCCAAGCGGTTCCCCCCGGAGTGTTCTATCGCTTCTTTGGTTTTTTGTCGTGCGGCTTTCGCTGGATCACCTCATACGGCGCGTCCTGGGAGGAGCGCTCCTGCTTTGCGCCGTTCTGCGCGCTGTCCTGCTCGATCACAGCGCCTGCGCCCACGGGGCCAAGCGCGATTGCATTCGAGATATACTTTTTAACCGTGAAGTGAAAACTTGTTCCTTCGCCGAGAGAGCTCTCCACAAAGATGTTTTCGCCAAGTTTGTCAACGATCTGTTTTGCGATGGAAAGCCCGAGCCCCGTTCCGCCCTCGCGACGGGATTTATCCGTTTTAAAGAATCGCTCGAAGATATGCGATAAATCCTCCGGCTCAATGCCGCATCCGGTATCGGTGACACTCACGAGAATGCGGTCGCCCGCGGTCTGCGCGGCGCCGATGGTGATGCTGCCGCCCTCCGGCGTATAGTGCATCGCGTTGTCAAGCAATATGACGAGCAGCTGCTCTACGCGATCTTCGTCCGTCATGGCAAACGGAATCGGATCCAGTTCCAGATTGAGTTGGATGCCTCGCTGCGCTGCCTCGTTGAGATAGTTCTGTCGCGTATCCTGCAGGAGTTCTTCCAGATTAACCGCGTGCACCTCCATGTGTTCCGTGCCGGACTGCAGGCGGGAGAGTTCCAGCATATCCGTAATCAGGCGTGAGAGACGAATGACCTCGCGAAGCATGATTCGATAGTAACGCTGTTTCGTTTCCTCGTCTGTAATCATACCGTCGCTGAGCGGCTCCAGCAACCCGCGCACCGCTGTAAGCGGCGTTCTGAGCTCATGGCTGACGTTCGCGACATAATCCCTGCGCGTTTTTTCAAGGCGCTCCAGATCGGTTACATCCTTAAACAAGCCAACCACACCGGTGCATTCCCCCGCCTCGTCGGTCACGGGAACGATTGTAATCCAGAGCGCGCGTTCGTTTGGCAGAGAATAATGCATGCTAGCGGGTTCCAGCGAATCATAGACCTCACGGAACATCTCCCAGATGGTAGCGTCCGGGACCAGATCCATCGGGACCTTAACCTCAACCGCTCCAAACATTTTCATCAGCGCGGGGTTGTAGTGCGTCAAGCAGCCGATGTTGTCTATTGCGGCAACGCCGTCCGTAAAGCTGGATAGCAGTTGATTGAGCTGCCGTTTTTCACTCTGCAGCTGATAGATGGTCTGCGCCAGATTGTCGCAAAGCGTATTGAGCGCGCGTGCCAGAATCCCGATTTCGCCGGATGCCTTCTCGTTTGCGCGAACATTAAAGCGCCCCTTCGACATCTCGATTGCGGCGTTGCTCATGTCGTGCAGCGGTTTGGAGAGGCGGTTTGTGCTGAACGCAACCAGCAGCATTACCACCGGCAGAATCGCGAAGATGGTCCCCGTGAGCACGTTGTTAAGCTGGTTGAATGCGGATTGTATGCGTTTGATCTGCTTGATAATGAGAATGCCGCCGGTGACATTCCCGTCCGTGTCCCGAACGGGGATTCCGACGGAAACCGCCGTTTCGCCGTTGAGCAGTTCGAGGTCGTTGTTTTCCACCGTCTGCCCGCGCAAAACATTCTGCATCTCGGCGCGGTAGTATTCTCCGAAGTCCTGCATCTCGACCGTACTGCCAATGTTGCGTACAATCAAAATCTTACCTAATGCGTCCGAGATGAGGATGGCGGATTCACTGGAGAGCGTCTGTTTCTCGATGAGGCGCTGAAACGCCTCCTCTGTCATGAAACCGTTCTTGTACTCTTCGTAAATCTGGCGCGTAACCTCCGCCTCCGGCTCAAGATTTGCCATCTCGATGGAGATATAGGTGTTCTTGCCGACATACGTATAAGCCGCCAGCAAAATGATGTTTGCAAGCAGCAAAGCTATGATCGATACAACTAAAATTCGCCAGTAAAATACGCTGCGCATGAAAGAAAACCGGCTTTACTCGGTTTCGAATTTGTAGCCGACGCCATAGATGGTCTTAATGCTCCAGCCGAGGCCGGTGGAATCGAGCTTGGCGCGAATGCGCTTAATATGCGTGTCCACCGTTCTGGTTTCGCCCGCAAAATCATATCCCCAGACACGGGAGAGCAGCTGCTCACGCGTGAATACCTGCCCCGGGTTGGAGGCGAGCATATGCAGAATCTCAATCTCCTTCGGCGTGCAGATGACCGCCTGGCCGCGCAGGGTGACCGTGTAGCTCTTTAGGTCAATGGTGAGCCCGTTGTATGTGACAATGCTCGCGTCGCTCTTAGGCTGTTCGCTTGCGCGGCGGAGCACCGCCTTGATGCGTGCGACAACCTCACGCGGGCTAAACGGTTTTACAATATAATCGTCCGCGCCGAGCTCCAGCCCGACGATGCGGTCAATCTCCTCCCCCTTTGCCGTGAGCATCAGGATCGGAATCTGCGAGGTCTTGCGCAGTTCGCGGCAGACCTCGATTCCGCTCATTTTCGGCATCATAATATCCAGCACGCAGAGCACAACCTCCGGCGTGATGCTCTCGATTGCGGATACGCCGTCAAACGCATCCACAACCTCAAACCCCTCGGCTTTGAGGTAGATGCCAAGCGCCTCGTGCACGACCTGATCGTCGTCTGCAATTAATACTTTCTGCGCCATAGTTCGCTCCTTGTTTCTCATCAATACTATTGTTTAGTATACCATAGATATGCAACGACCGTATAGTATCCCCCCAACGGTCATCGACTATAGACCGCGTACCATCTTGCCAACGAACGCCGCATCCTGCTCCATCACATCCACCAGCGAGCGATTGTAAATCCCGCTGGCGGGATGATACAGCGGAATCAGAGCGCAGGCAACTTCACCAATGACGAGCGAAAGCGCCTGGCCGTGCGCCGACCCAATGACGGGAGATTTTTCTCCTGCGAGCGCGAACACCGCTTTAAGCGGCGTATTCCCAAGCGTCAGGATCAGTCTTGGCTGAATGAGCGCGATCTCCCGGCCAAGCAGAGGCAGAGACGCCTTGATTTCCGTGGGCAGCGGCGTACGATTCCGCGTGCTCTTCTCCGAGCGAACAACCGGACGGTATTTCACCACATTGGTGATGAAAGCATCCTCCCGCATTACGCCGAACCGGCAGAACAACGCGTCGAGCTGCTTCCCCGCCTTGCCGACAAACGGATGTCCCAGCTTCGTTTCCTCGGCTCCCGGCGCTTCGCCGATCAGCAGAATCTTCGCGTCGTGCCGGCCTTCGCCGAAAACAGGCTTGCGGTATTCGCCCTGCGGCTCGTCCTTTGCAGCAAGCGGAAACAGCCTCGCGCGCTCCGCGTTATAGGCCGCCTCCAAAGAACACGTACCGTCTGGTATTCCATCCATCGCTTTGCTCAGCCTCCGTTGCCATCTTGGGTTTGCTGCGCCATGGCATTCTGCAGCGCGGAGAAATCGTTCGTCAGTTTTTCAAACAGCGGCTCAATCTCAGAATACTGGTATCCGCTGAGTGCAACCTGCAACGCGGAAATGTCATCTTTGAGCGTGTCGCTCATATCCTGTGGCACGCCGTTTGCGGTGTTGAGATAGTCCGTCACCTGCTGAATCAGATCCTGGGACTTTGTCTTGAGCTCAAAGATGGAGAGCGATCCATCCGCGTGTACCGTGCAGGTCTTCATACTTGCGATGAATTCATCCGTGGTCAGCTCTGTCCGCACGGCATTGGGCAGTGCCTTGAGCAGGTATTCATCGTCGAAATTATACAGCGGATTGTCCGGCCGGATCAGGACATAGCTCACGTCGGAAACAGAGTCCGGCGGGCAGAATTCCGTCGCGATGGCATTCTCTGCGGAACAAATGCTCAGCGTAACGTGCATGTCGCAATAGGCGGTCGGCGCTTTCTCCACAAGAAACCATTCCGTCACAGGCTTATGATCCTCGTCTCCCTTGCAAGCGTCGGTTGCGAGGAGACCGGAAACTGGACAAATCGTCCGTTTAACAAGCCCCAGAGAGGTCGGGTCAGCGTCAATGATCGCCTTGTCTTCAAGCCCTTCGTGAATCTTCGCCATATACGCCTGCCAGAGCGGCGCGGCTTCGTTCCCGCCGGAAGACCCCTTCTTGAGTTTGTTAATGGGGTAGTCATGCCCCACCCATAGCGTGGAAACATAGTACGGCGTCATGCCGGCAAAATACACGCTCGCATAGTCGGAGTTGGTGCCCGTCTTGCCGGCTACCGTCATATCCGTAATCTTCGCCTTCGTGCCTGTTCCGGTCTTCACCGCGTCGGTCATCATGTCCACAAGCATCCATGCCGTGCTCTCTTGAAATACGCGATGCGTATCACGAACCTCGTCCGCGTCGAGAATCACGTTTCCCTCGGCATCCAGCACCTTGGTGAACGACAGCGGTTCCTGATAGACCCCTTTATTCGCGATGGTGGAGTAGGCCGCCGCCATCTGAATCGGCGTAAAGCCGGACGTGCCAAGCGCAAGCCCCGCGCCGTCCACATTCACCTTATTTTCCGTCGCACCCAATTCATAGAGATATTGCGCCGCAATCGAAGGTGTCACATCATCCATGAGGATATGCGCGGCGGGCACGTTCAGCGAGCTGACCAGCGCGCGGCGGAACGTTACCGGGCCATAGCGAGAATCAAGCCCGCCGGATGGATAACCCTTCTCGGTATTCCATCCCACAATGGGGCCATCCATATTGTAGGTAATACTCCCGGGCGAATACCCAAGATCGAGCGCAGGCCCGTAGAGTGTAAGCGGCTTGATGGAGGAGCCAACCTCCGTATAGCTCTGCGCGGCGCGGTTGAGACCTTTTCGCACGGTTGGTTCGTTTCTGCCGCCGATGATCGCCCTGAGTTCGCCCGTGCGGTAGTCCATCACGACCGCGGCAGCCTGCGGCTCCACGGTTTCAATCACGGTTCCGTCCTCTTTTGTCTCCACTAGCGTGGATTTTGAGGTGTCCGCAAGCGAGGGATAATTCTCCCAATCGCTCAAGGTGGACTGGACGGTCTTTTGCACGGTCGGGTCTACCGTAGTGTAGATGTGGTATCCGCTCGTACGCAGTTCGTTTTCTACGGCGCTGCGGTTGGCGGAGGTGTTGCTCAATCCCCGCTTCTCCAAAAGATGCGTCACCACGTCGCTGATGGCGTATTCCACGAAGTAGGCCATATCATACATCTGCTTCTGTTCGCTGACCTCAACAATGCTAAGCTTCTCTGAAAGCGCGGACTGATATTGATCCAGCGTGATGAATCCCGCCTGATACATGCGCGAGAGCACCTGATTGGTACGCTCGTCCGTAACCTCCATCTTATCGCGCTGATACATGTTCTTGCGAGGGTCGTAGCGATAGGGTGCCTGCGTCAGCCCCGCGAGCATTGCGCACTCGCGAATGGTCAGTTCCGAGAGTTCTTTTCCAAAATAGTCCTTGGCGCCGCTCTTTACGCCGTAATTGCTCTCGCCGAGATCCACGTCGTTGAGATACGCTTCCAGGATGGTGTCTTTATCGATGAGCTGCTCAAGCTCCAGCGCGAGATAGGCTTCCTGAATCTTTCGCTTATAGTTGCGCTGCGACCCGAGCACCTTGTTTTTGATGAGCTGCTGCGTAATCGTGCTGCCGCCGGAGGAATTGCTGTTGCCCAGGATTTCCAGCGCGGCAGAAAACAGTCTCTTGAAATCCACGCCGCTGTGTTTATAAAACCGCACATCCTCAACGGAAATAAACGCGTTCTTCAGCATGTCCGGAATATTCTCAATATCCACCCAATCGCGGTATTCCACGTCCGCAATAGAGCTGATCAGATCTCCGTTCTTGTCATACAGATAGCTGGTATAGTCGGAAATCGTCAGCTGGGCGACATCCAGGGTCGGCGTGGTTTCCACATATGCCTTCACTACGCCTAGCACCAGACCCATGCCGATAAATCCCACGACAATGAACGCGAGCACCATCATTTTCAGGGACGTAAACACAACCGCCAGCGCGAAGGAACGCGGTTTTTTTCGCTCGGTAAAGAGCGGCACATTTTCCTCATGTATCGAATCTGATCTGGACCGGTTGTCGTTGGACTCCAGCCGAAAGAACGGATTGCTGTTTGCCATGTATTCGATTCACCTCTATAAAGTCGTTCGTATTATAGCATAGCCAGTGGTTTGCATGCATGAAAGCCGCAAAAAGTTCATACTTTCTGTATGTTTTCTGTTTTTTTTGCGTAATCGATACGAAAAAAAGAAAATCCAACCAAGAACTTCCTTAAAAATCCTGCATGAAAAAACAAAAAAAGAGTCTTTACAAACTTTGCTCTTTCCACTATAATAGCACATGCGGCTCGGGGCTTTAGCGAAGTTGGCTATCGCGCTACACTGGCAGTGTAGAGATCACCGGTTCAAATCCGGTAAGCTCCACCAGACGAAAAAACTCCTGATTTTATGCGGATCGCATGAGAACAGGAGTTTTTTTGCGCTTTCTTACTTCGATTTACAATATGGTATGGATTTGAGTGAATCGCCTGCTTTATAATCAAAAGATCCATCTGAATCAATCATGGAACGGAGAAACCAACATGAAATCACCGAGTTTTGACCCGGTTCGTGCCCATACGCGCTGCGCCAACAACAAAACAGAACTCACGGGCGCGCGAACTTGCGGCTGCATCTATTGCCTCCGAATATTTTCGCCCGGGGAGATCGTTGAGTGGTGGGATGAACATGAAGTGACCGCCGTTTGCCCCTATTGCGGAATCGACGCCGTAATTGCCGACACTGCCGACTTTCCGGTCACGAAACCGTTTCTCAAGGAGATGCGGCAGTATTGGTTCACAGAGGCGGAATGATCCGCTGAATACGACAACAACGCCCAAAAAGACAACAGACAGCACCGCGGGCGCATTCAACACAAACCCAGGCAGAAAATCAAGAAGGAACGGATAGGCATTAAATATAGAAGGCTGTTTCGCTTTGTGCGAAGCAGCTCAGCCCATCGACAAAGTCCTGCGGACTCTGCCGATGGGTTTTACTTTGGGTTAAAATGACGCGAATCGCGCCATTTTTTCACAAATTCGGCGAATGAATCGCCAAATTTGAAGGAACATGGAGGATTTTCGAAATCCCCCAAACCCCCTACTGGGTTTGTTGATGCTCTGGGCTGTTTCGCTTTGTGCGAAGCAGCTTTTTCTGTCAGTTATGGTTTGAATCCTGTATCGAGAGCCATCTCGCCCGCTTATGCATCCGGAGCAACACCCGGCCGCTAAGCGTCACCTCGCTGAGCTCTTCGCCGCGCCTTAATAGATACAGCACGCAACCAACCTTGACGAGCACCTGATTAAACAGCAACGTCTCCGTTTGCGCGTCAAAAAACGCCTGCACACGCAGCATGTCGTTGCGGTCGATGCCCGTCGTCTCACTGAAGACATACAGCCAGTTTTCGCGGCAAAGCGCATATTCCTTGAGCGCGGCGGTTTTATCTGCTATGCGCTCCATAATGCGGCCGATGTGCATCTCCTTCACGTCCGGCGGTAGTTCAAAGAGGATGCTTGGTTCCCCGTTCTGCTCCGTGCCGTTGGAGATTGCGTCCGTGTCGCAGTCACAGTCCGCAAGAATGGTCTGCTCCACCGCCTCGCCGGGCATCTCGTCGCCAAAGTGACGGTTCATATCCGCCTCTTGCTGCGCCCATTCTTCAATGGCCGCGCGGGTAACCTCCATGCCTAGTTCATGTTTTTTGGTGATGAAGTCCGGGCGTTCGCTCTTTTTGAGATAGGTCGGCCAGAACCGCATCGCGCGGTCGGTGTGGAGTTTAGCATAGTATTCGACGTATAATTTGGATGGATCCAAGGACTTTTATCTCCTGTAAAGATTTAACTGTATTATACACAAAAAAACGCGAGAGTAAAGTTAGGCATTCGCAATACTTTTATCAATCGTCATATTAACATAAAAAATGCAAAAAATAATTTCTAAGGGCGCGCCGTGTGGCGCGCCCTTCTCGTAGTTACTTATTCATACAGCGGGAACCGCTTGCAGATCGCAATCGCTTCCTCCTTGACCGACGGCACCGCCGCCTCGCCTTCCTTGATAATTCTGGCGATCATGTTGCCAATCTGCCGCATCTCCGGCTCCTTCATCCCGCGCGTGGTGGAGGCGGGCGTTCCAAGCCGCAGTCCGCTGGTCTCCGCTTTGTTCCGCGTGTCAAACGGAATCGCGTTCTTATTCGCAGTGATGTTTGCGGAATCCAGCAGCACCTGCACCCGAAGGCCGGTGATATCCAGCTCCCGCAGATCCATAAGCATCAGATGATTGTCCGTACCGCCGGAGAGAATCTTCAGCCCGTTTTGCTGAAGGGTTTTGCAAAGCTCCGCCGCGTTGAGCACGATCTGCCTTTGATACACCTTAAACTCCGGCTGCATCGCTTCGAGGAAGCAGATCGCTTTGGCGGCGATAACATGCATCAGCGGGCCGCCCTGCATGCCGGGGAATACCGCTTTGTCAATCTTTGCCGCGTGTTCTTCCTTGCAGAGGATCAGACCGCCGCGCGCGCCGCGCAGGGTCTTGTGCGTCGTAGTCGTCGCCACATCCGCATACGGAAACGGATTTGGATGCTCACCCGCCGCGATTAACCCCGCGATATGCGCCATATCGACCATGAAATAGGCTCCGACATCCTTCGCTACCTTGCCGAATCGTTCAAAATCGATGATGCGGGAATAGGCGCTTGCCCCGGCGACGATCAATTTAGGGCTGTGTTCGTGCGCCAGGCGCTCCATCTCGTCATAGTCGATATATCCCGTATCTTCGCGGACGCCATATTGAACAAAATGATAGAGCTTACCGCTCTCGTTTACCTTGTGTCCATGGGTCAGGTGTCCGCCGTGGTTGAGATTCATCGCGAGGATGGTGTCCCCCGGCTGCAGCAGCGCCTGATAAGCGGCAAGGTTTGCCTGTGCGCCCGCGTGCGGCTGAACATTGGCGTGCTCCGCACCGAAGAGTTTCTTTGCCCGCTCAATGGCGATGGTCTCCACCATGTCCACGTATTCGCAACCGCCGTAATACCGCTTGCCGGGATACCCTTCGGCATATTTGTTGGTCAGCGGGCTGCCCATTGCGGCGAGCACCGCGCGGGAAACAAAGTTTTCCGAGGCAATCAGCTCAATGTGGTCTCTCTGGCGGCCTACTTCTAACGTGATTGCCTGCCAGATCTCCGGGTCCGTTTCTGCAACGAAATCGTGGGACTCTAACCAATTCATTTCACTCGTATTCCTGTTCGTTTTTATTTCCGCACTACAACCTTTGCCAAAGCCTCCGGTCATGCGCCGATGGTAAATGTCTGTCAGCCGCAGGAAATCTCTTCCCCGTCTTCGAGAATCCTCGTCATGCGCGGCTGAAAGCGATTTTTGTGTTTGCTTCGCTTTTCGATCATTCGCAGGATCAGATATCCGATTCCGCACGCGGCAACGCCGAGCACCAGCCCCGCCCAGTCCGCGATCCTGCTGCCGAGGAGCACGCCGCCAATCAAAAGCGAAAGTGGCAGCGCGTAGGCAAGCAGGCTCGCCTGCACCACGCGCTTGGGCGAAAGATCGACTGAAACGTGATCTCCAACCTTCGCGCCGAGGGTGTTGGGCAGAGATATCTCCATCTCGCTCTCCCCAACGGTCAGACAGGCTCCGCAATGCGCGCAGGCGGAGCCGCGCGAAAAGTGAATCTGCGCAATTCCCCCGCTGATCGCTGTCACAATGCCGATATGCGAACCTGTGTTTTCCAACGAATCACTCCTCAACCTTGGTGCAGGCGATGTTGAGCTCCCTGAGCTGTTTGTCGTCCACGAAGTCCGGCGCTCCGGTCATCGGGCAGGAGGCATTCTGAACCTTCGGGAAGGCGATGACGTCCCGAATGCTCGGAGAACCCGTAATGAGCATTGCAAGACGGTCAAGGCCATAGGCCATTCCGCCGTGCGGCGGTGGCCCAAAGCGGAAGGCATCCATGAGGAAACCGAAGCGGTATTCCGCCTGCTCGTCCGTGAAGCCCAGCGCGCGAAACATCTTCTTTTGCAGTTCCTGCGAGTGGATACGGATGGAGCCGCCGCCGATCTCTACGCCGTTGAGCACGATGTCGTAGGCTTTCGCACGGACGTTGCCGGGGTCGGTATCCAGATTTGCCAGATCCTCGTCCATGGGGCTGGTGAACGGGTGGTGCATCGCGCTGTAGCGTTGCTCCTCCTCGTCCCACTCCAGCAGCGGAAACTCGGTAACCCAGAGCAGATTATACTGGTCTTTCCGGATCAGGTTCAGTTTCTCCGCGAGCTTGAGACGCAGCGCGCCCAGGGAGGCGAACACCGTTTTGTTCACGTCAGCAACAATGAAAAGCACGTCGCCCTGTTCAAAATTCGCGGCCTTGCGTACGGCGGCAATCTCGTCCTCTTTGAGGAACTTAAGCACCGGAGAGGCAAGCCCATCCGCCTTGTCGTTCATCCAAATGAGGCCTTTGGCACGATAGGTTTTCACAAACTCGCCCATCGCGTCCAGTTCCTTGCGGGAGAAGTCTGCGCTTGCGCCCTTGGCGTTGATTGCGCGGATGCTGCCGCCGGCGGCAATCGCATTCTGGAACACGCTAAACTCGCTCGTCTTGAAGAGATCGGTCAGATCGACCAGCTCCAGCCCAAAACGCGTATCCGGCTTGTCCGAACCATAGCGCGCCATCGCGTCGGCATACTTAAGCCGCGGCAGCGGGAGCTGGATATCGACGTTGAGTGTTTCTTTAAACAACTGTTGGAGGAAGCCTTCGTTAACGCTCTGGACGTCAATCTCCTCCACGAACGACATCTCGATGTCGATCTGCGTAAAGTCCGGCTGACGGTCCGCGCGGAGATCCTCGTCACGGAAGCAGCGGGCGATTTGGAAATAGCGGTCATATCCCGCGAGCATCAGCAGCTGTTTAAAGAGCTGCGGGCTCTGCGGCAGCGCGAAAAACTTGCCGGGATGTACGCGGCTCGGCACGAGATAATCGCGCGCGCCCTCCGGCGTACTCTTGGTAAGAATCGGGGTTTCGATCTCAAGAAAATTCTGAGAGTCAAAATACTCGCGCGCGACAAACGCGATTTTGTGCCGCATCATCAGGTTCTTCTGCATGCTGGGGCGGCGCAAATCGAGATAGCGATACTTCAGGCGCAGCAGTTCGTTCGCCTTGCAGTCGTCGGTGATCTCAAAGGGTGTCGTCTCGCTCTTGCTCAAAATCTTAAACTCGCTGACCAGCACCTCGAGTTCGCCGGTCGCCATGTTTTTGTTGACCATATCGCCCGTGCGAAGAACCAGCTCGCCGCGTACCGCGAGAACAAATTCCGAGCGGATCGTGCAGGCGCGCGCAAAGTCCGCATCGCTAAGCGTATTGCTGTTGAAGACAATCTGCATCAGCCCTGTGCGATCCCTTAGCTGCACAAACACGAGCGCACCGAGGTCGCGGCGGACGTTTGCCCACCCCATCAGGGTAACCTGTGTGCCGACGTCCTGTTTTGTGAAATTGCCGCAATATTTTGTTCGTTTCCAGCCGCCGAGTAATTCGCTCATAATCGTTCGCTCCTCAAATGATGAATTTTTGAATCTGATCCGCGTTCAACGCGGTTATGGTTTCCGTTCCGTCGCTCATGCGTTTGAGCTTGGCCTCTCCCTTCTCCAGCTCGTCCTGTCCCAGCACGAGCACATAGCGCGCGCCAACCTTGTCGGCATACTTGAGCTGTGCTTTTACGCTGCGGCCCATGTGGTCAATCTCAACCCTGACGCCCGCTTTTCTCAGTTCGTTCGCCAGCAAAAATGCCCGCATTTCCGCTTCCTGTCCCATCGAGGCAATATAGAGGTCATAGCGCACGGGCTTTTCGATCACCATGCCGGTATTTTCCAGCACGAGCAGCAGTCGTTCCATCCCGAGGCCAAAGCCGACGCCGGGCGTATGCGGGCCGCCGATCTCCTCCACAAGTCCGTCATAGCGTCCGCCGCCGCAGACCGCGCTCTGGGATCCGATGCTCTCCGAGGTGATCTCAAACACGGTCTTGGTATAGTAGTCCAGCCCGCGCACCAACCGCGGATCGATCAGATAGTTCAGGCCCATGCCATTCAGCAGGGTCAGCAGCGTGCTCTGGTGGTCGCGGCATTCGTCGCATAGATAATCCCCGATAATCGGCGCGTTGTTGGCGATTTTCTGGCAGGATTCGACCTTGCAGTCCAGCACGCGCAGCGGGTTTTGCTCCATGCGCACCTTGCAGGTATCGCAGAGCTCGTCATAATGCTCCCGCAGGTATCCTTTCAACGCTTCATGATACTGCGGCCGGCATTTAGGGCAGCCGATGCTATTCAAACGCACGGTCAACCCATCGCAACCCAGACTGCCGAGCAACTCGGTCGCAACGCAGATGCATTCGGCGTCCGCACTTGGCTTGCTTGAGCCGAAGAACTCCACGCCAAACTGGTGGTGCTCGCGCAGCCTGCCGGCCTGAGGCCGTTCATAGCGAAAGACAGGGTTGTACAGATAATACATCTTTGTTGGCTGTGTTTCTGCAAAGAGGCTGTTTTCCACAAACATGCGAACCACGCCGGCTGTCCCTTCGGGCTTGAGGGTGATGGAACGCTCGCCCTTGTCGAGGAAGGTATACATCTCCTTCTGCACGATATCCGTGGTTTCGCCCACGCCGCGCAAAAAGAGCTCCGTATGCTCGATTACCGGCGTGCGCGCCTCCAAGAAGCCATATTTCTTTACGATTTCCCGGATCCTCGCCTCCAGAAACTGCCATTGATAGCTTTGCTCCGGGAGAACGTCCCTCGTTCCTTTCGGTGCTTTATAGGCTGCCATACCGAACCTCCAACTACGTTAATACCAACTATTATATCAGTAAAATGATATAAAAAAAGCAGGTTCCTATCCTCTAGGGACGGGAAACCCGCGGTGCCACCCTGATTGAACAAACCGGCTTTCCATCGCCGCGCTCATTCCGCTCATTTTCCGTTAACGCCGGTTCTACGTCACAGCTTAAAGCGGAGTTACTCTACTCTGGGCTGTGCGGTTCGCGGGTGCCGTTCATCCACCAGTCGCCTGCGAAACTCACACCAACCGTTTCGCTCTCTTGTGCGGCCTTGCTCGGACTACTCTCCCGTTCCTCACCTGTTCCAACACATTATAACGACGGCATACCCCGCTGTCAATCGTTTCCACCACCACGCAAGGCGTTTTTTTGTGTTTCTTTCTCCGTAAAGAACGCCCGCTTGTCGTCCGCCAGGCGTTCCAGTTTTTCCAGATAGGTGGGCACATCCTTTGGACTCGGCAGGCGTTCAATCCTGTTTTCGCCGCCAAAGACGCGCTTGGTCATCGTCCCTGCGCCGTGGGAAAGGATGCTAGCCGTCTCTTCCATCATATCGATATTGTAGACGCATTCCTTCCCCGGCAGCGCATAGCCAACGTTCTCCAAATTACCGCTCATGTACTTCTGTCGATACATATAATACGGCTGCATGCCCATTCGCTCCGCGCAGCGCGCCCCGATTCGCGTCATCTCCTCCGCCTGTTCGGCAGAGGCAAGCGGGTACTCGTCGAGTTCTTTTTTGAGCAGGGACGAGCGTTTGATGGCAAGCGAGTGGACGGTGAGATTGTCCGGCCGCAAATCGGCAATCGCGTCACAGCTCCTCTGCATATCCTCCGTAATCTCGCCGGGCAACCCCGCAATGAGGTCCATATTGATCGAATCAAACCCGATCTCTCGCGCGAGACGGTAGACCTGTACGATGTCTGCCGCCGTATGGCTGCGGCCAACACGGCGCAGGGTCTCGTCGCTCATAGTCTGCGGGTTGATCGAGATGCGGCTGACGCCGAGTCCCTTAAGCACGAGCAGCTTCTCACGATCAATGGTATCCGGACGGCCGGCCTCCACCGTCGATTCCATACCGAAGGTGCCATACTGCTTTAGCGTAAAGCCCAGCAAATCCTCCAGCTGCGCGGCGGAGAGCACCGTTGGCGTACCGCCGCCCATATAGAAAGAACGCACGCGGAAGTCGTTTTCTCGCACAAGCGCCGCGCCCGCGGCGATGTCGCTTTTCAGCGCGTCCAGATAGCGCGGCAGTCGGTCGTTCCTGCCCATCACCTCGCTCGGAAAGGAACAATAGAGGCACTTTGTCCTGCAAAACGGAATGCCGACGTAGAGGTCGATCTCTCGCGGCATTACAGAGCGAATCATCGGCTCCTGCACGCCGCAGATACGCGCGGCAAGCGCCGTCTTCTCCTCGGAGACATCAAACGTATCGCGAAACATCGTTCGCGCATGCGACTCCCCGCCTTCCAACATCAGCTCACGGTAGAGCTTCGTCGGTCGGATGCCGGTTAACGAGCCCCACGGCGTTGCAATCCGCGGATAGAGCCGCTTGAGCAGGCGATAGCACGCGAGCTTCAGCGCGCGCTTCTCCAGTTTTTTTGTCGTCAGGGCGTCCGCCTGATCCGGCAGTTCGAAGGCGTCCGTTTCCACATAGTCCCCCGCATCGGCCGACAGTTGATAACGCCGCCCATATTTCTCCAGCATCAGCGTAAACACCAGTTCCGCGTCTGCCGGATTGATCTCCTCATACAGCGTAATTTCCGCCAAACCGAGAAACAGCCGAATCTCTTCGGCTATATCGTTGCGATATTCGGTTCGATTGGTTCGAATCGCGATCATTGCTTCTCCTACCAGCCGCGCCGCAAGCCCATCTGTACAAACGGGTTATTCTCGCGTTCGTGTTCCAGAGTCGTCTCTTCTTCGTGTCCGCAGTAAACCTCATACTCTCCCTCAAGGGAGAAGAGCCGGTCATAGATTGAGTGAAAGAGCTCTTTCTCGCTCCCGCCAGGAAAATCCGTGCGCCCCGCCCCCTCCAGGAAGAGCGTATCGCCAACGAATAGTTTGCGTTCGCTTTCGAGTACATAGCAGACGCCGCCCTTGGTGTGCCCGGGGGTATGGATGACGTTAAGGCGCAGCCCTGCCAGATCCAGCGTCTCGCCGCCGCGCAGCAGTCGATCCGCCTCAACAGGCTTGACCAGCTCCCCCGTTAGAACGGCGAGGCTCATGCGGTTGCTCTGCAGCATGCCCGCGTCCGCCTCGTGGATATAAATTGCCGCGCCATATTGTTCCTTCAACGCGCGTACACCGCCAATATGGTCAAAATGTCCGTGCGTGAGCAGCACGGCGACGCAGTTTTTTCCATCGCGTTTTAGCGCGTCCAGCGCAGGCTGCGCCTCGCCGGGATCGATCACCGCAACGTCGTCCGTTCCGTCCGCGCCTAGCAAATAGATATGCTCGCCGAGCGAGCCGCTTGTGATCTGCCGAAAATACACTAAAACACCTTCTTTGAATCCAATAGTATCGTATGCGGTCCGTCGTTGACCAGTCGCACCTGCATGTTTGCCTGAAATACGCCGTGCCGCACCGGAACCAACTGCCCGATGCGGGACAGAGCCGCCTCATACAGCGGAATCGCCGTCTCCGAACGCGCTGCCTTGATGTAGCTGGGACGTCTGCCCTTCCTCGCGTCCGCGCAGAGCGTGAACTGCGAAATCAGCAGAACGCTCCCGCCGATCTCCTGAACCGAGAGGTTCGGAACCTCGTTTTCGTCGTCAAACACGCGGATTCCGGTTACCTTGTCACAAATATAGGCCATATCCGACTCAAGGTCGCCTTCCTCAATGCCCAAAAACACAACGAGACCGCGCCCGATCTCACCTACGATCTCCCCGTCTACCATGACGGAGGCCTCCGTTGTGCGCTGTATGACCGCTCTCATCTCTTCCCGTATCCTCTCTACCGGTTCATGCGATAGACATCGCTGACGCATTTCAGCTTCTTAAGATTGCGAATAATCACATTGAGCTGTTCGGTATTGGATACCTCAAACGTCATCTCTATGATATAGCGATCATCCGGCATCGGCCTGCCGCTGATGGATTGGATGCTGATATTCAGGCTGGAGATCTGCGCCGAAATCGCAGAGAGCGTACCCGGGCGGTTGTCTCCCTCAATCTGCAGCGAAGCGTTAAACGCGCTCTTTGTATTGATCGCCCATTCAACCTCGATGATACGGTCAAGGTCAGATTGCAGATTTGCAACATTCGGGCAGTCCGCACGGTGTACGGAGACGCCGCGACCGCGCGTGATGTAGCCGATGATCTTATCGCCCGGCAGAGGATTGCAGCAGTTGCCAAAGCGAACCACCATACCGGGATCGCCCTTGACGATGATGCCGTTGACGGGTACATGCGTCTTGGTCGCCTCATCCGCGTCCCCACGGCGGATCTTCTCCGCGATCTCCGCTGCCTTATCGTCCTTTTTCTTGAGCTCCGCAAGCTTATGCAGCACCTGGTTGGCGGACATGCCGCCAAAGCCGATCGCCGCGTAAATGTCGTCGATGCCGCTGATATTCAGGCGCGTTAAAAGCGGGTTGACAAACTCCGGTTTTACAAAATCGCTGATTACAAGGTTCTGCCGCTTTGCCGTGTCCTCCAGCATATCACGTCCGCGGGAGATATTCTCCTCGCGGTTTTCCTTTTTAAACCACTGGCGAATCTTATTGCGCGCCGCCTGCGTTTTTACGATTTTCAGCCAGTCGAGGCTCGGCCCGGTCTGACTATTGGAAGTTACGATTTCAACCACGTCGTTGGTCTTGAGTTTATAGTCCAGCCGCACGAGCGCGCCGTTAATCTTTGCGCCCTGCGTATGATGCCCGATATTGGTATGGATGCGATAGGCAAAATCCAGCGGTGTGGAACCACGCGGCAGGTCGATGATTTCCCCTTTGGGCGTGAGCACGAAAACGTACTCGCCGAGGAAATCCTTCATGATGCTGTCTACAAATTCCTTGCTGTCCTCAGTGGTGTCCTTGGCTTCGATGACCTGGCGCAGCCAGCTGGTCTTTTTGTCCAGCAGGCTTTGGACATTGCGCCCTTCCTTATACATCCAGTGTGCGGCGATGCCAAATTCCGCCGTCTTGTGCATCTCCTTGGTGCGGATCTGCACCTCAAACGGGATTCCGTTCGGTGCGAGCAGAGTAGTATGCAGCGAGCGGTACATGTTTGGTTTCGGCGTAGCAATATAGTCCTTAAACCGTCCCGGCAGCGGCTTCCAGCCCGCGTGGATCACGCCCAATGCAGCGTAGCAGTCGTTTACGGAGTCCACAATGACGCGGATGGCGATCAGGTCGTAGATTTCGTTGATGCTGGAATTTTGCCGCTGCATCTTGCGATAGACGCTGTAAAGATGCTTCGGGCGTCCGCTAATGCTGGCTTCAATGCCCGCGGCGGCAAGCTCTTCGCCAATGATTCGCTTGGCGTTGTCCAGCGTTTCCTGTCGCTCCGCCTGCTTTTCGCGAAACTGGCGACTGATATCGGCATATTCCTCAGGCATGAGATACATAAACGAGAGGTCTTCCATCTCGCCTTTGATGGCGCCCATGCCGAAGCGATGCGCAAGGGGAGCGTAGACCTCCAGCGTTTCTTTTGCTTTGCGGGCGCGTTTATAAGGGTTACAGTAAGCCAGCGTGCGCATGTTATGCAGACGGTCGGCGAGCTTGATGATGACCACGCGAACATCCGCCGCGATGGCAAGAAACAGTTTTCGAAGGTTTTCGGACTGTTCCTGTTTTTTGGTGATATACGTTTGCTGTCCGCTCTTGGTCAGCTTGGTGACGCCGTCTACAAGTTTTGCGATCTCCGCGCCAAACTTATCTTCAACGCTTTCGATGGTGACGTTATCTCCGTCCTCTACCACATCGTGCAGAACGGCCGCGGTGACGCTCGCCGCATCCATGCCCATGTCCATCACGAGTTTCGCTACTTCCAGCGGATGGATAATATACGGTTCGCCGGATTCGCGTAGTTGGGCTGCGTGGGTTTGACAGGCGAAGTCAACGGCGCGGGAAAAAAGCTCCGTCTGTTCAGGGGTGTATTTCTTGGAAAATTCCTGCACGAGCTCCTGCGCCTGCATCATCACGCCTCCCTTCAAAGAATTCGGGTAGATCCCGCGCAGCGTTGTTTGCACGGGGAATTAGGCTATAGAATACCCTTTTGCACCGCCCGCCGTCAACCATGATGACGTTTTTTTAACGAATTTCTTTCAAACGCCGAGAAATGCCTCCACCTCGGAAAGAAAGTGTTTCGCTGAACCTGCTTCGTCCGGCGGCACAAGGAGTAGAAAAAATCAACGGCGAACCGTTGATTGTTTCGTACTGTATTGGTCCTTAATACTGCAATACGGACTGTACGTCATATCCCGCGAGCGGGGTACGTCCGTCAAACTCCGAGCACAGCTCGATGGCAAACCGCAAGCCGACCACTTCGCCGCCCGCTTGCTCAACAAGCTTCACGGTGGCAAGAGCGGTTCCGCCGGTCGCGAGCAAATCATCAACAATTACGACCTTCTGACCCGGTTGAATCGCGTCCTTATGGATCTCCAGCACGTCCGTGCCATATTCCAGGCCATATTCATGGCGCAGTGTTTCGCAGGGCAGCTTGCCCGGTTTCCGCGCAAGAACAAATCCTGCGTTGAGCGCATAAGCCAGCGCCGCA
This sequence comes from Christensenella sp., assembly GCA_034926785.1. GTDB lineage: Bacteria > Bacillota > Clostridia > Christensenellales > CAG-138 > UBA7703. Next base: position 54,227 of record JAYFQU010000037.1, read on the forward strand.
CCGATGACAAACCCGCGCGCTTCAGGCCCCACCACAAGATCTACCTGGCGATCGCGAAGCGAGTTCGCGATGGTCTCAATCAGCGCGTGATATCCTTCTTTATCTTTGAGCAGCGTCGTTACATCGCGAAACAATACGCCTTTGATCGGGAAATCCGGAATGCTGCGAATCTTATCCTTCAGATCCATGTTCACGCCTCCTTAGTTTCATTCACCAGTCGATAGAGCGAGCTCTCGTTGAGCGTACGCGACACGCAGCCACAGCGCTGCAAAAGCATTCCTGTTTCCGACTCAAATGTAAAAAACGACAGTTGAGCAAAAACGCAAAGCGCGAGCAACTCTTCCCGCTTGAGCGAACGGATAAGCGAGCAAAGGTTTGCTCCCCCTTCGCCAATGGCGGACCGCAGCGTCCTGTAGTGTTTGCGCATCGATGAGTCGTTCCATTCAGCCGGATGCCAAGCATGCTTTGAACAGTACCACTCCGCAACGCGCTCTTTCGAACAGTCTTCATTATACAGTCTGTTCTCAAAAAAAGCATTAAAAAAAGTAACTTTTTCTTCGGAGGCATTCGCGCAGATCCAAAACAATTCAACGGACTCATTTCCGCGATATGCGTTGATGGAAGGACGCGCCAGCAGATCCCAGTCCGCCGCGGTGTTGAGCGGTTCGAGCAGTTCGCTCTTGCCAAAGGCAACCACACGCATGACCTGATCTTGCTGCACAACGCTGGCGCAGAAGTGTTTGTCGTCCTTACCAATCGTGCGAAGCGACGCGAATCTCACATTGTTCAGGCGAAAGATCGGCTCCGGATTCCCCTCGCCATAGGGGGAAAGCTGCTTGAACCCCTGAACCATCGTCGTGGTTAAATCCGACAGGGCAATGATCTCATCATATGCAAAGGAGGGATAAAAATCCCTAGGCCGATAAGTTGCCTCAATATGCTCCTTGAACAGCCGCTTGAACGCATCGTAGTTTTCCTTTGCGATGGTAACGCCCGCCGCGCGCGCATGGCCGCCAAACCGTATAAACATATGCGAAAAGAAACTCAGGTTTTCAAACAGATCGACGCCGTCGATGCTTCGGCCGGATCCGGTCAGCACGCCGTTTTGCTCGGCAAAAAGGATCACGGGCAGGTGCAGACGTTCGCAAAGCCGCGAGGCAACAATGCCAATGACGCCGGGGTTCCAGCTTTCGTGCATCAGAAGAACGGCATGCCCCCCCTGCTCTTCCTCCGCCAGCTGCCGCTCCGCCTCTTCGAGAATTTCATTCTCCGTGTCACGCCGCTTTTGATTGTACTCGTTCAGTGCCGCGGCAATCCCGTCCGCACGTTCGCCGGTTTGACTAAGCAGCAAATCGACGGCCTCGCTTGCGCTCGCCATTCGTCCCGCCGCGTTGAGCCGAGGCGCAATCATGAACGAAACGGTCATCTCGTCCACGTGAGGCTGCTGAAATCCGGCCGCCTTGAGGAGCGCGGATAACCCCGGGATCGATTGCATCCCGCGCATGCCCAGCGTGACAATCGCCCTGTTTTCTCCGGTGAGCGGCACCACGTCCGCAATGGTCGCGACCGCCGCCAGCGCAAGCTCCTCATCGGAGTAGGCGCCGCCGTTGATCGCCTGAATCAGCTTCAACGCCACGCCCGCGCCGCAAAGGTATCGATTGGGATAGGTAGCGTCCTTTCTCGAAGCGGCAACCATGGCAAAACAGTCCGGCAGTGTTTTGCCGACACTGTGATGATCGGTTACCACAACATCAATGCCAAGCGCGCCGCAGAGCGCGATCTCGTCATATGCCGAAACTCCGTTATCTACCGTGATGATGAGCTGAATTCCCCGTTCGTGCAGCAGGCGAACCGCGCTAAGAGACATACCGTAGCCTTCGCTGTGCCGCTGTGGAATATAGTAGTCCACGTCTGCGCCCATCATGCGAAGGCGCTTGACCAGCATCGCCGTCGAGCAAACGCCGTCGGCGTCATAGTCTCCGAAAACGCAGATGCGCTCCTTCGCGTCGATCGCGCACTGTATGCGCTCCGCCGCCTTTTTCATATCCGGCAGCAGAAACGGGTCGAACAGCGCGTTTTCATCGGGATGCATAAAGCGCCGCGCATCCTCCGCCGAGGAAACGCCGCGCCGAATCATCGCCCGCGCAATCAACGCGGGACAGTCAAGCCCCTGAGCGATAGTTTCAACGAGAGCCGCATCGCAAACCGCCGGCGCCCGCTCAATCAATCGATTGTTCATCGTTCGCTCAAGTAGATGCCGATGGCACACTCGATCCGCTTCTTCATCAACTGGCAGCTGATCTCATGCGGGTGGTCCAGCGCGCCGCCGTAAAGCACGGCATTCGCCATACAACCGCCGCTGCAGTAATATTTCGCCCAGCAGTTCTTGCAGGTTTCCTTGGTGCAGACGTTGCATTGAAGAAAACCTTCCTGCAGATCGGTTCTTAACGCCGGTTGATCGAGCGAACCAAGCTTCCATGCCGCCATCCCAACAAACTGATGGCAGGGATAGAGATCGCCGTCCGGCGTAACCGCGACATACTCCGTTCCCGCGCCGCAGCCGTTGATGCGCTTTCGCAGGCACGGGCCGCCATCGGGATCAAACATAAAGTGGAAGAAATTAAACCACGTGTCGGATCCCTTTCTGGCCTCGATATAATAGTTTGCCAGCGCATCATATTCTGCGAAGACGCGCTCAATGTGCTCCGGCAGGAGACTATAGGGGCTATCGTCCGGCAACACTGCGGGCTCAATCGAAATCTGGTCAAAGCCGTAGCCGACGAGGGCCTTCACATCCTCCAGAAAATCCAGATTTTCTCGTGTGAAGGTGCCGCGAATATAATATTCTTTCTCGCCGCGTCCGGCGACGAGCTGTTTCGCGTGGTTGAGAATGACGTCGAACGAACCCTTTCCGTTGACCGTCGGGCGCAGCGCATCGTGTATCTCTTTTCGCCCATCCAGGCTGATGACGACATTATGCATCTCGCGGTTGATGAACGCGATCTTCTCGTCGTCAAGCGCGACGCAGTTGGTGGTAATCGTAAAATGGATGATCTTATTATATTTTTTCTCCAGCTCGCGCCCATAGGCGACCAGCTGTTTGCAGACCGTCCAGTTCATCAGCGGTTCGCCGCCGAAGAGGTCAACCTCCAGATGCTGTCTCGTTCCGCTATGTTCCATCAAAAAATCCAGCGCACGCTTGCCGGTTTCCAGCGGCATGAGCATGCGCTCGCCATGAAAATCTCCCGTAGCGGCAAAACAATAGCGGCAGCGCAGGTTACAGTCATGCGCAACATGCAAACACATGGATTTTATCGCGCTGCCGCCGAGAATCTCCGGAGCAGTCGGCGTCTGCGTCTCAAACGCGCCGCCGGACTTCAGTTCCTCCAGATCGGCCAGCACCTCGCGCACGGTCTCCGCCTCTACGCCCACGGCATAGGGGTCCCTCCCCTGCTCCATCGCCCGCACAACCGCGAAGGCCGCGTCGTCCAATGTATGGATGGCGCCGCTCTCTACGTCCAGCAAAATATTTTTCGTTTGAAATTGAAATGTATGAATCAATTGGTTCTCCTAATGGTCAATCGAAACGCTATGGCCCGTCTCCCAATCAACAGACAAAGAAAGGCCGAAATTGGCCTTTCTTTGCGGATCGGCTGTTTCAATAGCCTAAAATATTACTTTTCTTCCTTCGCGCACTTCTGATTGGCAACCGTGCAGGACGTTTTGCACGCCGACTGGCAGCTCGCCTGGCACTCTCCGCACGCGGTGTTTTTGCCCGCTTTGATGCAGGGCTTCTGAATGGTCTGCATATGCTTCATGGCTGAAATCCTCCGAAACGTATATCTCTTTGGCGATTATACACGATTATCGCTTAGAGCGCAAGCGCGGCGGTATCCCGCGCGATGGTCATCTCTTCATCCGTGGGGATGACGTATACATGCACCTTGCTTGTCGGTTTGGTGATCTCCAGGTCGGTCGCGCGCGGGCAGGACAGGTTATATTCCCAATCCATATCCACGCCGAGATACTCGAGCCCCTGCAGAATCATCTCGCGGATGGAACCGTCGTTTTCCGCGACACCGGCCGTCATGACGATAGCATCCACGCCGCCGAGCGTCGCGGCATATGCGCCGATGAACTGGCGAACCTTGTAGCAGAACATCTTTCGCGCAAGCGCCGCCCGTTCGTTGCCCTGGTTCGCGGCGGCGGCGAGATCGCGGAAATCGCTGCTCACGCCGGAGATCCCCAGCATGCCGCTCTTCTTGTTCATGTAAGAGTCGATCTCCTGCATGTTCATGCCGGTTCTGCCCATCAGATACGGGATGATTGCCGGATCGATGCTGCCGCAGCGGGTCCCCATCGGCACGCCTTCCAGTGGCGTGAGGCCCATGGAGGTATCCACACATTTTCCGCCCTTAACGGCGGAAAGGCTGGAGCCATTGCCCAGATGGCAGGTGATCACGCGGGTATCTTCCTTCTTCATGCCGAGTTTGACAAGCTTTTTGACGGCTTGTCCGGAGACATAGCGGTGCGATGTGCCGTGGAATCCATAGCGGCGCACCTTATATTCGGTATACGCCTCATAAGGGAGCGCGTACATATAAGCTTCTTTCGGCATCGTCTGGCCCCAGGCGGTGTCAAACACGGCAACCATCGGCACGCCGGGCATCGCCGCCATGCAGCCGCGGATCCCCATGAGGTTCGCGGGGTTATGCAGCGGCCCAAGCGGGATGCACTCTTCAATTGCTTCTAGAACCTGATCGTCGATCAAAACCGGCTCGGAATACTTTTCTCCGCCATGCAGAACGCGATGGCCGACCGCCTTGATGGAGCTCATGTCCGCGATGACGCCGATCTTCGGATCGGCCAGCACCTGCAGGACGAGCTTGATCGCGTCCTCGTGCGTCTTCATCGGGCTTTCTTTTTCAAAGCATTCGCCTTTTGCGGGTTTGTAGCTCAGAACCGACTTCGCAATGCCGATGCGCTCGCAGATGCCCTTGGCGATCACCTGTTCTTCGTCAATGTCGATGAGCTGATATTTCAGAGAAGAGCTTCCTGCGTTGATCACTAGAATGTACGTCATTGTATCCGGTTCTCCTTATAAATTCTGCGCCTGAACGGCGGTAATTGCGACAACGGAAACGATATCCTCCACGCTGCAACCGCGGGAGAGGTCGTTGATCGGGTACTTGAACCCCTGGCAAATCGGGCCGATTGCTTCCGCACCGGCCAGGCGCTGCACCAGCTTGTAGCCAATGTTACCCGCCTGCAGATCCGGGAAGATGAGCACGTTTGCCTTGCCCGCAACAGGACTGCCCGGGCACTTGAGCTGGCCGACTTTCGCAACAAGCGCGGCGTCCGCCTGCAGTTCGCCGTCGAGACTCAGCTCCGGTGCGAGTTCATGCGCAATGCGCGTGGCCTCGACCACTTTATCAACAAGCTCGTGCTTTGCACTGCCCTTGGTGGAAAACGAAAGCATCGCAACGCGCGGATCCATTCCGCAGAGGCACTTTGCCGTCTGCGCGGAGGAGATCGCGATGGCCGCGAGCTGATCCGCCGTCGGGTTCGGGTTGACCGCGCAATCGCCAAACACCATCAAACCATCGTCGCCATACGCTTTATTCGGGATCTCCATGATGAAGCAGCTGGATACGACAGAAATCCCCTTCGCCATCTTGATGATCTGAAGGCCCGGGCGCAGCGTATCGCCGGTGGTGCTGATTGCGCCGGCAACCATTCCGTCCCCGCGACCCTTGAGAATCATCATCGCTGCGTAGAATTTAGTGTCCTTCATCATCTTGACCGCGCCTTCAGGTGTCATGCCCTTTTCCTTGCGCATCTCATAATACGCGTCGACATAGGATGCAAAATCAACATCCTTCTCCGGGTCAACAAGAGAAACGCCGTCGAGCGATACATTGAATTTCTGAGCTGTTGCCAGAATTTCGTCCGTGTGCCCGAGCAGCGTTACTTCGGCAATACCTTCCGCTTGAATAAGGGCCACCGCTTGTACGGTGCGTTCTTCCGTGCCTTCCGGCAGGAGAATCCTCTTCTTTTGCATTTTTGCCTTGAGCTTGATCGTATCCATCAAAGCCATCCGATTTTTGCGCCTCCGTTTGAACAATAAATTTGCATGCTTACAAGCGAAAAAACGAACATATTATGTTCGATTCTACCATAAATCTTACATTTTGTTCCCAACCGCTAGAGTATACCACAAACATATCCAAAATGGTATACTTGTTATACGAAAAAATTCAGTAAATCTGCGGAGAATTTATCATGCGCGTCGTTGGAATCATTGCGGAGTATAATCCGCTGCATAATGGGCATATCTATCATCTTGAGCGCGCGCGCGCGCTTTCCGGTGCGGATTACTGTATTGTCGTTTTGTCCGGCAATTTCGTACAGCGCGGAGAAGCGGCCTGTACGGATAAATTCTCCCGTGCGACTTGGGCGCTGCGTGCGGGGGCGGATCTCGTCTTGGAGCTGCCAAGCGTCTATGCCGTCGCGCCTGCTGAGCGCTTTGCCGCGGGCGGCGTACGGACACTGCACGCCACCGGTGTGGTGAGCGACCTTGCCTTTGGCTGCGAGGCGCCGGATCTGCAAACGCTCTACCAAATCTCCGACATCATTGCCACCGAACCGCCCGCGCTGCAGGAAGCGATTAAAAAACATCTCTCGCTTGGGAAAAGCTATCCGCGCGCACGCTTCGACGCGCTCTCCGAATACGGCGTTCCGAGATCCATGCTGGCGGCAATCGCTCAGCCAAACAACATCCTCGCAGTAGAATATCTCAATGCCATTCGGCAATATGCCCCATCCATCGAACCGCTTCCGATTGAACGCGTCGGCACGGGTTATCACAGTGAGGATATTGTGGGTGATTTTGCGAGCGCCACGGCGATCCGGAAGGCAATTGTGGAGGGCCGAAACGAGATTCTTGCGACCATGCCCAATTTTGTGGGTGGCCCACTGCTCTATGACGATCAGTTTATCATTCCGCAGGAAGCGTTGAGCGATGTGATGCTCTATGCCATTCGGAGAATGTCGCCCTCCGATTTAGCAGCGCTGCCGGATGTTGCGGAAGGGTTTGAAAATGTGCTCTACCGCTCTGTTCGCTCTGCGCGGACGCTGAGCGAGTTTTATGAGCTCATCAAGACGAAGCGCTACACGCTCGCAAGATGTAAGCGAATCGTCGCTTGTGCGTTGCTCGGCATCACGGGCGAACAGGTTCGAAAACTGTCGCAAAGCCGGGAAGGATCCTATCTGAAAGTACTCGGATTCCAAAAAAAGGCGAGACCGCTCATCAGTGAAATCGCCAAACGAAAAACTGCGCCTTTAATCCTGCGCAACAGCGATCTGGACGACTGTCCCGCGTTTGTGCGTCAGAATGTGGAAACAGATCTGCTGAGTACGGACATCCTTAGCTTTGTTACAACGCAGGAAATCAGGCGCGATCTGGGCGGAGCTGTGATTCTATAGCTAAACAACGAAAAAGCGAACCAAACATCACGAAATGTTACGATTTAACAAAAGCGCGTCGATTTTTATCGTTCGCGCTTTTATTTTATGCAGGATATAACAGTATTCATACATGATGAGCGGTGATCAGCGGTTTCTCGCATAATCCATCCTTCTGCAAAGCGGAATTGGATCAGTCCGCAATCATTCGGCGGATCTGCGGCAGCGCTTCGATGACCGCGCGCCTTCCCTCATCTATCGTTGCCCCCGCCTGGTCGGTTTGAAACCTGCCGCGCACAAACAGCACCTCCGGCACGAGCATCAAATCCGCCTCCGCCCGGCGGTATTTGGTCAGTTCCCATTGCATGATGCTGATGGTATGATTCATGAGCGAGTATACGCCCATATCCGAAACATCTTTCACGTCTCCATGATAACCGACATCCACGCCTATGACGACGTCCATACCGTGGTCGCGCAGCGTTTTGCAAGGAACGCGTTCCAGCACGCCGCCGTCGATATAGGTTTTACCGTTGAGCTTCACCGGCTCGAAAAACGCGGGGATGGACATGCTCGCACGAATGCTCTCATGCAGCGGACCTTCCTCCAAGACATCCAGTTTCGCCGTCTCCGCGTCAACTGCCACACAACAAAACGGCGTCTTTGTTTCGGCGAACGTTTTGTTATGCGTAAATACCCGTACCAGCTCTTGCAGGCGTTCGCCCTTTAAAACTCCGCCCGCCAGAGGCAGTTTTACATCTAAATAGTCATACAGTTTGATGGATTTGATGAATTTTTCAAGCATATACAGGTCGGTTCCAACACTGTAGATCCCGCCGATAATCGCCCCCATGCTGCTGCCGGAGATCATATCGACATGAATACCGGCTTCGTCCAGCGCCTGTAACACCCCGATATGAGCAAATCCCTTTGCACTGCCCGCGCCAAGCGCGAGCCCGATCTTTTTCATCATGTTTTATCCCTATTCACTCAAGCGACATTGTTAAAGCGACATTGTTAAAGCGACATAGAAAACGAGCCGGAGGCGAAACCCACGGCTCGTAGAACACAATTTTAATAGTCCTCTTCCTCTTCGTCGTCATCGTCCGCTTCGATGAACTCGATGAGGCGTTTACGGGGCTTCTTTTCCTTGGGTTCCTTCTTGGCCGGTTCTTCCCAACCTTCGTCCTCTTCGTCTTCGTCCTCGTCGTCATCTTCCGCTTCCAGAAGTCTGGAGAAGAGGCCCTTCTTCTTCGGCGGCGCTTCTTCCACGCGCGATTCACGGCGGCGCGGCGCTTCCTCGATGTCGCTCATTGCGGAAGGTTTGGCAACCGGACGCGCGAACTGGCGCGTTGCGCTCGGATCATCTTCCATCTGCATCCGTTCTACACCGGTATGCGGAGCAACGCGCGGCTGACGTGCGGTCTGCTGGCGCGGCGGTTCGCTATAGCGCTGCGGCTCCGCATACTGCGGCTGAACCGGCGCATATTGCTGTGGGGCAGGCGCATACTGCGGCTGCGCCGGGGCATACTGGGCCTGCACGGGCGCGCTGTACTGCGGCTCCGGCGCGGCGGCGCGGGCGGGAATGGGCGCGGGCTCATCCTCAACGCCAAGCTCTTTACGGTTGTTTTCGATCATCTGATGGTATTCCGTGAGATAACGCTGCAGATCGACAAGAATCTCATCGGCATACTTGCGCGCGCCGTTGTAGATTGCCGTGGCATTTTCCTCCGCCTCGGCTGCGATTCCGCTGGCGCGGGTAAACGCCTCTTTATAAACTTCGGACTCACCGACGCGATTCTCAAACTCCGCCTGCGCGTTGGCGCGAATACCATCGGCCTGCGCCTGCGCCTGTCCCAGAATGGTGTCGGCTTCCTGCTGCGCCTGTTCGACAATCTCCGCCGCATTCTCCTTGGCATCGGCAATGGTATTCTCCGCCTCGGAGATGATGCCGGTTGCGCGGCGAATGTCTTCGGGGATAACAACCTTGAGATCCTCCAGCAGGTCCAACAGGCGGTCTACCTCGACGACGCGTTTGTTGGTGCCGCCAAATTTTGAGCGAGGACTTTCCTCCAGCTCCTGCTTAATGCGATTGATAATGCTGAATATTTTCATCGTTTGTGCGCTGCTCATGGTTTTTTTAACCTTTCTGCAATGATATTCTGAATACTATCCGGTACGAGTCCCTTGATGTTTCCGCCCATGGAGCCGATTTCCCGAACGGCGCTGGAGCTTAAAAAGGAATGCTCCGGCCTCGCCATGAAGTAAACCGTATCCACGTCCGGCGCAAGATGAAGATTGAGTGCGTTGATCTGAAACTCATACTCAAAATCCATGGTAGCCCGCAGACCGCGGATCACATAATCCGCATGAACCGCGTGCGCATAATCGACCAGCAGACCGTCAAAGTGTGTCACAATGACGTTTTTCATGCCCTCGGCCTCAACCATCCGTTCAATCATCTCCACGCGTTCTTCAACGGAAAACACGGGGTGCTTTACCGCGTTGTTGAGCACGCTGACATAAACGCGGTCAAACATGGAAATCGCCCGTTCCAACACGTCGTGGTGGCCAATGGTGAACGGGTCAAAACTACCGGGATATACGCAGGTTCGCATGCTTGCCTGGCCTTTCTGATCCGGCTTCAAGGATTTGATTCCTTACTGCCAGCGTCTTGATACAGGGAAACGGCGCAACTGCCATATCGTCTGCTTTGTATCATCCTTGCGAGTCGGTCGTCAACGCGCGGCGGCAGATCTGTCGCATGTTCGATGACGATTCTGCCCCCCGGCTGTAAAAGCTGATTGGTACAGATCAATTCAGCCGCCCTTTGCGCGGTGCCGTCCGCATAGGGCGCATCGAGAAAAACGAAATCAAAACGTTCACCCGCGCGCGAAAGATCATAGATACATGACGAAAAGTCCTTGCACTGTGTCTCAACAATATGGTCAAGCTGCAAAAGCTTTGCGTTTGTTCGAATCTGCTCCGCGCATTCTCTGTTGCGATCATTGCACAGAACGCGCCTTGCCCCGCGGGAGGCTGCTTCCAACCCGAGATTGCCGGAACCGGAAAACAGGTCAAGCACGCTACTGCCCGGAATATCAAACTGCAGCATGCCAAAGAGTGCTTCTTTGACACGATCCAGCGTCGGCCGCGTATCCATTCCTTTCGGCGCATCAAAGCGCCGACCGCGCGCCGTTCCGGCAATGATTCTCAATCCTTTTCCCCCAAGCAGAAGCCATCCTATTATCAATTCTACGACGGGCCTAGTGTCGCTCCCCGCATACGAACCCACAATAAGTTACTATAGTATATCACCGAAGCCACGGTCATACAAGAAAAAATCGGTTTCTATGCTCTTTTTGCGGTGCTCCCGGAACGGTTTTGCCGGAGTCGCTGCGCAAGAAAGCCACCGCCTCCGCCGTCTAATCCTTTAAGACCGGCCCGATACCCGCCTGAACAAATAGGTCGTAGGGGTTAATGTACTTTCCCTCTGGTGAAACCAGGCTAAGATGCAGATGATAGGCGACGCTGTTGCCCGTGCTGCCTACAATGCCAATCTGCTGCCCCTGCCTGACGGTGTCCCCTTCTTTGACAAACGTGGTCAGTTCAAACATATGGTAATAATGATACACAAATCCAAATGGATCCTCGATGATCACATAGTATCCCGGGATTGGCAGAAAACCGATATATTTCACAACACCGTCCGTTGCGGCTAGAATCGGTGTTTTTGCCCGGCGCTTGATATCCGTGCCCATGTGCAGTCGGGTCTTTCGGGATCGAGGGTCATACCATCCGTTTTTGATCAACCCGCCGGGCACTGGATGCGCAACCGTAGCCAGATACTCCTTTGAGAACACGTGGTGTTCAATCGGCGCGGTTGTCCCGTCGTCATTATATACCGTATTGAGATAATCCAACGCGAAGATCGCTTCAACCAGTTGATCGTGCGTACCCTTTTTTGCAATCTCCTCAAAGCTTGGATTGTGCAACCGAAGCGAAACGCCGGAACGCACATTTCCCTCCCAATCCAGCGGGAAAGAATCCGCAAGTTTCTCAAGCATATCTTCAGCAAACACGTAGTACAGCGCGGCGCATTCCCGCCAGTTAAGACGCGTTGAAAAAGGATCGGGGGCTTTTAATGCAATCCCTTCCTCCCTCATGTTTCGGCTGATTTCTCGAACCGCAGTGGCGGAAGCGGTCTGTATTTCTTCATTAAAAGAATCTGCTAGCGCTGAAAATGCGCCGACATTTTGTGCGTAGCTGTCGTAAACGGTCGGATCAAATTCCACCAGCGTCGCATTCCAGGAGGCCCAATCCTGTGTCATGCTTCCGCGCATTAGCCGCTCTGCGGCGGAAAACGCGGCATAGAGCCTCTGACTCTTGGTTGTTTGTTTGGTTTGCGAGGTGCTGGAGATATATCCTTCATCGAAGCGCAACAATTCAGCCGCATACGCGGCTGTATTCGTTCCTGCGCCGCTTGCCCCCTCACAGCACTGTCGCAGCACCGCTTCCGCGCCGGTAGGCGCCCCGGACGCTTCGGGCGCTGGCGCGGGTGTTTCCGCCGCCGCAAGCGAAGAACGAATAGAAGCTGTCGATGCCGCAAGCAGCACCGACAGCAAAACAATGGTCATTCTTCTTTTAAACAGTCGCTTCATCCGTGTTCTGTCAAATGACCCTATCGTTACCAGCCAGTTGGAGTATCGGCTGGCGGCGGCGTCACGGGAACCTCGGTCGCCGGCGCTGCTGTTGCGCCGGGGTCAGGCGTATTCGTCACCGTTCCGTCAGCAGGCGTTGGTGTAATCTTCTTGCCACTGGCATCGTACCCATCCGGAATGGGCGCGGGTTCATACTTATAGGGCAAAACGTGCTCAACGCCATCAATGGTCCAGTTGTCTGTCCAGGGGGCGGTCCCAGCCTTAAGCTTGATCCCGGCAATCGATTTGGGGAGGATCAGCTGAGCGCGAACGGAGCCGGTGAAGGTATCGAGCGGATCCCCTTTTCTGACCTCGCAGGTCGTGCCGTAACCGATGTTATACCAGATCCACCTTGCGTCCGGAACAGTCAGGCGGATACAGGCGTGGCTCGCCTTTGTACCGAGATCGTCGTAGGACTCTTTGACCAGTGAATTCAGATCTCGCGCATTGTCATAAAGGACGGAGTGAAAATAGGTTCGGCTACGAATCAGCGTTAAGTACTGCGCCGCTTCGAGGTTGATAAACTGATAGAACCGTTCCTTGGGAACCTCAATCTGAAAGGTGCCCATCGTGGTTTCGTTGCCATATTCACTATCCGGATTACCCGTTGAACAGATCATGTAGCGCACGGGTTGATCATAGTCCGGCTTGCCAAACTTTGTTCCATCATCAATCCGTTTAAACACCATCGTGACCTGCCACTGCAAATCGACGATGATATAATAGGTCTTTGGATCGGGGAATCCCGCCTTGAGCAGTTCCTTAGCCTTGAGATTCATATCATCCATGCTGCCAACCAGTTCTTCATAGGTCATGTTGACCGTTGGAGCATAGTGAGAAAAGGGTAAAGGCGTTGGCGTGGGTTCAACCGTCGGTGTTGGAGAAGGCATATTCGCGTTTGTTGAACCGTTGTTAAAGTTCTCCACCTCTAGGCTGACGATAACGGGTTCCGGTGTCGGTGTCACCTCCGCCGGCGCTTCTTCGGCGCCTGAGCAGCCGAACATAAAAAGAGCGGCAATCACAAGACACGCAGTGAGCAATATCTTCGCGCTTTGTCGTCCCAAGGGCATAGTCATAACCTCATAACACTCATTCTGTACTTTTTTCCGGGCCGCTTTACGCACAGAAGATTTCAAACTCATACAGCGGATTATTCCACTTGCGCTGTAACAAGCGGCCACGAATCGCGAGTATTGTACCATACCGCCGAACAAGATTCTTCCCTTTCGATATAAAGTTCACAATTTTTCCCGATTGTAGCAAGCCGCATGCGACCGCTCGCAAAGAAGAACCAATCCGGTATCGAACAACACAGCTTATTCGTTTTCGGTTTGCTGTAGGAGAGGCGCAAGATCCGGCGTATTCTGCGCAGACGCTAAAATCTGCATCGCGCGGGTTCCAAACTCCAGAGATTGCTCTGTATATGCCGTCAGCGCACGGAATATTTCCGTTCGGACACCGTCGGATAGCTTCACGCGATCCATTTCGGCATCCTCAAGCAAAAGCATACGCCGCATGCCTTCCAGCGCAGTCTTGCTCACCGGTTCGCCATGCTGGGAGCATGCCGCGCAAATCGATCCGCCGCGCGGCGAAAAGCGCACGACCGCGTCGTTTCGAATATCCCGCCCGCACTGGGTGCATGTTGTAATAGCCGGGCGGTAGCCGATCGTGTTGAGAAACCGCAGCAAAAAGCAACAGAAAAGATCCTGCGGGTTGCTCGAGCCATAGGCAAGAAAAGAAACCGCATGATACAGCAAAGAAAAAAGCGCCTCGTTTGGTTCGTTTTCCGGTGCGGCGTCGTGGCAAAGACGCAGCATGGCAGAGCCAATCGAAAACCGCTCATAATCCTCGCGAATGGGATAGAATGTCTCCTTTACTTCACAGGCATTGATGACCGCCTTTTCCTTGCCGGTATAGATTTCAAACTGGCCAAATACGAATGGCTGGCACACATTCACCAAGGGACTCTGCGGTTTTCTGCAGCCGCGTGCCTTTGCCTCCAGCCTGCCATGCTCAATCGTGAAGATGCTGAGTATGCGGTCGCTTTCCCGATAGTTTGCATATCGGGTTACCATTCCATCGGTGCAGATGACCGGCATAACACTGCTCCTGACCGCCCGTACTCACTCGTAACCGAGCTCGTGCAGCATTCCCTGGCGATTGCGCCAGTCTTCCTTGATCTTAATCCACAACTGAAGATTGACCGGGCAGCCGAGCATCCACTCGATGTCCTTTCGGGACTCCTGACCGATTTTCTTGAGCATGGAGCCGCCTTTTCCGATGATGATGCCCTTATGGGACTCCCGCTCGCAATAGATAGTCGCGTAGATATCCATCAAATCGCGGTCTTCCCTGCGCTCCATCTTGTCCACGCCGACGCCAACGCCGTGCGGAACCTCCTCTCGCAGCAGCAGAAGTGCTTTCTCGCGGATCAGCTCCGCGCAGATCACGCGTTCGGGCTGATCGGTTACCATATCCTCCGGGAAATATTGCGGGCCAGGAATCATGAATCCGCCCAGCACGCTCTCCAGCTCATCAAGGCCCTTGCCCGTCTCTGCGGAACCACGCAAGATCTTCTTGAGAAACCCTTGCTGTTCCAGAATCTCCTGCGCTTCGTTCGCCTGCCCAAGGCTCGCCGCATCGGTCTTGTTGATAAACGCAACGACAGGCGCCTTGGCCTGTTTCAGCTTTTGCAGCAAAGCAAGATCACGTTCCCGAACACCCTCCGTCGCATCCGCCATAAACAGAATCGCCTCAACCTCGTTCATCGCGTCATAAGCAATCTTCTGCATGTATTCGCCGAGTTTATTTTTGGGGTTCGTCACTCCGGGGGTATCGAGAAAGACGATCTGATATCCCGTTCTGCTGAGAACGCCGGTAATCTTGTTGCGCGTGGTTTGCGCGCGATCCGTCACAATCGCGATCTTCTGCCCGATGAGCTTGTTGAGCAGTGTGGACTTGCCAACGTTCGGACTGCCGATGATAGAGACAAACCCCGACCGGTAATCACTCATAGCAGATCCTCCGGCCCGAAGGAATGCGGCAGGAGTTCGCCGAGCGTACTCTCCACAAAGTTTCGTTTGCTGTTTGCAAACACAACCGGCATGTCATCCTTGCAGAACTCGCGCAGCACCTGCCTGCATACACCGCAGGGCGAAGCCGGACTTTTGCCGGAGCAGACGATGACGATCGCCTCAAAACTGCGCTCGCCTTCCGATACCGCCTTAAAGACCGCCGTTCGTTCGGCGCAGTTGGTCGGCGTGTAGGATGCGTTCTCGATATTGCAGCCAAGATAATAGGCTCCATTCGCACCTTTCAGGCACGCGCCCACCTGAAAATGAGAGTATGGGGTATATGCCCTTCCCATCGCTTCATAGGCAAGGTCAAGCATCTTTTCCCGCTCCTGCGCACTGAGTTGTTTCATCTGGGATACCCCATTTCAATTAAAATCTCATCCTGCTTGCCCATCATCTTCGCTTCATCCTCCGACGTCATATGATCATATCCGAGGATATGCAGCGCGCCGTGGACGGAGAGAAAGGCAAGCTCTCGTTCCAGCGAATGTCCGTATTCCTGCGCTTGTTCTTCGGCTCGTTCATAGCAAATGGCGATATCGCCAAGGTAGCCGTCCGGCGGGCAGAGAATTGCGTCTCCCTCCCACGCAGGAAAGGTCAGCACATCCGTCACACGGTCGATGTTGCGATAAGACCCGTTTAAGCGCTGAATTTCTTCCGCGTCAGTGATGAGTACGCAGACGTCTCCCGTTGCGCCCGCCTTAAAAAGCGTCGCCTCCACCGCGCGGCGGATCAACGTTCCCGCTGTTTCAGGCAGGCATTCCAGTTCGGTTTGAATATCAATCATGTCGGTGCCTCCGTTCCCGGGTAGCGGATGCGCTCGTGCATCAGCCCCGTCAACGTGATCAGGAAGCTCTTTTCAATCTTATTGATCTCTTCCAGTGTCAGCGGACTTTGCCTTAGCTGTCCGTCATCCATCTTTCCCTGGACAATGCGCCGAACCATCTCCGAGACATCCTCCCGCGTTGGTTCGCTCAGCGAGCGAACGGCCGCCTCGCAACTATCCGCAAGCATGACGATTGCGCTTTCCTTCGTGCTCGGCAGCCCGCCGGGATAGCGGAACAGCCGTTCAATAACCGGCTCACCGTCCTGCGTTTGCAGCTGTTTCGCCTTATGATAAAAATAGGCAACCAGCGTAGTTCCGTGGTGTTCGGCAACGATTTTTTTCACTTCCGACGGCATGCGATAGCGCGAGAGGTAGGAGAGCGCATCCTTCTGATGCGCGATGATGAACCCCGCGCTTTCCTCCGGCGAGAGCGTATCGTGTATGTTCTGCCCGTTTTGATTCTCCATGAAATACTGTGGACGGCGCAGTTTGCCAACGTCGTGATACATTGCTCCCGTTCGGGCAAGCAGCGCATTTGCGCCAATCGCTTCTGCCGCGCCTTCCGCAAGCGAAGCAACCATCATGCTGTGATGGTAGGTGCCAGGCGCGGCCGTCATCATTTTGCGTAGCAACGGGTGGTTCGCATTGGCGAGTTCGTGCAGCCGCGCGGGGGTCACGATGTCAAACAGGTTTTCCCACATGCTCAGCATGCCGACGCAGAACACGGAGAGAATCAAAGCGGATGCCATCTGCAACCCCGCATAGATCAGCGAAGTGTTCCAGGAATATTCCAAGATTACCCCGCCGGCAACAACCACCGCCGCACCTGCGAGTCCGCCGAGCGAGCCTGCGGCAATCAGGGTACCGCGTTTTTTGCTGCGTTCCGCAACCAGCATGGTCATTTGACCTGAAATCAGAATCGCCGCCATCGAGAGGATGGAGTCCGAGCCAAACAGCGTCGTCCCGCTGCCACCCGACAGCAGAGAAAAGGACATGGCAAACGCAATATTCACCGCTTCAGCGGTTTTGCGGGAGATGAGCAGCGCGGTGAGCAATACGCCGAATATCGCGGGGGTCACGCGCGGATCGATGACGTAGCATACCCACTCCAAAACGAGTGAAAGAATCAGTACCAGCGCCAGGATCGTCATTTTCTTGCTGGAAGAGAAAGTATCCCGTTCGAAAAAATACAGGTACAGCAGCAGCATGCCATAGATGCAGAAAAGATAGGCGATAACACCCGGGGCCAGGTGGCTAGTCGCCTCCGCGCCCTTGACTAAATCCAGCGAGAGCAGCATGTTATACTGATCCTGCGTTACTGTCTGCCCTGCCGCAACAATGGTTGCGCCGCGCGCAATATACTCCGGTTCGACGGCGGCCGCCGCCTTCTCCTGCGCGCGCGTGGTTTCAATCGGGTTAACCACATTGGTCGGCAGCAGATATTCATCGTATACCATTTCGCCAAGCGCTTTCAGCCAGACGGAAAGCGTCGTCACCTTAAGTTCCCGATTGATAACAGCGAGCACCTTCGCCTGATTTTCCTCAGAAACGCCCGCGCGCAACTGTTGGGTTAAGGTTGGCACCACGCGATCCTGCAGCTGCTTCATCTCCGCGTCGCTCGCGTCCAGCAAGGCGTATCCAAGCGAGGTATCGGAGATCGTATTAATCGGAAGCTTTGCGAGCATGGCGAGCAGATCCGCTGTTGAAATGACCTCCTGCCAAGTGCGCGTGTCCTTGTTGTCCGTGTCACCGTCTCCGGTTGCCGTCCAGGATGCCGCGCGGATGTCCTTCGCCGCATTTCGGAAACTTGCCAACGCGGAGAAAAAGCTTTGTGCGTTAGAAATCAGCGTATCCGCAAGTTTGGTATCCACGGCGTAAACATCCTTAACGCCATTTCGCGCCGCCTGCCGCAGCGCCTCCGTATTTACGGCATCTTCCACCATACGCGGAGCGGTGATGGCCTCCTTTGCTGTGGAGCCAACGGAAACCTCATATCTTTTGGGCGTAAGTGACGTTATGGTGACAAGACACGCCAAAGCAAAGCAGACGAGCAGCACAAATATGCCGTAGATGCGCGTCTTTGGTCTTGCGGACGGTTTTTTCTGCTTGGATTGCGCTTTTTTTCGCGATTCAGACACGATCATTCTCGTCCTCATTCATCTAGATTTGCCCGCGGATATCCGCGGTATTTTCATTAGGTTGTTCTTCTTGGTTTCTCAACTTTCTCATAGGCGCAGATGATGCGCTGCACCAGTTCATGACGCACAACATCCTTATGCGTCAGGTTAATAATCTTGATTCCCTCTACCCCATCCAAAATCTTGGTGGCTTGCACCAGTCCGCTCGCCTTCTCGCGTGGCAAATCAATCTGCGTGATATCTCCCGTAACCACCACGCGGGAGCCTTCGCCGATGCGCGTGAGAAACATCTTCATCTGCTCGGTGGAGCAGTTCTGCGCCTCGTCTAATATGATGTAGGCGTTGCTCAGCGTGCGTCCGCGCATATAAGCAAGCGGGGCAACTTCGATCGCGCCGCGCTCATAGAGCGCCTTATAGCTCTCCAGCCCCAAAAACTCCTGTAAGGCATCGTAGAGCGGGCGCAGATATGGGTCCACCTTGCTCTGCAGATCTCCGGGAAGAAAGCCGAGCTTTTCGCCGGCTTCCACAGCGGGCCGCGTGAGGATAATCCGCTCCACTTCCTTGTTTTTAAAGGCCTGCACCGCCATTGCAACGGCAAGATAGGTCTTTCCTGTTCCCGCCGGTCCAATGCCGAAAACCAGTTCAAATTCCTTGAGCGCCGAAATATATCGTTTTTGTCCCAGCGTTTTACACTTGATCTGGCGGCCTTTGTTGGTGATGGCAATAACGTCCCCCATGATCTTCTCAATCATGTCCGCATTGCCCTCTTTTGCAAGATCAACTGCGTAGCGGATGCGACTTCTGTTGATCTTTTCGCCGCGTCGCTGCATCTCCAGCATTTTTTCTATTACGATGCGTGCGAGATCGGCGCCTTCCTGCTCGCCTGTAATGCGAATGCCATGCTCCTCGGCGGTGATGTGCGCGCCGGTTTCGTCCTCCAGAACGCCAATATTCTCATCGAATACGCCGAATAACCCAAGCAGTTCATCCACGTTTTCCAGTGGAATTGAAAGCATAACCCGCTCTGTTTCCTGTGTCAAGCAGCGCTCTCCTTTGTTGATGAATTGTTTCCAAAATGGCGTGGCAGACGCCCAAAAAGCGCGGTTCCCTGCACGCATAGTGGAATTCGCTTACTCGCGATTATAACACATGCGCTCTCAAAATACCACGCCTGCCCGATGCTAGGGCGTTTTTGTGATGACTCAATGAAAAAATCCCGCCGGGATCCGGCGGGATTTCAGAGCATCAACAAACCCAGTAGGGGGTTTGGGGGATTTCGAACCCCCCATGTTCCTTCAAATTTGGCGATTCATTCGCCAAATTTGTGAAAAAATGGCGCGATTCGCGTCATTTTAACCCAAAGTAAAACCCATCGGCAGAGTCCGCAGGACTTTGTCGATGGGCTGAAATCCCGCCGGGATCCGGCGGGATTTTGAGATTAGGATTCCGTTTCGTCGTTCGGTTCTTTGGTTGGTTCTTCAGCTGGCTTTTCCTTGGGATACTTATCGCTCCAACGATCCATGAAGAACGACCCGGCAAATCCAGCCACAGCGGCAACAAGGCAAAGCAGGGCCTCACCAACGCTCGCGAACGAAAGCGGTATGATCGGGATCGTCGATGCGATGACGAAACCGACGACGCAATAAAAGGCAATGCCATAATGTTTTTCAAACAAATGGTTGACAAACCGCGCGAGCAGAACCACCGTTGAGATAATGCCGATCGCAAACGGAAAGAGTACGCCGATATCCAACGCGGCGATGCCCGCCGACATCGGCTGATACAGCCCCAGAAACAGCAGGATCGACGACGAACTCATGCCCGGCACGATCAGGCTGATGCCCCAAAGGACACCGCAGAAGATATACCAGCCAAAAGAAGGCGTTACCGTCGCCTGATGGCTCGATTTTAAGAGGTAAAAGAACGCCATTAAAGCGGCCGTACTGATTGCAAGGGCAACCCACATGCCTTTGGTTCTGCCTTCTTTTGCACCTTCGCGCAGGAGGGACGGAAATGTGCCGATGATGAGGCCGACGAACAGGCTGGTGATGATTGCCGCGTTAAGCTCAAGCAGCTTTGCAATCCCGCCCGCAAGTCCCAAAAATCCCGCCGCCCAGCCGATAAAAATAGGAATAAACAGTCTCCAGTAGAGCTTGAGATTTTGAAATGGTTTTGCTAAAACCGCCATCATCGGCTGATAGATGCCAAACGCGACGCCGAGCACACCGCCGGAGATGCCCGGGAGAATTGCGCCCGCTCCAATGATAGCGCCTTGTATGACGCGCACGACAAATCGTTTGATTGCAGGTAATCCGCGCAGTTTTTCTTGTTCCATCCTCTGTGTTTTCATCCTTCTATCTTTCGATCGGCGCAACGTCTTCTCGCGGTCAAGCTGCGTTTTTTCGAAGCAACACTTGATCGGTCGCTTGCGCACAAGCTTTATCAGTCGAAAAATAGTATACATCGATTATGGTATTAAGATCAACCAATTCCTGCGTGATCCCAGAATTATAATCGGATTCTCATCTGTTTATGCGTATTTTCCTCTCTCTTGCGCGCATATAAATTCATATGATATAATGCCTTGATTTAGAAAATGGGGAGATTTGGATTTGTTTACAGCAAACGGATACTATTCGCAGCTCCACGGCAATTACCTGTTCTATGAAGTAGGCAAGCGTGCCGCCGCTTTTGCAAAAGCGCATCCGGAGGCCAAGATCATCCGCATGGGGATTGGCGACGTGACGCGCCCGCTTGTTCCTGCCGTCGTAGAGGCAATGCATAAGGCTGTGGACGATATGTCCCGCGCGGAAACCTTCCATGGCTATGGCCCGGACTTCGGGTATGAGTTCCTGCGCGAGGCGATTCTGCGCCGCGATTATACGGCGCGAGGCGTCTCTCTCGGTCTTGAAGAGATCTTCGTTTCCGACGGCGCAAAGTGCGATGTTGGCAATATTCAGGAGATCTTTTCACAGGACTGCATCGTCGCGGTGACCGATCCCGTCTACCCCGTCTATGTGGATACCAACGTCATGAGCGGGCGCGGCGGCTGCTTTGACGAGCGTAAGGGCGGCTATGAAAAGATCGTCTATCTGCCCGGCACCGTAGAAAACGGTTTTGTCGCCGAGCTGCCGAAAGAGCGCGTTGACGTCATGTATCTATGTTTTCCGAACAACCCGACGGGTGTGGCGCTCACAAAAGAGCAGCTTAAGGTCTATGTGGACTATGCCCGCGCGAACAGGACTTTGATCCTTTATGACTCGGCGTATGAATCCTACATCTCCGAACCGAACATTCCACACAGCATCTACGAGGTGGAGGGCGCGAAGGAATGCGCCATCGAATTCCGTTCCATGTCTAAGACCGCCGGATTCACCGGCACACGCTGCGCGTATACCGTCGTTCCCAAGGCGCTGGTCTATCAGGACTCCCTTGGCAACGAGGTGCATCTGCGCGACCTTTGGGCGCGCCGCGTCTCGACCAAATTTAATGGCGTGTCGTATATCACCCAGCGCGGCGCGGAGGCCGCCTACAGCCCGGCGGGCAACGAGCAGATTATGAACGTTGTCGCAGATTATATGGAAAACGCGCGAATCATCCGGGAAGGACTGCAGAAGGCGGGCTACACCGTGTTTGGCGGCATCAACGCGCCATATATCTGGTTGAAGGTTCCGCATGGTGACAGTTGGAAATTCTACGATGAACTCTTAAGCCGCTATCACATCATCGGCACCCCGGGCGAAGGCTTTGGCGCGGCAGGCGAGGGCTTCTTCCGCATGACGGCGTTTGCCACGCGTGAGAACACCATCACCGCAATGGAGCGTATCCAAAAGGGATCGATATGACAAAGATCATCGCGTTCGAAGGCATTGACGGAACGGGAAAAACCGTGCAGCTTCAGCGGCTCTACGAGCGGTTGGCAACGCGCGGCCTTTCCGTTCTCTCGCTTTCGTTTCCGATGTATGATTCCTTCTTCGGCGCTGAGTGCGGCAGGCTGCTCTCCGGCAGCGGCGGCGTGCGCGCGAACGAGGTGGATCAAAAGAGCATGGCGCTCTGGTATGCGCTGGATCGCTTTGAAGCCTTTCGGGATTTTGACTATTCCGGCGCGGACGTGCTCTTGATCAATCGCTACATTCTGAGCAACGCGGTCTATCAGTCCGTTCGCGAACGTGACCTGGGCAATCCCGACCTGCTGGATTTTGTCGTCGCGCTGGAATATGAACACTTTCGCATTCCAAAGGCGGATATACATATTGTGCTGGACATGAATCCCGAGACCGCATATGAAAACGTCGGCAAAAAGGGTTTTCGGGACTATGTTGGCGACCAGCCGGACATCTACGAAGCTTTGCCGGATATTCAAAAACGCGCGCGGCAGAAATATATAGAATACGCCTCGCGCATGCCGAATATTCGCATCATTCCCTGCATGGAACAAAACCGGCTAAAAAGCATCGAGGTCATCGGCGCGCTCATCGACGAGCAGATTTCTTTTCTGCTGGCATAACCAACCGTTCAAACGTGTCCCCTGCAAAGATGCGGGCTGGATACTTGAAATATTCATTTAGGAGGTAAGGAATCTATGCGTAAAATTGGTATTTTGACGGGCGGCGGAGACTGCCCGGGCCTCAACGCGGTTATCCGCGGCGTCGTCGAGGAATGCGCGGCGGCAGGCATTGAGGTATACGGTTTTTCCGCCGGCTGGCGCGGCGCGCTGACCGGCGAAGGCCGCTGGCTCACCCTTAAGGATGTGGAAGGCCTTCAGACCAAGGGCGGTACCATCCTGGAGAGCAGCCGCACCAACGTCATGAAGGAAGAAAACGGCCCGGAGCGTGTCCGCAAGACCCTCGAAAGCCTTGGGCTTGAGGGCATGGTCGCCATCGGCGGCGACGACACCCTCGGCGTTGCCAACAAGCTCACCAAGATGGGTATGAAGATGATCGGCGTGCCGAAGACCATCGACAACGATCTCTCCTGTACCGATTACACCTTCGGCTTCGATACCGCGAGCAATATCGCAATGGAATGCATCGACCGTCTGCACACCACCGCCGCGTCTCACGCGCGCTGCTTCGTCGTGGAGTGCATGGGTCGCCACACCGGATGGATCGCCGTTCAGGCGGGCCTTGCGGCGGACGCAAACCTGATCCTCATCCCTGAATTTCCGAAGACCTTCGACGAGATCATGCAGGTCATCCGCGCGCGCTACATCAAGGGGCAGCGCCATACCATCATCGCGGTTGCGGAAGGCTTCGAGCTCAAGGGCGAGACGCAGGATAACGTCGGCCTCGACGCGTTTGGCAACAAGCTTCTTCTGGAAAAAGAGGTTGCGAAAACCCTTTCGGATCGCATTGAGAAAGCCATGCGTGCGGATTCCTCACTCGACGAAAAGCGCAAATATTTCGAGTGCCGCTCGGTCGTCCTCGGCCACATTCAGCGCGGCGGTTCTCCTTCCTGTTTCGACCGCGTTCTCGGCACGCGTCTCGGCTTCAAGGCCGGCGAGCTGGTCGTCACCGAGCAGTACGGCAACATGGTTGCGCTTCAGGGTACGGACATCGTAACCGCGGACCTCGACAAAGCGGTTAGCGAGCGCAAAGAGGTTGACTGGGACTTCTACAAGTCCATCTCCATCCTCTTTAAATAACAATCATAACGCATCAAACAAGCGGGCGGGATCTAATATCCCGCCCGCTTGATTTTTTATCGCCTAATTCGCATCAGTTGATCTGAAACAAATCTTCTCCCCGTGGCGCCAAAGGAGAGTTCTTCCCGCTTCTCTAGCTCATACACCAGCAGTCCTTCTTTGTGCCGCTCCAGATGTTGCACGATCATTCCGTTTTCATCAATCGCCGCCGTTGGCGCGGTTTGAAAGATTGCGCTATCGTTTACACTGACCAGTTGCATTACGTTTTCTACCGCACGCGTGCGAAGATGCGCCAGAATCAAGTCGTAACGACCCGGCACATCCGGCTCCGACCGATCGGCAAAGAGCACAACGGCGCAGTCCGCGCGACGCACATACAGTTCTCGAAAATACTCCGGGAATCTAACTTCGTAGCAAATCCGTACGCCGATGCGAAAACCGTCTATTTCGATCACGCCGTCGTCAAGCGCACCCGCGCGAAAATTCTCCGTATCCCAACCCCAGATCGCGCGTTTTTGATAGATCGATCGTGCCTGTTCTCCCGGTTTGATCCAATAGGCGCTGTTAAAGCAGTCGGAATCGACGCGCTCCACCGCGCCAAAGAGCAGGTGCATTTGATGGCGAGACGCAAGCTCTTCGAATTCATGTTGGTATTTTGTCAAAAGAAAAAGATCGATGGCATCCGCGGTTTGAACATTCTCCCCGGGGTATCCGGTCAGCGCGCACTCCGCAAAAGCCAATAGCCGCACCGATTCCTCCGCGGCTTGTTGAATAGCCCTTCGGAAATGCTGCAGGTTTTGCTCCATGCTGCCGGACACGGCAAACTGATATGCTCCAATCCGCATGTGGCCTCTCCGGTTTCCCTAATCGTCATGCTCCAAAACGCGCTTAAACTGCGTTTCGTAGAGTTCCTGATAAATCCCGCCTTGTTCCAGGAGTTCCTCGTGCGTCCCCTGTTCCGCAATCACGCCGTCTTTGACTACGAGAATCCGATCTGCGGCGAGGATGGTCGAGAGCCGGTGCGCAATCACAATGCTGGTTCTGCCGTGCATGACAGCCTCCAGCGCGGTTTGAATCGCATATTCCGAGATGGAATCCAGCGAGCTTGTCGCCTCGTCCAGCACCAAAATTTTCGGATTCTTCAACACCACACGCGCCAGCGAGATGCGTTGCTTCTCTCCGCCGCTGAGCTTGAGCCCGCGATTGCCCACCATTGCGTCGTATCCCAGTTCCTGCGAAACAATGAAGTCATGAATATTGGCAAGCTTGCATGCCCGCTCCAGTTCTTCCTGCGTTGCCTCCGGTCTGGAATAGAGCAGGTTTTCGCGTATGGTGCCATTGAACAAATATGCTTCCTGCGTCACCACGCCGATGTTGCGCCTTAAATATGTCAGATCAAACGCGCGCACATCAACCCCTGAAACCAGAACACGCCCGCCGTCCACGTCATAGAGCCGCAGCAGCAGGTTGACGAGCGTGGATTTCCCCGAGCCGGAAGGACCGACAATCGCATAGATCTTACCGGACGGAATACAAAAGCTCACGTCCTTGATGACAGGCTCCTTCCCTTCATAGGCAAACGAAACATGTTCAAATGCGACATCCGGCGAATGCATCGCAGGCTGTTGCGGATTTTCCGGGTTTTGAATGGTGATTTCCTTATCGTAATAGTCAAAGATGCGCGTAAACAGTGCGAGTGAACGCGTAAAATCTACGCCAAGGCCAAGCAGCGTCTGGACCGGACGATAGAGGCGGTTGATCAGCGCGACCATCGCAGTAATGGTGCCGACCGTCAACGCGGAATCCGTCCTGCTGATCAGCAGCCAGCCGCCCGCAAAATAGATCAGCAGAGGGCCAAGCTGCGTGAACATGCCCATCGCCATCGTAAACCATTTCCCGCTTCTCTGCTCCTTGAGCGAAAGCCGGGTTACATCTTCGTTAACATCGACAAAGCGGTCATACTCCGTCTTCTCGCGCGTGAACAGTTTCATGAGCAGCGAGCCGGATACGCTGAGCGTCTCCGTGAGCATCTGGTTCATTTTGTCGCGCTCGCCCTGTGCCTCGGCGAGCAATTTCCAGCGCGTCTGCCCCACGCTGCGCGTCGGCAACACAAACAGCGGAATAACCGCAACGCCAACAATCGCCATCTTCCAGTTCATCGCAAATAGCGCAATCAGCGTCGCAACCACAGTTGTAATGTTGCTGATCGACGTCGTCAGCGTGTTTGAAATCACGCTGCCTACCCCGCTGATATCGTTATCCATCCGCGTGAGGATATCGCCCTGCTTTTCCGTCGTATAGAAGGAGTGCGGCATCCGCTGCAAGTGCGAATACATCTGGTTCTTCATGTCGAATATGATTCGCTGAGAGATCCAGGAGTTGATATAGCTCTGCAGCACCGTGATCGCCTGCGACGCCGTCAAAGTCACCAGCGCCCAGAGCAGCAACCGCAGCAGCAGCGTCATGTTCTTGCCCGTCAGCGCTTCGTCTACGATGCGCCCGGTAATGATGGAGGGCAACAGTCCGATGACCGCCGCAATCAGGATTGCGAGCAGAACCAGTGCGAATTGAATACGATACGGTTTCAGATAGGCGAGAATGCGATATAGGAGTTGTTTCGTCAGCTTTGGGCGGTTTTTCTTTTCCTCTTCGGTCAAAAATCCGCGCGGCCCGCCACCGAGGCCCTTCCCTGCACCCATTCCCATCGTTTGCCCGCTTTCCTTGTCCCGTTTAATTGTTTTTCAGCGTTAGTTTCCCTGCAGACGTTTCACGCGCTGCGCAACGGCTTTTCCCGTCGGTGTGGTTGCCAGCCCTCCGCGCGCCGTCTCGCGATATTCCACACGGATATCTTTGCCGACGGCGTACATCGCGGAAACCACCTCGTCAAAGGGAATCAGGCTTGTGATCCCAGCGAGCGCCATATCGGCGCAAAGCATGGCATTCACGGCGCCAAGCGCGTTTCGCTTGATGCAGGGACATTCCACCAGTCCGGCCACAGGATCACAGATCAGCCCCATCACGTTTTTCATCGCCATCGCCGCGGCGTCCAGCGCCTGCACCGGCGCGCCGCCGCTGATCTCCACCAGCGCCGCCGCCGTCATGGAGGCCGCAACCCCCGTCTCCGCCTGGCATCCGCCGCCCGCGCCGCTGATCGTAGCGTTTTTCGCGAAGATGAGGCCGATGGCGCCAGCCGTAAACAATCCTTCAATCAAGGTTTCGTCCGACCAACCGCGTTGCCGTCCGCTCTCAATGAGCGCACCCGCAAGAATACCGCTTGCGCCAGCGGTCGGCGCGGCGACAATCCGTCCCATGGAGGAGTTAACCTCGACAACCGCCATTGACGAGGCGGCCGCACGGCAGGCGGTGTAGCCAGAGAACGGATTATGTTTGCCGTATTTAAAGAGCTTCATCGCCTCGCCGCCGCTAAGCCCGCTGACGGACTCCACCTTTTCGGTCAAGCCACGCTCCACGGAGGCACGCATCACGTCGAGGTTTTTCTGCATTTCGGCGATGATCTCCTCCCGCGATTGATCGGAGAGCTTTTCTTCCCGTCGGATCATCGCCTCGTAGATCGGAATATCGTTTTCCAGACAATAGCGGCGCAGGGATTCGCCGTTTTCAAACGCATCGGTCAGTAGCATGTTTTCTTCTCCCCTTACACCACAAAGAGTTTATTGATTCCGTCGCAGAGCCGCAGGATCATGTTTTGCATATCCGGCGTCACGGGCTGATCCGTCTCGATGGTCATATAGGCGTCCTCTCCCTTGCCGTGACGAAACACGCGCATGAACGCGATGTTTACATTCAGCTGTGCGAGCACATGGGAAACCTCTGCAATAACGCCGGGCCGATCGTTATGTTGGATGATCAGCGTTGGATACTCGCCGGAGAATTCAACCGCGAGCCCATTGATTTCAGAGACTCGAATGTTACCGCCGCCGACGGATTCCCCCACCACATCCGTCACCTGACCGTTCGACCCGGTGATGACGATGCGCGCGGTGTTCGGATGCTTCGGCGGTTCGTCCGAGAATTCTACGGACACGGGCACGCCCTGTTCGCGCGCAACCGCGAACGCCTCCTTGATGCGGGGATCGTCCGGATCCATGCCCAAAACGCCGGCAACCAGTGCTTTGTCGGTTCCGTGTCCCTTGCCGGTCTCGGAAAACGAGCCGTAGAGCGTAAACGCCGCCTCCGACACGTCCTCCCCGGCGATCTGTCGCGCAATATGCGCGAGGCGAACCGCGCCCGCCGTATGAGAGCTGGAGGGGCCCGTCATGCGCGGGCCAATGATATCAAATACTGAAAAATCTTCCATAAAACTCGCTCCATTATCACTCGAGAAATACTGTCGTCATTTAAGAAAATCGCGCCACAGGTAAGAAAATAGCCGGCGCGGGATATCCCGCGCCGACCGAGAGGATTGCCGCGCACCCATTCTTTGACAAACACGTCTCCGGGCGATGTTCCGACAGGTTGCTCCTTTCAGGCTGCTCCGCGGCACATCGCGTTTTCCGCTGAATGCTGCTTCCGTCAGGACCTGACATGGTTCACGGCCTGCGATTGCACGGGACCCGACGCTCAACGCCCCTTATCGGGATCTGACCCCACAGACGCTTGCCGGGGAACGGGATTTCCACCCTGCTATAGCGGATTGCAGGTACAGGGCACCGCTAACTCCCCGCTTAGCGCGGCAAACTGTTTACGGATTCATTGTAACATGGAACGATTTGGAAAGCAAAATCATTTTTAGGCATTCGCATGACTGCATTGTAAATAAGTTGAAACACGGCTATGCGCCCAGATGATCCAAAGCATATTTCGCAGAGACCCGAACCCCCCTGCGCTCATCGTTCAGCAATGGTTCGATCAGCGGAACAAGATCGGTTCTGCCCAGATGCGCCGCGACGACGCAGGCATGCTGAATGATGCGCCCCTGCTTATTCAGATTTTTGCCAACAATTTCCAGCACCGGCTTCACGTTCCCTTTGAGTAGTTCTTCCAGCCGAAACGCCTCCGGCATCTCGTTGATCGATTCAATCTCTGCATTATAGGGGCAAATCTTCTGGCAAATTTCGCAGCCAAGGACGCAGGTGAGCGAATCCATCACCCAATCCTCCATCGGTTCGCCGCCCATATACGCCCGCGCGCACATATGAAAGTCATATCCGTTTGAATGGATTGCACCGCTCGGACAGATTTTTTCGCAGGCATGGCAGTGCTCGCATTTCACCTCGGCAGGCGCTTGCTTAGGCGTATATTGCGCCTCCGGCAGCTGCGCCAAAACCACGCTGACCGAGTACCTGGTTCCGTATCCGGGAATATAGGTCAAGCCGTTCTTGAGCATGGTGCCGACGCCGTTTCTCGTGAGCAATTCCCGAATCGGCAGATCCGCCCGTTCGGCGCGTATCCCCTGCGCTTTCAGTTTTTTGATCACCTCGCCCGCCGCATGATAAGCCGCGTTGCTGGAGGGATAGTTGCCGGAGACCGGAATGTCATCCGTATAGGGATGATATGATTTAATCATCGTAAGCACGGCATTTGCCCAAGGTTCATCATTTTGAATATCAATCGTGAGCTCCCTTGCGGCAGAGTGCAGCGTGCCGCTCTCCAATCGCTCGGCATAATGCACAAACGGTTCAGTCGAGAGTATGTAGCATTCCGTAAATCCGGCTGCTTTTGCTATCTGTTGAATATCCATAACCCTCACCTCAATAAAAAATCTCAATGCGATTATAACACATTGAGATTGTATTTGTGAATGTCGCAGTTTTGTCAGGATTTTTGCTGCTGCAGCATCTCCTTGGTCTTCATCAATCGAGTGAGATTGCCGCGCTCGTTTTCGTCCAGCTTCATCTGGATGCGGCGAATCGTCTCCGTAATCTGTGGGATCATAACGTATTCCAGCGCATTGACGCGGCGCCGCGTCTTCTCGATTTCATCCGCCAGCCTGCCGCAGGCCTTCTCGATCTCCGCGAGCCGCACCAGAAGCGGCAGCACCTCCGCAAGTAATTGCACGGATAAGTCCAAATCTGCGCTCGTGGTAGCAAAACCATAGGGATAGGTAAATCCCTCCTGTGCGGAAATTTCGATCTTTGGCACTTGAATCGAAAGCACCTGCTGCGTGCCCGCGGTGACCTCCGCCGCGCGAGCGGGATACATGAGCGCTTCTTCAATCTCCGCGCCGCTCATGGAAGCACGCGCCAGCACAAAGCTCTTCATCGCGCGGGAGAGCTTTTCCTCCACCTCGGCGCGCAACGCCTTGTTTTGTCTGGCATATTCAATGAAGCGGCGGACAAGTTCGTCCCGCTTATCCTTCATCATCTTATGTCCGCGCACGGCAACCTTTTTTCGCTTTTTTAGATTGCTGAGCTCCATGCGGGTCGGTTTAACCTGGATCGCGGCCATCGGCTACGCCTCCTTAGGGTAGTATTTCTCGATGAATGCGTCCTTAATGCGCTTGAGCTCGGATTTTGGCAGTATGCCGAGCAGTTTCCATCCGAGATCGAGGGTTTCCTCAATCGTGCGGTTGGAATAATATCCCTGAGAGACATATTCCGCTTCAAACGCATCCGCAAACTGCGCATAGAGTTTATCCACATCGCTCAGCGCCGCGTCCCCAAGGATGACGGCCAGTTCCTTTGCATCCTTCCCGCGCGAATAGGCGGAAAAGAGCTGATTCATTGTGTCCGCATGATCCTCGCGCGTTTTGCCCTTGCCGATGCCCTTGTCCTTGAGGCGCGAAAGCGACGGGAGAACGTTGATCGGCGGGGTCAGACCTTTGCGGTTGAGTTCGCGCGAGAGGATGATCTGCCCCTCCGTAATGTATCCCGTAAGGTCGGGGATCGGGTGGGTTACGTCGTCCTCCGGCATGGAAAGAATTGGAATCATTGTGATGGAACCGGCGTTGTCGCGAATTCTGCCCGCGCGTTCATACATGCTCGCAAGATCGGTATAGAGATAGCCCGGATAGCCGCGGCGACCTGGCACCTCTTTTCGCGCGGCGGAAACTTCGCGCAGGGCCTCCGCGTAGTTGGTGATATCCGTAATGATGACGAGCACATGCATACCAAGCTCATAAGCCAGGTATTCCGCCGCGGTGATCGCCATACGTGGGGTTGCAATGCGCTCAATCGCCGGATCGTTCGCGAGGTTGATGAACGTTACCGTTTTTTCAATTGCGCCGGTCTTGCGAAAGTCGCTGATGAAAAAGTCGGATTCTTCAAACGTGATGCCGACGGCGGCGAAGACGACCGCAAACTTCTCATCCGAACCAAGCACCTTTGCCTGACGCGCAATCTGCGCGGCTAGGTTTGCGTGCGGCAGACCGGAACCGGAAAACACGGGCAATTTTTGTCCGCGAACCAGCGTATTCAGCCCGTCAATCGCGGAGATCCCCGTCTGGATAAACTCGCTCGGGTAGTCGCGCGCAGCCGGGTTCATTGGTGTGCCGTTGATATTCAGGTGCTTTTCAGGAATCAGCGCCGGCCCCTTGTCGATGGGCTTGCCCATGCCGTCGAAAATTCGTCCCAGCATATCGGGCGCAACGTCCAGCTCAATGGACTTTCCCAAAAACCGCGCCTTTGAGGTGCTGATCTGCAGACCCTGTGAACCCTCAAAAAGCTGGACAAGGGCCTTGTCGTGGTCGATCTCGAGCACTCTGCCGCGGCGAATGGTTCCGTCGTGCTGCTGAATTTCAACGAGTTCGTCATACTTGACGCCCTCTACCTGCTCCACGAGCATCAGCGGGCCTACAACCTCACGAATGGTTTTATATTCCTTACGCATGCTGTTCGCCCCCTTCCGTCAGAGCGCGGATCTGGTCGTTTAACTCCATCATAATGGCATCAAACTGCGCCTGCACATCTTGCTCCGGCACATACTTGAGACGGCCGATCTTTTCACGAACGGGAAGTTTGACCAGTTTGCTGAACGGCGCGTCCTCCTGCAAGGCGGCGAGGCTTTTCTCATAAAACACATGAATCGCCTTGAGCAGCAGATATTGCTTTTTCGGCGAGGAATAGGTGTCTATCTCGTGGAACGCGTTTTGATGCAGATAATCCTCGCGGATGCTGCGCGTGCATTCCAGCGTCAAACGGTCGCGGAAGGAAAGCGCGTCTATACCGACCAGACGAACGATTTCGTCCAGCTCGCTTTCCTCCTGCAGCAACGCCATGGTTCTCTGCACAAGCGCTGTCCAGTCCGGCGAAACATGCTGATTGAACCAGCTTTCCAGCCGATCAAGATAAAGCGAATAGCTTTGCAGCCAATCGATCGCCGGAAAATGGCGCGCATAGGCCAGCTTGCTGCTCAACCCCCAGAAAACCTTCACAATGCGCAGCGTTGCCTGGGAAACCGGCTCGGAGATATCGCCGCCCGGAGGAGAAACCGCGCCAATGGCGGAGACGGCGCCCTCGCGTCCCTCGCTGCCGAGCGCCTTTACCGCGCCCGCGCGTTCATAAAACTCAGCAAGGCGGCTGGAGAGATACGCCGGATATCCTTCTTCGCCCGGCATTTCTTCCAGGCGGCCGCTCATCTCACGCAAAGCCTCCGCCCAGCGGGAGGTGGAATCCGCCATGATGGCAACCTTATAGCCCATGTCGCGGAAATACTCCGCAATCGTGATACCCGTATAGATGGAAGCTTCACGCGCGGCAACCGGCATATCCGAAGTGTTGGCAATCAGCACCGTGCGCTTCATCAGCGACAGCCCCGTACGCGGATCCTTGAGCTCCGGAAACTCCATGAGCACGTCCGTCATCTCGTTTCCGCGCTCGCCGCACCCAACGTAGACGATAATATCCGCCTCCGCCCATTTTGCGAGCTGGTGTTGGACGACCGTCTTGCCGCTGCCGAACGGGCCGGGGACGGCGGCCGTCCCGCCCTTCGCAATTGGGAAGAGCGTATCAACCACGCGCTGACCGGTGATCATCGGCTCGGTCGGCGCGACTTTTTCCGCATAAGGACGGCCCTTTCGAACCGGCCATTTTTGAAGCATCGGCAGCTCGACAACGGAGCCGTCGCTCCTCTCAATTTTCGCAATCGGGGTGACGATGTTCGCCTCACCCTCAAAGATCCAGACGAGCTTGCCGGAAATCTGCGGCGGAACCATCACGCGGTGGAACACCGCTTCGGTTTCCTGCACCGTGCCGAGGATATCGCCGCCCGTAAGCTGGTCGCCAATCTTTGCAGCGGGTGTAAAAGCCCAGAGTTTCTCGTGGTTGAGCGGGTCCACCATGATGCCGCGCGTGATGCGGTCCCCCGCGCGTTCGCGAATCAGGTTCAGCGGGCGCTGAATACCGTCATAAATAGACTCGATCAGCCCCGGCGCGAGCTCAACCGAAAGCGGCGCACCGGTGGTCTCCACCGGTTCGCCCGGGCCAATTCCGCCCGTCTCTTCATAAACCTGTATGGACGCCTGATCGCCGCGCAGTTCGATGACTTCGCCGATCAGATGTTTTTCGGAAACGCGGACGACGTCATACATCTGCACATCCGCCATGCCGGCGGCTACGATGAGAGGCCCCGAAACCTTGATGATCGTTCCTTGCATGCTGTTTGCCCTTTCGAAATCGTAAAGTTACTTACGGTTATCTTCTGCGCCCGATCGAACCAATCAAAAAGCGCTTTGTTTATCAGGAATTGGCGAGGATGTCCATGCCAACCGCTTTTTCGACATTTTGGCGAAGCGTCTTTTCCCCGATGCCCAGCGAGCCTTGATTGTCCGGAATTGGTATGATTGCCGGATACGGCTGCCCCTGAAACTCCGC
This sequence comes from Christensenella sp., assembly GCA_034926785.1. Classification (GTDB taxonomy): domain Bacteria; phylum Bacillota; class Clostridia; order Christensenellales; family CAG-138; genus UBA7703. The sequence continues at coordinate 87,843 of JAYFQU010000037.1, forward strand.
AATGGTCTCCGCGCAGGCGGAAAACAGTTTTTCCGTTACAAACACCGCGGCATACCCTTCGCGTGCGAGGCGGTGCAGCGTACGGTTTGCACGCGCGCCGTCATCCTCGAAATATACATCCAGTCCAACCGCCTTAAAGAGCAGGACGGAATCCCGATCTCCAATGACGCCAATCTTAGCCATAGAGCTCCCTCAATCTTTCCGCAATCACCGCGTCGTCCAGCCGGTTTCTCTTCACGGTTAAAATCAAACGAATTGCTTTTGCCTCGCGGTCCCGCGCGAGATAGTACCCGACAACAGGGAATATCGTCATCACCTCATGGCGATGGTCGTTGACCAGCGAGAGCAGATAGTCGTCCCGCGTTTTTTCCAGCATCGCGATGCTGCCGGAGACGAGCATTCTGGATAATCCGTCCTGCAGCGCGGCTTTTGCGGTGCTGCCCGATATGGCGCGCGTCAGCGTCTCTGCGGAAAGTTCATAGGCGTCAATAAGCGCTTCCGCTTTAACGCCTGCGCTTGGCAGAAGAACATCCTTTAAATCCTCCTTCTGCGCGCCCATCGCACGCATACGCAGGAATGCAATCACATTGTTAAAGTCGCACAGTGCGGCAAAATACTGCCGAATAAACGGTTCTTTCATCGCTGCAGATGCAGACAAGCAATGTTTATGATAACCATAATCAACCATCACGCTCACGAGCTGCGGCTCCGGCGTAATCTTCAGCTTTGCTTCCAGCTGTTGGAGCGATTGTTCCATCGCCTCTGGCAGAAGATCGTATCTCGCCACCGCCGTCATACCGGTCAGTTGCTCTTGCGAAAAAAGCCCGCCTTCCTGAAACGGAAACTCGCCCGTATTCAGCATACGCGCTTTGATCAGTACCTTGAGATTTTGCGCGTCCGTCTGCAGCAAAAACAAGTCCGTCAAGGCAGAATCGGGAGAAAGTTCTTTTATCGTTTCCGCGGTTTGCCTGCGTACGGACTCAATCATACGCTCAGCATCCTCACCCGTCGCGTCCGGCAAATTGCCATACTTCGCGTCGGAGAGCATGCGCAAGGCGTCCTCCAGTGTACCCTCGGCCATGCGGCGGACGGCGTCCCTGCCAAAGAGCGACTTTTCCAGCGCGCTGATACGCGCGCAGGCATAGGCGTAACTTGGCTGTGGCATGATATCCTCCCCTCCGCTCAGTCAAAGAGCAACTGATAGACCGTCGTCTCCTCTTCGTCCCGAATTTCGCTCAACAGCGAACGAAACGAACAGTCTTTTTCATACCCGTCGCCGAGCAGAATAAACCCGCCGTCAATCGCCGCATGATCCGGCGAAAGCGACAACCGTTTTTGCGGCATTGCGGCGATGAGCGATTGTAGCGCTTCACGATCAGCGGGCGCGGGAACTACAGTCTCCCCGCCCTCCGCCTCCGTCACAAGCAAGTGCGCGCAAATAAGTTTGCGTTTCTCCGTATCCAGCGTGATCATCGCCTCGTAGGCCTGCGAAAAAGCCGCGTCAATCACAGCGCGCTTCTTGCGAAGCGTGTCCTTCTTCCCGTCCAGCGTAGCTCTGGTTTGATACCCGCTGATCAGGCTTTTTCCCGCCGCCTCGCGCTGGCTCCTGAGCTCCGCACCGCGTGCCAAGAGCGCTTTTTCACTCGAGGCGAAAATCTCATCCGCCGCGGCTTGCGCTTCCGCGCGAACAGCGGTTGCTTCCGCCTCAGCCTCGCCGATGATTCGCTCGGCAAGTTTATTCGTACCGGAGATGGTTGTCGTTGACATTGGGCTGCTCCTTATCGTGCAATCTGTCGCTGCTCTTCTATTAGCCAATTCTTACGCCGTTGACCAGCAGGAAGGAGATCAGAAGAGAAAGAACCGCGTAGGTTTCCACCATGACGGTCATCAGCATCGCCTTACCGAATTCCTCCGGCTTCTTTGCGACGAGATTGATGCCTGAAACCGCAACCTTCCCCTGCGCAATGGCCGAGAGCCAACCACCAAACGCCGCGGGGCAAGCGGCAAAGAGCAGATTCAATCCATTGGTAACGGTCACGGCCTGAACCGCGCCGCCGAGAAGACCCGCTTTGGTCGCGATGACAAACGCAATCAGCAGGCCGTAGATTCCCTGCGTACCCGGTAAAAGCTGGAGAAGCAGGCAGGAGCCAAATCGATCCGGATCTTCCGAAACGACGCCTGCGGCCGCCTGACCGGCCATTCCAACGCCGATTGCGCTGCCTACGCCCGCCATTGCGGCGGAGAGAACCGCGGCCGCTGCCGCCAGAACGATGCCCCAATTGATATCCATAGAAAGTTCCTCCTTATACGATCTGTGATCTATTCATTCGTAATGACTGCCGATTCATTGACGATGCGCACGTGCTTGGTTCGATATCCCAGCGGCTGAAACGCCCGTCCGCCCGCCTCATAAAACTTTCCAAAAAACTCGACATATTGCAATCTGGCACAATGCACAAACGCGCCAAGTGTATTGATTGCGAGTCCAAACCCGTGGAGCGCAATCAGCAGCGCGCCGGCGATGATGGTGCCCAAAATTTTGAGTATGCTATTCGGCGAGGTCATCAGCATGCCGCAAAGGTCGTTAAACACCGTCGCGATTACGCCCGTCGCTACACCGAGGGCAAAAAGGCGCGAATAGGACAGAATATCCGAAAGATAGCCCGAGATCTGATACAGCTCAAACAACCCCTGCGCCGTCCGGCCAACGGGATTTTTTGCCTCTCTGCCCTTAAAGAGCAGCAGCGTTGCCGCCCCGAGAATCGCCATGTACATACCAATTTTCCCAACCGGTTTGGGAACGCCCGCAAGCACACTGGCAACGCCAAAGACAACGAGACCAACCAGCACAAAGATCCAGGAAAGCGTATCATAGATCGCCGTCTGCCAGTCCCCGCGGGACAACGCGATCTTCATCTTAAGACCAAGCCCGAAGAGGATATGCAGAATGCCCAGCCCGAAGCAGATGATAAGCATCCCGATGGGATCTGTCATCGGATCAAGAATCAGCGGGAACCTGTCAACCGTTCCAAAGAGCACGTCGAAGTCCATGCCGAAAAATGTCCCGATGAGCACGCCCCAGATAACCGTTGAAAGACCGCCCCAGAACAGCACGCGCGCAAAGCCCGCCGTTCCGCCCGTTGGCTTTTTCAGCTTTAAGAACAGCAAGCACAGGAGCGAAAGCACCAGCCCATAGCCCGTGTCGCTGAGCATCATACCAAAGAGAAGCACGTAAAACGGAGTCATATATGGCGTTGCGTCAATTCCCTTTGGATCAGGACGCGAATACAGGTTCGTGACCTGTTCAAACGGGGTGTTAAATCTGTTGTTCTCCACATACGAAGGAGGCCCCTCTGCTTCCTCCGGTTCGCGCACTTCAAGAAAATACGCGTCCGTAACGGAAGCGACGGCTTGCTCCACCACCGCTTGCTGATCCGCCGGAATCCAGCCTTCGAGTTGGAATGTGGCGTTGGAACGCGCCAGTTCTGTAGCCGCCAATGCACGGTCGCGTTCAATCGCCGCCGCGTCAAACGCGCGCTCTACCAAATCGTTCTTCCCGCTGGCAGCTTCGCAGAGCCCCGACTCCAGCTCAACCTTTTTTGCAGTGAGCGTGCGATTTTTTTCGGAGAGCTCTACCATCGCCTCGGCTGGCGTTCCGCTTAATTTAGGAAATGCGAAGTCTGTCCACGCCAGTGACTTTAAAAAGTTTGCGACGCTCTTTGCTTCGCCATTCGGGCAGGCGACAACGCAAGTTCTCTCAATGCCTTCGTTAAAAAGCTGATATTCCGACGTTGCGTCGATGTTTTGAAGTTTATCGACATCCGCGGCTGCAATGGTTCCGGTAAAATACTTAACACGTTTGCTGGTCTGATAGGCCTGCATATCCGCCGGAAACGAAGACCAAGGGCGCAGGGACTCGATCATCGTTTCATTTTTATCAATTTCGCTCTTGGTCGCGGCTAGTTCGCGGGAGAGCGCGCTCAGTTTTTCTGAAAGTGCGATCGCCTCCGGAAGCGACTGGGCAATCTCCGTGGCCCGGACCTCCGGCGCGGCGGCAAACATTCCCCTCTTCCATGCATAGGGGCGAATGGTTTTCAGCGCGTCGGAAAGGGTCTGCAAGCGCGCTGTAGCGCGCTCTAGCAGAGCGCCGCCCGCGCCTTCCCCTTCGAACGGGATCACCTCGACCGCGCGCGTCGCCTGCAGGGCGCTTAATATGTCCGCTTCGTCGCCTTTATGCGCAATCAGCGTTATTCGCTTCATTGAAACGATCATGCCGTTTTCGTCACCTTATCCAAAAGATAGGATACCGCCCGGGGAAGCCTTTCCTGCGCGCACGCGCAGATTGCGTCAGCCTCCTGCTGCAATGCGCTTAGCATGTTCGCGGAGATCTCTTCGCCTTCCTTCCGCGCGCATTCCAGCCGCGCATGCAATTCGATTCGCTCCGTATCTTCCAGTTTGGAGAGGGCAACTTTCGCATCTTCACGCGCTTTTTGAGATATTTCTCTCGCTTGAGTCACAGCGGAGGTACGGATTTCCTCTGCGCGCTGTTCCGCCGCTGCAATTTCGTCAATCACCGATCTCATGTAAACCCTCCAGAATCCAGAATATTTAAAATGAATCGATAGGAATTTTCTTGATTCGATTCTGCAGACCATTTTGATATTACCATATCTTTTCAGCCAATGGAAATAGCTTTATGCAAAATTTATAAATTTTTGTATAATTGTTAAGTTGTATGAAATCATTGCCGTGATTGCTCAACAACGGACAAATCAGTCGGTCCGAGCAGATCGATCCTACAAAAAAGAAGCGCGAACCACACGGAGGCTTACCGTTCTGTGTAAGCCAATCCGCAAGTCCGCGCTGCAATCCTGTGTCGTTTATCGATTATTTCGTTCCGAACAGACGATCGCCCGCATCTCCAAGCCCCGGCACGATGTAGCCGTGGTCATTGAGCTTTTCGTCCACATGCGCAACGTAGATATCCACATCCGGATGCGCCTTCTGCATAGCGGCGATGCCTTCCGGGGCGGCAATCAGGCAGACAAAGCGGATGCTGGTAACGTTGTTCTGCTTGAGAATATGAATTGCCTCGATGCCGGAGTTGCCCGTTGCGAGCATCGGGTCTACGATGATGGTCTCGCGCTCCGCGATGTCCTGCGGCAGTTTGCAATAATAGCCCGTGGGCATCAGCGTATCGGGATTTCGATAGAGGCCGATATGTCCGACCTTTGCGTTCGGTATCAGGCTCATGATACCATCGGCCATGCCAAGGCCGGCGCGGAGGATCGGAATCACCGCAATCTTCTCGTTAGCGAGCGTCTGGACGGTTGTCTTGCAAATTGGTGTTTCAATTTCAATTTCGCGCAGCGGCAGATCGCGCGTTACCTCATAGGCCATGAGCATGGCAAGCTCATAGACGAGTTCGCGGAACGCCTTGCAGCCGGTGTCCTTATCGCGGAGGAGTGAAAGTTTGTGCTGTACCAGCGGATGGTCAATGGTGATGGTTTTAGACATAAATGAGCCTCCTTAATGTGTTTTTTCGTAGATGGATATTTTATCGATCCTGCGCTGATGCCGCTCGCCATGGAAAAACGGTTCGTTCAGCCAGATATCGACGATGCCCTGCGCCCGCACAGTGGTGGTGACGTTTGCGCCCAGCGCGAGTACATTGGTGTCATTGTGTTCGCGCGTCATCTTTGCGGAGTATTCGTCGGTCACAAGCGCGCAGCGAACGCCGTGCACTTTGTTTGCTGAAATACTAACTCCGATACCAGTGGTGCAAATCACGATGCCACGGTCATATTCCCCGCGAGCAACCGCCTCCGCAACGGGAAATGCATAGTCCGGGTAGTCGATGCTGCTCTTGTCATAGCACCCGTAATCTTTGATCTCGTGCCCTTGTTCCTTTAAATATGCAATCAGCGCGGTTTTCATGTCAAAGCCGCCATGATCGCCTCCGATGGCCAGTCTCATGCTCTCTCTTCCTTTCTCCATATTCAAAACCTGACAGGCGGTCGCGTATTACCAGCGTTTAACCCGGCAAACAACTGTCAATTTAAAAATCACGCGTCTTCTCTCGTTCCCGCATCTACAATGTGGAACCCTGCCGCGCGCAGCAGGCGGTTCATATAGGCAAGGCCCTCGTCCTCCGCGGGAATTCCTTCCGCAAAAATCAGATCGGCGCGCGTGTCCATATCCCGCAACGCGGAAAATAAGTTTGCGCAGAGCATCTCCGGCTCGTTCCGGCTGCCTAAGACGCGATGTCGTCTCCCCCGATAATATTGCTTCGTCTCCTCCGTTGCGGCAATCTCCGGTGTTTTCCCCTCGGCCTCCGCGTTTCGATACAGCGCGTTGATACGCTTTGCCGCCTGTTCCGGCGAGCCGAGCACGACGACGACCTCCGCGTTCGGCGCATAATGCTGATATTTCATCCCGGGCGAAGCGGCGGTTTCGCCGTTCTTCATCGGCTTTAGAATGCTGTCCGCTACGCGCACCTCGCCGATCACAGCCGCGAGCATCTCCCGCGTTACTGCGCCGGGACGTAGAATAGTCGGCTCGCCGACGAGAGAGAGAACCGTGGATTCTACGCCATATTTACAGGGCCCTCCGTCAATAATCAGCGGAATTCGTCCGTTCAGATCATCCCAAACGTGCTGCGCGGTGGTTGGGCTCGGCTTGCCGGAACGGTTTGCGCTCGGCGCCGCAATTGGCACACCCGCTTTGCTAATCAGCGCGCGGGCTGTCTTGTTCAGCGGCATACGAACGGCGACGGTATCCAGCCCCGCCGTGACCTCATCCGGCACGCAGTTGCTCTTGGGCGCAATCAGCGTCAGCGGTCCCGGCCAGAACGTGTCCATCAATATCTGCGCCTGCTTGGGAATCCGGCGCCAAAGCTGTTTCACGTCGCTCTTTTTCGAGATGTGTTCAATGAGCGGATTATCCGCCGGTCTTCCCTTCGCCGCAAATATTTTTGCGACCGCAGCGCTGCTTAATCCGTCCGCGCCAAGACCGTAGACCGTTTCGGTTGGAAACGCAACCAACTCTCCCGCTTGAATTAACCTGGCGCCTTGAATGGTGCCCGCTTCCTCTTGGCGAACCGCGTTGATCACCTGTGTTTCAAACGCGTGTTCCGATTCTGTTTGATTTTGCATATCAGTCCGATTCCTTGGAAAGCATTTCACTCCGCTCGGCAAGGATTAGTGCGTCGATCAGCTCATCCATATCCCCGTCCAGAAATGCTTCTAGCTTATAGAGCGTAACGCCGATCCGATGATCCGTCACGCGCCCCTGCGGAAAATTATAGGTGCGGATGCGCTCGCTGCGATCGCCGGAGCCAATCTGGCTTTTTCTTGCGCCGGCGCGCTCCGCGTCCTGCTTACTCTGATAATAGTCATAAAGCCGGCTCTTGAGCACGCGCATAGCTTGTTCCTTGTTTTTAAGCTGCGATTTTTCGTCCTGGCAAGACACAACCATCCCCGTCGGAAGGTGCGTGATGCGAATGGCGGACTCCGTCTTGTTGACGTGCTGCCCGCCCGCGCCGCTGGAACGGTAGGTGTCGATTCTCAGGTCGCCGTCCTTGATCTCAATCTGAACGTCATCTATCTCCGGCAAAACGGCAACCGTGGCCGCGCTTGTATGGATGCGCCCCTGCGATTCCGTCTCCGGTACGCGCTGCACGCGATGAACCCCGCTTTCAAACTTCAGCCTGCTGAATGCGCCTCGCTTGCCGCCGATTGACAGAACAACCTCCTTTACCCCGCCCATATCGGTGAGGTTGCTGGAAAGATATTCCACCTTGTATCCGTTTCGTTCGGCATAGCGCAGATACATGCGCAGTAAATCCGCGCCAAAGAGGGAAGCTTCGTCCCCGCCCGTTCCCGCGCGAACCTCCAGAATAACATCTTTGTCGTCGTTGGGATCCTTTGGCAGGAGCAGCATATGAATCTGTTCGTCCAACGACTGAAGCTTTGATTCGAGCTCTTCGATCTCCGCGTGTACCAGTTCCTTCATTTCGGCTTCGAGGCGGTCATTCAGCATTGCTTGGCAGGTTGCGAGCGCCCCTTCCGCCGCTTTGTATTCCTCATAGGCCGCGACAATCTCTTCCAGCGAAGCTCGCTCCTTCACCATTTCGCGCCATTGGTCGCGGTCGTTCATCGCGTCCGGCGCTGCGAGCTGCTCTGAGAGAAAGTCAAAGCGCAGTTTAATCCCTTGTAGTTTGTCGGTCATTGTACCTCCGCTGTGCGGGCCGAACAAAATTTGCTTTATCCCATATCCGTCCGCAAAGTTCCTCTTTCAGACGGATCGGAAATGCCTTTTCAGCCTTCTGTTTACCGTCGTTATGGCTCTATTACCAGAACGCGATCATTTCCACATAAATCCTTTAACACGCTTGTCTTCGCATCAAACAGCGCCGCAGCAGCCTTCGCCTGTGTGCTGCCGATTTCCAGAAGAAGCGTACCGTCCTTGTTGAGGTGCTTTTGATACGTTTTAGCGATGGCGCGGTAAAAGTCCAGTCCGTCTTCTCCGCCAAAGAGCGCCATCTTCGGCTCAAAGGAAACCTCTCTTTGCAGTGCATCCATATCCGCTTGAGAAAGATAGGGGGGGTTGCAAGCAATCAGGTCATAAGACTGGGTTACGGATGCAAACAGATCGCTCAGCTTCAGCGATATCTGCACCTCGTTCAGATCCGCGTTTTCCTGCACAAGCGACAGCGCATCCTGGCTGATATCCGCCGCTGTGACGGCTATGCCGCCCAGCTTCGCAATGGATATACCGATGCATCCGCTGCCCGCGCATAGATCGAGGCAGGTTCGATATCCGCGCTCTTGAATCAGCTTCAATGCAGTTTCACAGAGCAGTTCCGTGTCCTGCCTCGGAATCAGCGCCCGGCTGTCCACATAAAACGGCAAGCCCATAAACGACCATTCGCCGAGGATGTATTGCAGCGGTTCTCCGGCTACTCTGCGCTCCAGCATCTCGCCAACCACCGCAATCTGCTCCTCGTCCGCCTGAACCCATGTGTGCACCATCAGTGCGGCGGGCTCCACCCCAATCACCGCGGAAACAATCAGCTTCGCCTGCTGCGCCGCCTCTTCACCCGCAACGGGCTCCAGGCGGAGTTGAGCAAGCCTTACAAGTTCCGTTACGGACATGGTCACATTAATCAGACTCCTTTGTTTGTGCCGGAGACTCGTTGGCCACGCTTTCCGGCGCCGCATCGTTCACTGCTTGCAGATCAGGAATTACTCCATCGTTGATAGCGAGGTTAAAGGCCGCAATCGCAACCTCCACCATCGCGGGTTCCGGCTCTCTCGTGGTTAAATACTGCAGCCCCATGCCCGGCGCGCGGATGATACGCGCCCAGATTGCGTCCGATGCGGCGGCGAGCTTCAGCACCTCATAGGCAAGCCCGGCGACCAGCGGCAGGAAAATCAGGCGCGTCAGCATGCGTAGAAAGATATTCTCCGCATAGGGCAGCATCGCAAAAAACAGGATAGAAACCGCCATCACAAGGAAGAGATAGTTCGTGCCGCACCGCGCATGTAAGCGGGAGTATTGCATCGCGCTTTCGGGTGTTAACGGTGCTTCATGTTCATAGCAGGCAATGGTTTTATGCTCCGCGCCGTGATACATATAGACGCGCCGGATATCCTTCATCATGGAAATTGCCGAGATATATCCAAGAAAGATCAGCAGCCGTACAAAGCCTTCCACAAGGCTCTTCCAGATGCGCGGGGTCGCCGCATCCCAGCGAATCAACTGCGTCGCAAGCGATGGAAGCAGAACAAACAGTCCAACGGCAAGCACAACAGCCAGAACAACCGCAACGACGATTGCAATGTCCATTACATCCCTGCCGGTTTTCTTGGCGAGCCACTTTTCAAAGCGGCTCGGCTCCTCTTCGATCGCCTCGCCATAAAGCTCCGCCGAGCGGGTCATCATCTTCATGCCAGTGGAAAGAGAGTCGACAAATGCGACCACTCCGCGCACAACCGGCCACTTTAAGACAGGATTTTTCCCGCTCTCCTTCTTTGGCGTGTATTCTGTTTCTATGGTACCGTCAGCCTTGCGAACCGCCAGCGCAATACCACCGCTCATCGTGCGCATCATTACGCCTTCCATCACCGCCTGGCCGCCGACCGAGCATCTCTTCATTCCGGTTTGTTCCCCTTGCTTTGCTTTTCATGCATACAAATTCTGGCTTCGCTCCCCCAATGCAACGGATTGGAGTCGCGATTTTGCAGCCGTTCGCTCGTTTGCCTGCATGGTTCGGACTATTGTATCATAAGCGAAATACCGCGGGCAAGAAAAAACCTCCCCCTATGAAAGGGAAGGTTTTCACGTTTCTTACAGACCGTAACGCTTTTTGAAACGGTCAACACGTCCGCCGCTGTCCACAAGCTTTTGTTTGCCGGTGAAAAACGGATGGCACTTGCTGCAAATTTCAACGGACAGTTCCTCTTTTGTGGAACCGGCTTTGAAGGTCTCGCCGCAAGCACAGCGAACGGTCGCTTCGCCATATTTCGGATGAATATCCTTCTTCATGCTTGATCACTCCTTTAAAACACTACCATTGGCAATTATAGCGATAAACATCTTAAAAATCAATAGTTTTTTGAATATTTACCGCGACTTGCGCCGCAATATTCGGGCAAATGCCTATTTTCCAAAACGGCTTGTAGACATCGTCGTATATCCGTCCTTCTCATAGATGCCAACCCAGTCCTTCAACCGTTGGAGAAACTCCTCGTTGTTGTTGGTTTTTTCGAGCATACTGATGAGATGCTCCGTAACATCCGCAGGGTTGCCGCCGGAGAGAACGCGGCGGATGGTCCGCACCGCTTCGAGTTCCTCCGTGGAAAGCAGCAAATCCTCTCTTCGCGTACCGGATTTATAGATATCAATGGCCGGGAAAATTCTGCGTTCGCTGAGCTTACGATCCAGATGGATCTCCATGTTCCCCGTGCCCTTGAACTCCTCGTAAACCATATCGTCCATACGGCTGCCGGTCTCCGTCAGCGCGGTTGCGATGATGGTCAGACTGCCGCCGTTTTCAATCTTTCTCGCCGCGCCAAAGAAACGTTTGGGCTTATGCAGCGCGCCCGGATCCATACCGCCGGAGAGCGTCCGCCCCGTCGGCGGAATCGTCAGGTTATAGGCGCGCGCAAGCCGCGTGAGGCTGTCAAGCAGAATGACGACATCCTTACCCATCTCGACGAGGCGCATCGCGCGCTCCTGCACCATCTCGGCAACGCGGGTATGATGCTCCGGCAGCTCGTCGAACGTAGAATACAGCACTTCCCCCTTAATGGAGCGCTGCATATCCGTTACCTCTTCCGGGCGTTCGTCAATCAGCAGAACGATCAGGTGAGAATCCGGATAGTTGGTGGAGATTCCGTTTGCAATGCTCTTAAGCAGCGTGGTTTTGCCCGCCTTGGGCTGGGAGACGATCATCGCGCGCTGCCCTTTTCCAACAGGCGCGATCAGGTCGATCAACCGTATTGCGAGGCTATTGTTGCCAGGAAGTTCAAGCGTATAACGCTCATACGGGAAGACGGGAACAAGCTCTTCAAACGGCTTTCTCTCCACGATGCTCTCCGGCGTCTCGCCATTGACCGCCGTGATGTAGAGAAGCGCCAGAAATCGCTCGCCCTCCTTGGAAGGACGCGTTTTCCCCGTAACCATGTCGCCCGTGCGCAGGCCGAACCGACGAATCTGCGCGATGGAAACATAGACGTCATGCTGCCCCGAAAGGTAGTTTTCGCTTCTTAAGAAGCCATACCCATCCGGCAGAACCTCCAGCACGCCCTCCGCGTCCCCGCAGTCGCCAGTCTGCAAAATTTCAGGAACGGCGGGATTGCTGGTGCCGTAATCCTTATTAAAATAGCCGTCCGGATTGCGCTGGCGAAACCGCTGATCGGCATCGGCGCCGGCCTGATCCGCGCCAAACCCACCGGGTTGATATCCGCTCTGCTGATAGCCGCCCTGCTGATAGCTGGCGCCCGCCTGATATCCGCCTTGCTGGTAATTATTCTGCTGATAGTTATTGCGTTGATATCCGTTGTTTTGCGAATATCCACCCTGCTGCTGATAGCCGCCGGCCTGATATCCGCCCTGCTGATACCCGCCGCTCTGCGGATAGCCGCTTTGTTGATTATATCCCTGTTGATAACCGCCTTGAGGAGAATACTGCCTTCTTTGGTATCCGCTTTGCTGCGGACGATTATTATCATAATACGGCTTGTTCTGTTGATATGGCCTTGGCGTATACCCCGAGCGGCGGTAACCGCCGTCCATCTCCTGCTGCAAGGCGCGCTCCCGCATCTCCTCGCCGCCTTCCATAGGCCGCGCAGCTTCTTCTGTCTGCGGCTGCGTTTCAAATGATTCATCCCGCGATTCCTGCTCGCCGGAGGATGAAAAATCGGGAGGCACCGTGCCGCCCGCCATAATGATCTCAACAAGCTCGCCTTTTCGATATTTTGTTAAGGATTTTACACCCTGCAGTCTTGCAATCTCACGCAAGTCTCCAAGGCTTTTCTCCTCCAGCTGTTCTTTGTTCAATTGTAAGCTCCTCTCCACGGTAAAACAATCTACCTGTTAACGAAATCAAGAAGTATGATTCGATGTGACCTCTTGGATGAAGAAATCATATCGTCGGGCGGTGTTTTTGTCAATATGCGCCACTCTTTTTTCACAACAGGACTTGCAATTTGAACAGATATTGCCTGCCTTTTTCCAAGGCTAGCAATTTGCAACCAACATTGCTATGCAACTTTGTTGCAATATGTAACAATATTTAAGTAACAGTATTCAAACATTCGCGATTCCTATCTGTCCGCTGCCATCACTGCCTTGGCGGCACGCGCCGTATATCAAACGTTACAATGCGAATTGCTATTTTAAATAGATGCGGCGGGATCGAATGTGTGAGCGTTTTTTGCGCATGGTTGAGAAGGAATCTATTCATTACAAGCTGTCGATCGCCGGTTCCGGCGATTTTTGTGGAGTAGGCTGAAGCAGCGCTCGACGCTCCGGTGTTTTGCGCGCGGCTGCGGTCATCCTCACCTTAGTATCCGGTTGATTTTGATGGAAAAGCAAAAGCATTTTCACTTTCGTGTTACTATTTTGAAAACCTGTTGTGCCATATCTTTTATTTTTGCTTCACTTATGCTAAGATACACACCATGGCAAATAGACCCACAGAACGAATTGAACATGTGCCGACCGGATTTCGCATTCGATCGCGCTACTTAATACTCTTTTTTATCCTTGTGTTTTTTGTGCTCGGCGGCGTTTATCTATCACAGCAAACAAAGCTGGAAAGCATCGCGAGCAAAAAGGTTGAACTGCAAACGCAGCTTGACTCCCTAAAGGTTGAAGAAGAGCGGTTGGATCGTATGTTGGAATACATGCGAACCACCGATTATATGATTCAATATGCCCGCGAAAAGCTGGGATATGTTTTTGAAGGCGACTGGAAATTTTATGACGATTCCGCCGCTGCCGCTTCCACGCCAAAGTATGCGGATACTCCAACGCCGCTGCCTTCCCTAACCACTCCGTCGCCCAAACCAACAACTGCGCCAACGCCGCTGCCGACCTCACCGCCAGACATCGCGGTGGTTACGCTTGCGCCATGAAACTACTCGTCTTTGATATCGGCAGCAACTCTGTCCGCACCGCGCGCCTGACCACAGACGCTTTGGGGCAGCCGCAGCTTGGCGCAAAGCACGTTTACACCACGCGCCTTGCCGAGGGACTTGCGGAGAGCAAGCTGCTATCCCAGGCCCGTATGCTGCAATCCCTGCTCGTGATTCGTTCGGTACATGCCGAACTTGCACCGCAGGGTTTTTTGTCGTATGCCTATGCGACGAGTGCTGTACGGGATGCGGTAAACGGGCAATCGTTCCTCACTTCGGTTGAGGATATCATTGGAAACGGTCATGCGCGCGTTCTAACCGGGCCGGAAGAGGCAGCGTTCGCCCAGCAGGGCGCCGACCCCGAAGGCGGTCACACCATTATCGACATCGGCGGCGGAAGCACGCAGATCGTCCGCGCTGCCTCAAGGGAGAGCTGGCCGATCGGCTGCGTCCGCGCAAAGGATCTCGCGCCATATGACGATTTGGTGATGATTACCGATGCGCTCTATCCAATTCTTTCCGGATTGTTCGGTCCTGTGGCAGACGATCACCCAGATCGTTCGCGATCCGGCGAAAGGCAGCGACTATCCGAAGAACTCCTCGGCGTTGGCGGAACCATCACAACGCTTGCGTTGCTTTGCGAAGGGCAAACCGAGTTCATCCCCTGGCAGGGTGGCAAACGCATTGAGCTATTCGCGCTGCGCGCCGTTTTAAGCGCGCTCAGCGGCATGGGAGACCCGGAACGTTCCCGCGTCCCCCTCTTAAAGGATCGTCATGATGTCATCCTGCACGGCGGAGTGATCCTCCAATATTTAATGGAACGGTTACAAAGCACGCGCATTCTCGCAACGCTTTCGGACGGATTGGACGGATATGCGCTGCACTTGTTTCAAACGCTTTCCGGCCAACTTAAACCGTAAAACAAACAACAGCGGCGCTTTTGACAGAAGCACCGCTGTTTTGCATTTTGGATTTATTGTTGTCAATTGGGAGCCGGCGTTGCAAATATGTCGGGAATCGGCATTGGCGTCGCTCCGCCGACGATATCGTTAAAGTTCATATCCGTCTTATTGCCAATCACAATCGTCAAGTCGAGCGTTTGCCCGTCGCGATAGACCTTTATCTTCAACTCATCGCCAATCATGCAGCTAAGAACGAGATTGACCAACTGCTTATGGGTTGCGATCTTCTCGCCGTTCGCTTCCAGAATAATATCGCCCGCGAGAACACCCGCCAGATCAGCAGGTTTTCCTTTGACGACGCTCTCAACCAGCGCACCGGCTGGAACGCCGGTCGCTTCGGCCATGTCCGCCGTCACGGTGCTCACGGTAATGCCGATGCCGGGACGTTCGATATATCCCTTCGTGATCAGCACCTGCATGATCTTCTGCACCTGATTGATCGGAAGCGCAAAACCAATTCCCTCTGCGCTGACGGCATTTCCCATCGCATCATATCCGGCGGTAACGGTCTTTGCACTGTTGATGCCAATGACTTCGCCCTTCATATTGATCAGCGGGCCGCCGCTGTTGCCAAAGTTGATTGCGGCGTCTGTCTGAAGATAGGTGTTCGTATAATTATCGATGGTCACTTCGCGCTTGTTTGCGCTGATAATGCCGTAGGTAATCGTATTGGCCAGTTCGTCCGTTGAGAGCGGATTGCCAATGGCCAGCACATATTCGCCAACGCGAACCTGATCGGAATCCCCAAGAACCAGCGGATGCAGCGAAGCATTGTTTACCTTCAGCACCGCGATATCCGTCTCCGTATCGGAGCCGATCAAAATTGCGTCACGCTCGTTCTCTTCGCCATATACCTGAACCGTGATCTTGCTCGCACCGTCCACCACATGCGCATTGGTCAGGATATATCCGGCGCTCGAGACGACAAAGCCCGTCCCGCTGCCGTAGAGCGCATCCACCGTCTTGCCGTTTGCGCCCTGCGCCTGGGTATAGTTGAGCACGCCTACCACGCCGGGTGAGACCGCATCGTAGATATCCGGGATCGGGTTGCTCTCATATCCGGGTAAAGCAGGCAATGCGGGCACTACGCCATCGAGGGATGGCATCACGCGATCTTCCGCACGAACAACCGGCGTCGCGGTCGGTTCCGGTATCGCACTCGGTTCGGACGCGGGCGCCTGTGTATTCTCCGGCGCGGCTGTCGCGCCCGGTTCCGGCGTCGGCGTCACCTCGGCCTGCTGCGTCACGTGAGGCGTAGGCGTTGCATTGATCAACGCATCCGTCGGACTGACGCCAAGCAATCTCGGCCAGAACAGGCCGATGACCATAAGCGCGAGAAGCAGAATCACGACGATGATCACAACGGTAGCGAATGTATTGCCGCCTTTGGTTTCGCTATCATGATGTTTGTGATCCGAACTGTAAAAACCATTAGATTCCATTCTTTTTTCCTCCGTCCTGGGACGTACGCTTTGGAATTGGCGCACGCTTGAGCGTAAACGTAAATGTACTCCCCTTCCCCTTCGCGCTCTTGAGCGTGATGGTCTGGTTGTGCTGGTCGATAATACGCTTTACGATGGATAATCCGAGTCCTGTTCCGCCTTGTTTGCTTGGCGTGTGCGCCTTCTCGACTTTATAGAAACGGTCAAATACGTGCGGAATATCCTCTTCCGGGATACCTTGACCGGAATCCTGTATGCTGACGTAGATTTCGCGTCGCATCGCGTAGGTTGCAATTCGGAGTTTGCTGTTATCCGGCGAATACTTAATCGCGTTGTCGATGATGTTGCGGAGTACCTGCGAAATCTGCGCGCTGTCCGCTTCTACATAGTATTGCTCCTGTGCAAACTTGACATCCACCTCAAGGTGCTGTTCATAGATGCGCGCCTCAAAGGTAATCAGCGTTCTGCGGATCAGCTCGTTAATATCGAATATTTCAAGTTTCAACGCGGTTTTTCCGCTTTCAATTCGCGCAAGATCCAACAGATCGTTTACCATTCCCGCCATACGTTTGGTTTCAGAAAGAACAACACCGATGTACTTGTCGTGTTCTTCCGGCCCGATGGTTCCGTCCTGCATCGCCTCCAGAAAGCCCTTCATACTCGTCAGCGGACTTCTGAGTTCGTGGCTGACGTTTGCAACAAAGCTTCTGCGCGTCGCCTCAAGATCCTTGAGCTGATCCGCCATGTTGTTGAAGCTCACCGCGAGCTGCGTCGCCTCTTCCACACTGCTGATCGGAATGCGAATATTATAGTCGCCCTTGGCGTATTTCTGCACCGTTTCATTGATTTCCATAAACGGCCTCGTCAGCCTCGCGGTCGTATAGTATACGGCGATGACGGAGAGCAGAACCGCAATCAGTGAAACCAGCATCACTTCGACATACGCCATATTGATCGCGCCGTGCGCCTCGGTGATGTCGATATAAAATCGCACAACATGCGTCGCAACGCCTTCCCGAACCACCGGCTTGGTACCGACGAGCATGAGAAATGTGCCTTTGTTCTGCGTAAAACGCACGCTGCTCGCGTCCAAATCGGAGACGGCGTTCAGCATGCGTGATATTTCCTCCTCCGAGAATCGAACGTTCATCACGTCATTCCATTTCGATCCGGAGGCATATTGCGCCATGGCGCCGTCCACGGAGATGAACTGAATCAGCCCGTCATAGTGCCTTGCGATTGTGTTGAGCTCCAAAATCGCCGCGTTTTCACCGGTGATGGAGCTTTTTGTGTTAAAGTACAGGTCGGTAACGATGTTGATTTCATTTGCAATGTTCTGCTTTTCGCGGCGCATCACAAAACCGGACATCATCGCCCCGACGATGACGCCGGAGAGAAGCAGCAACCCGAGCGTAAGGCTCATATAGGTTGCAAGCATTCGGGAAAAGAGCGTTCTGAGAAAGTCTTTGCGCATCTTACCGCATCACTATCACTTTTGTTCGAATTTATACCCTACGCCCCAAACGGTGCGAAGCTCCCATTCATGATCGTCGCCAAGCTTCTCGCGAATGCGCTTAACGTGTACATCCACCGTCCGCGAATCGCCGAAGAAGTCGAACCCCCAAACCTGCTCAAGGAGCTGCTCTCTTGTAAATACCTTTCCGGTATGGCTCGCCAGAAAATACAGGAGTTCAATCTCTTTTGGAGGCATCTCCAGCTGGCGGCCATCGAGTGTGACGGCATAGTTTTCCAGCGAAACCGTCAGTCCCGGCAGCGCGATGGTCCGCGCGGGTTCGGCGGGTGTGCTGCGTCTGAGCACGGCCTTGATTCTCGCGATCAGCTCCTTTGCGTCAAAGGGTTTACTGATGTAGTCGTCCGCGCCGAGCTCCAAGCCCTGCACGCGGTCTCCCGTATCCCCCTTTGCCGTGAGCATGATAACCGGCGTCTCGCTCTCCATGCGGATGTCGTGCAAAACCGCCCAGCCATCGCGTCCGGGCAACATGATGTCCAGTACGACAAGCGAAGGCTTCGTCTCGTGAAACGCCGCCATAGCGGAGGTTCCGTCCGCACAGGTATACACCTGAAAGCCTGCTTTTTTGAGATAAAGTTCGATGATAGCGAGAATATTTCTGTCGTCATCTATGACCAGAATGGTATTGTTTTCCATCCGATCACCTCCGTAATTAATCAAAAACATGTGGTGAATCTCACATTTGGGTCAAGTATAGCAGAGTTTATGCCGTTTGTCCAACCAAGCAAAAAATTGTCACACAAACGCCGCAACTGTGCAAGGTTTGCGGCGCTTGTATATACCTAACTCCGGTTCATCCGGCGTTTGATTCAGGACTTGAGTGTGACGACGGTGACGCCCGCATCCCCTTCTCCGTATGCGCCGATACGGTAGGACTTGACCCGCGGGTGGTTCTTGAGATACGCCTGCACACCGGTTCTCAGCGCGCCGGTCCCCTTGCCATGCACGACGTAGAATTCGTGCACGCCCGTCATCAGCGCGTTGTCAATAAAGCGATCCAGCTCCAGGCAGGCATCGTCCACCATGCTGCCGCGCAGATCAAGCGTCAGCGCGCTCCCGCGATCCTGCGTGAGCGTCACCTTTGCGGAGGTCACCGGTTTTTTTTGTTTTTGCTCCACAGGACGAATGTCGTTCAGCGGGATACTCAGTTTCATCACCCCCGCCTGCACCAGTACCTCGCCCTTGGCGTCCGCCGCCTTAAGGACTGTCGCCTCCTGACCCAGCGTGATCAGCTTCACGCGCTCGCCGGGGTGGACGCTTGACGGGGCGATTCCCGCCGTTTCGCGCTGAACCGCCTGCTCATAGAGGCGTTCCTCCGTCTTCCTCAGCGCGTCACGAGAGGACTGCACCGCACGTTCGAGCTGTTTTTGGTCGATCTTCTCAATGGAGCGCAGCTGGACAATCAGCTTCTCCATATCCTGCCGTGTTTCCTGAACCATTCTCCGCGCGTCTTCCCGCGCTTTCTGGCGAAGCAAGGTCTTCTCGTCCTCCAGCTTCTTTTTCTCCTTCTCCAGATCGGTCTTGATCTTCTCGGTTTCTATCCGAAGCCGATAGATTTCCTCCTTGTCGTTCTCCGCGCTGCGCCGCGCCTGCTCCGCCTCCGAAAGTACGGTTTCAAACGCAACATCCTTCTTCTGCAGAAAGTCCTGTGCGCGGGAGATTACCTCTTCGCCGAGCCCCAGTCGTTTGGAGATCTCAAACGCGTTGCTCTTGCCCGGGATGCCGATAAAGAGCCGATAGGTCGGGCAGAGCCGATCCACGTCGAACTCCATCGATGCGTTCTGCATGCCCGCGTGCATGAGGGCAAATGCCTTGATCTCGCTGTAATGCGTCGTGGCGACGGTCAGCGTTTTTCTTTCGTATAGATTCTCCAAAATCGCCTGCGCCAGCGCCGCGCCCTCGACGGGATCCGTGCCCGCGCCGAGCTCGTCCAGCAATACGAGGGAGCGCTCGTCCGCCTCAGCCAGGATGCGTACCGTATTCGTCATATGTGACGAGAAGGTGGAGAGCGACTGCTCGATGGACTGCTCGTCTCCGATATCGGCAAATACGGAGTCAAACGTGGAAAGCTCCGTCCCCTCGTCCGCAGGGATAAACATCCCGCTCATCGCCATGATCGAAAACAGGCCGACCGTCTTTAATGTAACGGTTTTTCCGCCTGTATTCGGCCCCGTGATGATCAGCGTGCGGAAGGTTTCCCCCAGCCAGATGTCAACGGGTACCACCCTGTCCTTTGGAATCAACGGATGTCTTCCGCGAATCACGCGGATACAGCCATTCTCGTTCATCTTGGGACGCACCGCCCGTTGATCCCGCGCCATCACCGCGCGCGCAAAGATGACATCCAGCGCGCCCATGATATTGCAGCTCGCGTGAATCTCGTCCGCAAACGGCGCAATGAGCGCCGTGAGGCCGGATAGAATCCGCTCGATTTCGTTTTTTTCCTCGATCAGCAGACGCTTGTTTTCATTGCCAAGTTCCACCACAACGGCAGGTTCGATGAACAGCGTCGCTCCGCTGCTGCTCTGGTCGTGTACGAGGCCCGGCACCTGTGAGCGGCACTCGGCTTTGACGGGCAGCACATACCGCCCGTTTCGAATCGTAATGACCGCCTCCTGGAGATATTTCTGTGTGGTTGCGCTCTTGAGCATGTTGTTGAGCTTTTCACGCACGCGTTCGCCGACGATTTTCATCTGCCTTCGAATGCGGCCGAGTTCCGGCGAGGCGTTATCCGCTATCTCATCTTCTCCGAGGATGCAGCGGGCAACCTCCTCCTCAACCGAACGATGCGAGGTCAGCCGGTTAGCCAAGTTGCAGAGCAGGCTGTTTTCGTCCCCCGCCTGAAGAATTTCCTTTGCCTCGCGGGAGGCGCGCATCGCCGCGGTGATGGACAGGAGTTCCCGCGTGCTTAAAAAGAGCGCCGCATGCATCCGCCCAACCATCTCGCGCACATCCGGAAATCCGGTGATCGGCGTTCTGCCGGTTCGGGTATAGATGCTCTCCGCCTCCCAGGTTTGTTCCTGCAGCGTTTCCGCCTCCTTCAGGCTCACGGCGGGGCGCAGTTTGTCTGCAAACTCCAGTCCAATCTCCGAAGCGAGATGCTGTTTTAAGAGTTGTAGTATCTTGTCAAACTCCAGCGTTACAAATGTTTTTTCCTGTATCATAAGCCCCCCAATACAGAAGTCGGTTCCGCACCATGCAAAATACTGCGCGTCAAGGATCAACAGGGATTTCTGTTAGCCATATTCCACAAAAACAGAAGAAAAGCCCCGTCTCGATCTTCGTGACGGGGCAAAATCAGCTTCGGTTCAGCGAATTTCTCTGAAATATTCGCCAATGCGCAGCATCGCCTGCTCAATATGTTCCATCGAGGTAGCGTAGCAGCACCGAATATGCCCCTCTCCCGCCGCGCCAAACGCGCTGCCGGGGACAGTGACCACCTTCTTGCTCGCGAGCAGACCATCGCAGAACGCCTCGCTTTTCATCCCGGTCGAGCGAATCGACGGGAAAACATAGAAGGCGCCCTCCGGCTCGTTGCATTCCAAGCCATAGGAATTGAACGCGTCGATGATATATCGGCGGCGCGATTCGTATTCGTCAATCATATAGCGTGTGTCGGCGAAGCCGTCTTCAAAGCCCTGCTCCAGCGCGGCAATGCCTGCCCACTGCGCCGGCGTCGGTGCGCAGAGCATCATAAGCTGATGCACTTTGCGCATCGCGGCGATGAGATCCAGCGGGCCGGCTGCGTAGCCAAGACGCCAGCCGGTCATGGAAAACGCCTTGCTAAAGCCATTGAGCACAATGGTGCGTTCCCGCATGCCCGGCAGCGCGGCAAACGACACATGATGCTTGCCATTGAAGGTCAGTTCGGCATAGATCTCGTCGGTGATGACGAGGATGTCCGTACCGCGCACAATATCCGCAATCGCTTCCAAATCGCTCTGTTCCATGATTGCGCCTGTCGGATTGGTCGGAAACGCGAGCAGAATCGCCTTCGTTTTGGGCGTGATGGCGGCCTTGACCACATCCGCCGTGAGGCGGAAACGGTTTTCGTGTTTGGTAAGCACACCGACGGCCTTGCCGCCCGCAAGCTCGATTGCCGGCACATAGGAAACATAGCAAGGTTCGTGATAGATAACCTCGTCGCCGGGGTTCAGGATTGCGCGCATCGCAAGATCAATCGCTTGGCTTGCGCCAACGGTAATTAAAACATTGTCAATGGACTCATAGCCGGAAATATGGTATTTCTCGTCTAAAAAACGGAGGATGAGCTCTCGCAAATGCGGATCGCCAGAGTTGGATGAATAGGGAACACGCTCATTTTTCAGGCGCTCCGCAACGAACTTGCGGATGCGTTCCGGTGTTGGAAAGTCCGGCTCGCCAACGCCAAGGCTGATATGCGTATCATCCAGCAGGTCAAAATATTTCCGGATACCCGAAGGCGGAATGCGTTTTACACAGTTTGAAAGCAACCCTTGATAATCCATAAACACGTCCTATTTTGCGAAAGTATTGATACTATAACATGAACGAGAATTGCCGTCAAACAGATTATGAGTGCCGGAAAAAGATTCGAAGCGAAAAGTTTGCTGTAAAAAGCGCTAGTTCATTGCTATGTTGCCCAGTATGCTGCCAAAGCGTTCGCTTGCGAGTTCAATCAGTCGCGCGCTCTCCTCGCCGGGCGCTTCCAGAATCTCCCTCGCCGCCCGAGAAGCCTGCTCCAGCAGCTTTGCGTCCAACGCGCCGGCTAGAAGCCCCTCCGCCCCGTCGCCATGCTGCCGGGTTCCGATGAAATCACCCGGCCCGCGCAGCAGTAAGTCCTTCTGCGCAATCTCAAATCCGTCGCTGGTGCGCGTCATGGTGAGCAAGCGCTCATTTTCCAGCTCGCTCTGCACGCCATAAAGCAGGAAGCAATACGCCTGTTTTGTGCTCCTGCCCACGCGACCCCTGAGCTGATGCAGTTGTGATAACCCGAACCGTTCGGCTCCCTCAATTGCCATAATGCAGGCATTTGGCACATGCACGCCGACCTCGATGACCGTGGTGGTGATCAGCGCATCGATCTCCCCCGCGCGAAACGCGCGCATAACTGCGTCCTTCTCCGCTTCCTTCATGCGCCCGTGCAGCTTATTGATGCGCACCTGCGGTATCTTCTGTTTGAGCTCCGCATACAGCGCGTCCACACTCGGACATTCCACGGTCTCGCTTTCTTCTATAACCGGACAGACGATATAGCTCTGCACGCCCTCCTTGGCCTGTTTTGCGATATATCGATACATATCCTCCCGCTTTTCAGCGGGGATCACGCTCGTCTTAACCGGTTTTCGGCCCGGCGGCAGCTCATCGATCACGGAGATATCCAGGTCGCCATAAAGAATCAGCGCGAGCGTACGTGGAATCGGCGTCGCGCTCATAACAATCATATCCGGGCGCATGCCTTTTTCGAGAATAGCCGCGCGCTGACGCACACCAAAGCGATGCTGCTCATCCGTCACGATGCACCCAAGGTCATTGAACCGAACATCTTCGGAGAGAAGGGCATGCGTACCCGTGATAAAGAGCGCGCTGCCGTTTGCAATTTTCCTCAATACTTCGTCGCGCTGCGCCTTCTTCATGCCGCCTTTGAGCAACACGACCGCATCGCCAAAGATTTCACAAAGATTGAGATAGTGCTGCTCCGCCAATATCTCAGTAGGCGCCAGCAGCACGCCCTGCTTGCCGTTCGCGGCTGCAACACAGAGGGCAAACATGGCAACCGCCGTCTTGCCCGAACCGACATCGCCCTGCAGCAGCCGGTTCATCGGCACCGGCTTTTGCATATCGCTCTCAATTTCGGAGATCACGCGGCGCTGCGCCTGCGTAAGCTGGAATTTCAGCTTTTGTTCGAATTTTCGAAGAACGCCGCTGGTGTCAAATGCAAACCCGTTCTGGCGCAGCCGTTCCGACTTTTGGAGTTCTACGATGATAAAGTATAGCAGCGTCTGCTCAAAATCCAGCCGTTTTCGAGCCAGCTCCAGCGCTTCCCTGCTGAAGGGAAAGTGCGCGTGCCGAAGCGCGAGCGCGAGCGGCACCAACGCATACCGCTCCTGAATCGTCCTGGGCAGCGAATCGGGGATTTGGTCCCACACGCTCTCCAGTGCGGCGAGCATACTGTCCCGCCAGGCGCGCTGGTTAACGCCTTTGATCGTGGAATACACCGGCACAATACCGGGGAGAGCCTGGGAAAGCGATGGATTGAGCAGCGAGACTCCGTTTTTCTTGAGCACGCGCCCGCAGGCATAGACGATCTCTCCGTTTTTCAGCTGTCCGCTGCGGTAGGGTTGATTAAACCACTTGAGCGAAATCTTGCCCGTTTCATCCTGTGCCTGTACCGAGAGCATGGTCATTCCTTTTTTTCGAAAGAACCTTGTCTGACCGCAAATACGAATTTGCAAAGCGGCGCTTTGCCCATTGGAAAGCTGAGCAATCGGCGTCGCTTTAGAATAGTCCAGATAGTCCCGCGGCAGGCGAAAGAGCAGATCGCGCACACAGAACACGCCAAGCTGCCCAAACAGCTCCGCGCGTTTGGGCCCGATCCCTTTTACGCTTGTCAGCGGCGAATCCAGCATAGTGTCTCCTGTTAGCCCGCTTGCGATCTGCAGCGGCTTTTAATCGCTATTTGAAAAAACCGACGGCGGAAACACGTCGTTCCGTCGCCGGCTGCAATGTTTTTTTCTCCCGCGTGGGTTACTGCACCGCGATATAGTAGTAGTAGAGCGGCTGGCCGCCGGCAAGTACCATAAACTCTGCGTCCGCAAACTCCGTCTGGAGTTTGTCCGCAATCGCCTGTGCGTTTTCCTCCGTCTGCCCCTCGCCAAAATACAGCGTTACGGTGCAGGCCTCGTCCCCGTGTTCCGCAATCATCTTGCGCACGAGCGCCATGGTCGCTTCTTCCACGCTCGCGCCCGAAACAGATAGATGGTTGTTGATGAGACCGATTATGTCGCCCTTCTTGACAGCGTTGCCGTCAAACTTGGTGTCACGAACGGCATAGGTAACCGCGCCGCTGATGACCTCCGCAATCGTGCCCTTCATCGCCTGTTCATTTTCGGCAATCGTAGCATCCTTTGAATATGCCATGCAGGCTGCGATCCCCTGCGGAATCGTCTTGGTCGGAATCAGCACAACTCCCTTTTGCGTCAGCTCGCTTGCCTGCTGCGCCGCGAGAATGATATTGGAATTATTCGGCAGGACAAATACGTTCCGCGCGTTAATCTTGTTGATGGCGGCGGCGATGGATTCGATGCTCGGATTCATCGTCTGCCCGCCGGAGATCAGCGCATCCACCGCCAGCGCTTTAAAGAGTTCGTCAATGCCCTCTCCCGTGCTGACGGCGAGAAGACCGAATTCCTTTTCGTTGCGCTTGCGCTCCGCCATGAGTTCGCGGTTCTGTTCGCGCATATTCTCGATTTTGAGCTTGTCCAGCTCTCCCAGGCGCAACGCCATCTGCAGCACCTTGCCCGGCGAGTTGGAGTGGACATGCACCTTGATCATATCTGCATCGTTCGCAACGACGACGGAATCCCCAAGCCGCTCCAGATGATTGCGGAAGCTCTCGATTTCCTTTTCATCGGTCTCCGGTGAGAGATGAACGATAAAAAATTCCGTACAATAGCCATATACGATATTTTCACCGGAGAAACTATCCAGATTTGCGCTCTCCTGGATCGGCTGCGCAGGAAGAAGCTCTTCATAGCTTTCAATCTCCTCGCCGTCCAGCGAGAGCTTAAAGCCCTTGTAGATGGTGAGCAACCCCTTGCCGCCGGAGTCCACAACGCCTGCTTCTTTGAGTACAGGCAGCAGATTTGGCGTGTCGGCAAGCGCTTTTTCGCCGCTTACGAGCATTTCATCCATGAGGCGGTAGACATTTGCCCCTTGCTCCTGCAGGGCGGCGACGTTCTCCGCAATCACGCGCGAAACGGTTAGAATCGTACCTTCCTTGGGCTTCATGACGGCCTTGTAAGCCGCCTCGCTGCCCTTTGTCAGCGCCGCGGAAAGCAGCGCCGCATCCACAAACTCCGCGCCTTTAAACGCGCGTGAAAAACCACGGAACAACTGGGAAAGGATAACGCCGGAGTTTCCGCGCGCGCCCTTGAGCGCGCCCATGCTCAGCGCGTCCGCAACCTGTGTGACATTTGCATGCTCCGGCAAGGCGCGAATCTCATGCACCGCGCTCTGCATGGTCATAGACATATTGGTTCCCGTGTCGCCATCGGGGACAGGGAAAACATTCAAAGCATCAATCGCTGCTTTGTTCTTTTCCAGCAGCGCCGCGCCAGCGATAATCATATCGCGCAGCTGTGCGCCGCCGATCTTCATATTTTTATCCAATTTACCCTCCGAATGTTCGGATCCCAAGAGCCGAACTGCGTTATACGCGAATGTTTTCGACGTGGACGTTGACGGCGCGAACCGTTACCCCCGTCATCTCTTCCACCCGATACTTCACGTTGCTCTTGGCATTTTGCGCCACCGCGGGCAACGATACTCCATACTCGAGCGTGACATACAAATCAATGTCGATCACGTCGGGTGAAATGATCGTAACCTTGACGCCGCGGCGCATGTTATCTTTTCCGAACAGCTCAACAAACGAGTCGCTCGCTTTTTTTGCGTTCATGCCGACGATGCCGACATTTTCCACAGCCGCATAACCGGCGATGCTTGCGATCAGGTCGTCCGCAATCGTAATTTTTCCCAGGGTTGTAGACATTTCCGCTGCCATAAGTTACGCCTCCTTTTTCGATAGTTCTATTTTATACCATGCGATCATTTTCCCGCAACCGCGTAACCAGCCCTCTGCGAGATTGCGCAAGGCGTTGTTGTAGCCAATCTGTGAACATCCTGCGGCGCGCAGAGACTACTCCTCTTCATCCTCGGGCAGAACGCCGTTGTGATAGTAGTCCTGAACGTCGTCGTTATCATCCAAGCGTTCGAGAAACTTGAGCACTTTATCCACCGTTTCAGCGTCGTTGATGCTGACGGTATTCTGGGGGATCATCTGTACTTCGGCTGAGATAAACTCATACCCCGCAGCCTCCAGCGCCTCTCGCACAACGGAGAATCCGTTCGGATCGGTGTAGATTTCAAATGCGTCATCCTGCGCAACAAAATCCGCCGCGCCCGCGTCGAGCGCCTGCATCATGACCTCGTCTTCGTCCATCAGCGCGGTGCGCTCGATGACGATGACGCCTTTCTTATCAAACATCCAACCGACACAGCCGCTGTTGCCGAGGTTCCCGCCGCTTTTATCAAAAATATGGCGCATCTCCGCAGCCGTACGGTTGCGGTTGTCGGTAACCACCTCAACAATGATGGCGGTGTTGCCCGGGCCATAACCCTCGTAAACGATTTCTTCGTAGTTAACAGAAGCCCCCTCTCCCGCAGCCTTTTTGATGGAGCGGGAAATATTGTCGTTCGGCATGTTGTTTGCCTTGGCTTTGGCGATAACGTCGCGCAGTTTGTTGTTATTTGCCGGGTCGGCGCCGCCTTCTTTAACCGCGATGGCAATCTCTCTGCCGATCTTTGTAAAGATTTTCCCACGCTGGGAATCGGTCTTTTCCTTTTTATTTTTAATGTTTGCCCACTTGGAATGTCCTGACATAAGTCCTCCTGTTTGCCCTTCCCATATTTTAATGACGCCGCCCAAATCTCTGGCAGCATCGAATGTTAAGCCGGTTTATTCTTTCTTCATCGCGGCGTATGTCCGCGCGATCGATTGCAAATCTGCCCAAACGTCCTTTTTCTTCGTTTCGTCGCGCAATAGCGCCGCAGGGTGATAGGTCGGCAGAAACAGCGTTCCATTTTTCTCCAGCCATTGTCCGCGAACGCGCGTAATGCGCGATTCCCGATCATAGACATGCCGCGTTGCGGTTGCGCCAAGGCAGACGACAATCTTCGGCTTGATGAGCGCATATTGCATCCGCAAAATCGGCAGGCAAGCCTCCGCTTCATCGTCCTGCGGGGTTCTGTTGCCCGGCGGTCTGCATTTGACAACGTTGGTAATATACAGTTCTTCGCGCCGCATGTCAATCGAAAGAAACATTTTATCGAGCAATTGCCCCGCTTTTCCAACGAAAGGGCGCCCTTGCGCATCCTCATCCGCCCCTGGGCCTTCACCAACGAGCATAATCTCCGCGTTGCGGTTTCCTTCGCCGAGGACAATGCTGTGGCGCTGCTGGCAAAGACCGCAGCGACGGCAATTCGCAATCTCCCGCTCAATGCTCTCCCAGCTCAGCTCTGGCATTGTTGATCCCCTCACATAGCAATATCAAGGTGATTATACCTGTTCTGCCGCGTCTTCATCCAGCATGAAGATCGCGTTTTGATGCAGCTGCAGATAGCTCGCCGGCACGCTCGGCAGCACCGGTCCCGTAATCACAAGCGGCGCGACTTTGGAGAGCGCATAGCCGGATAGCACCGCTACCACGCGTTTTGCCGCCATGATATTGGAAATACCTACCGTAACCACACGTCCGCCCTCTGTGCGTTCCACATGCGTCACCGGCGCAAGTTCCGCCCCGGGCATATTGCAGGCAATTCTTCCGTCCGCGCCGATTGTGCAAAGTACGGTATCCAGGCCGCCAATGTCCAATATCGCGTTTTCATAGTCGTTGCATTGCACGCTCCAGTCGTGCGCTTCAGCGCTGGGCGCGTAAATGTTCTCCGGCAGGATGTTGACGCGATCGTAGAGCATGCTATGCATGCGCGCTTCGTCGGAAATCTCAACGTCTGCCTTTACGTGCTCGTAAAGATTAAATGCGCGAATGGTCGCCCAGTCCAAAAGCCCGTCGCTTGTCATGCCCGCCAGCTTGCGATAGGCGGACGAGAGAGAAGCGGAACAATCCAGGCCGAGCGCGCTGCTGGGCTTTTCTATGATGCATCCTGCGAGCAGCGTAGCCACCGCCTGACTCAGCGTATCGCTGTCTCGATAGACAAGTACGCTCATTTCAGCTCTCCCATCGCTTCAACAGCGTTGATGAACAAGAGAACATCATTATAAACGTCCTTGCGGTTGATCTCATTCAGCATCTCGTGACGCCCGCCATCATAAAGCTTAAGTTCCGCTTCATGCCCCGTTTTCTCCAGCCAGCGATGAACCTGCTTTACGCCCTTTCCCTTGTTGCCAACGGGATCCATTGCCCCGGAGAAAACCAGAATCGGGTGTTTGGGCACGCGGGAAGCCCATTTCTCATTTGAGATCTCGCTTAGCCCGGTAAACACGTCATACATCGCATGCGCGGTGAACGGGAACCCGCAGTTGTCGTCCGCGTTGTAGGCGTCAACATGTGCGTCATCCCGCGAAAGCCAGTCGTTCGGGGTACGATTTGGCTGAAACGCTTTGTTATATGAGCCAAAACTCATTTTAAACAATGTCATGCTCGGCAGTTTCCCGCCGGTTTTCTTAATCTCGCGCTTTGCAATCAGTTTGCCGATGGCGAGGACGGGATTTGCCCCTGCGGTGCCGGAGAAGATGAACGCGTCAAAATCTC
Source organism: Christensenella sp. (assembly GCA_034926785.1). Taxonomy (GTDB): domain Bacteria; phylum Bacillota; class Clostridia; order Christensenellales; family CAG-138; genus UBA7703. Next base: position 116,952 of record JAYFQU010000037.1, read on the forward strand.
CGCCGGTTCTCCCTGCATAGGTCCGCGCAAGGAAAGAACCCATGGAGTGTCCCATCAGGATAAACGGAATTGCGGGATAGTCCTTTTTGACCAGGTCGCGCATAGAGCGCATATCCTGAACAACCGCGTCCCAACCGTTTTTATCGCCAAAGTATCCTTTTGGCATGCCAGGGACGATGCTCTTGCCGTGGCTGACGATATCGTTCCCATAGACCAATACGCCGTTTTCGGCTAAATAAGAAGCAAACTCATCATAGCGGTCGATGTGCTCCGCCATACCGTGGGTAATCTGTAGCGCAGCGTGCGGGTCTTCCGGAACCCACATGCGATAACGAATGTCGCAAAGCCCGGTTGCGGAGGGAAATCTTTTCTCGCGCAGGGTGAATTTCATACGCCAAACCTCCCCGACAATAATAAAAGAGTATACCACCTTTGGGTGGAATACTCAAGATTTCAGATGAGATTGGCTGCGAACGCGCAACCAAGCGGAATGCATTCGCTAATCGACAAGCAGCGTTTGATGCGTCCCAAAGAGCATCGCTTCCGCTTCGTCGTGCGTAATCACAATGATTGGTGATTTCGTTTCCAGCAATGCTTCTGATGCGACGCGTTTATTCTCTTCGTCCAGCCCTGTAAACGGCTCGTCGAGAAACAAAATATCGCCCTGATATGCCAACGCGCGGGCAATGGCAACACGCCTCTTCATTCCGCCGGAGAGCTCGCGCGGCAGGAGATTGAGACTATCGCTCAAGCCAAGTTTGCTTAACGCATCCTTAGCGCGCCTCTCGTCCGATACCAGAGAAACATTTTCCAAGGCGGTGGCCCACGGAAGCAGCCGATCCTCCTGAAACACGACGGCTGTTTTCCTCCGCTCCATACCGGCCATCGTTCCGCAGTCCGGCGTTTCCAGCCCCAGCAACAGGCGAAACAACGTAGTTTTCCCCGCGCCGGATGCGCCGCGAATCGCCGTAACGCCGTTAAGCGAAATCTCCGCTGAGAAGTTCAAAAGCACTGCATGCCGGTCAAAGCATTTGGTGATGTTGTTGATGATGATTGCATCAGCCATTGCGCCGTATCCTCCTCATGCTCCAGACCAGAAGCCACTCGAGCAGCATCGAGAGCGTGACGATCAGCAGCGTCCACGCAAACAGATCGACCGTTTCGATTCGAAGTTTGGATTCATACAGACGATAGCCGATCGATTTCTTAGGCAGGGCAATGATCTCCGCCGCAACACCGCTCTTCCAGGCGAAGCCAAGCGAGGTGGTGCACGCCGCAAGAAACTGAGGCAGAGCGGACGGAATATAGATTTTTTTCAAAACCTGCCAACGCGACAGGCCAAATACGCGCCCCATCTCGACCAGACGCCTATCCGTCTCAAGGATCGCCTCTGCGGTGGTTGCCCAAACGATCGGCAGTGTCATAAGCAGGCTGATAAACAGCGGCACCATGTCGGATGTCAGCCAGAGCAGTGCAAGCAGGATAAACGACGTAACCGGAGACGCCTTGATGACGGCGCGCAGGGGCGAAAGCAGCGAATCGGCGAATTTTGACCGCGCGGTGAGAATCGCGAACAATACGCCGCCAACCACGCCCAGCAGATATCCGCTCATGATGCGCAGCAGTGTAAGCCCCGCATAGACCCAACTTTCACCCTTTGTCAAAAGCGAAAACAGCCTGCCGAAAGTAGATAACGGCGAGGGAAGCAGGAGCTCCTTGCCAACAAGGAGACTCGCCGCTTCCCAAACCGTAAAATAGATGAGCGCAATCAGCGCTGTTTGCAGATACTTTTTCTTACTCGGCATAGAGGTCGTCGCCGGGCAGTTTGCCGCCGACCGACTTTGGATTCGCCGTAAAGAGAACATTGAGCATAGCCGATGCCGCGCTCTTCATCTCTTCTCCGGTGATGCTGACAATATAGCTGCGCGGGATGGCCTGCGTTGCAATTGCGGCGGAGCCGACAATGCCGAGATCCGCAATCTTCTGGGCAGCGTCGGCGGAGGTATTCACCTTCTCAACAGAGGCGGCATAATCCGCAAGAAACGCCTTGATTTGATCGGGATGCTCTTGACAGAAGGTGCGGTTTGCTATGTAAACACCCATGACAAGCTTTGTGCCGGAGGCCGCTTCCCAGGCTTCGTTAAGATCCAGCGCAACGCGGACATCCGGGTTCTTCACCGTAACGGCGGAGACAAACGGCTCCGGCAAGATGGCAATCTGTGCCTCTCCGGAGGCTACCATAGCGGCGAGCGCGGTGTGTTCGCCAACGTATTCCACCTTGACCTGATCGGTCAGGCCATTTTGAGCGAGCAAATAATCCAGCACAAACTGGGGGGTTGCGCCTTCGCCGCTGGCATAGATGGTCTTGCCTGTAAGATCGGCAAGCGAATGGATGTTGTCTCCGTTTTCAACAATATAGAGAACCCCAAGCGTATCCAGATTCAATAGAACAACATTGCCCTCGGTTTTGTTATAGAGCGTTGCTGCGAGGTTAATCGGAACTGCGGCAATATCGATCTCGCCGCTGACGAATTTGCCGACGACGACATCCGGCGCGTCCTGTAGTTCTACGTTATACTTGTCAGTTTGGTCCATCATATAGCTGATGCCCATTCCTGTCGGCCCCTTGAGCGCGGCGATGTTGACGGGCTCGACAGGCGCTTTGGCGCAGCCCAGCGCAAATATCATGACAAGTACGACCAAGCCTGCGATTCGTTTCTTCATTCGTTTTCTCCTTTTGACAGGCGGAATGCCCGCCCGTGCCGTTCTATTTTTCCTTCGGAAACCAGTTTATCCATTGCGCGGTATAAGGTTGTCCTCCCGATGCGAAGCGCCTCCGCCAGCGCGCTGACGCTCCATTCGGACTCATACAACCCGTTTTCCGCGTGGGTTTTAATGTGGTTGAATACCCGCTCCTCCACGTTCTGCGGCAAAAAACCGTCCAGCCTGGCGCTTAGAAAGCGAATTCTTGCGGTAAGATAACGGAGGTAGTTTTCCGTGACCCGAAAGTCCCGCTGCATCATAGCGCGGAGTGCGCTTTCTTGAATAAGCAGAACCCATGTGCTCCCGTTTGCCATCACGCGGGCAACATATGCTTCCTCCTCATGAAACAACGCAGCTGCGCCGAACAGATCTTTCTGCCGCAATACGCTCATCGGCATCTTGCCGTTTCCACTCTCCTTGGTTACGATGCATTCGCCATAGAGGATGATGCCGAGCGCGCGCTCCGTATCGTGCCGGTCAAAGATGATCTGATCTTTTTCAAAATGCGCAACACGAACCCCGTCCAGCAAGAGCAATTCTCGAATCGCATCCTCCGGGATGCCGGAAAAGAGGAACGTCTCCGACGCAAGCTTTGCATATGCGGCTGGATTGATCGATCGGCTCACCTTGTCCCTCCCAACTCATTCCAGTTCGAATTTTGTCTAAGTAATTCATCACTATTTGTTCCACATGGTACATTTTATCAATTCTTTTGTGTTTGTCAATCCTGTTTTGCGCTCTTGACATCTATTTGCCGGAATGTTAGGGTTAACCTGTATTCAACAGAAAGAACCTCTAGGCGCATGTATCGAGAGCCTTATTCAACAAAATCATGTTGCCTTGCTTCCCCGGCTTCCGTTTCTCGCGCACTCTCTCAACGGCCCGTCCGCCTCGCTGACGGATTATGCTCTTTTGCGCGATTGGCGCGTTGATCGGCTTGCGCTAGCCGGATGCGGCGCGCATCTCGCTGCCGCGTGCGGTGCATCTCCCGCTTTTGCTGGCCATCCCGCTGATTGTTGTACTCAACTCGATCCTCGACTGCGAATTGTATCGTTTATTTTTCGTCGCCTGTCTTTGGCTTGGCCTTGACCCGGGATCATTTGTACCCAGGCGCATTTATGAAGCCTCGCTTTTTATCAATCTACTGCCGATCTTGCGCCGCTTGCGCTGCTGTTTCGGAAGCTGCTGCCTCGCGCGTGCGACGTTCTGTTTGGCGGGCGGTAGTTTGTCAATCTCTTAATGTTATGTTATATTGTTTTCGTGAATCAAATGAACCTTATGCAAAGGAGCCACACCGATGAAACTGATTTCCTGGAATGTGAACGGCCTTCGCGCCTGCATCACCAAGGGGTTTTATGATTTTTTAGACCAGCAGCAGCCGGATATTCTTGGCCTGCAGGAAACAAAGATGCAGCCGGAGCAGTTTGAAGGCGAAGTAGACGGCTATCATGTCTACTGGAACAGCGCGGAGAAGAAAGGCTATTCCGGCACGGCGGTATTTGTCAAGAAAGAACCGCTCCGTGTCTCCTACGGCATCGATGTTGCCGAACACGACAATGAGGGGCGCGTTATCACGTTGGAATATCCCGCGTTCTACTTTGTAACCGTATATACGCCCAACTCTCAGGACGGGTTGCGACGGCTCGATTATCGCATGAACTGGGAGGATGCGTTTCTTGCCTATCTCAAAGCTCTGGATGCCAAAAAACCTGTCATTGTCTGTGGAGATCTCAACGTGGCGCATCAGGAAATCGACCTGAAAAACCCCAAGACCAACCGTATGAATGCGGGATTTTCGGACGAAGAACGCGCCTGCATGACGCGTTTATTGGAAAACGGATTTGTCGATAGTTTCCGTCATTTTTATCCTGATAAGACGGAGGCTTACAGTTGGTGGAGCTATATCGGCGGCGCGCGCTCCCGCAACGCGGGTTGGAGAATCGATTATTTCCTCCTATCGGAGCGATTCATCGGCCACGTGAAGGACAGTTACATACTCGCCGATGTGCTCGGCAGCGACCACTGCCCCGTCATGATCGAACTCGACGCAGAATAATAGAACCGGTTGCTGGAGAACATATGATAATACTCGCTTCCTCTTCCCCACGCCGCAGGGAACTCCTGTCTATGATTGGGCTCGACTACGTCATCGAAACATCCGGTGAGGAGGAGATTCAGCCGCACGGCCTGCCCCCCGCGGAATTTGTAAAAACACTTGCGCTGCAAAAAGCGCAACCCATTGCAGCGCTGCATCCGGAAGACTGCGTCATCGGCGCGGATACCATCGTTTATCTCGAAGGTGATATCCTAGGAAAGCCGCATACGCCGGAGGTGGCAAAAGCATACCTGATGCGTATGCAAGGCAAGAGTCATGTTGTCTTTACGGGCGTCGCGGTGCTGAAAAATGGCAAGGCCGACGTCCGCCACTGTGAAACCACAGTCACTTTTGCGCCGATGACAGAGCTGGAAATTGACCGTTATGTCGCAACCGGCGAACCGCTGGATAAAGCAGGCGCATATGGCGTGCAGGGTCCCGGCGGCGTATTTGTGGAACGTGTGGAAGGCAATTACTTTAACGTAATCGGCCTGCCGCTCCCGACGCTTTACAACATGTTGACCGATGCGGGTGAAATCATCATCTAATGCCTTTGTGGCCGAATGTAACGCCGCCAAAGAAATCAAGGAGAATGCCTTACAGCGCCTTTGCTGCGAACTGGTTATTATGAATGAGATAGTTGAAGAGAAACTAAAACTGCTCCCTTCCTCGCCCGGCGTTTACAAGATGTTTAACGCGTCAGGCGAGGTCATTTACGTTGGCAAAGCGATCTCGCTCAAAAACCGCGTAAGGCAATATTTTCAATCCTCGAAAAATCATCCGCCAAAAGTAACCGCAATGGTTCGACAGATTGCGGACTTTGAGTATATCCGCGTCGCCAACGAAACCGAGGCATTCTCGCTCGAATCCAATCTAATCAAGGAATTCAAACCGAAATACAACATTCTCCTCAAGGATGACAAACATTTCCCCTATATTCGCATCGATCTTCGGCAGGATTTCCCACGGTTGGAAGTCGTCCGCCGCGTCAAAAAGGATGGCGCGAAATATCTCGGCCCCTTCCTCTCCGGCCTGCTCCTGCGGGATGGTCTGGCGCTGGTGCGAGAACAATACCCCATTCGTCAGTGCAAAAAGGATATTGCGCGCATGATTGCGCGGCGCGAACGCCCCTGCCTGATGTATCATATCGGCAAATGCTGCGCGCCCTGCTCCGGCAATGTATCCCGCGAGGAATATCACAAACTGATCGACGAGGTTCTCTCATTCCTCTCTGGCAACACATCGGAGATTCTCCGTTCCCTGCAGGAACAGATGAGCGCTGCGTCGGAGGCGATGGACTTTGAAAAGGCGGCGATTCTGCGAGATCGCATCCGCGCAATCGACAGCCTAAACGAGAAACAGGCGGTAATTGCCACGACAAATACCGTGCTGGATGTGTTTGCGCTCGGGCGGTTGGATACCAATGCGCTTGTGTTTGCGCTGTTTGTGCGAAACGGAAAGGTGATTGGCACCGAAAAGTTTCGAATGGATGCGGATGTTGAGGAGTCCGATGCGGATATCCTCTCCGCATTTCTCTCACAATACTATGCCGAATCCGCCACGTTTGTGCCGGAGGTGCTGCTCTACCAGGATGCCTCCGAGATGGAGACCATCTCCGGCTGGCTCAGCGGGCTCGCCAAACGAAAGGTCGAAGTACACCGCCCGCAGCGCGGTGAAAAACGCAAGCTGACCGAAATGGCGTATCGCAACTGCCTTGATCTGCTGGAAAAAGACGCTTCCCTTCAAAAGCGCGCCTGGGAACGCGGCGAGGGCGCGTTGACGCAACTCAGCGCAATCCTCGGCCTTGAGACCGTTCCAACGCGCATTGAGTGCTTCGATAACTCGCATATTCAAGGGCGCGACACGGTTTCTTCCATGGTCGTTTTTACCGATGGGCAGCCGGATAAAAGCGCTTATCGGCGCTTTCGTATCCGTGCGGACGCCGGCGGCAACGACCTCATCGCTATGCGGGAGGCGCTCACACGGCGTTTTCAGAAAGCCGAGGAGCAGGAAGCGGGATTTCTGCCATTGCCGGATCTGCTCGTGATGGACGGCGGCCCTGCTCAGCTGCAGGTAGCACTCGAGGTGTTGGAGTCGTTCTCGCTCGATTTTGTGCCGACCATTGGCCTCGCGGAACTCAGCGAAACGATCTATCTCCCCGGTGATGAACCGCCCGTTCAGTTGCCTCGCAACTCTGCGCCACAGCATCTCATCGAGCGCCTGCGGGACGAGGCGCATCGTTTTGCCATCAGCTATCATCGCAACGTGCATAACCGCAACGCGCTCTATTCCGTTCTGGACAGCATTTCCGGTGTAGGCGATAAGCGAAAGCGCGCGCTGTTTGATGCGTTTTTGACGATAGAGGCGATTAAGGCAGCCTCGGCAGAGGAGCTCGCCGCTGTGCCAACGATTGATTCGCGAACAGCGGAGTCGGTCTACCACTTCTTTCACAAAGAATCCAATTCGGAAGAATCAACCGAACTAAAACCGGATTGAAACTCAAAAAATTCAAAATCGCCCTGCTTCTCGGCAGGGCGATTTAGTCTGTTAAAACGAAACGTGAATTGGCGCGGATGCGAACCTTCCCCATCCATTCCGATTGCGGTGGCTTTGCCGCTGCGACGGATCGCACGAGATCGGGCGGCTACTCCGTCAAAAACTCGTTGTGGGTTCGCTCGCTATTGCCCCGCTTCTCAGCAGGGGTATGATCGCACCATCGTATTTTTGTTTAACCGGCAATCAATTTGCCAACTACAGGCACTCCCTTGAGTTTGGAGATCCCATGCGGCGAGCGATTCTTGATTGCATCCGTCAAATCCTGTCCGGCAGAGTATCCTTGATGCTTGCCATTGCTCCACTCTCTGACATTGGTGACATCGTAGAGGACGCCGTCAACCGCGATATAGGCGGGATTGCCATTCTTGCCATCATATTGCTTCAGCTGATCGAGCGTAAGTTCCAGCGTGCCGTCGGCCGCCGAACCCGCTTTCACAGTCGCGGTGGGCGTTGCGGTTGCTTGGGGTGTCGGGGATGCGGTTAAGGCCACGGTTGCAGTTGGCTCATCGGTCGCCAAAACGACCTCCGCTACTGTCGGAGCTGCTGTCGCGGCAACTGCGGCCGCACCGCTAGCGCAGCCAACGGCTGTGAATGCGAGCGCCGATAAGACCGCAAACAAAATTAGATATTTTTTCATATGATTGCTCCTGATGCTGATTTATTCAAATAATAAGAATAATTCTTATCACCTATAAGATAACAAAAAAGCCAATTGCTTGCAATCGGCTTTTCTCTATTTTCTGTGATTAGGTTACAGATCAGCAGGTTTCCTGCCCGTTGAGGATGCGCTCTGAAACGAGCTTTATGATTTCACTGATATTCTCCAGCGCGGGAACGATATACTCCCGTTCCAGCGTTTTTAACCGAAGCGCCGGAGCGCTGTGTTTTTTCGTGATGGCAACCGCTATCGCATCTACCGAAACAATCTGACTATAGGTAAGCGAAAAATCTTCCCCCTCGCCCTGGAGGGTTGGGTTTGCAATTGCATAGCCGCTTACGCCCGCGTCGTCCAGCGTAACAAATGCACGGACAAGCCGCCGCTTGTCTAAAACATTACCAACACAGCCATAAATAAACCAGAGGATGAGCAGTATGCTGACGATCAACACAAGATTTGGCGAAACACCGTTCATAAGAGGCGTCTGCTTTGCGTTAACCCGAAAAAAATTGACAAAATTGCTGACAGCAATCAGTATGATCACCGCAATACTGCTCCAGAAAGACAAATCAAACAAGCTTTTGATCTGGCGGTCTACCCTGGCCGTGAATGGCAGCATATGTTTCCCTCCATTTGTTTACGATTCAGTAGCAAACAACCATTGAAAAAACCAAAGAATCAAGAGAAAAACAGAGGGCGGGGTTCCCCGCCCTCCGCATAAGAGAGTTGTTTACTCTTCCTCTTCTTCTTCCTTCTTAGCCGCCTCGATGATCTTCTTGGCGATGTTCGCAGGAACGTCCTCATAACGGACAAATTCGGTTGTAAAAGAGCCTCGAGACTGCGTCATACTGCGCAGATCCGTTGCGTATTTGAACATTTCAGAGAGCGGCGCTTCCGCGACGACGACGGTTCCGCCATCCACGGGGTTCATGCCCAGCATACGTCCGCGGCGCGAGGAGAGATCCCCGCTGATCGCGCCAACATACTCGCTCGGGACAAAGATCTCATAGCGATGGATTGGCTCGATGAGGGTCGGATTCGCCTTAACGCAAGCCGCCTTATAGGAGAGACGGGCGGCGGATTTAAACGCAACTTCCTTGGAATCGACGGGGTGGTATTTTCCGTCGTAAAGCGTTGCTTTGATGCCGACCATCGGATACCCGGCTAAAACGCCATGCACAAGCGCTTCCTTGAGGCCCTTCTCCACGGCGGGAATAAATTCTCTCGGAACCACGCCGCCGACGATGGCATTAACAAATTCATAGTCCACGCCTTCATCCGCCGGTTCAAAGCGCATCTGAACCACGCCATACTGACCGCTGCCGCCGGACTGCTTCTTATGTTTGCCTTCGGCCTCCGCCATGGTGTGGATGGTCTCGCGGTATGGAATGCGCGGATCGCTCAACTGCGCTTCGACATTGCTCTTGTTTTTGAGTTTGCCGCAGACAACTTCAATGTGCATTTCGCCAAGGCCCTGAATCAGCACGTCGCCGGTTTCGGCATTCTTTTCGATCTGAATGGTCGGATCTTCTTCCTTGATGCGGTTGAGGCCGGAGATGACCTTGTCATCCTCACCCTGCTTTTTCGCGGTAACCGCGAGAGAGATTGCGGGCTTCGGAAACTCGATCTCGTCAAACACGATCGGGTCGCTTGCGTCGCAGAGCGTATCGCCGGTTGCGGTATATTGCAGCTTCGGCAGCGCGCCAATGTCGCCCGCATTCAGTTTATCCAGCGCAATGGTTTTCTTCCCGCGAATCATCACAGGAGCCGTGGGCTTTTCCGCTTTCTCCGAGTTGGTATTATACGGCGCAACGCTGATATCCAGCGAACCGCGATAGACCTTCACGATGGAGTATTTGCCAAATTGGTCAAACGTCGTTTTGACGACCTGCGCGGCGAATTTTCCGTTTTGCGAAACGACCACATCCGCCCCCGTCTTTGCGCTCTTGGCGGCCGGCGCCTTCGCCAGATCCGCGGAGGGCAGATAGCGCACGATCATATCCAGCAGGGTAGCCACGCCGATGTTCTGCGCTGCGGAGACGCAGCAAACGGGCGTCACAACGCCGGTCTGCACGCCAACGGAAAGGCCCTGTAACATCTCTTCGCGGCTGAGTTCGAACGTTTCGAGATACTTCTCCATGAGGGCTTCGTCCGCTTCCGCGGCTGCCTCGGTGAGCTTTTCATAGAGGGACTGCGCTTCCTTTTCCAATGCGGCGGGAATGGCGGTATCTTTCTCGCCTTTGCCGTCGAAGAGTTTGGCGGTCATGTTGACGATGTCCACATATCCCTTGAATACGCCGCCTTCGATGATGGGCAGCTGAATCGGGACCACGCTTGGGCCAAACTTCTTGCTGATTTCTTCCATCACCTTTTCAAAGTTGGCATTTTCGCGGTCCAGCTGGTTGATGACGATCATACGCGCCTTATGCGCTTTTTCGCACATGGCCATGGCCTTTTCCGCTCCGACCACCGGGCCGGAGACAGCGCCGACAACGATCACCGCGCTGTCGGCAAGCGTCATCGCAGCGGTTACTTCGCCGTAAAAGTCGAAAAATCCCGGTGCGTCGATGACGTTGATCTTCGTGTTCTTCCACTCCAGAGGCGCAAGAGCGACGTTGATGGAAATGCCGCGGGCAATCTCCTCGGGATCAAAGTCGGTGGTCGTTGTGCCGTTTTCCACTTTGCCGAGGCGGTCGATCAGACCGGCATTAAACAGCATAGCCTCGGTCAGCGTGGTCTTACCCTCGCCGCCATGCCCGAAAACGCCAATATTACGAATGTCTTTCGCGGTGTATTCCTTCATAATCGGTTCCCCCTGTAGATTTGTTTGCACGCGTTGATCGCGCATATGAATCCGTATGTGTACGGATAAATTCCTAAGAATCTTACGGAATGTGGAAGCGCTTGCCGCCTGATCGGATCCGGATCGCGACGAAAAACGTCGCGCCATTGGATATTTTATCAGTTTCAATACGCCTTGTAAACCACGAATTTATACGCAGCAGCCGCTAAATCACGCCGAATGTTACGGCCTTACGGGAACGAACCCGGCTTGATTATACATTCCAGCTCTCAAGATACGCTTGCTGTTCCGCACTCAGGGTGTCAATTTTTATCCCCAGCGCATTGAGCTTTCGCAGTGCGACCTCGTGGTCGATCGCTTCCGGCACAGCGTAGAGCTTCGGTTGAAGTTCCCCGCGATGGTCGGCGACATAACGCGCGCAAAGCGCCTGTATGCCGAAGCTCATGTCCATAATCTCTGCCGGATGCCCATTGCCCGCCGCGAGATTCACAAGCCGGCCTTCGCCGATGACGTGCAGCCAGCGTCCATTTTTTAGTTGAAAGCCCACGATATTCTGGCGCATCTGCTTTTGATCGACCGCGATCTCGGCCAAACGCTGAACATTGACTTCGACGTTAAAATGTCCGGCATTCGTGAGGATTGCGCCATCCTTCATCACCATAAATTCCGGCTCGTCGATCACCTTGATGTCTCCTGTTACGGTGACAAATACATCGCCGATCTTCGCCGCCTCGATCATAGGCATCACGGAGAATCCATCCATCACTGCTTCGATCGCCTTGATGGGGTTGACCTCCGTCACGATCACATTTGCGCCAAGTCCCTTTGCCCGCATGGCGACGCCTTTGCCGCACCAGCCATAGCCCGCAACAACCACCCACTTCCCCGCAATGACCAGATTGGTTGTGTGGTTGATACTGTCAAACACGCTCTGTCCCGTACCGTATCGATTGTCAAAAAGATGTTTGCAGTCCGCATTATTTACGGCGAACATCGGGAAACGAAGCTGTTTCGCCTTGTCCATCGCAACCAAGCGGACAATGCCGGTCGTGGTCTCCTCGCATCCGCCAAGAATCTTGTCGATCAGGTGCGGAAATTTACTGTGTATCGCATGCACCAGATCCCCGCCATCGTCAATGATGATATCCGGCTCCGCCATGAGTACGCTGTCAATACACTCGTAATATTCCTCCATCGTGCAGCCATGCAGGGCAAACACATTCAGTCCGCCTGCCGCCACCGCTGCGGCGACATCGTCCTGCGTGGAAAGCGGATTGCTGCCGGTGATGAACATCTCCGCGCCCCCCGCGGCGAGAACGCGGCAAAGATAGGCCGTTTTCGCCTCCAAATGAATCGAAAGCGCAATCTTTAACCCACGAAACGGCAAATCACGCTCAAACGATTCCCGGATTCCATTGAGAATCGGCATATTGCGCCGAACCCATTCAATCTTCTGTTCGCCCGACGGCGCAAGGGAACTATCACGAACGCGATACATATAGCTTTCTCCTTGTCGGCTGGTACATCTGGTTGATACGGCGCTGAACGCTCAGCGAGCGATTGCCTTGGGCAAACTTGCCTGCTGCGCAAAAACGCCAATGGCAGCCTTCAGTTGTGTGTCCTGCGCAGGTTCTATTAAGTCAATCGAGGTATCCTTTAGTTCTTCCGGCAGTTCAACCACAAGGTCGGGCGAAATGCCCACACCCTGAATGCAGACATCATTGGGCGTAAAGTAGGCGTCGGTCGTCATCTTCGCCCAACCGCCGTTTTCGCTGATGTGAAAAAAGCTCTGCACGATCCCCTTGCCAAACGTTTGCGTCCCTACGATGGTCGCGAGGCCATAGTCCTTCAACGCGCCGGTGAGCAATTCGCTGGCCGAGGCACTGTAGCCATTGACGAGCACGACCAGTTTCATGTTGAATTGTTCGCCGCCTTCGGATTTGTAGACACGCTCGTCTCCGCTCTTTGAGCGGATGCTTACAATCACGCTGTCCTTTGGTATCAGCGTATTTGCAACGCTCAGCACCTCGTTGAGTCCGCCGCCGGGATTATCGCGCAAATCAATGATGAGGTTGCGCACTCCCTGATCTTGCAGCGCCTTCGCAGCGGCGATAAAATCCGAAGCAACGCTGCCGTTAAACTCCGTGATTCGGATATAGCCGATGTTGTTCGACAACACGGAGGAATCGACGCGCTTGATATGCACTTCCGTGCGCTTCACGCTGATCGTCGTCTCCACGCCGTCGCGCAGATAGATGATCTCATCCGGCTTTTCCTCATCATTGGAAAAGCAGGCGATCAGCGCGTCAAGCGACAGATTTGCCGTTGGCGTTCCATTGATCTGCGTGATGATATCGCCCTTCTTAAGCCCAGCCAAGTCGGCGGGGCCTCCCTCATAGACGCTGATAACCATGCTGCCCGATTCGTCCGGCACTTGCACGCTGATGCCAATGCCGACATAATCGCCGGAATTTTCGGTGAGAAGCTGTTTATATTCCTCTTCGGTGTAGTATTGCGCATATGGATCATCGAGGCTGGTGATCATCCCGCGCATGGCGCTATTCACCAGTTTTTCACTATCCAGCTTCTTATCATCATAAAAATAGTACTCAGAGCGGATGGTCTGCGCCAAATCCTGCAAGGGCGAAACATCAACCGCCTCCGCGGTCCCGCGCTCACCAAGCACAAAGATCAGCGAAAACGAAAGCACCACTATGATGAAAAAGCAGACGATAATCGATATCGTTGAGGAATCCGGTCGTTTCATATTCGTAAAATGTCGCTTCTTTCAAGCCTCCGCAGTTGCCCGCGGAGCGTACCGTTCGGTCTATTTGTTTGTGACTGGTTTTACCACGCGCTTTGGCATCTCCTCCAAATCGCAGATGTCCAGATGGATCTCCGGCTTGCCGACAAGCCCGCTGATGCCCTTTGGAATGTCCGTCTTGGTCAGAGCATGAAGGCGATCAACATTTTCAAAGTCGTCTTCTCCGGCCGTTTCAAAAGCGCCCAACACGTCGCTTGCAAATTTATATGGATTCGCGGTAGAGAGCAGCACGGTTTTCGTGTTGTCTCCCGTCTTTTCCCAATAGCGGTCATAGACGCACTGCGCAACGGCGGTATGCGGATCCATCAGATAACCCGCCTCGTCAAATACGCGCCGGATCGTCTCAAGCGTGTCCTCCTCCGTGCACCAGCCGGCGGAAAACGTTTTTTTGAGTTCGTCCAGCGACGCTTTCGGCAAAGCGTATTTGCCCTTTTCTTTGAGCGCGCCCATCCAATCGCGGACGACGGAATCATCCCGTCCGGCCAGTTCAAAGAGCAGGCGCTCCAGATTTGAGGAGATCAGGATATCGATCGAGCAGCTCATGCTCTGATAAAACGGGCGATTCTCATCATAAACGCCATGTTCAAAGAAATCTGTGAGAACATTGTTCCGGTTGGAAGCGCAGATCAGCCGATGAATCGGCAGCCCCATCCGGCGCGCATATTCCCCCGCGAGAATATCTCCAAAGTTGCCCGTTGGCACGCAGAAATTGATCTTCTCGCCGCTGTGGATTTCACCGCGACTCAGCAACGTTTCATAGCTTGTAAAATAGTAAACAATCTGCGGCAACAGGCGACCGAAGTTGATGGAGTTCGCGCTGGAGAGCCGATATCCCTCGTTCGCGAGGATGTCCGCCGTCTCCTTTGAGGCAAAGATCTGTTTGACGCCTGTCTGCGCGTCGTCAAAATTGCCGCGTACGGCGCATACGTCTACATTGCCCCCCTCCTGCGTGACCATCTGGAGGCGCTGTGCCTCGCTGACCCCGCCTTCGGGATAAAACACGAGCACACGCGTACCCGCAACGTCCTGGAACCCTTCCAGAGCGGCCTTGCCGGTGTCGCCGGAGGTTGCCACGAGGATATAGATCTGCTTGGTTTCACCTGTCTGGCGCAAAGAATCGCACATGAGGTGCGGAAGCATCTGCAGCGCGACATCCTTAAACGCCATCGTCGGTCCGTGCCAAAGTTCCAGGATATGCTCCCGTTCGTTTAGTTTTTTAACAGGAGTAATGTCCGCATGATCAAAGCGCCGATATGCCTCGGCGATCATCCGCTCCAGCCCGGCGGATTCCGTCTCGGATAGATAGGCTTTCATGACGCGATGCGCGGTTGCCAAATAGCCGCCGCGCACACCGTCTGCAACATCAATTTTCGGGTACTCTTCGGGTACGTACAATCCGCCGGAGGGACTGATCCCGCGTACAATCGCTTCCGCAGCAGATACGGGATCGCCGCCTCGCGTGCTCAGGTAACGCATAGGTGATTCAAGTTCCTTTTTTATTATAAAATACAGTATTCCGTCCGCTCTTTTAAAAAGAAAATCCGATCGGTCAGACGCGATTTGCCGCAGAATGTTTACAGCAGATATTCCTTCATATATCCCGGAACGGTTTCTTTACTGCCGGTTATGCTCATAATAATGCCGAGGTTGTTCTTTTGAGCGAATTGTTTCAAGTCGTCAAAGAGCCCTTCCAGTGAATCCAGCTCGTGACCAATAATGCTTAACAGACCGTCGATATAAATGGTCTCTAAATCAAAATCACTCGCCGCAAGACCGCAAAGGAAACCATAAAGCATTTTCGGTGAGCTAATGCCGTATTCCGATGCGTTGATGAAGCGAGCTTTTCTGGAGAGGTCGTAGATGTAGCTTGTGTCGTCGTCAATGAAGATCGTGTTGCCCTTTGCCGTCAGGGCGGACTTGTTGGCCATTTCGAGAAGTTGCTTTGTTTTTCCTGTGCCTTTTTCGCCGAAGATGACTCCAATCAAAGCTGTGGTCCTCCTTGTCGCTTTTTTTCATTATAAGCCCTTGGCGGTTCAACAAGCAAGCAAATCAATCAAGTTTGGTTCTACACTATAGATTGGGGTAAGTAAAAAAAAGAAGAAGCATAACCGCTTCAAATCTTGTAGATTAAGGTTGTTCAAGCCACTACGAGAAAGGACGAAGGTTATGCTTCAAACACATCTTATCGCAGAATTACTTGG
>JAYFQU010000030.1:0-23280 GCA_034926785.1 Christensenella sp.
TGAACTGAACCCCGTCGATTAGACACAAATAAAAGCCCCTATCGCAGGAATACTAAGAATTACATGAACTGGCGTCGTTTTTCGAGCGGCGTCAGTTTTGTTTTAAGCTGAATTCGCTCATGGTTGTAGAAGAATATAAAGTTATCAATGAGCTGCCTTGCGTGAACAATGGATTGCGGCTTGTGCCTTCTCAAGCATTCTGCCTTCAGAATACCGAAGAAGTTTTCAGCCATAGCATTATCATAGCAATTTCCCCTTCTTGACATCGAGGGCGTAATGCCATAGTCTCGTGTCAGGGCGAAGTATGCGTGTGAGGTATATTGAAACCCTTGGTCGCTGTGGAGCTGCAACTCTGCGGCGACCGCTTCTTTCTCTTGTGCCATTCGAACTGTTTGGAGAACTAGATTGATCGTTTGTTCCGTTCCAGTCTTGTAGGCGACGATGCTGTTGTCAAACAGATCTCGAATGACCGAAAGATATAAGGTTCCCTGCTTCGTTCCGATGTATGAAATATCCGTTACCCACTTCTCGTTTGGACGATTCGCTGTGAAGTCGCGATTGAGCAGATTCGGGTATCGGTGCAGCTGATCGGACATCTGCTGGTACTTTCGTTTCCGCCGCACCTCAGAAAACAATCCGAATTTCTGCATGATACGATAGATTCTCTTGTGGTTTACATGGTTTCCTCGCCGATCAAGCCACAACCCGATTCGCCGATAACCATAGGTGCGATCTGTTTCCTCGCGGCATTGGCAAATGAGTTGTACAAGGCTCTCATCCATCTTACTTTTCTTTCGCCTCAGGTACGCATAGTAGCCGCTTCGGGAAACATCGAAAAATTTGCACATATCTTTCAAAGTATATCTGCTCTTGTATTTATCAATGACTGTGAATTTAACCCCAGGTCTCACATCCTTCCAACAGCTTGAAGAAAAGACTGGTAGAGCGCTATTTCTCGTTCTAACTTCTTGATCCGCAAGTCTTTTTCTTGCATTGATGTAAGCGCACGTTTCTGTGGCCGTCCTGAAGATGTCCCGATGGTTTCTCCCTTCCGTTGCTTTCTCCGGTACCGCTTGACCAAATCTTTGATCTGTGTGGTCTCAAATCCGAGTTCTTTTGCTATTTCTCGCTGTGTATATCCCGCTGCTTGTAGTTCCAGGACCTTACTGATGATTCTCGCGCCATATTGTTTTCCCATACAAAAACCTCCCGCCGTAGTGATTTTATCCTACGACAGGAGGTGCTTTTTCTCAATGTCCGTTTTCCGGGGTTCAGTTCACATGGCCCGCGCCGGTGTTATTCATAATGGAGGGCGATCTGAGAACGTCTGTCGCGCTATGGATGGTTAAAAGTGCCAAACCGTTCATAAATGATTGGCGAACCATAATGAAACTGCTTGGAGAGCAAATCATACCGCTCACCCTTGCTCCAACCTTCGGCGGTAGGATTATGCGTCGTCAGGTTCACCTCACAGTTGGGTAACTGCTTGACAAGCGCAGCTTTTTGTTCATCCGAAAGCGGATTATTCGCGATCCAGAGCCGCTCCAAATTTTGCAGCGAATACAACGGCGAGGCATCGGTGATCCGGTTGTTACAGATGTTTAAATGCTTGAGCTGTGTAAGCGCCGAAAGCGGGGAGACATCGGCTATCCGGTTGGAGAACAGCTCCAAATATTCCAGTTCAGTGCAGTTCGCGACCGCGGAGATATCGGTGATGTTGTAGGAAATTGCCGCGATCAGCACCTTGAGATGCTTCATGTTGGCCAGAAACGAAAGGTTGGTGAGCTTATTATGTCCGATGTCCAGATACACTAAATCGGTGCAGTATTTTAAGATATCGGCCACATCGGACGAAAAGCCATAGAACGGTTTGGAGGCCTTGAGCATATTCGCATCCGTCCGGCAGGAATAGGCCGCGAAATGGATCATCCAGGAGAACTTGATCTTAGGGAACTTCGCCGCAAGCGCGGCCATGGTCTTGTTATCCACCTTGGTGTAGGCCATATCCGCGTAGGTGCAGTTCGGCAGGCAGGCGAGCACCCGTTCCAGCTCCGGCACGCCTTCGTTTTTTACACGAACTTCATACAGGTCGATCTCCGTATCCGACGTTTTGATTTCGCGGCCGAAAAGATGGAATGTATAGAGAACCTCCAGCGCGGGAAACTGCTGCTGCAGGGCAAGAACTGTTTCGGGGGTGAGCGTTGCATTGAGCTGCGTCAAATCCACGACTTGAAGAGCCGGAAACAACCCGAGCGCACGGGATAATTCGCCTACGAAGTCTTCCGATTCCGTTTCGGATGCATGGATAACGAGAGATGTGGTTTGATTATCGATCGGCTCTCCAAAAACCTCCGCCATACATTGAATGGAAAGGCTGGGATTCGCCTGAACCAGAGTGAACAGCGTGGCATTGTCCAGCTTGCAGGAGCGGATATCGAGCGCTTTCAGATACGGCAGGACATCGATGGCGCGCTGAATTTCTGCACTCGGCCAGTTGCCGGATGCGGTGAGTTTGGCTGTATCATAGGAGACGGTCTGGCCGAGCAAATCCAAATCGCATTTAACGTCGATCTCCGGATGCGCGGCGGCAAAGGCCGATACCTCGGAAATGTCTTTTGAGCCCGTCAGGTTGACGGATATTAAATCGGGGAACCGCTCGAGCAGGCGGGATTCGCCCTCGTCCAGCGCAACCGACAGTTTCGTTGCGCCGGGATCGAAGGAGCCCTGTTGAAAGACAACTGCATGCGAAACTGCCCGCGGACTGCAGGCAAACAGAAGCAGCAGCGCCGAGCAGCACATGACGGGAAAAACGAGACGAAAGAAAGGAGATTTCATAGGAATATCCAGCTTTGGTTGAAATTGGTATTGTCGCCAAGGCGGCGGTTTCGGGCGGCAATCACGGGGTCGTCGTTGGTTTTGCCGTTGTTTTTGCCGTTGGGACAGGCGTCGGGGTTACATCGGGCAGAGGAACCCAGGGGTGGCTGCCGTTGTTGTAAACGTGGTCGTCCACCGTTGGAACCAGTTCGGAATTGCCCCAGAGAAGCCCGTCCGTCCAAGGGCGCTGCGTGTCGCTCCCCTCGCCGCTGTGCTGGCTGAGGTTCTCGCCCATAAATACCATGGCCGTGGAACTGCCGCCATCGAGATTATACGCAAGCTGGCAGCCATAGAGATAAAAGAGTTGCGCGAATCCGTCCATCGTCATGCCGACGCTGTATTTGGGCTGCCGCCCATCCACCGTGATCGCGATCCAATAACCCGGCTCTACCATGCCGAGACCACAGCGCGGATTGGCGCGGCCCAGGTGTCCGCGCTTGGATGTCAGATCGCGCTCATAACGGTATAAGAGCGTTGGGCCAAACGAAAAGGTGTTTTTTACGCCCTGATCCAGCAGCGCCTGCGGAGAGACGGTATTTGGCTTAAAGATCTTCAGCGAAAGATCGCCCGGGTAGAGCGCGAGCGTATCCTGCGCCTGGTTTGCGCTGTAGATAACGCCGTTGCGCAGGAGGATCCCTTTGAGTTCCGTCTCAGCGCGTGTGAGATTATCACCCGTTATGGCAAGTACCGCGCGGTAACGCCGCGCCATATACCACGGCGGCTCCAGACGCTGGATCGACCGGATGCTTTCCGTGTGAATACCCGCTTGAAAACTGTCCGTTTCGCGCATGCGAATCTGCGCAACGCAATAGCTGATTGGCTTGTTGTCCGAGCGCAGAATATGCTCGCGGTCTATGATGACCGAGAGCGTGTCGGACCGATACTCCCAGTGTTCGTTTTCCTGATCGTTGATCACCACTTCGGCGGGATCGCTCGCTGCGCGAAAATAGGAATTAAAATCGTCGGTCTTGGGGGCGTAGGCGGGGATGAGCGCGCTATGGGCCTCCGGAGCCGGGGAGGGTGTTTCTGCAGGCGCTGGTGTGCTCTGACAGGCAAAGAGGCGCGGCGTTGCCGCAACATCTGGCGCGGCGCTGGGACCCGAACGAACGGAGACGGAGCTGGGAGAACCGGCAATGCCCGCAAACAGATCGCCGGAGGACGGATCAAAGCGATCCGCTTGCGCGGCGTAGGCCAGCCCGTATTGCGCGCGCGTATAGCCAAAGTCGTCGCTGATGAGGATAGGATACTGATCGGGATAATACGAATACCCCTGTTGATCCAACTCCAGCGCGGTCATGCCGTTGCAGTTGGAGAGAGGTTCGCTTCGATCCAGCGTGACCAGCTTTTCGCCATACCGATGTAAAAACAGACGCTGAACCTGCCAGACACCGTACTTGTCCTTGCTTTCCGGATAATCGTTTTCTCCGGCGGCAAAGCCAACGGCGAGCAGCGCGCAATCGGAGGCGACACAATGGGCGCCATGCCCATATTCGCCAAGCGGATCGTGGGAGACAACGATGGTTGGCTGATACTTTCGAATGATGTTAACGAGGTAAGCCGTGACCTCGCGTTTGTCCCAATAGCGCAGGGCGTCCTCCTCATTGCTGGTATACACGGGTGAAAACGAAGCAAAGACCGCCTGCACGTTAAGGCCGTAACGCGCAAGGGATGCGCGCGCGGCGACGCCCTGCTCGTAGCTGTCGCTGGAAAGATAGACGACGACGGCGGATCGGCCCTGCTGCCCCGCGTAGAGCGGCAGCACACCGCCAAGAAACAGACTTTCATCTCCGGGGTGTGCGCAGATGATCATAAAATCTACGCCGGTTTTCTGCGGCGCCGCCGCGTTGGATTTGCTTTGAATCGTGAAAATTCCGCAGATGACGGCCAGCAGGACAATACTGCTCCAAATTCGCTTTCGCATCAGATTTCTCCAGTATAAACAAGGATATCGCAAGTCGGTTCTATCATATATGGCACATCGCAACCACTGGAATGATACCGCGAACGGATCACGCCAAGTGTTGATTCTTTTTCGATATTATAACAGCATTTTTCTGTATATACAACGCCAGACATTCAAAATTTATGCAATACCGGCGCTGCAACGAATTGGCGCATGCACCCTTTGCACAAGGATTTTTGGTTGGAAACAGGGCTTGCCGGCGTCGCTTGATGGTTTTTTGCATGCCGAGCCGCTTACAGAAAAAGAACGCAGAGCGCAATCGTTTTCAGAGAAACTTGGGGTTCCCAGGGGATCATTTTTCCGATGAACAAACTGCGCGCAAACGGAAAAAAGCGACCCGCCTGCAAGGGCGGGCCGTTGATTGGTACCACTGCGGGATACGACCATTATTCGCTGCCAAGCGGCGGCAATGAAAAATTTGAAAGCAGCGTTCGCGTTTCGTTCAACGAAAGATGGTGCATCAAACCGTAAAGGATCACGGCATCCCGCTTGGCGTGCGGGGTCAATTGGCCGACCTTGGCCGCCCGGAGTAAAGCCTGTGTTCGCTCCGCGTCAAGCTCTAACCCGAAGGCGAGCTGAAGCGCCTTATCGCGCGAAGGCCTGCGGATTCCGTTAAAAAGTTGGTGGCCATAGCTGCGCTCAATGCCTGCGCGCTGGATCACGCGTTCGCGCGTTGCGTTGCGTTCGGAGCAAAGTTGCGCCAGGTACTCCGTAAAAACCGGTTGCACATCACCGCAGCGGAGCACGTCATCCAGCGCGCCATGATGCAAAAGCTTGATCAGATCGCTCGTATCACAGCTCTTTTTTTCCATATCATCACCCTTTTCCAGCCGGGCAAGCAAGGGGACGTTCTCTCGCGGCCAGCCGACGCGGGCTATTACAGCCCGGATGGCAACGCATAGAGCTCCTCGATGGTCATGCCGAAGGTGTCCTGAATGGTGCTTTCCATCAGCTGAACCGAATGCAGGTGGACATCTTCAATATCGGGGTTGTTGTAAACATCCCGAAAATATTCTTCAACGGTTCGGCTTTTATCGCTGCACCAGATGTCCTCAAAGGTTTTGGTATCGGCATAGAAGTAGAAGCCCGCGCCGCCGCCGCTTTTATCATCCGCCTTGACAAGAAATTTCTTTTCGCCCGTGAAATACGTAACCACAACGCCATATTTATCACCCTGCGGGAAGAAGCCGCGCACATCGCCGCCCTCATCCCAGCCGCTCCAGGCGGGATTGTGAACCTCAATGTTGAAATATTGCGGCAGTTTTTGCTCGTAATAGTAACTTGCGATATCCTCCTTCGCGACAAACCCCAACCCGGCCAAAGAGGAAGTATCCCGAACCTTTACTTCGCGAGGCAGGAGATAGAGCACGTTGGCGGAGGCGCCGAAGGTATCCATCAAAAATTGATCGAAGTCTTTCATGGGCGCAAGGAGCGCGTTGTCGCCTGCGTCGGGGTAGGCTTTTTGCAGGAACGCCTTTGCTTCAGGCTCGCCGGACTCCACATTCAGCGTTTGCGACTTAATATCAAAAGTGTAACGGAAATTCTTATGATCACTGATCAAATAGCGCTTATCGTTTGGGTAATAGCATATAAACAATGCTTGATCGGTTCCATGATTTTTGATCATGATTACCGCGTTTGCCTCATCGGGACTCGGCTGCTTTCCCCATTCCTCATGGTTCACTTGAACGATGACCGTTTCACTCTTATAGCTCTCCACTTGCGGAGCGTTGTCGATTGGCATAAAGCCAAGTTCCCGTAGGGAGGCTGCCATAGCAAAGTCTTTTTCCTCAAGATTGGGATAGATGTCCTTTAGCGGCGAATAATCGGTAATAGGGCATCCTTCTAGCTGAAGTTGCTTCAGTTTGACCAGAGTAGAAAGAGGCGACACGTCGCTGACCTGCGTGTTGGCAAGAGAGAGCCACCACAGTTCGGTTAAACCGGAAAGCACTTTTGCGTCGCTGATGGTTGACCAATCCATCAGCAGACCACCCAGGCCGGTCAGCTTCGCAAGAGGAGAGTAGTCCTGCGCTTGGCAGTTGAACAACGTCAGAAAGCCGAGGCTCGTTAGCCCGGAAAGTGGCTCAAGATTGGCAACCGGATTGCCTCCAAGGGAGAGGGAATTTAGTTTGGTCAGCCCGGCAAGGGGCGAGATGTCATGGATATTGTGAAACCCCAGTTCAAGGGTTTCAAGGTTTTTAAAATACTCCAGTCCTGAAAGGTCCTTAATCTGCGTTTCCGGGGGAATTTGAAGCTGCCATTCGATGCCGAGTTTGAGCTCTTTTACCGCCTCCGCCTCGGCAATGGTGATATCCCCTTCGGGTTTGTTCATCGCCGCGCGCACCATTTTTTCCAGAACCGGATCGGCAAAGACGACGGTCTGCCGGGGCGTAGCGGAGACCTCTGCGGACGGTTGCGCGTCAACGACGGATGCTGCCGGCGCAGCACAGGCAACAGAGCACAGCGTGAATAGAACGACCAAACATATGAGGAGAGAGTTTTTCATTATGATATCCTTCCTTCTGCGCATATGCTCTGCGCCAGTCTGATAAGCAAACTGTATCATGAAAAAATCGGAAAAGGTATGCAGGTTGCACACTTTCCGATTTTTTTTTGCAGACGCACTGCGCGCGATCGGTTGAGGGGACTACCGTTGCAGCGATTGCTTGAGGCGCATGTCAGGAGAATATGATTTGGAAGGTTGCGTCCGGTAAATCACGCGCTGCGTCCGCTCTCAGATCCTCGCTGAGATCCGCCTCTTTGAGCAGCGGAAGCAAGGTAAGCGGCGTCAGGTCGCGGCTGCGGACGATACCAAGGGCGACGCGCTCCAAACCGGTCAGCGACTCAATTCCGTTGAGATTATCCAGCGTGGTATTGCGCAGCATCACCTCCCTGAGGCTTCCGATTCCGGCAAAGGCGCTGAACGACGTTACGCGCGTTTTGCCAGCTTCGATGACTTCGAGCAGGCGGCAGGAGGAAAGCGCCGAAAAGTCCGAAACGCGAGAATCGAACACGCTCAGCTGTTTCAGCGAATCGAGCCCCGAGAGCGGCGCAACGCTCTCGATGGGGTTGTGATTCAAATCGATGATCTCAAGCGAGGTAAGCCCTGCCAGGTCGGATAGATCCACAATGTCCTGCAGGGCGATGCGAATGGTAGTCAGCCGGCTCAACTGCGCGAGATCCTTAAGGGAACGGATGCCGCCGTTTTTGTGGGTACCTTCGCCGTCGCCCATGCGCTGCTGCTCGCGGGAGTATGCTTCGGCGCTGCCAAGCGCCTGATCGCCAAAGATATAGAGCGTGTTCACGCCCAAAAGATCCTCCTGCGAGATGGGATCATCGGCAGATTTTCCGAGGGACAGGCGAACCGCCTGCTCAATCAGGGGCTCTTGAAAGGTGACGCCGGAGGGATTCAGCAGCCGAGGTGCGTAGTCGGTATACCGTCCGACGGCAAAGCCGGCTGAGAGACAGGCAAACGAGGCGATGACGAATGAGACGACGCGCAGTAAGCGCCGCCGGATGCGTCCGTCGGCATGCTGCAGTGCTTTTTTCACCTTGTCCGCGGAGGCATACCGACGATCCGGCGTGAGCTCGGTGCAGGTTTGAACGATTTTTTTCAGGCGTGTGGACTCCAGCTTTGGCAACGCCCGCCTCGGTTGGGATTCACCCGTGAGCAGCCAGCCGATGAGGACGCCCAGCGAAAAGATATCGGTTCGATTGTCGGTTTGCGAAAACCCATATTGCTCCGGTGGCGCAAAATCCGCCGTGCCAAAATAGCTCGTGTCCTTGCTGGCGGAGGCGTCATACTCCCGCGAAATACCAAAATCGATCAGCCAGACCTTTTCCCCTGAGTCAATGATGATATTCTGCGGCTTAATGTCCCGGTGAATGACCGGGGGGGACAGACGATGCAGATAGGCGAGGATATCGCAGATTTGGGAAGCGATTGCAACGGATTGTTCGG
Organism: Christensenella sp.; assembly: GCA_034926785.1. GTDB lineage: Bacteria > Bacillota > Clostridia > Christensenellales > CAG-138 > UBA7703. The sequence goes on from JAYFQU010000030.1 coordinate 8,799, forward strand.
GAGAAGGGTGAACCTCGGCAACATATTCGTTTAATGGTAATCCGTCAATGAACTCGCGGACTACGCAAAGCATGATCTCGTTCTGATATTCCGCGATATATCGCGGAATGCCGGGATCGTTCAGCTTTTTGAGCAGCATCGCTTCTGTCGTGCCGGAGGAACGACTCTCGCCCAAGTAACACTTCGCAAGGCGGTGAACATTGGTGTTGCGCTCCAGAACAAGCAGCGTTTCCGTATTTTCATGTTCGGCAAGGCAGGCAAGCGCTTCATAGTCCGCAAAAAACGCGGCGGGATACCGCGCCTCGTCGAACGCGAAAATGGCGTCGAACTCCGTTTCGTTATTCATATCGATCCTCCCGGCCGAGCAGCATCAGCCCCATGCTGTCGAGTGATTGCTGCGCCTCCAAAACGCTGCGCTTTTCATAGAGGCAGCGAAGGATCACGATATCCCGTGGGATTTTGGGATAAAGCGGCGCCTGACGCGCGATCTTGAGGAGCTCCTGCGTGCTGTCCACATCGAGGCCAAAGCCAAATGCGAGCTGAATTACCTTGTCGCGCGAGGGCTTTCGAATGCCGTTGAACAACTGATACGCATAGTTGCGCGGAATTGCGGATTTCGCGATCACCTTGGCGCGGGAGACGGACAGCTCCTCGCAAAGCGCGCAGATAAAATGGTCAAACGGCGGCATCGCCATCAGCGAGGCATTGTCGTTCAAATAGGTCTTTACATCCGGCGCCCGGAAAAGACGCTCTAATAACAGCTTTGTGATGCTCGCCGGTTTTGGTGGTAACTGCTCCATGCTGCGCCCCATTTCCTTCTATTACGGAATAAAAAGGTGCCATTTACACGGCGTTCTTGTTGCAAAAGAGATAACGGTTGGAATCATCACGCGCGGATTCGCCGCGCTGGTGTTTGGATAAGGTCATATACACATGTCCGCTTGGTTTTTATTATAGTAGCGCTGCGCAGGCGATGCAAGGAAACCGCCACTTTTTTCAGGAAATTCAACATGGTTCCACGTGATTTAAAATTCTCAAGTGTGCATACGGCATACCAAAGAATCACCGCTTATTGGTAAATGGAGAGCGCCGAGTACGCGGGTTCCTTTTCGCTTCCGCAGCTGAGTTGAAGGACAAGCTGTATGAACGGCTATTCGCCATGCGGCCATAATCAAAAAAAGCAGATGCTGGCTATGCCGCCTGGTGGAACCGCAATTGCAAGAATGCGGAAAACACTTGAAAAAAAGCTTCTTTTTTTAATGTGTGCAGCGAGCACACCTTTTTGTGTTTTTCGATTGTTACAATGATTTTGTCAAATTGTATCGACGACCAAGCTGTTATAAATCACAAATTCGGCGGTATATTCCAATCGCAGGAGATGAATCAAAAGGAGGAGATTCGATGCGTATGCTTGAGAGAACCCCCGGCAAACAATGGGCAGCGGCGGATGCGTCGCAGCCGATGCGCAGCGGCGAGGCGGCGTTTTGCGCAAACTGCGGAGAGAAACTGCGCGCGGGCGCGAAGTTCTGCCATAACTGCGGAATGCCGGTGGCGCCCGTCCAATATCTGGCGGAGCCGGAGCCGGCGGCGGCGAGTCCCGCGCCGCAGGAAGACGCGGATCGGCTGGAACCATTCGATGCCGAGCCGCCAACACAGGCTCAACCCGCGGTCAGCGAGCCGCCAAGCAGCGCAATTGAGAGCGGGCAAACACCGCCGCGCGCATCGATGGAGCGGCGGCGCGTCAATGGCGGAACGATACCACGCTGGGTGTTGTATGGCCTCATCGGCGTGGCGGCGCTGCTGCTCCTGATCGCCGCATTCGGGCTCGGCCGCTGCACCGGCGGGGGAGATGCATTGCAGCCGGATCTTACGGCGACGCCGGTCAACGCGGAGGAACAGCAATCTGCCGTCGATCCTGCCCCCGCCGATGCGGCAAAGCAGACCGGCGAAAGCGAAGCGCCCGATCTGCCGTCCCTCGATGCGGAAGGAAAGGACAGCGATGGCATGAAGCTGCCGGTCCCCGGAGAAGGGGAAACGCTGTATTTGGGGATGCTGGACTACGAGGAGGCGGAGCTTTCCAAGATTGCGTTCGTACTTTCTGCCGATGGAACGAAGGTCCACGACATCACTATCTTCTGCAAAAACCTGTCGCTGGATTTTAAAGATATCTCAACCGGCATATCAAACCTTACGGTGACGGAGTCCTATCAGGCGTCGTACGGGACGGAATCGTTTGACCGGATAGACCTGGGCGATTCCTCGCTGTCGGGGTTACTGATCGACGGTGACGCTGCCTATGCCGATTTGGATTATGTATATCGCTATCAATCCTACGGCGCCGATGCGCGGGCGCAGGTGTTTGCCCTAGGCGTCTGCTCGGTTGAGTTTGCGCGAGTTGCCGGGGCCTCGCGCGCGTCTGCGTCGTCGGAGGAAACGCTTGCGATGGCGCCGGCGGCGGAGAATCCCGCCGCCGCAAGCCGGGTTCCAATCTCGTTTGAAGGGAAGACCTACTCAGTCGGCATCGGAGCAATCTCGACAGACGAGTCCGGCAACCGGACGGTGGAGATCGTCGGCAGCGGCATCGGGGAGGTTCTTCCGATCCGCAACGGCGTGATGATCGTGCCGATTCAGGCATCGATCGAAAGCGCGGGAAAAACGCTGGGCTGGAGTTCCGCGTCAACGTCGCGCGGGTCGATTGTGTTTACCTTTGAAACCGCCGCCGAGCCGGAGCTCATCTATCTCTATTCGTTTGAAGATTTGGACAATGAATCCGCCTGGGCAGTCTATGATACGACGTTAACAGGCTTTATAGAAGAATACTAACCTTTGTTTGCAAGCAGTGAAGGGAGGGTAAGGATATGATCTGTCAATCATGCAGGGTAGTCATTCCGGACGGGATGCATTTTTGCCCGGTCTGCGGGAAGCGCCTATTGGAAAAGGAAGTAAAGACCGCGCCGCGCGAGACCATACGGGAGACGGCGCAAGAGGAACCGGAGGGTAGCTGCGACGCGGGTCAAACGGAACAGGAACACCAGAAAACGCAGCCGGAAACGCCGGGAATGCTGGCGGCAGAAACGGGAACGAGCCGGAGGGCAGCTCGAAAAAAACGGTGGATCCCGGTAACGGTCATTCTGGCGCTGATGCTATGCGCCGGTCTTGTCCTTCTTGGCATTCATAATGGAAAACAGCGCCGCTATAACGAGGGCGTTACCCAGCTGGAAGCGGGTAACTATACCGAGGCACAGGGTATTTTTGCAGACCTGGGGGCGTTTGACGACTCCGCTGCGATGGCGGAATACAGCGCAAACATGGCGCGCTACGCTTCGGCGCTTGCGCGTTTCGACGAGGGGGACTATTCGGGCGCGAAGGATGCTTTTCTCGCGTTGGGCGCGTTCCGTGACGCGCCGGAACAAGCGCAGGCTTGCCAGAACTCGCTATCCTATCAAAACGCGGAGAACTTCTTTACGGCGGGGCAATACGCGGAGGCGATGGCGGCATTCCTCGCCCTTGGAGAATTTCGCGATGCCGCGGCGAAGGCGGACGAATGCGACAGAATGATCAAAACCGCGCAGGCGGACGCGCTGTATGCGCAGGGAGATTTTACCGCGGCGTTGCCTCTGTATGAAGCGCTCTCCAGCGGTGGGGATCCGGAAGCCGCTGAAAAGCTCGCATATTGTCAGGGTGCGATTGCATACGCCGAAGCGGAATCGCTGCTGAATGCGGGGAAAAACTATGACGCATATCTGGCCTTCCTTGCGATTTCGGATTTTGACGATGCGTCTTCCCGCGCAGAGAATTGCATTCAGCCGTTCCCGAAAACGGGGGAACTCTACCACAACGAAGCATATGGCACGCGCTCTTGCTCGCTAACCATTCGCACGCCGGACGATGAAATCAGCCATAACTTTATGAAGATCTATTCCGAGTCGGGAGAACTCGTAAGCACCGTAGCCATAGCCAGCGGCGCCTCGGCAAAGATATGGCTGCCCTCCGGCAGTTATCGCATGAAGAACGCCTATGGAGAAGAGTGGTTCGGCGAGGAGGATCTGTTTGGCGACGATGGCGTCTACAACCTGCTCAAGAACGGATCGGGCGACAATGAACTCTTCCGGCTCGAAAAGAACTATGCCTATACGCTGTCCCTGCGCACCTCAAACGGAGGCGGAGACGACGTTAACACCGAGAGCGAAGATCGCGGCAGCTTCTAACAAACATTGAAAAAGCAATGAACCAATGAATTGGAAGGGGTATTACAGCTATGTTTAGAAGAGACGGATGGCACAAAATGGTTCTCATGCTGGCGGCAGTGATGCTGACAGCGGCGCTTCTTGGCGGGTGCGTAGCAAAAAAACAAGCAAACCTTCCGGGTGTCGCAGCTGCGCCAGAGAGTGAACCGGCGGAGCCAGCGGCAGCGCCGGCCGAGGAAGCGGCGGCCGTGCCAGAACCGGAGAGCACACCGGAGCCGCAGATGTTTCCATTTTCAGGCAAAACAGCGGCCGTTACCGGGGTTAGCGATGACCCGGCGCTGATTGCAAACTCCGGCGGCGAGACGCCGTCCGGACGATATGTGCGGGTTGATATCTCCTGCATGGACGGCACATTCACGGGGGATCATATGAGCATGGTGCTCAAATCCTTTTCGCTGCGCGATGAAAACAGAAATACCTATCCGGTTGCATTCTCGGGATTTGCCGTTGCAGGAGAATTTGATTTTGACTCCATGGAGTTCAGCGTGATCAAGCCAGTGTTCGATGTCCCCGCGAACATCGCCATAAATACGCTGACGCTGCTTGCGCCGGGAGAAAACGAAGGGGAGACGATCATCCTCCCGCTTGCGGATGTTCCGCCGATTCAGGAGCAGAGCGAAGAGAAGACGGCAGCCACGACAGCGGATGCCGCGCCGCAGAGCGTAGCCGGGCTGAGTCTTGCGGACGCCGCCTTTTCCGCCGTCACGGAGGATGGGCTGTATGCCGTGCCGTACGACGAGAACATTGTTTTTATCGTTAACAACACCACGGATGCGACGGTGCAGCTGCAAGGCGCGTCGGATCATCTTCTCTCGTACAGCTGCATGCTGACGCTCGATGCGCCGGTTGGCGAGGCAAGGCTGGAATTGCGGCTCTATCAAAACGGGGCGCAGATTCTAAGCGACACGACGAACACCGCGCTGCAGGGCGGGGAAAACAAGCTCGAAGCGCTATTCAAGCTGCAGGAGGCGGTATCCGGTAATTATCGCCTGGAACTTTGGTATAACGACACGCTGGTGGATGTGCAGGAACTGGCGGGCTGAACCAGTGAACTGAATGAGGGGGGAGAGTATGAAAACAGGAAGAACCGCTTTTGTAGCTTGCATGGCTGTGTTTGCGCTCGCGCTGTTCTTCTTTGGCTGCGTGCCAAAGAAGGCGGCGGAGGGGATGGTGATTACGGACGTGACCCCGACGCCGGAGGCTGCGCCGGAAGAACAATTGCCGCCTCTTCAAAGCGTCGCGGGGCTGGCGATTGGGGATGCGACCTTAAGCGGCGCCGTAACAAGAGGATTGTATGCCGTGCCGGCGGGGACTGATTTGGCGATGCTGGTTAACGGAAAAACCGATGCTGCCATCACGCTCGCGGATACACCGGGCAATCTGCTCGTCTACGCCTGCAAACTCACGCTTGAGAGCGAACGGACGGTTGCGATCCGGGCCGGCGTCTATCGAAACGGAGAATCGCTCTTTTTTGGGACAGCGCAGGCGAAACTGACCGGCGCGGAAAACAGTTTATCGGTACAGATCATGCTGCCGCAGTCGGAAGCGGCGGAATATACCGTTGAACTGTCGCTGGACGGTATTCTGGTGGATCGGCAGTCGGTGCGGAACGGCGCAATTCCCTTGATGACGCCCTCGCCTACACCGGAACCCACGCCGCAGATCAGTCTGAATCATTTTCCGTTTCTGGAAAAGACCGTCCGGCTGGATATGATTACCGACGATCCCGAGAGCGAAGAAGGCAGCGTTTTAAAGAACTACGCGGAGGAGCATAAGGCTAAGGGGCGGTTTGTGGTCATGGTATTCCGCGTGGTTGAAGACACGCTGCCGCTCGAGCAAATCGATCGGTTCTCCAATACCATTGCGCTAACGGGCGGAGGAGATGGCTACACATCCCTTGGCTATAATGTTTTTAATATTGACTGGGACGCGGATAAACAGGAGTTTGTTTGGACGGAGCAACAGACGGGATTTCGGACGATCTTTGACATTCCCAGTGCGCTTGCTCTGGCCGATTTGCAGCTGGAGCTGGTTAACGATGTTTCCGTCCGCCTGCCGATTCGGGATTGGAGCGGTTTCAATGGTTCAGGCGCGCCGGATTCCGCTCCGGCGGGTTACGCTGCGGCGGATAACAGCGCGGCAGCCGCGGCCGTGATTGCGGAGGAATCGCTCGACGGTATGAAGCCCGGCGTTCAGACGGACGATATCCGCGCGAGGCTGGGCGGGGAGGACGATCTGCCGCTGATCGAGATGGAGACGATGCAGCTCTTTTATATGAGTACAGGCTATGTCTTTACCTATAGCAATTCGACGAAAATCATATCCGCTATCTGCGCGTATGCGCCAGCCGCCGGAAAGACCGCCCGCGGCGTCGGCATCGGCAGCGACTACAGCACGGTGGCAGCGGCATACAGAGGCGAGATGAACGCCGCCCGGACAACCCCGGATGCCATCGTGATCGGGGATGACTCGGCCTATCTGGAATTTATCTTCGAAAATGGCGCGGTCAATCTGATCAATCTAAATTACTGAAAACGAACAGTGTAAATGGAGGGATCGATAACCAAACGGGGTGTGCCGAATGGGCACACCCCAGAGGCCGTCAAAAAACAAGTTTTTTGACGGGGGAAACCGCTCTTTGCCTCTCGTCCTCCGGACTCCGAACGGCAAAGAGCTGCGAAGAAACCGCCCGAGTACGGGCGATCCGTCGCGGCGGCAAAGCCACCGCAGCCGGAACCGATGGGTTAAGGGCCGCGGCCCTTAACAATCCCGGGACTTTTTTGAAAAGCTGCGGGGTGTGCCGAATGGGCACACCCCGTTTTCTGATCGCTGATGAATTTATTGCTCCTTGCCGGTTGAGAGCTCGATAATCTTTTCCAGAGTGATATCCTTTGTGGGCACATTACACACGCAGGTGCGGTTAGCGAGCACCGCTACGCGGTCGCAAACGCCCAGTATCTCCTCGATATCCGAGGAGATAAAGATGATGCCCGCTTTTTTCTTGAGCAGATCGTTGATGGAGTTATAGATGTCGACTTTGCTCGCGATATCCAGACCCCGTGTCGGTTCGTCGAGAATAAAGATCTTCGCGCGGCTCATGATCCATTTTGCAAAGATGGCCTTTTGTTGATTGCCGCCGGTGTACTCCATAATATTGTTATGCAGTGTGTGCGGAATATTCAGTTTGTTGACATAGTCCGCCACGACCTGTTCGAGATAGGTTGTGTTGATCAGGCTGAAATTTGCAAATCGCTTGAGCGACGAAACCGCAACGTTGTTGCTCACGTCAAGATAGCCAAAGATAGAGTCGGTCAATCTGTTTTCCGGGATCAGGGCGATGCCGTTACAGATCGCCTTATAAGGGCTGTCAATTTTAATCTCGGCGCCATTGAGAAAAACCGTGCCGTCAACCTTATCCACGGCGCCGAATAAACAGTTTGCGAGCAGCGTTCGCCCGGATCCCGCAAGGCCGGTGATGCCAAGGATTTCACCCTCCTGCAGATCGAGGTTGATCTTTCGAAGCTTGTCCGAAAAGCCGAGATTTCGAACGCTTAAGATGTTTTTGCCCTTGTTGATAACGATCTTGGGGTATCTGTTTTTGATATAATGCCCGCTGAGCATCTTGATGATCTCTTCCTCCGGGCACTCCGCGACAACCTTGGTGCCGATGATGCTGCCGTTTTTAATGACGGTGACCCGATCGCCAAGCAATGAAACATCCTCCAGACAATGGGTGATATAGAAAATCCCCGCGCCTTTGGATTTAATCTTCTTTACTATGCGGTACAATAGATCCCGCTCGCTCTGCGTGAGCGCGGAGGAAGGCTCGTCCAGAATCACAATTTCGGCGTCTGAGATATAGGCGCGGCAGAATTCAATGATCTGCCGCTGCGCAAACCCAAGGGTATCAACCTTGTCAAACACGGTGACAGGGAGCCCGAGTTCGTTGATGAGCTGCTGACACATATAATTCAGCTTGTCGTAATCGATGCTTTTGAGAAATTTATTTTTATAGGGCAGTTTATGAAAGAAGAGATTTTCGGCAATTGAGAGCTGCGTAAGCATGGTTACATCCTGACGAATATAGATGACACCGTCAAACATGTCCGCCGAGAAAGACTTGTTCCGAATCGGTTCGCCTTTGATAGAGATCGTCCCTGAATCGGGGGAGATCAACCCGCAGACAACCTGCATCAGAAGGCTCTTGCCCGCGCCGTTTTCGCCCATGATGACATGTATTTCGTTTTTCAGGAGGCTGATGTTGACATTGCTTAGATGAAAACTATCTAATTGCAAGTTGACATTCTCAAGCCTGATGAGTTCAGAAGACATGCTTGCACATCCTTTCGGCAGAACCTTTCGAGACGATTTGTCATCGATCAACGATCATCTGCTGATGAGTTCGAACATTTCTGCGTGTTCATCTTGGTAAGATTGTATGCCAAGTACGCGAATTTTAATTATTCTTCGTAGATGTTGACGGAGGTATAGAGCTGGATATTCAGGTCAAAGAGATAATCCTTATAGGCGTCGTTCAAGGTCGAATTGGTGATGATCTTATCCGCGATGTCCAAATCGCCGACCCGATAGAAGGACTTCGCCCCAAAATGCTCGGCAAGGCAGACGACCGAGACGGTTTGCGCCATTTTGCAGGCCTGCTGAATCAGAGAAGCCTTACTGATGCTCGAAACCGTGATTCCCGTCTTTTTACTGATGCCCTCAACCTCTACAATCAGATGGTTCAGCGAAAAATTCTGCATGTTGTTGATGGCGAGCTGCCCGTAGACCGCGCATTCATCCAAATCTCCGCCGAGGAGAATGAGCTTGTTGCCGGGGGAGGAGGAGAACTCCAGCGCGATGCGCAGATCGTTGGTTAAAACGGTGAGGTTTTTTTTATGGGTCAGCTTTCGCGCGGCCGCGAGATTGGTCGGCCCGTCGGTCAGCATGATAATATCGTTATCCGAAACGAGATGAAATATGGTATCGGAGATCTCCGACATCTGGAGGGTGTGATCATCCTCCAAGGTTTCGAAGGTGTACGGTTCTTCGAGATCCGCGTTGAGAACGGCGCCGCCGTGCGCGCGCTTGAGGAACCCTTCGCTTTCGAGCTTTTCCAGATCCCGCCGTATCGTCACTTCGGTTACGTTTAACAAGCTGCTCAGCTTTGCAACCGAAACATGCTTGTCCTTGGTTAAATAATCTTTTATGATTTTGATTCGTTCAATCGCAAACATACATATTTGAGACCCTTGAATTCATTCAACACCTTACGTAATAGTACATGAAAAACCGCCGGCTGGCAATATGAATCCATAAAAACAAAAAGAATCAAAAACGAAACAATTACAACACGAAAGAAGATGTTGACAGCACAAAACGATGATGATAAAATACGAAACATGCAGAAACCAATAAAATAAAACACAAACAAAAATATAAAAGAAAACAAATCGAACATTACTCTCGAAATGAATTTTTGCTTTCTGCTGAACAGGCGGGGGCGGAACCGAAGAAATCCGTTACGCCCGCGGGCGCCTTCCGAAATTTTTCTGAAATTTAAAAACCCATCGTAAAATTCTCCTGCCGTACGGCAACAGCAAATAAACACAAGTGAACCAAACCACCGGCTAGTTTACGCTTTTTCCGAACTTCTAATTTGTTCCGGTTCGAAATCGGGGCAAGTAAAAAACATAAGGAGTGAAACAATGAAAAAGGTATTGATGTGCGTTTTGGCGTTGGTAATGGGCCTTTCCATGTTTGCCTGCGCAGCAGCCCCCACACCGGCGGCACAGACCGAGGCGACGGAAGCGCCGGCAGCCGCGACAGCGGCAGCCGAAGAAGCAACCCAAGCAGCAGTCACCGGCTACATCGGCATTTCGATGCCGACGCAGTCCAGCGAGCGTTGGATTAAAGACGGCAACACGATGAAGGAGATCCTCGAAGCGAAGGGTTACACCGTTGACCTGCAGTATGCCGAGGACGATATCCCCACCCAGAAGTCCCAGATCGAAAACATGATCACCAAGGGCGCGAACGTTCTGATCATTGCTGCGGTTGACGGCTCCACGCTGTCTGCAACGCTGGATCAGGCTGGCAAAGACGGCGTGAAGATCATTTCTTATGATCGTCTGCTCGTCGATACCGATGCGGTTTCCTACTATGCGACGTTTGATAACAGAGGCGTAGGCCGCCTGCAGGCACAGTCCCTGGTCGATGGCCTCAAAGCCCTCAAAGGCGAAGGTCCGTACAACATCGAGCTCTTCGCGGGCTCCCCGGACGACACCAACTCCTTCTACTTCTACTCCGGCGCGATGGATGTCCTCCAGCCGCTGATCGACGCGGGCACCGTCAAGGTTGTCTCCGGTCAGACCGCGCAGGCCGACATCGGCACGCTCCGTTGGGACGGCGCGGTTGCGCAGGCCCGTATGGACGCCCTGCTGGCTGCGAATTACTCCTCCGGCGAACAGCTGGACGGCGTGCTCTCTCCCTATGACGGCCTCTCCCGCGGCATCATCTCCGCGCTGACGTCCTTCGGCTATCAGCCCAGCACGGATAACTGGCCCGTCGTCACCGGTCAGGATGCGGAAGCTGCCTCCATCAAGCTCATCATTGCGGGACAGCAGTACTCCACGATCCTCAAGGACACCAGAGACCTCGCGGCTGTTGCGGCGAGCATGGTTGACGCGGTCCTCACCGGAACCGAGCCGGAAATCAACGACACCACGACGTATGACAACAACGTCAAGATCGTTCCTTCCTACCTGCTGATTCCGTACACCGTAACCGCCGATAACTATCAGGAACTCGTTATGGATTCCGGATATCTGACGGCGGATGATATCAAATAATTAAGCGCAACAATCATTAAAACTGCAGATCGGCTAGCGGTAATCCAGGGTATAAATACCGCTAGCCGATCTAGGTCTTGCAGGTGTAGAATAGGATATGCCTCTGTCCCAGGATAGAAAAAAAGGAGTTAATCTATGGGAAAATATATTTTAGAAATGAGGAACATAACCAAAACATTCCCGGGTGTCAAAGCCCTTGACAATGTGAACTTGAAGGTTATCTCTCATCATATACATGCGCTTATCGGTGAAAACGGCGCAGGCAAATCAACGCTCATGAATATCCTGAGCGCGGTCTATCCGTATGGAACATATGAGGGCGATATCGTTGTAGATGGTGAGATTTGCGTTTTTAAGTCGATTAAGGACAGTGAAGCAAAAGGGATCGCCATCATCCATCAGGAGCTGGCTTTGATTCCGAGCCTGTCGATTGCGGAGAATGTTTTTTTAGGAAATGAGCAGACCGATAAAGGGCTCATTATCAATTGGGATAAAACCAGAGAAAAGACGATTGAAATGCTCAAAAAAGTTGGGCTGGATGAACGAACGGAGACAAAGGTTAAGGATATTGGGCTTGGAAAACAGCAGCTGGTTGAAATCGTCAAGGCGCTCGCAAAGGATGTGCGACTGCTGATTTTGGACGAGCCGACGGCCGCATTAAATGATAAAGATTCGGATCACCTTTTGGACTTGCTCGTGGATCTCAAGGCGCAGGGCATTACGAGCATCATCATCTCCCACAAATTGCATGAGATCACGAAGGTTGCTGACGAAATCACGATTATTCGCGACGGCGCGACAATCGAGACACTAGTCAAGGGTGTTGACGAGATCACCGAAGAACGCATCATCAAGTCGATGGTCGGCCGGGAAATTGTAGACCGGTTTCCCAAGCGCGACAACAAAATCGGGGATGTTTTCTTCGAGGTGAAGGACTGGAACGCGTTTGATCCCCTGGACGACACAAAACAGATCCTAAGGGACGTGAACTTTCACGTGCGCAAGGGCGAGGTCGTCGGTATCGCCGGTTTGATGGGCGCGGGAAGAACCGAGCTTGCGATGAGCCTGTTTGGCAAGGCATATGGCGCCAGAATCTCCGGCAAGATTCTAAAAAACGGAAAAGAACTGAACCTTCCGGATGTCAGCGATGCGATTGCAAACGGCATCGCATATGCGACGGAGGATCGGAAAACCGCCGGCCTGATTCTGATTGACGATATCAAGCGTAACATCACGCTTTCTTCTTTGGAGACACTGAAAAAAAAGATCGTAATCGACGACAATCTGGAAATAAAGGTTGGCGAGGAATACCGAAAGAAACTAAACATCAAATCTTCAAGCATCCTCCAAAAAACAGGCGATCTTTCCGGCGGCAATCAGCAAAAGGTTGTGTTCAGCAAGTGCATTTTTGCCGACCCTGACATCCTGTTTCTTGATGAGCCGACAAGGGGGATTGATGTTGGCGCAAAATATGAAATCTACACCATCATCAATGAGTTGGTCGAAAAAGGGAAATCAGTCGTCATGATTTCGTCCGAAATGCCGGAACTGCTTGGCATGTGTGACCGAATCTACATTATGAATAAAGGGATGATCGTGGGTGAGCTCTTAGCGGGCGAGGCCTCTCAGGAAAAGATTATGCAGTTTATTATGCAAAGCAACAAGGAGGTTGTAAAATGAAACGGGTTAAGTCTTTGCTTAGGGGAAATATTCGGCAATATGCCATGATTATCGCCCTGGTCATCGTTGTGGTGATCTTTGAAATTTTAACAAAGGGTATTCTGCTCAAACCACTGAATATTTCCAACCTGATTCAGCAAAACGCTTACATTTTAATCCTGGCAATCGGTATGTTGCTCTGCATTCTGACGATCGGTAATGTCGACTTATCCGTCGGTTCCGTAGTAGGCCTGATTGGCGCCCTGTCGGCGATCTTTATTCTCAAACTGAACATGCCGATTTGGATCGCGATTGTGCTGTCGCTCATGGCCGGGTTCGTCATCGGCGCGTGGCAGGGCGTGTGGATCGCTTATATCGGTGTTCCGGCGTTTATCGTAACCCTTGGCGGACAATTGATCTTCAGAGGGCTCACCATGGTCGCGCTGCAGGGCACGAGTCTTGCGCCGCTGCCGGATGCATACACCTTTTTGGCTGCGGGCTTTGTACCGGACATCGCAAGTATAGAAGGAATCAATCTGCTCGCCTTGCTGGCTGGCGCCGTCGCTTCCATCCTCTTCATTTTCAACGAGATCAGCAAACGAAAGAGCAAGATCAAGTATAATTTCGACGTATCGTCCATTGGCGGATTTATTCTTAAGCTGCTGTCCATCACCGCCGTCATTATGGCGTTCAGCTATGCGCTTGCGTTGTATCGCGGCATTCCGACAGTGCTGCTGATTGTCGTCGCGCTCGTTCTTCTGTATACGTTCGTAACCGATAAGACGATTCCGGGCAGACACATCTATGCATTCGGCGGAAACCCGAAGGCGGCACGGCTCTCCGGCATCAAGACCAAGCGCGTACTTTTCTGGGTTTATGTCAACATGGGCGTGCTCGCGGCGCTGGCCGGCATCGTGTTTACCGGGCGCCTGAACTCCGCAACGCCGAAGGGCGGATATGGATTCGAGCTGGATGCGATTGCGGCGTGCTTCATCGGCGGCGCTTCGACAACGGGTGGCATCGGAACCGTAGTAGGAGCAATCGTCGGCGGTCTTCTGATGGGCGTTCTGAACAACGGCATGTCCATCATGGGCGTCAGCATTGACTGGCAGCAGGCGATAAAAGGATTTGTTTTGCTCATCGCGGTCGGGTTCGACGTCATCTCGAAGATCCGGTCGAAGGTCTGATAAAAAGTTTTAACAGCGGGATCCGTGCGCTGTGCGGTTTGAACTCGTCACAGTTCGATCGCCAGCGCGCTTCTTTATTATTTGGAACGTGAGGGATATATGGCATTGATTGGGAAAGACCAATCCTTCGATTTCACCGCAACCACGTTGGGGATCGAATTGGGATCGACGCGGATCAAGGCGGTGCTGATCGGCGAGGATCATGCGGTGCTGGCGTACGGGGCGCATGACTGGGAGAACCGGCTGGAGGGCGGATACTGGACCTACGATCTGGAGGACGCATGGGCGGGGATACAGGACAGTTTCCGGAAGCTCAGCGAGCAGGTGCGGGAGAGACATGGCGTGCGGCTGACGAAGGTCGGTGCGATTGGCGTCTCCGCCATGATGCACGGGTATCTGGCGTTTGACCGGAACGACCGGCTGCTGGCGCCGTTTCGCACGTGGCGCAACACGACGACGGGCGAGGCGGCGAAGAAGCTGACGGAGTTGTTTCAATTCAACGTGCCGCAGCGCTGGAGCATCGCGCATCTGTATCAGGCGA
>JAYFQU010000054.1:0-22970 GCA_034926785.1 Christensenella sp.
CCGATGGGTTTTACTTTGGGTTAAAATGACGCGAATCGCGCCATTTTTTCACAAATTCGGCGAATGAATCGCCAAATTTGAAGGAACATGGGGGATTTTCGAAATCCCCCAACCCCCCTACTGGGTTTGTTGATGCTCTGAAATGAGCCAATGCGGTTGCATTGGCTCATCTTTTATATTCGCTCTTTGAGCAGCTTTCGAACGCGCTTCCAGTCGGGGTAATACTCGTCCATTCGCCGCCAAAACTTCTCCCCGTGCCCCGCCTCGTGCAAGTGGCAGAGCTCATGAACGAGCACATAGCGGAGGCACTCGGTTGGCCGCTCCGCAAGGCGCAGGTTGAGCGTAATCATCGCTGTTTTCGTGTTACAGGTGCCCCAGCGGGTCTTCATGTCCCGCACCTTGATCTCCTCCGCGCGCTTACCGACCGCCCGTTCCGCCGCGGGCAGCATCGCCCCCGCCATCTCGTACAGCTCCGCACGATACCAGGCGTCGATGGCTTTTTTTCTCGTTAGCGTGTCCGCATCCGGTCGAATCGCGAGCTCCAGCGTCTCGCCCCGTTTCTCCGCACGCACCCGCCCACCGCGATATTTCAGCTGCAACGTCAGCCGCTTGCCAAAGTAAGGCAGTTCGTCCCCATCCTCATAGGCACATGGCGCATGGTTCGCCTGTTTGGCGAGCTGCTGTCCGATCCAGTCCTCACGGCTGAGCACAAAACGGGAAATCTCCGCGTCGCTGGTATGAAGCGGCGCGTTGACCGCAATGCCGCCATCCTGCGGCGTCACCCGAAGATACATATTCTTGATGCGTTTCTTCGTCACGCTGACTTCATATCGCCCGATTTGCTGGCTGACGGCTTTTGCCATGACATATCCTCGCTTATGACGCCCTTTTCCCGCCAACGGTGTAATGCGCGAATCGGGCCGCTCATTCTGCTGCATTTTATCATTCCCCAATCCAGCGCGTCAATCGTGCGTCTCGCCTTCCGTATAAGCCCCGTCCTCCGGCGCGCTGGTGCGAAGGCCAAACAAGCCGGCCAATCCAGCCTCAATCGCCGCATAAAGCACGATTTCCAAAATATCCTCGCGCCATTTATACAGCGTCGATTCCGAAACGCTGAGCTCCAGGCTCAGGCGAATCATCCGTGCGCGTGTCGGTTGACTGCGCGGCAGCGGCGCATCCAGGCCAAACAGCCTGCTCATAAACCGTTCCTTAACAGGATCCGCCGCGCGAAAATACGTGCGCGCAGCGTCAATTGCGTTTTGCCAGCCGGTTACGGCCCCTCTCTCCGCGCGCATAGCGGCTGGGCGATAGATCTTGGATTGGTTGCGGCGATAGTTGAGCAGCTGCCGTTTCGCCTCGGCTCGCAGATGCGGCAATGTGGTCGCTTTCATTTTGTCCTCCTCTGTTCGCATAATACGAACGTTTGTACGTTTATTATAAACCGTTCCACGTTTTTTGCGGTGGCGTAACCTGTACAATTCACTCCAAGTTTCGATACATTTTCGGGTAATTTATCGTTTTCTGTCGTATTTTTGTGATTGGATCCATCGCCCTACGTTCCTCGCTGCCCACGCTGTGATCTCATTTTTAAAAAAATGTTGCAATCCGTTCACCTGACGGGTGCGGCACAAACGTTGCCTGCCGGAGCAAGTCGTGTTATCATAAGGAAAGTGAATTTTCTTCGCTTGTTTGGTTGCGCAAAACGCACGGCTCGCGATCATAGATACAGGGGTTATATGTTGGAGTTTTCAAAAATAACGATACAGAATGCGGCCGAACTGCGGCCATATCTGAGCGTTCAACCGTTCCGCAGCTGCGACTATACGCTTGGCGCCGTCTTCCAGTGGCGCGCATATTTCAAATCCGCCTTTGCGATTGTGTCCGGCATGCTTGTCATGCTTGCGACCTATCCGGGCGAAGGCGTCTGCTTTGTTTATCCCGTCGGCAACGGGGATCTTTGCGGCGCGCTGGACGCCATCGAAGCGCACGCAAAAGAGGTCGGCATGCCGCTTCGCTTTTGCGCCGTGCCGGAAGAAGGCGTGGCGGTGCTGCAGGCGCGCTACGGCGACCGGGCGATCATCAGCACGCATCGCAATTGGGCGGACTATCTCTACAACGCTTGCGACCTGATCTCGTTTCCCGGCAAAAAATACCACACGCAGCGCAACCATCTAAACCGCTTCTGCAAGGACAATCCGAGCGCCTGTTTTGTGCCCGTTACCGAAAAAACACTGCCTGCCGCAATCGCTTTTTTGGATGAATATGAGCAGCATGTGCCGCTCGACAAGGTGATTGAGGCGGAGGAGATGAAGCGCGCAAAGGAGCTCTTGGCCGATTCGCTTGTGCTGGGTCAAAAGGCGGGGTATATTGAGGTTGCGGGGACCATCGTCGCGCTTTCCATCGGCGAAGTGGTTGGCGACACGCTGCACTGCCATGTGGAAAAAGCGCGCGTGGACTACGCGGGTTCCTATCAGGCGATTGTGTCCTGGTTCGCAAAATATGCCGTAGAGAACGATACCCTCTATATCAATCGTGAGGATGATTCCGGCGAAGAGGCGTTGCGCTATTCCAAGCTGGCCTACCGCCCGATTCGCCTGATCGATAAATATTGGGTGACGATCCTATAGATCTCTTATCGTCCAGGCGATTCAACCGCGCAGCGCCTGCTGCCGGTACATGATAAAAATGGGGGGATAAATCTATGAGAAGGGCAAGAGATTTTCGTGAAACCGCTTGGGGCACCCTGCGCGGGCGTTATTGGTGGGCGGTGCTCGCCGCACTGATTGCCAGTATCCTCGGCGGATCTGCCGGACAAAACCCGATCAGCTTCCGATTCAACAATTTTGATGTTAATCAGTTCTCTCAAAACGCACGGCAGATGATGGATGGCCGGTTTGATTCAGAGGCTGTCGCAACGCTGATCCGCCCGATTGCTAGCGTCGTTGCCGCGCTCGCGGGGATTGCTTTCGTCTGTGCCATTGGGCTCTTCCTTGTCGGCAGCGCGGTGGAGTTGGGCTATAATCTCTTTAATCTATCGCTTTACGAAAGCAAGAGCGCGCCAAAAATTGATTCGCTGTTTTCGCGTTTTTCCATCTTTGGCAACGCACTTTTGCTTCGCTTTCTGATGACGCTGAAAATCTTTCTCTGGTCGCTGCTCTTCATCGTGCCGGGCATCGTCGCGGCCTATCGTTACGCGATGGCCCCCTATCTGCTCGCCGAGCATCCGGAGTTGACCGCCTCGGAGGCCATTGAGCAATCCAAGCAGAAGATGGCCGGCAACAAGGGAAGGCTATTCTGCCTGCAGCTAAGCTTTATCGGTTGGTTTCTACTGGCCGCGCTCACGGCGGGCATTGGGTTCATCTTCCTCGCGCCCTATACCAAAGCCGCCGAAACCGCGTTTTATCTCGACTTGACTGGGCGCCTGCCACTCCCGCAGCCCGCCGCGTCTCCCGCGCCGGACGCCGCGAATCCTCCCGCTTCCCCCGTCGCTCCGTCGCTTGGCGAAGGGGAATCCGGCGGAAAAGAATTCATCTAAACCTTGCGGTCACAACCGCAAAATTGGCAGAGGCGCCCGGATGGGCGCCTCTGAGCATCAGCAAACCCAGTAGGGGGGTTGGGGGATTCGAAAATCCCCCATGTTCCTTCAAATTTGGCGATTCATTCGCCGAATTTGTGAAAAAATGGCGCGATTCGCGTCATTTTAACCCAAAGTAAAACCCATCGGCAGAGTCCGCAGGACTTTGTCGATGGGCTGAGGCGCCCGGATGGGCGCCTCTTGTTTGTTGCTGTCCTGTCAGTCCAGCGCTTCGGTTTCCAGCTCCGCCGGCTTTTGCTCCGCTTCCGGCCGGATGCCTTCCGCCTTTGCCTGCGGCAGCATTTTACCATATAGTTCCAGATAGGCGCATGCGGGCTTTGTCCAATCAAACCGGTCCGCCATGCCGCGCAGCATCATCCGCTTCCACATAGGCTTGTCCTCGTTCCAATACTTGACAGCCCGCTCAATGGTAAAGAGCATCTCGTGCGCATTGTAGTTTGCAAACGAAAACCCGTTACCCTCGTCGGTATACATGTTATAAGGCGTAATCGTGTCCCTTAGCCCGCCCGTTTCGCGTACGACGGGCACACTGCCGTAGCGCAGGGCTATCATCTGACTCAGTCCGCAGGGCTCAAACTGGGAGGGCATGAGGAAGAGATCGGAGCCGGCGTAGATGCGGTGCGCAAGTCCTTCGTCGAGTTCGATGCGCGCATGAACGCGTTTGGGATAGCGCCAGTTTGCCCAGTTAAGCAGATCGACAAACCGCCGATCCCCCTTGCCGAGAAAGACCATTTGTACGTCGCTCTTGAGGATGTCGCCCAACACGCGTTCCACCAGATCAAGCCCTTTCTGCTGAGAGAGCCGCGCGATCATGCCGATGAGCGGGACATCCCGTTCCTCCAGGCCGCATTCACGCTGCAGGCTGCGTTTGCAGGCCTGCTTTCCCGTCAGGTCATCCGCGTCAAAATGATCCTGCAGGAACCTGTCGTTGGAGGGATTGAATATTGTATAATCCAGGCCGTTCAGAATTCCGCTGAGCGTGTTTTCCCGCGCGCGAAGCAGCCCGTTCAGGTTTTCACCAAAGTATGGCGTTTTAATCTCCTCCGCGTAGGTCGGGCTCACGGTGCAGAGCCGGTCAGCAAATACTAAGCCGCCCTTCATGCAGCTGATGCAGCCGTAAAACTCAAGATACTCATAGGTAAAATAGCGTTCGTCCAACCCCAGCCTGCCCGCGATCTCGCGCCAGGAAAAGAGGCCCTGATACTTGAGATTATGGATGGAGAATACGGTGCGAATGCGCGCATAGTCCGCCTTCGCGGCATATTGCGTCTTGAGCAGTGCGGCGATTAGCCCTGTCTGCCAGTCGTTCAGGTGCAGCACATCCGGAAAAAACCCTATCTTCGGCAGCGCCTCGAGCACGGCGCGGCAGAAAAACGCAAATCGCAATCCCTCCGCAAGCCCGTCTCCGTAGATCTCGTTGACAGAGAAATAGGATTCGTTGTCTATAAAATAGTAGGTCACCCCGTGATCGGTTACGCGCTCAATGCCGCAATAGAGCTTCTCCAGCCCGAAACACACCTGAAAGTGGCAAACATGCTCCATGCGGTTCTTCCAGTAGTCGTCGATTGCACGATACTTAGGGAGGATAACACGAACATCCTGCCCCTGCTCGCTCAGCGCGATGGGAAGCGCGCCCGCAACATCCGCCAGGCCGCCTGTTTTGACAAACGGCACGCATTCGCTCGCGCAAAACAACACCTTCATGAAAAAGCCCTCCCTGATTCGTTCGTTATTCCGCTTTTTCGAGAAAAGAAAGTCAGGCGAGACACAGCCCGCCATATTTCAGCGCGGGGTATCCTGCCCCCGCGCGGATACAAATCCGTTAAATCGTCGTGCCTTTTTTCAGAATAATCGGGAACCCGTCATAGCCGTTGAGTGTGCGGCCTTCGCGTACGGTTACGCCTTTATCAAGAATGACATGATCCATCACGCAGTTTTCGCCAATGCTTACGCCCTGCATCAGAATGCTGTTTTTGATGACAGCGCCTTTTTTTACGCTGACGCCGCGAAATACGATGCTGTTTTCAACGGTACCCTCAATCTGGCAGCCGTCCGCCAGCATAGAGTTTTTCACCACCGCGTTTTCTCCGTACTTCGCGCTGACCTCGTCCTTAACCTTTGTGTAGATCGGGTGCGCGGGATTAAAGAGGTCGTTACGCACCTCGGGTTGCAGGAGCGCGAGGTTATGGCGAAAGAAATCGTTGACCGAATCCAGCCGCGCGACGTAGCCGCCATAGGAGAACCCCATAATTTTTAGCGTTGCGCATTTCTTGAGCAGAATATCGCGCGTCAGATCATAGTCCCCGTGAGAATATGCCTCCTCTACGAGATACTCCAGCAATAGCTTGTCCATGATCATCACATCGCAGCTTCTGTGCGTGGAGCGCGGCGTAAAGGGGTTGAGCTCCATCTCCGTCACGCGCTCGTTTGCGTCCATCAGCAGCCGCAGATCGAGGTTTTGTTCGTCGCTGACCTCGGTTTCCGCCTCGTTATAGAGCATGGTGATGTTCGCGCGCGTCTCCACATGCCGCGCGATCATCTCGTTAAACGTCATATTAAAGATGGTATGGCTGCCGGAGAGGATGACATATTGCTGCGGGCAGCGACGCACATACCCCAGGCAGGAGCGGATAGCGTCCACGCTCCCGCGATAGAGCCCCGTGTTTTCCTTGGTCATGAACGGCGGCAGCAGGAAGAGGCCTTCACGCTTTCTGTGCAGGTCCCATTCCTTGCCGGAGCCGAGATGATCCATCAAAGAATGATAGTTTTTCTGCGTAATGAGGCCAACGCTGGTGACGCCGGAGTTGACCAGATCCGAAAGGATAAAGTCGATGCAGCGATATCGGCCGCCAAAGGGAACCGCGGCCACGGAGCGCGAGAGTGCAAGGTCGCGCAGCAGCGGGTTGGTTTCTCCTGTGTAGATGAGGCCAAACGCGTTACTTGTCATAGCATCTTCCTCCGCTCGCATCCTCGGTTGCAACCGTGCCCTGGGGCAGATATGCACCGCTTTGAATGCTGATATCGTTTCCAACCAATGTGATCGTTCCCGTGAGGGAATTATCCACCTGATCGCCAAGGCGCAACTCACCGCCGATGATCGCATTCTCACCGATCACGGAGTTTTCGCCGACGATGGCTTTATAGACCTTGGCCCCACGGCGAATAACCGCGCCTGGGAAGATGACGGAATCGTACACCTCCGCCTCCGGTTCAATCAGAACATTGGAAAAGAGCACCGTGTGATGCACCGTCCCCTCCACCCGGCAGCCTTCGGTAACGAGGCTCTGCGTCACGGAGGCATGCTCGCCCACATAATGCGGCGGCATGATGGGGTTACGGCTATAGATTCTCCACTGCGGATCATTGAGCACAAGCTTTGGCGGCGTGGAGATGATGTCCATATTCGCCTCCCAGAGGCTCTGAATGGTTCCGACGTCCTTCCAATATCCCTTGAACGGATAGGCGTAGACCGCCTGTCCACCGGAGATGAAGGCCGGGATAATATCGCTGCCAAAGTCGTTGGTCGAATCCGGATTGTTATCGTCGATGCGCATGATCTCCTTGAGTTCGCGCCAGTTGAAGATATAAATGCCCATCGAGGCCATGTTAGACTTAGGATGCTTCGGCTTTTCGTCAAAGGAAGTAACCCGGTCGCTCTCATCCGTATTCATGATGCCGAAGCGATGCGCCTCCTCCATGGGAACCGGCAGCACGGCGATGGTCGCCACTGCGTTCTTCTCAATGTGGAAGTTCAGCATTGCGCCATAGTCCATCTTATAGATATGATCCCCCGACAGAATCAGAACATATTCCGGATTATACTGATCGACAAACTCCGCGTTTTGATAGATTGCGTTTGCGGTTCCGGTATACCATCTGCCATCCACCCCCGTCACATAGGGCGGCAGCACAAACACGCCGCCGTTCATGCGGTCGAGATCCCAGTGTTGTCCGGTGCCGATGTAGCTATTCAGCGCGAGAGGCCGATATTGCGTCAAGACGCCGACGGTGTCAATATCGGAATTCACGCAGTTGCTCAGAGGGAAATCAATAATGCGATATTTGCCCCCGAACGGCACGGCGGGTTTTGCCATGCTGGAGGTAAGCACGCCAAGGCGGCTTCCCTGTCCGCCGGCGAGCAACATTGCGACAATCCGTTTTTTCATGCGTCCTCCTCCTGTTTTGCCTCTTTCTTCGGCAGAGGTCTGGGGCTGATGCGATAACAAACCGCGCCAAACGGCGGCAGTCGCAGCCGGATACGGCAGGGATGCTCGCCGTAGGGCTCACAGACGGACATGGTCGGCGCGTTTGGATAGTCCCCCGTTCCGCCATAGTAGGGCGCATCGGTAGAGAATATCTCCGTATAGAGGCCATAGCGCGGAACGCCGATCATATAGTCCGTCCAGGGCATGGGCGTAAAGTTAAACGTCCAGAAGAGCGTGTTCCCGTCCCGGTCGGTTCGCATAAAGGAAAGGATCGAGTGAATGTTGTCGTCCACTCCGCACCAACGGAAGCCCGCCCAACTGTCATCAATGTCATACATCGGCGGGTTATCGAGATAAAAGTGATTCAAATCGTGTACATACTGCTGCATTTCAGCATGTTTCGGATAATCCAGCAGAAACCAATCGAGCGAATCATCAAACTTCCATTCGATATACTGCCCGAATTCGCCGCCCATAAACATGAGTTTCTTGCCCGGATGCGCAAACTGATAAGCGTACAGCAGCCTCAATTGTGCAAACTGCTGCCAGTAATCGCCCGGCATCTTGGAGAGCATGCTCTTTTTCCCGTGCACCACCTCATCATGCGAAAATGGCAGAACATAGTGCTCCGAAAACGCATAGCACAGCGAGAAGGTCAGTTTATCGTGATGATATTTCCGATAGATGCTGTCCATGCCCATATATTTAAGCATGTCGTTCATCCAGCCCATATTCCATTTATAGGCAAAGCCAAGCCCATCCTCGGAAACGGGTCGCGTCACATAGGGATAGGCTGAACTCTCCTCGGCAAAGAGCATCTTGCCGCCGGGAAGTTTGTTGACCGCCGAATTGAGTTTTCGAAAGAAGGAGATCGCGTCCAGGTTGTCATGTCCGCCAAAGCGGTTGGGCAACCATTCGCCCGGATTCTTGCCAAAATCTAGATAGAGCATGGCGCTGACCGCGTCCACGCGAAGACCGTCAAAATGAAACTCCCTGAGCCAATACATGGCGCTGGAGATTAAGAACGACTGCACCTGCGTCTGCTCAAAGTTGAACAGCAGCGTGCCCCATTGCGGCATCTCGCCGCGGCGCGGATCGGGATGCTCAAAGAGAGGCGTCCCGTCAAATAGTCTGAGGCCGTGCGCATCCCTTGTAAAATGCGCGGGCACCCAATCCATGATAATGCCGATCCCCTGGCTATGCGCGCGGTCTACGAGATACATCAGTTCCTCCGGCTCGCCATAGCGCGCCGTTGCCGCATAGTAGCCCGTCACCTGATAGCCCCAGCTTGGATCATAGGGATATTCCATCAGCGGCATGACCTCAATATGTGTGTATCCCATGTCCGCCACATAGTCGATCAGCTCGTCCGCCAATTCGCGGTAGCCTAACCCCTGCTTCCAGCTGCCAAGATGCACCTCATAGATGTTCATTGGCTGGCCATAGGTGTCCCCCGCGCTCTCGTGGCATTCGAGATACTCCTCGTCCGACCAGTCGTAGTAGGGCATGTCCCCAACCACGGAAGCAGTGCCGTGCGCCTCCGCGCGGAAAGCGAACGGATCCGCCTTGAGGATGACCTCACCGGTATAGGTGCCGATGGCGTATTTGTAAAAGTCGCCTTCGTGCGCAACGCCGATGGCGATCTCCCAGACGCCGGTTGTCCCAACGCGTTCCATGCGGTCGGCCTCGGTATTCCAAAAGTTGAAGGTGCCAACCACGCTGACGAATTCGGCGTTCGGCGCCCATACGGAGAATCGATAGACCGGTTCTCCATATTCACCGATTCCTTCATGGCAACCCAACTCCAGATAGGCCGCCGTAGAAACGCCACGGTTAAAGTAGTAGAGTGCTGTTTCATCAGAAAATCTGCTCATCCATACAACCCCCGGATACTACGCTACAATGTCATCATATCATCAATCCGCCTTAAAAGGAACAGGTATCGGATGATTTACCGTGTCCACGTTTGATTTTACGCATTCTTAACGACTCCGATTTCAATCGTGTTCCATATCGTCCGCTCGAAATTAACCATATCTCCCACCGTTTTCCTCAGGGAGGAGAAAACAAAAAAAAGCGATTGTTTTCCTGCATCTGTTCAGGCGGGAAGCACGTTCTTGTGATATAATGCATCCAATATCGCGTTTTTATCCAACAGGCACGAACAAAGCAAACCGGGGTTAATACATGGAAAACCTGATTCTATCCTTCAACGTCGTCGCTCCGCTGATCGTTTATATGGTCATCGGCGCCCTGCTCACAAAAAGCGGCGTTGTGGATGAGCGTATCATGCGCGGCGCCAACAACATCATCTACTACGTTACCCTGCCGCTGATGTGCTATCGCGCGGTCGCCGCGAGCGATCTGACGGCGATGTTCAGCACGCCATATCTGCTCTATATGGCGATTGCGATTTTGCTGATCTATGGCGTTACGGCGCTGCTGGTTCCCCTTTTTTGCAAGGAAGACCGGCGCAGGGGCGTTTTGATTCTCGGCATTTTCCGCTCCAACGATACCATCTTCGGCCTCGCCGTCGCCGCGGCGCTGCTCGGGGAAAACAATCTCGGCATGATGTCCATCGGCATCTCCCTTTGCGTCCCGCTCTATGGCCTGCTTTCGGTTGTCGCCATGGAGCGCTATCGCGGCGCCCAAGTAAAAGTCGGCAAGGTGCTGCTGCGCATCATCACCAACCCCATCATCATCGGCTGCGTCGCGGGGTTTGTCGTCAACCTGCTCAACATCACCCTGCCAGCCGTGCTGCAAAAGCCGATTGACGGTCTTGCCGGCGCGACTACGCCGTTTGCCTTCGTCTTGCTCGGCGGAACCATTTCCTTTGCAGCCGTCCGAAAGAACCGCGCGGCCATCACCGCCGTTTCCCTGCTGCGCCTGCTGATCGTTCCGGTTCTGGTCGTTGGTTCGTTTCTTTTGCTCGGCTTTCGCGGGGAATTCATCGTCGTCGTGCTGATTATCTTTGGCGCGCCGGTTGCAATGGTGACCTATACCATGGCGGTTGGCATGCAGGCGGATCATGAGCTCGCGGCGACACTTGTCGCTGTCACCAGCGTGCTCTCGATTGCAACCATGTTTGTATTTATCTTTTTGTTAAAGCAGTTTGCCCTGATATAATGCCAATCATCCATTTTCCCTTATTTGCTTAGGGATCGTTTTCCCAGATGAGTCCACAGCCAGAGACGGAGAGAAATGCTTATGACCAAACGACTCTATGACATCGACAGCCACCTGACCGAAACCGAATCCCTCGTGCTCTCCTGCGTATCCGCGGAGAGCGGATTTGACGTCACCCTCGACCAAACCGTATTCTTTCCCGAGGGAGGCGGACAGCCTTCCGACACAGGAACGCTTGGGGACGCCATTGTTTCTCATGTGCGGGAGGAAGCCGGGGAAATCTACCATCGCGTTGATCGCGCGCTCGCGGTTGGCGCCGCGGTGCAGGGCGCAATCGATTGGGCGCGCCGTTTTGACCTGATGCAGCAGCACACCGGCGAACACCTGCTCTCGTATTCGTTCTTTGAGAGATTTGGGGCCTGCAATATCGGTTTTCACCTCGCGCTGGACTATGCAACCATTGATTTTGACCAGCCCTTGTCCCCTGAGCAGGTCACCGAAGCGGAACTGCTCGCAAATCGCTTCGTCTGGCGCAACCTACCCGTGCGCGCAACGTTTTATGAAAGTGAGGAGGAGATCCGGAGCCTTCCTCTTCGCAAACATGCCGAAGGGCTTACCCCGCCAATCCGCATTGTAGCCGTCGAGGGCGCGGATATGTGCACCTGCTGTGCGCCGCATTGCAAATTCACGGGGGAGATCGGCTCCATCTTTGTAGCGGACGCAATCAGCTATAAGGGCGGCACGCGCATTACGTTTTTTTGCGGAGAACGCGCGCTGAAGCTTCACCGCGCGCAACACAACGACCTGAACGCGCTTGCGCGGCGCTATTCCTGTCAGAGGGAAGGCGTGCTCAACGCGGTTCGAAAACTTTCAGATGACTTCGGTGCGCTCAAGAAAAGCGAGCGGGAGCTCACCCGCGCGCTCAACGAATATCTCTCGGCTGAGCTGAATGCCAAAGCCGCGCGGGCTGGCAACTATCGCGTGATCGCAACGCTCTTTTCCGGAATGGATGCCGCTCGGCTCAAGGATCTCGCGCAGGCTGCTTCCGCCGAAAAAACGGTTGTACTGCTTCTGAGCGAAGCGGATGGCAAGCTCTCCTACGTGCTCTCCACCGGCGCGGGCTTCCCGCTGGACGTCTCCGAGCTCATGCCCGCCGTCAACGCGGCAACCGGCGGTAAAGGCGGCGGCAGAGGCACGCTCGCGCAGGGCATGTCCCCCAGTGCGCACGGCGCGGCGGAGACCGCCGAACAGCTCCGGCGATATCTGGTTCAACGACTGTCCGCCCTCAAATGATGCGGATTCGTATCAAATATGCCTGCGACATTCGCAGGCATATTTCAGCCCATCGATAAAGTCCGGCGGACTTTGCCGATGGGTTTTATTTGGGGTTAAAATGACGCGATTCGCGCCACTTTTTGACAAATTCTGCGAATGAATCGCCGAATTTGATGGAGCATGGGGAATTTTCAAAATTCCCCACCCCCTGATGGGGGTGCCGATCCACTGAGGTATACTTTTTTTGTTTTGGTTGCTTACAGTCCCTTGAACAATGTGCCAAGGAAGAGCAGGCCGTAGGCTGCGGTCATGAACCAGAAATCATACTGCTTCACAAAGCTGCCAATGTAAGGAATTCCAACATACTTGCTCGCAATCGCCAGCCCGGCGAGAATCAGTGCGAGCAGCCAAACCAGAAATTTCGGTGCGCTTAGTTTCATGTTCATTGCCTCCCTCATTTGTTGTTTTCATTGTAGCACGCCCGTGCATTTGGTCACGCAAGTTTGTCACATAGTGCCTATAAATTGCATCAAAATTCAAAAGGCCTTCCGTTGCCTTATGAAAAGGCAGTCGATGGCCGTCAAAAAACGAATTTATTTGGCAGGGTAACCGCTCTTTGCCTCTCGTCCTCCCGATTCCGGGCGATGCAGAGTATCGACAAGCCCATTCGTGGGCATGGAGGATTCACAAGCTCCCCCATCTGATATCAAATTCGGCGAATGAATCGCCGAATTTGTGAAAAAATGGCGCGGCAGCGGTTTTTTTCACGCAGTGGAAACCCATCGGCCACGTTCTAAGGACTTAGTCGATGGATTGAGGAACGGCTGCCTTATGAAAAGGCAGCCGTTCTTTCCGTTGCATTATAGATTTTTAACAAAGCAGCGGCGGCGCTTATGCTGCACTCCCTGAAAGCGTTCCCACTGCGCAAGGATGTGGTCATTGATCTCCAGCATCGGCCCCGTTTCGGCGTACCGCACGCCATGCTTGATTAGCTTGTGCTGCATGTCGTCCAGGATAACGGCGTTTACGCCCTGCCCCTGCAGATCGGGACGCACCGCAATCAGCAGCAGATCCACCGTGTCGTTTTTTCCCTTGAGCGCCTTTATAAGGCGAATCCAACCAAATGGAATCGTCTTTCCCTTCATCTTCTGCATCGCGCCGTCCAGCGCGGGGCAACAGATGCCGAAGGCTACCATTTCGCCTTCTTCCGTATAGACAAACGAGGTCGTGCGCTTGTCCACCATGGGTCGGAATTCGCTGACGTACTTTTCGATTTGCGCTGGCGTGAGCGGAATCATACCGAAGAGTACATACGCCTTGTTATAGAGTGAGAACATGTCGCCGATGAGTTCCTTAATCGGCTTGTCGCCAAGGTTCACCACATGCAGCTTCTTGCGCTTTTTCACATATTCCGAAACCCTCGTGAGCGACTCGATGGGCTCCGTCGGAATCGTGAGGCGCATTTCAAGCCAGTCCACCTGTTTGTCATATCCGCGCCGCGTGAGCTGCTTCAGATAATAGGGGTGATTGTAATAGGTGTAGAAGAGGCTGCGTTTGTCGAATCCTTCAATCAGCATGCCCTCGCGATCCATATCCGAAAAACCGAGCGGACCATGCATCGCCTCGCAGCCTAGCTCCCGTGCCCAGGACTCCACCGCATCAAACAATGCGTCTACCACTTCGTCGTCGTCTATAAAATCCACCTGTGTGAAGTTCATATACTTCTTGTCGAAGGTCGCATTTGCGCGGTTATTGAGAATTCCCTGAATCCGTCCGACAACCTGACCGTCCCTTAAGGCTAACAGCGCCTTGGACTGACAGAATGCAAACGCCGGATTTTTGTCCTTCTGCATGTCGGCTACCTGGCTCGACAGGATATCCGGCACATAATAGGGATTTCCCTTGTAGAGTTTGAGCGGGAATTCCATGAACTGAACCAAGTCTTTCTTGGTTACCGCCTCTTTGATTGTTACCACCAATTCCATCCCCCTGATTCTATAAACTTATTCGTTTTTCTTTACGGTGTTGTCCGGTTCGGCAGATTGCGCCTCAAGCGCCTTTGCCTGCGCCGCCTTCTTGCGCTTGTTCTTCTTGTGAATGATGATCGGAAGCCCGACGAGCAGGAACAATACGCCCGCCGGAATCGCCGCTACGGCTAAGAAAATACCGATTGCGCCGAGCGCATTAACGACAAATCGCGCGCTATTCTGGAAACCGCGCGACATGCGCCCCCATACGTCCGATGCTTTCCAAATCTGGATCAGCTCCTGATCGCCCTGCACCGCGGTCTTTGGCGTGCGGTTGATGGTGATGTTGAGCGTTGCATACGCCACCAGATTATCCCAGAGGTTCATCTGCGCGGTATAGCTCTCAATGTCTGCGCGGACGGCGGTCAAATTCTGGCGCACGGCGAGGATGTCCTCCACCGTTTCGCACTTGGCGAGGATTTCCAAAAGCTGTTTTTCCTCGGACTTGGCATTGTCCAGCCGCGCCTGCGTGTCATAATAGGATAGCGAGATATCGTCCGAACTCAGGCGATAGTCATCCACTTTGCCGATCGCATTGGCAGCGGTAACCAGTGTCTCGAGCTGATCCGCCGGAACCTTAAGCGTCGCCGTCGCATAGGTGGTTCCAAAATCATCGGTCGTTGCATAACTGCCGGAAACATATCCGCCGAGCGACTCCGCCTTGGACACCAGCGTCGCCAGCGATGCGGAAGGATCGTCCGCGGTAACCGTCATATCTGCCGTGTAGACAATTTTGCGAACGTCAAAATCTCCCGTGGGCGCCCCGGTTGTCTGCGTCGTGCCGGATCCCGCCTCCGCCGGCATTGCTGCCTCGTTCTGTGAAGCATAGGCCTCGTCATACGCGCCGTTTGCCGGTTTGGCATAGTCGGCGCTGCTCGTTGTCTCGCTTCTTGCGGCACAGCCGATGGTAAACGTCAGCACGGCGCAAAGAGCGAGCGCGATGAAGGTTCGTCTCTTTTTCATCTCGTATACTCCCTTCCTTGTTTCATCCGGTCGGCTTTTCGGCCTCAATCCGCGCGAGTTTTCGCTGAGGAAATCGCGCTTTGCAATTGCGTATAGAATATCACAATTTTTTAAAAAAGAACAGCGTTGCGGGTGTTCGCCGCCGTCCCCAGCCCAAGGATAGGAAACGCCGCCCATGACGGCGGCGTGCGGCGTAAATTGGCTCGTTATCCGGCGGGTGTTTCTGCCGCCGGTTCGATTAAACCCTCCGTCGGGGTTCCCTGTGTCGCACCTCCGGCAATCGTCGTCACAGCGCCGCCGTCAATCACTTTGCAGCTTATCAACAGCCTTCCGTCTCCGCCGTCCGGCAATACAATGCAGAAGGAGACAATCCTGTCGCTGGATGTGATTTTTACATTGCTGGAAAACGCGGAGGCCGCGGTGAGTTGATCAATCAGTGCCAGAAAAGACGCTTCATCCGGAAAGGAAATCGGAATCGCGCTGCGCACCCCTTCCACGCGGGAGCAAGCGAATACCGCAAGCGTGAGCTGCCGCCCATCCGGTAAAAACAGCTGTATCTCGGGATGGCGCGTATAGTAATTGGGATTTTCATATTCCCAAAGGGAGCCGAACATTGCGCCGCTGTTGAGCGCATGGCCATAGATGACCGTGTGACGATCCGAAAAATCCCCGAGGTTGCCCGCGTCGATAAACGGCGTCCCAAGCTTGTTCTTTTTCTCATCAAAGCGATGATTCAGATAGAACGAATTATCGGTTGTCTCCACAACAGGCAGGTCAATCGCCGTATCGGGCAGACGTACCCAAGCGCGAATCTCCGGGTTCTCCGCGGCAAGCTTGGCGAAATCGACCGTATCGCCGGCGGCAACCGTTTTCGCGAGGGACGCGTAATAGTGGTTTCCAACGGTCGCCCCCATCAGCGTATAGGCAAGGCTGCCCACACCATACAAAACCGCGAGCACCAGCAGCCCGAAGATTCCGTACAGTATGCCTGTAATGATATCCGCCTTAGATCTGCCCTTGCGTTTTTTTCGTTTCATATGCGCAGTATAAACCAAACGCTTTCGCTTTGCAATCCGAATGAATAAAGCAATGGGTACATACAGCCGGTTTCGATCGAAGTTAAACCAAAAATTCCCTTTAAAGTCCGATCGTTTAGCCGTTTCTACAAGAACGTGAAGAATCTGTGAATCGCGTTTTTTGCATGTTTATTTGACCGCCGCCCCGGTTATGGCCGCGATTCCAGATAGGCCTTCGCCTTTCGCGCAACCACGATTTCTTCATTGGTGGCAATTGCAAACACCCTCGCGCGGCTCGTCGGCCCGGTCAGCTCACAGTCCGGCCTTGCGGTTTCGTTCTTACCCGGATCTAGCGAAACGCCGAAAAATTCCAGGCCCTCCAACGCGCGCCTGCGCACAAGGGCACTGTTTTCGCCAATGCCCCCCGCAAAGGAGATCGCGTCTACGCTGCCCATTGCGGCGGCATAGGCGCCAATCTGCTTTTTAATCTGATAGCAATAGCTCTCGACGGCGTTTCTCGCATCCTCATTGCCCGCATCAGCCGCCGCCTCCACATCCCGCAGGTCGTTGGAAACGCCGCTCATGCCGAGGAGCCCGCTCTGTTTGTTGAGCATATGCTCAATCTCGTCCATCGTGTAACCGAAATCCTTCATCAGATAGATCGGGAGATACGGGTCGATATCGCCGCAGCGATTGTTATGCATGATGCCGCATTGCAGCGACAGGCCAAGATTGGTGTCAATCGATCTCCCGTTGACCACCGCGCAAAGGGAGCCGCTGCCGCCCAGGTGGCAGGAGATGAGCTTAAAGTCCGTCTTTCCCATCAGCTCCGCCGTGCGCATGGAGACATATTCATGCGACGCGCCGTGAAAACCATAACGGCGGATGGCGTATTTGCGTGAGACCTCAATCGGGATCGAATACAGGTACGCCTCCGGCGGCATGCTCGCGTGAAAGCCCGTCTCAAAGGAACCGACCAGCGGCGTATTGGGCAGCGCCGCCCGAAACTGGCGGATCGCGGCAATATATGGCGGGTTATGGCTCGGCGCAACCGTATTAAAGGCAGTCATGGCGGCAAGCACGCGCTCGTCCAGCAATTGTACCCCCGTAACCTCCTTGGCGTGCACAACCTTAAACGCCACACAGTCAAGCGCTTCCATAGACGTAAGCGATTGCCGCAGCAGCGCCTCCTGCATGAGGCGTATGCCGGAGGCATAGTCGGGGATCGGCAGCGTCTCTTTTGTTGCCGCTTCGCCCGTATCCTGATGCGTCCACGTACCGGATTGCGTTCCGACTCGCTCCATCTTGCCTTCCGATAGTGTCTTCTCCTCCGCATCGAGGTCAAACAGACGATATTTCAGTGAAGTGCTGCCAACGTTGCAGACGAGAATTTTCATTTAAAGCTCCTTGCCAAAGTGATTCGGGGTGCGCCGCGTTTTCCCTCTGCGCTATACGCGCACGATATAATTCGCCTTTCGTGGCGCCGGCTCGGGGGCGTCTCCATCGGGATAACCGAGAATCACATGCCCAATTCCTTCCACATCACCCTCGATTCCCCATTTTTTGAGCAGCGCCTTGCCCTCTTCGCTCTCAAATTCCTCCTTTGCGCGGTGAACCCAACAGGAGCCAAGGCCAAGCGCATGCGCCGCATAAAGCAGCGTGGTCATCACCGATGCGCCGTCTAATAGGTAGGTTCCGCGCGAACGATCCGCAAGCACGACGAGTACCGTCGGCGCGCCATAGAACGGATCACCCGTTGCGCCGTTTACCGCGGCGTTCATACGGGAAAGCTGCCGCACCGTCTCCGGGTCCTGAACGGCAACAATGAAGGGCGTTTGCCTCCCGCCGCCGGTCGGCGCATAGATTCCCACCTCCAGAACCTGCTCCAGCAGAGACGGGTCCACCTGTTCGGGTTTGTAAGCGCGTATACTGCGTCTTGTTTTGAGATTGTTCAGTATTTCGTTCATTTCTTTCACCTCTTGCTTTTATTGTTCTTGCTCTGGTCGCCATGCGAATCCCGCCGGGTCTGCTCCAGCAGTTCCGCATGGGTTTCCTTCCTTAAAAACGTCCAAGTGCCGGAGATTCGCCTCCAAAGCGAATACGGCCGTTCAACATCCCTGGCGTAGGTCATCCCCAGACGCCTATAGAGATCATAGTGCGGTTTCAGCCGCATTAAAAACGCGTAATAGGGCGTTCGCCTCTTCGTCCAGCCCGTTTCAGCCGTTGCGGCGAGGCGCGGAAGCGTGTTAAAAAACAGCTTTTCCTCCGTATCGATCCATTCCGTCCAGATCGCCGCCTCTACGCCAAGGATATTGCCCTCCTGTTCGCCGGATATATTATGGAAAACAGGTTCATATTGATATGTCGCCTTGAGCGGAATGAGCGCATATGGGAGATCATAGTAGACGCGAAGGTATGCGCTCATAATCGCCTGCCCGCCTGCGCGGATATGCCGCGCGGTTCGCCCTCGCCCCTCGATAAAAAAAGGCGTCCAGTCCTGCGCAATTGCGCTGCTGGATAGCGTATCACAAAGTCCGTCATTCCAGACGATAGCCCGCCTGCCCCGCTGTTCGAGATATGCCACCATGCGATTAAGAAAGTATCCCTGCAGCTCGCGTTCATTCGTTAGGCCCTGCGCTTTGCGGAGGGACTGGCACTTCTTGCAGCGTTTCCAGTCTTCCTTCAGCGCCTCATCCCCGCCGATATGGATATAGGGGAACGGAAACACCCCCATCACTTCATCCAGCAGGGAACGTATAAACCGATCGGTTTTTTCGTCGCCAGCACAAAAGAGTTTCTTAGAAAAATCCGTTACGCCAAAGCGCGTTGCAACCTCGACCGGCTCCTGAAAACAGGATCGTTCGGGATAGGCCGCAAGGATGGCAAGCGCATGCCCGGGCATCTCGATTTCCGGAACGATCTCAATGCCGCGCGCCCCGGCATAGCGAACCAGCGCGCGCAGTTCTTCCTTCGTGTAATAGCCTCCGTGAGGAATTCCATCCTGCTCAGCCCTCCCGTTATGCTTCACGAGCGTGCTGTTGCGCCAAGAACCGACCTTGTTCAGCAGGGGGAACTGCTCGCTCTCAAATCGGAAGCCCTGGTCGTCTGTCAAATGCAAATGTAAACGGTTATATTTGTAGTACGTCATCCAATCGACGAGCCGCATGATCGTCTCCATCGGAAAAAAGTGTCGGCAGACATCGATTAATAACCCTCTCCAGCCAAAGCGCGGCTCGTCCTCCACGAGGCAATACGGCAGCGCTCCCTCATGCTCCGCGAGCAGTTGGGCGATCGTTGCCGCGGCGTGTACCGCCGCCTCCGGCCCGCCGACCTCCACAGAAACGCCGCCCTCGCCTACGCTGAGTACATATCGTTCCGCCGAAAATGCCGTATTCTGCCGAAAACGAGCGATCGCTCCGCCGGGGCAAGGCTGCGCCTCCCCAAAGGAAAGCATTGCGAGCACACCTTCCCGAACAGGTTCCAACGCCGCATCCATCCGCACGGTTGTACGGTCAATTGCGGCGGCGCCCTCATAGAGGCAAGCCGATTGCGCTTGTGGGATTGGCATGCGTCTCCCTCCTGCTCTTTCGTTTCTGCGAAAGCGGATTCTTCTCCGCTGTGAGTTTTATTATACCCCGCGCATCCTCTTACGGCAACGCCGCACACGTGATATACTGACAAAAGAGTATCGAAATCCCGCATTCATCGGAGGCTGCTGCTATGTTTTTATCCATCCTGAAACGCGTTGCCCCACTGCCAAAGCTTGGCTCATTTGAGCGATATCTCTTCATCGGCCCACACCCGGACGACATCGAAG
This sequence comes from Christensenella sp., assembly GCA_034926785.1. Classification (GTDB taxonomy): domain Bacteria; phylum Bacillota; class Clostridia; order Christensenellales; family CAG-138; genus UBA7703. The sequence goes on from JAYFQU010000054.1 coordinate 20,025, forward strand.
TGGCCTGCGCGCCAACCATCCGCGCGCTGACACAATCGGGGAAGCATGTATCCTTTCTGATCCTCACGGATGGGCGCATGGGCGCAATCGACCCCTCGCTCTCCGGCGATCCGCTCGTGGAGATTCGCCGGCGGGAGGCGCTCGACTCGGCAAAGCTGCTCGGCGTCACGGATGTTACGTTCCTACCGTTTCATGACGGGGGCCTGTATCGCATGGAGGACGTAGCCTGCGAAGTTGCCAAACAGATCGTGCGGCTCAAGCCGGATGCGGTCTTTGCGCCCGATCCGAACGTCATCAGCGAGTGTCATATCGACCATATCAAAGCGGGCCTGGCGGCGAAGATGAGCATGAATATGGCGCCGTTTGAGAGCGTGATGCAGAGCGTCGGCTTTAGCGGCAGCCATGCCGTAAAAGCGCTTGCCTTCTATTATACCGACAAGCCGAATGCCTATCTTTCGATCCGGAATCATTTCTCCGCGCGGGCGGAGGCGCTCGCCTGCCACAAAAGCCAGTTTGATGAAAAGATGGTTCAGGATATCTGCATGTATTTCAAACTGCGCTCCATCCGCCTCGGCCTTCGCAAATGGATGGGCCTGTGCGACGGTTACCGCGCCCTCTCCCCGACGCATATGCATTGTTTCCCTGAGGCGTCGGAGTGGATCCGGTGATTCCCGCTTCCGTTTCCGGTGTAGGAAGATGGCGCAATTCGCGTCGGTTTAACCCAAAGTAAAGCCCATCGGCAGAGTCCGCAGGACTTTGTCGATGGGCTGAAACGCGCCGGTTCATCCGGCGCGTTTTTCGTGCAGTCCGTGTATGGGTGCTAAACCACGGGGGTTTCTTCTTCCTTGCGGCTGTCGATCTCCGCCATCATACGATCGTAATAATCCTCGTCGATGATGAACTTCTTTCTCTGCGTATAGAGCGAGAGCAGCAGCAGCATGATCGGCAGAATCGTCATCGCCGCGCGCACCCAGATGCGCATGGTCAGCGTGCTTTGGTCGCGGAAGCTCAGGTTCGCCGCGCTTTCCGCGCCGCTGGCAAGGTCGTCGATCTTCAGCGCATATGTACCGCCGGAGGCGATGCTCGCCGCATCAAACGCGCCGAGACGCCCAAGCTCCTTCGTCGTTCCGTCATCGTTTGTCTGGATCACCATCGCTTCTTTCAGCACCGGGACGTATTTTGCGTCAATCTGATAAGCGCTCATCGCGCTGTCCTGCGCAATGAACCGATCCACCTTCGCGGCAGCGGCGTTAAACGCCTCCGTTCCGCTGACGAGCCCCTCATATTCAGGCAAATAACGCTGCACTTGCTGAATATAATAGGTTTGCGCGGCGGTGTCCTGACGGTCGAAAAAGTCCCGCTGGGTTTCCAGCGTGCTGATGGACTGGCTTAAGAGGAATGTGCCGGAAATAGCGAGCACCAGCGTGACGATGAGCGTATGCATCGCGGCGGCAAACTTCGCCATAAACGGGCGCAGAGTGGAGACCACCGCCTCGTTCCGCTCGCCGTATCGATAGTCGTTATATTCCACGCAGTTGGTCATGTTGATGATGCAGGTCATGTAAAACAGCGATTGACCCGCCGAAACCATGATGCAAAACGCGCAGAGCAGCGCGATATTGAACGGCAGGATCGAAGACCAGCCCATCGCGGCAATTGCGAGATAACCGATCACCGCGGCCAGTATGCTGAGATTCTGCAGTCGCTTTCTGCCAAGTTTGTTGGCCAGCCACGGGTAGAGAGCATTGACGGCGACCATCGTCACCCCGTAGGCAACGACCACATAGAAATAGAGCGTTCCGTTATAGCCAATCTCCATATAGAGGAGGTTTGCCGCCAGCGCGATCAGCATCGTGCTGCCGATGTTGTAGAACAGCATTGAGAGCGTCATCCAGAGAATCTGATCGTTCCGAATGATCGTGCGCCACATTTTCTTCAGCGAGATATTCTCCGTCTGTTCCACTTTGCGCCGCGGCGGCTCCTTCACCGTGAAGAACAGCAGCAGCTGACAGCCGATGAATGCAAGCGCAATGATGATGGACACCAGCCGATAGCCCGCGCGCATGTCGCCGACGGTTACCTGCGGAATCAGGCCCTGCGCAAGAATGGCTCCCACGCCCGCAAAGAGCACGGTAAGCGTCGTGATGGAGTTTCGCTCTTCCTTCACGCTTGAAAGGCTCGGCAGCATCGCCCAATAGCCGATGTCGTTCATCGTAAATGTCGATTCCCAGAGCAGGTACATCACCGTCATGAACACAACGAAGCGCCACCCGGGAATGCTCTGAATATTAAACATCAAAATGATGACCAGCCCGCAGAGGATTGCGCCAAGCAGAATCCACGGACGGAACTTGCCCTTTTTAAAGTGCGAACCCTCGATAATCGCGCCCATCAGCGGGTCGTTCATCGCGTCCCAAACGCGTCCGCCGACGCCGATGATCAGGCTTAGCGTCGTAAACTGCGCCAGTGTGAGCGAAACGCCGAACTGAATATAGATCAGCAGAAAGGAATCGATGAGTGAATAGCTCATGTCGCGGCCGATGCCGCTAACCGAAAAAAACCATTTGTTGCGGTTGAAGGTCTTTTTACGAAGCAACTCTGCGGACGTTTTTCCGCCCGCAGCGGAGCCTTCGTTTTTCGCGATTGTCTCCATTGCGCAAATACTCCCATCCGATAAAATTGTCTGATGAAATCATAAGAAGGGCCGATCAAAGAACCGTCTGCAACAGCGTACCACAACGCGCGGTCAATGACAATGGTTCGGCCCGTTTCTGTATATATTATCCATTTTTCGTCTGTTTGCTCATAAAAAAGGTTCTACACTATAGATTGGGGTAAGTAAAAAAAAGAAGAAGCATAACCGCTTCAAATCTTGTAGATTAAGGTTGTTCAAGCCACTACGAGAAAGGACGAAGGTTATGCTTCAAACACATCTTATCGCAGAAT
>JAYFQU010000031.1:0-12941 GCA_034926785.1 Christensenella sp.
GATGGGTTTTACTTTGGGTTAAAATGACGCGAATCGCGCCATTTTTTCACAAATTCGGCGAATGAATCGCCAAATTTGAAGGAACATGGGGGATTTTCGAAATCCCCCAAACCCCCTACTGGGTTTGTTGATGCTCTGAACTCCCCGCCTGAAACAGGCGGGGAGTTTATCTGTCTGTCAGTTTAGCGGACTAAATCGCCTTTTCGTAGATTGCCTTGGCATCCGCCTCATAGATTTTCTTGAGCCCGCCGACGGGGCGTTCCGTACCGTCCGGCAGTCGGGTCACCGCGCGCGCCATATCGGGAATCTGCTTCGGGTCGACGCCGAGCTTGATGAGTCGACTTGGCAGTCCCATGCGCGAATAGAACGTCTCCAGCGCGGAAATGCCGCTCTCGATGGTTGCGGCGACCGCCTTTGGATTTTCCTCCTCGCCCATAATCCGCACCGCAAAGTCATAAAATCGCCTGGGGTTGACGCGCCAGACATAGCGCATCCACGCCGGGGTTAAGACGGCCAGTCCGGCGCCATGCGTCACGCCGAAGCGCGCGGTCAGCTCATGATCCAGCTTGTGGCAGGCCCAGTCCTGCTCCCGGCCAACGCCGAGCATATTATTGTGCGCAATGGTTCCGGAGAGCGCAATCTGTGTCCAGGCGTCGTAATCCGCCGGGTCTGCAATCACCTTGGGCCCAAACTCAATCAGTGTGCGCAGTGTCGCCTCCGCCAGCGCGTCGATCAGATCCGTATGTTCGGTATTCGAAAAATAACGCTCAAAGATATGACTCATCATATCCGCAACGCCGGACGCAATCTGAAACTTCGGAATCGTGCCAAACAGCGTCGGGTCGATGACCGCGAGCACGGGACGAATCCACTCGCGATTGTAGCCGCACTTCTTTTGCAGCATATAGTTGCTCAGAACACTGCTGTTGCTCGCCTCGCTGCCGGCGGCGGGAAAGGTCAGCACGCAGGCAACGGGCAGCGCGCCGCTGGTTTCGAGATTGTTCTCATAGATTTTCCAGAGGTCGATCTGCGGATTTTTCAATCCCAGCGCGATGGCCTTGCCGGAGTCGATGACCGACCCGCCGCCAACGCAGAGCACGAGATCCACCCCTTCCAGCCGCCCGAGCGCAACGCCCTTCATCGCCAGTTCGATATCGGGGTTTGCGATCACTCCGCCTAGGGTAACATAGGAGACGCCGGAGGCGGCGAGCGAGTCGGTAACGCGCTTGAGCAGGCCGCTTCTTTCGATTCGATCGCTGCCATAATGCACCAGCACCTTTTTTGCCAGCGGCGCAACCTGTGCGCCGATTTGATCCGCAGCGCCGCTGCCAAAGACGACGCGCGTAGGACTATAAAATTCAAAATTCAACATATAAGATCGTGGTTCCTCCCAGTCTGGTTTCCAATCAAGCAGGGAAAAGTCCGACGCATCGCCCGCTTTTTCAGCGTCCTTTTCGCGCGCGTTCTTCTCTCTTTTTTTATTATATCAGCTGTCCTTTCAATTCGCCAGAGCGGACGCAATTCTTCGCGCGGTGCCCCGCCGCCGGTTTTTCAGCCGTGATGTCACGAAACGCCTTTTTTTTGACACAACTGTTCTTGCATGCATTTTTTGATGTTGCTATACTGTAATTATTACTAGTTTCAATCGTGGAGGTAATATATGGAGAAAAAACCGACCGTGTCTGATGCGGCGAAAGCAGAGGCCGCAAAGAAGGCTGCCGCCGCAAAAAAGGCCGCGGAAGCCAAGAAGGGAACGGTGACCAAGTCCGCTCCCGCGAAGGCAGCCCCTGTCAAGGCGGCCCCAAAGAAGGCGCCTGTCCAGGCGGAGAAGGCGGACGAAGCCGCCGAGCAGGTTTTGGCTGAACAGGAAACGGAAGCGCCCGCCTCCGGCGGAAAGGGCTCCGTCAAGGGTCTGCGTATCGGCGCGATCATCCTCTGGGTGCTCGCCATTGCGGCGGAGGTTGCCGCGTTCTTTGCGTTCAGCTATGCGATCCGTAACGGCGCGCAGAACTGGAACGATCCGGAATTCCTCATGATGATCGGCGCGCTGGTGCTCGACGCAATCTTCTGCATCGTCGCCGCGCAGCTCTGGAAGAAATCCAACCGCATTCGCCCCTGCCTCGCGGACAGCAAATTCGTGCGCACACTCTGGCACCAGCTAGGCGTGATCATGGTTCTGGTTTGCTTCCTGCCCATCGGCATCTTCCTGCTCGCCAAGTCCGACAAACTCAATAAAAAGACCAAGACCATCCTGATCGCTATCCTTGCGGCCTTGCTCGTCGGCGCTGGCGCCGCCAGTACGGACTTCCAGCAACCCAACGAGCAGCAGGTTCAGCAGCTCCAGCAGGAAGCGCAGGCGGAAGCCGTCGGCGAGGTCTACTGGACTCGTTATGGCAAGAGCTATCATTTTGACCGCAACTGCCCGTACATCAAGGACAAGACTCCCGCGGCCGAAGGCGGCACGCTGTTCGCCGGCTCTCTGGACGACGCGTTCGCGGCCAACCGCTGGGATCCCTGCGATGTCTGCGCAGGCGGCGCACAGGCCAAACTCGACGAAGCGGCAACCGGCACCACGACCACCGACACCACGACCACCGACACCACGGATACCGCCGTCGAACAACCGGCAGCCTAAACCGACTCACACACAAAAGGAACCGCTTGCGCGGTTCCTTTCGTTTGCTAAAAAATCCCGGGATTGTGAAGGGCGGCGGCCCTTCACCCATCAATTCCGGCTGCGGTGGCTTTGCCGCCGCGACGGATCGCCCGGAACCGGGCGATTGCTTTGCAGCTCTTTGCCGTTCGGAGTCCGGAGGACGAGGGGCAAAGAGCGGTTGTCACGTCAAAAAACTCGTTTTTTGACGGCCTTAAGAACCGCGCAAGCGGTTCCTTTCGTCTGCCAAAAAAATCCCGGGATTGTGAAGGGCCGCAGCCCTTCACCCATCAATTCCGGCTGCGGTGGCTTGCCGCCGCGACGGATCGCCCGGAACGGGCGATTTCTTCGCAGCTCTTTGCCGTTCGGAGTCCGGAGGACGAGAGGCAAAGAGCGGTTGCCCCGTCAAAAATGAGTTTTTTGACGGCCTTAGGAGCCGCGCAAGCGGTTCCTTTTATTGCGCAATGGAGTTTTGCAGGCAATCCAACGTGATACAATCGCAGCCTTTGCTCTCATAATAGCGCAGCATCTCGCCAATTTTATCCTTGTCATAACTGGTGATGCAATCGGATAAAACGCGTACGACGTAGTTAGCCAAACGCAAGTTATAGCAGGTTGATTTGACACATGCGGCGGCGTCTGCTCCCGCAATGTAAAACTCACAAATTTCATTTTCACGGATGTAGGCTGCGAAGGCTTCGCTGGTCAATGCGTTGCCCTTGTATTTTGTAAACACATGATCGGATACAATTTTCATGTCGGAAACCAATTCAGCCCCACGTGTATTCGGCTTAAATGTCCTCGTCCCTTCCGACAGGTTTTCGTGCCTGATGTAGACGACGGGAATCCCGTTCTCGACCGCCCAATCAATCGCTTGATTGATATTGCCGATCACATCCTTATAATTTTTTGTAATGTCATTTTGAATATCGATGACAACCAAAGCCTTTTTCCGCATGCTATCCCCCCCGGATTGTTTCATGAAAGGTTCCTCTTTACTATACGTCATAATTGTTGACAATGTTATGGCAGCAATATAGGATGAGGGAAACAATAGGAAGGAGCCGACCCGATGAAGGTTGACCGGCTTATCAGCATCATTCTGATGCTCCTGGAGCGAGAGCGTATCGGCGCGCAGGAATTGGCAGATCTGTTTGAAGTTTCCCCCCGCACCATCTACCGCGATATCGACGCGATCAACATGGCGGGTGTCCCCGTTCGCTCAACATCGGGTGTGGGCGGAGGCTTCGAAATCATGGAGAACTATAAAATCGACAGAAAGGTGTTTTCCGCTACCGACCTTTCCGTCATCCTGATGGGGCTTTCCAGCCTTTCCAATATGGTTCGGGGGGATGAATTGGTACATGCCTTCGCAAAAGTTAAGAGTTTTATCCCCGCCGACCGGGCGAAAGACATCGAAATTAGGTCCAATCAAATCTCAATCGATCTCAGTCCCTGGATGGGTAACAGAAACATACAGCCAAATCTGGAACGAATCCGAACCGCGATTCAGGAGAGCAGGCTGCTCGCGTTTGAATATGTGGACCGCCACGGCAACAGAACCACGCGGGTTGCAGAGCCATATCAGCTTGCTTTAAAAAATAGTCAGTGGTATTGGCAAGGATATTGCCTGCTAAGAGATGATTTTCGCTTGTTCAAACTATCCCGCACCTCTAAGCTGACCATACAGGAAGACACCTTCGCACCGAGGGAACACCCAAAACCACAATTGGATTTTTCGGATGCTTTGGCAGCGCTGCAAACGAAGATAACAATCCGCATCCATCGCTCCGTCATGGACAGAGTACTCGATTATTGCCCGTATGAACAGTTTACGCCAGACGGAGACGCGCATTATGTGGTTCGTTTTCCTTTCATTGAGAACGATTTCTACTATAATGTTCTGTTCAGTTTCGGGGATCAATGCGAATGCCTGGAACCATTGGCCATACGCGCAGAAATGAAACGGAGAATACAAAGCATGGCTGCCTTATATGAGCAGTAGCGCCGGTCAAGACCAAAACGCAGTTCGTATCTCGCGCTGAGATAACAATGGAGCCGCAATGCGGCTCCATTGTTATACCTGTCAAAAAAGTCCCTGGATTGTTAAGGGCCGCAGCCCTTAACCCATCGGTTCCGGCTGCGGTGGCTTTGCCACCGCGACGGATCGCCCGGGATCGGGCGGTTTCTTCGCAGCTCTTTGCCGTTCGGAGTCCGGAGGACGAGAGGCAAAGAGCGGTTGCCCCGTCAAAAAACTTGTTTTTTGACGGCCTCAACAATGGAGCCGCGTTGCGGCTCCATTGCTATGCATTATTCCCGTTTCCCTTTCGGACCGATGGACTGTCTCGATCCGGCAGAGGTGCTTACCGAATCTCCGTTTTGTTTCTGAAATATGGGCGGAGCGCTTCGGGAATCGCGATGCTGCCATCTTCCCGGAGGTTGTTTTCGAGAAAGGCGATCAGCATACGCGGCGGGGCAACGACGGTGTTATTGAGCGTATGCGGAAAATAGTTGCCCGTCTCCTTGTTCTTCACGCGGATACCGAGGCGGCGCGCCTGCGCATCGCCCAGATTGGAGCAGCTGCCCACCTCGAAATACTTCTGCTGGCGCGGGGACCAGGCCTCCACGTCCATGCTCTTCACCTTCAGATCGGCCAGATCGCCCGAGCAGCACTCCAGCGAGCGCACGGGGATATCCAACGAACGGAAGAACTCGATTGTATTCTTCAGCAACGTTGAAAACCACTGCATGCTCTCCTCCGGCTTGCAGACCACGATCATCTCCTGCTTCTCAAACTGATGGATGCGATAGACGCCGCGTTCCTCGATGCCATGCGCGCCAACCTCCTTGCGGAAACACGGCGAATAGCTCGTCAACGTTTGCGGCAGCTCACTCTCCTCCAGAAAAGTATCGATGAATTTGCCGATCATGGAGTGTTCGCTGGTGCCGATGAGATAGAGGTCCTCTCCCTCAATCTTATACATCATGCCCTCCATCTCGCTGAAGCTCATCACGCCCGTGACCACGCCGGAGCGAATCATGAACGGCGGGATATAGTAGGTGAACCCGCGATCGACCATGAAATCCCGCGCATAAGCGAGGATGGCCGACTGGAGCAGGGCGATATCGCCGCAGAGATAGTAAAAACCGTTTCCGCTGACCTTGCGTGCGGCGTCGAGATCGATGCCTTTAAACCGTTCCATGATCTCCACATGGTAGGGAATCTCAAACGACGGAATGTTCGCCTCGCCAAAGCGCTCGACCTCGACATTCTCGGAGTCGTCCTTGCCGATGGGCACGCTGCTGTCGATGATGTTCGGAATCACAAGCATTCGTTTTCTGATCTCGGCGGAGAGCTCGTCCTCCCGCACCGCAAGGCGCGCCATCTCGTCCGCCATGTCGTTGACCTGCTGCTTAGCGGCCTCTGCCTCGTCCTTTTGCCCCTTTGCCATCAGCGCGCCAATGGATTTGCTGATCGAGTTGCGCTGGGAGCGCAGATAGTCCGCGCGGGTGTGTGCCTCGCGGTATTCCGCGTCCATCGCGATAACCTCATCCACAAGCGCGAGCTTGTCGAACTGAAACTTCTTCTTGATGTTTTCCTTCACCAGCTCCGGCTGCGTGCGAATCAACTTGATATCCAGCATACGTTGTTTCCTGCTCCTCTATCTCTGCAATCCAAATATTGTCCGTTTACATACGTTCCGGCGCGGCGACGCCGATGAGGTTCAGCCCGATGGCGATCACCCGCCGGGTCGCGTCCGTCAGCGCGAGGCGCGCCTGCCGCACGACCGTATCATCCGCCATGATCCGCTGCTCATAGTAAAACTTGTTAAAAGCGGTGCAGATGCGCATCACCGCGCGTGTGACAAGATACGGCTCGTTCTTCTCCATTGCCTCGACCACCGCGTCCGGGAACGCGCCGAGCGCGGCGATCACCGCCGCGGACTCCGTATCCGCAAGCACGCTATAATCGATCTCGCCGGGCGCATCGTTTGCCTTCCTGAGCACGGAGCAGGCGCGCGCATGCGTATATTGCGCATAGGGACCCGTCTCGCCGTCAAAATTAAGCACCGCATCCCAATCGAACACAACGTCCTTGATGCGGCCGTTGTAAAGGCTGTTCCAGATCAGCGCACCGATGCCAACCTGCGAAGCTATGGTTTCCTTGTCCTCCAGATCGGGGCTCTTTTCCCGGATGATCTCCAGCGTCTTTTCGCATGCGGCCGAGAGCACATCCCGAAGCTTCACCATGTTGCCCTTGCGCGTAGAGAAAGCGCCTTCCGTGCCGCTCACCATGCCAAACGAAACATGGATCAAATCCTTTGCCCAGTCGTACCCCATCAATTCGACCACCTTGAACCACTGCCGGAAATGCAGGTCCTGCTGGTAGGCTACGACATAGAGGCTCTTTGCAAAATCATAGGTATCCTTTCGGTAGAGCGCGGCAGCGATATCCCGCGTGGCGTAGAGCGTCGCCCCATCCGAGCGCAGGATGATGCACGGCGGCATTTTATACTCGCTCAAATCGACAATCTGCGCGCCCTGATCGAGCTTCAGGAGACCTTTTTCGCGCAGTTCGTCCACAACGCGGCCCATTTTGTCGTTATAGAAACTTTCACCCGCGTAACTGTCAAAGCGGATACCGAGAATGTCGTAGACCTCCTCAACCTCTTTGAGTGTAAGTTTTTTGAACCATTCGAAGAGCGCGAGGGCTTCCGCATCGCCATCCTCGATGCGCTTGAACCAGGCACGCGCCTGATCGTCCAGAGAAGGATTGTCCTCCACCTCCTGATGATAGCGCACGTAGAGCTTGACCAGCTCGTCCACACCGCCCCGCTCGATGGTCTCCCGATCACCCCAAAGTTGGAAGGCGACAATCATCTTGCCAAATTGCGTACCCCAGTCGCCCAGGTGGTTGATGCCAACGGAGCGGAACCCGAGATGGTTATAGATGCGATACAGCGCGCTGCCGATTACCGTCGTCGGCAAATGGCCGATGTGGAACGGCTTTGCGATGTTGACGGAGGAGTAGTCGATGCAGACATTTCGCCCTTCGCCCAGATCGGAACCGCCGAAGCGGGCGCCTTCTTCAAACACGCGCGTGAGCACGGCCTTCGCCTGCGCCGATTTGTCGAGCGTAAAGTTGACATATCCGCCCGCAGGCTCCGCCTTGGCGACGCCTTGCGGCAGCTTGAACGCGGAGGCAAGCTCCGCCGCAATCGCCGGCGGTGCTTTGCGGAGAGTCTTTGCGAGCTTGAAGCAGGGGAAAGCATAATCCCCCATCTCCGGATTCGGCGGCGTTTCGAGCCAGGTTTGCAGTTCGTCCGCACCGATTCCCGTCTCTGCCGAGAGCACGGCGGCGATTGCCTGTTTAAAATCCATTGTGTTTCCCTTAGTCCTCTATCTTGCGTTTCGTAATGAAATATTATATCAGAGAATATCCCGTCTGTTAAGGTCAAATCCGCCAAAAGGCATCTCAAAACCGCATAAAACCGCCCATATTGTACTAAATTCTCGCCTCACTCCCTTTACAAACAGGCAAAAAAACGCTATACTTCTTCTGTTACAGCGTTGAACGGGACAGGCCGGATTCTAAGATTGTCCGTAAAAGCGAGCCGCGAAGGGTGCGAGGCGGCGGCGGGCGGGAAAGACGGCATCACTCGGGAGCGCGCGCGCCAAAGGTCTTTTTTACCGAGTAACGCGCGACGTCTATCCCCCGCGTTAAGGGGGTCTTGAGCGGGCGGCAGTCAGTCGTCAAGCAGGGTGGTACCGCGCAAAGCAGATATGATGCTTTTCGTCCCTTTTCTTTGGGACGGAAGGCTATTTTTTTCACCGAAAAACGGTAAGGAGACAGGAACATGTACAAAAAGGCATCGAGCGAGCTGAATTTTGTGCCGCGCGAGAAAGAGGTGCTCGCATTTTGGAAAGAGCACCAGATCTTTCAAAAGAGTGTGCGCCTGAGAAAGGGCGCAAAACCTTATACCTTCTTTGACGGCCCGCCGACGGCCAACGGTAAACCGCACATCGGCCATGTACTCACGCGCTCGATCAAGGACATCATCCCGCGCTATAAAACCATGAAGGGCTACGACGTGCTCCGCAAGGCCGGCTGGGATACGCATGGGTTGCCGGTTGAAATCGAGGTTGAAAAGCTCTTAGGTCTTGACGGCAAGGAGCAAATCGAGGCCTACGGCATCGAGCCGTTCATCAAAGAGTGCAAGAAATCGGTCTGGAAATATAAGGCCGAGTGGGAAACCATGTCCGACCGGGTTGGCTTCTGGGCGGATATGGAAAACCCCTATATCACCTACGACAACAACTATATCGAGAGCATCTGGTGGGCGCTCAAAACCATCCACGAGAAGGGTCTGCTCTATAAGGGGCACAAGATCGTTCCCTATTGCCCGCGCTGCGGAACCGCACTGTCAAGCCACGAGGTCGCGCAGGGCTATAAGGACGTGAAGGAGACCTCCGCCATCGCGAAGTTCTTTCTCAAGGACGATCCCACCGTTGCGATCCTCGCCTGGACGACTACGCCCTGGACGCTGCCGAGCAACGTCGCCCTCTGCGTCAACGCAAAGGAGACGTATGCCAGAGCGAAGAAGGACGGCGAAACCTATATCCTCGCCGAGGCACTGGTGAAAAACGTGCTTGGCGAATCCGCCGAGATTCTCTCCACCTGCAAGGGACAGGACCTTGTCGGCACGGAGTACATCCCGCTTTTTGAGCTGCCTGTCAACTTCGGCGGCAAGAAGGGTTACCGCGTGGTTGCGGACGACTATGTCTCGCTCGAGGATGGTTCCGGTGTTGTTCACATTGCCCCCGCATTCGGCGAGGACGACTCCCGCGTGGGTAAAAAATGGGATCTGCCATTCGTGCAGTTTGTAGATGCAAGCGGCCATATGGTTGGCGGAACCCCCTGGGACGGTCTATTCGTCAAGGACGCGGACAAGCCCGTTCTGCAAGCGCTCAAGGAAAGCAACAAGCTCTTCGCCGCGCTGCCGTTCGAACACAGCTACCCCTTCTGCTGGCGCTGTGACACCCCGTTGATCTATTACGCCAGAGAAAGCTGGTTCATTAAGATGACCGCGGTCAAGGAAAAGCTCATCGCCTTCAACCGCAGCGTTAACTGGATCCCTGAAACAATCAAGGAAGGCCGCATGGGCAATTTCCTTGAGAACGTGATCGACTGGGGCGTCTCGCGCGAGCGCTACTGGGGCACGCCGCTGCCCGTCTGGATGTGCGAATGCGGGCACATACATGTTGTCGGCTCCCGCGCGGAGTTGCAGGCGCTTAACCCCTCCGTCTCGCCGGAGATCGAACTGCATAAGCCCTATATCGACGAGGTAACCTTCCCCTGCCCGAAATGCGGCAGGACTATGGAGCGTGAACCCGTGGTCATCGACTGCTGGTTTGACAGCGGCGCGATGCCCTTTGCGCAGTGGCACTATCCATTTGAAAACAAAGAGGAGTTTGAGAAACGCTATCCCGCGCAGTTCATCAGCGAGGCCATTGACCAGACGCGCGGTTGGTTCTATTCTCTGCTCGCCATCTCCACCTGCCTCTTCGACGAGGCCGCGTTCCAGAACTGCATCGTCATGGGACATGTGCAGGATATGGAAGGCCGCAAGATGAGCAAGCATCTTGGCAATGTGGTTGATCCATGGACGGTTCTGGACGCGCAGGGCGCGGACGCTGTTCGCTGGTATTTCTATACGGGTTCCATGCCCTGGCTGCCCAGCCGTTTCTCGGCGGAGGCGGTCAGCGAGGCGCAGAGAAAGTTCATCGGCACCTTCTGGAACACCTATTGCTTCTATGTGCTGTATGCGGAGCTAGACAAGTTTGATCCGACGCAATATCGCCTGGAAAACTGTCAGCTCAGCGAGATGGACCGCTGGGTGCTCTCGCGGCTCAATACGCTGGTCAAAACCGTGGACGGCAACCTTGACAAGCTGCGCATCACCGAAGGCGGCAGAGCGCTGCAGGCCTTCTCGGACGAACTGAGCAACTGGTATGTGCGCCGCTGCCGCGAGCGCTACTGGGGCAGCGAGATGACCGAGGATAAAAAGGCCGCGTATATGACGCTCTATACCGCCCTGTATACGCTCACGCTGCTATCGGCTCCCTTCCTGCCGTTTATGACGGAGGAAATCTACCAAAATATCGTGCGCAGTGTGGATTCGAACGCACCGGAGAGCGTGCATTTCTGCGACTATCCGGTTGCGGACGAAGCGCGCATCGACGCCGATTTGGAAGAGAACATGGCCCGCGTGCTCGACATCGTCACCCTCGGCCGTGCGGCGCGCAACGACGGCGCGGTAAAGACGCGTCAACCGCTCGCCCTCATGTATATTCAGGGAGAGCCGATGGATGCGCGCTATGTCAGCATCATCACCGAGGAGCTCAACGTCAAGAAAGCGGAGTTCGTTGTGGATGCCTCCGGCTTTCTGAGCTATGTGGTCAAGCCCCAGCTCAAAACCTTGGGGCCGCGCTATGGCAAGATTTTGCCGAAGATCGGCGCGCATCTCGGCGAGGCGGGCATTGGCAATCTGGTGGTTCGCACGCATGCGGCGGGCAGGAACTATGAGACTACCATCGACGAGGTATTCGTGGTGCTTGGCCCGGAGGACGTATTGGTCTCCACGGGAAAGACGGATGGCTTCGTCGCCGCCACGGATAACGATAACATCGTCGTTCTGGACACCAAGCTCACGACGGAGCTCATCGACGAAGGGTTCGTCCGCGAGCTCATCAGCAAAGTGCAGACCATGCGCAAAGAAGCGGGCTTTGAGGTCAGCGACCACATCACCCTCTCCTATGAAGGCAGCGCAAAGATCGAGGAGATCTTCTCCCGCTTTGGTGCGGAAATCCTCTCCGAAACGCTGGGCAACGCATTGCTCAAGGGCGCAAAGGGCTACACGAAGGAATGGGATGTCAATAAGGAACCCGTCATCCTCGGCGTAGAAAAACAGTAAATACAAGCAACTGCGGCGGACGGTTCACACCGTCCGCCGCCGCTTTCGCAGATTCGTTTCAATCATGCACCCTTCATTGTTTCCTTGCTTTCCAATAGGAAAAGTAATTGCTTTCTTTTCCATCTCGATTGGCGTATAATCATACGGAATCTCATTTGAATATCAGTCGTTATGCTCTTTTGCATACAAGGAAAGGAATCCCCCGCCCATGCTCGGAACCATCGTCAATGCCGCGGCAATCATCGTCGGCGGCGCGCTCGGACTGCTGCTCAAGAAGGGCATTCCGGAGCGTGTCTCCGGCGGCATTATGCAGGGACTCGGCCTCATCGTCCTCTACATTGGCATCAGCGGTATGCTCAAGGGCGAGAATATTCTCATCGCCACCATCGCAATCGTCGTTGGTGGGGCAATCGGCATGATACTCGACTTCGACGGGCGCTTCAATCGCTTTGTCGGCAATATGGAGCACCGTTTTTCCAGGTCGGATGCCGGCGGCTCAAAACTTGGTGAGGGATTCATTACGGCAACACTGCTCTATTGCGTCGGCGCAATGGCGGTTGTCGGCTCACTCAACAGTGGGCTCACCGGCAATCATGAGGTGCTGTTCACCAAGAGCATACTGGACGGCGTGAGCGCAATAATTTTTGCGAGCACGCTCGGAGCGGGTGTTTTGCTCTCGGCGATCCCGTTATTTCTCTATCAGGGAGCGATTACGCTGCTCGCGCAGACGCTGGCCCCGGTGCTCAGCGATGCCGCCGTCGCCGAGATGACCTGCGTCGGTTCGCTTCTCATCCTCGCAATTGGCCTTAACCTTCTAAAGGTGACAAAGATTAAGGTTATGGATTTCATTCTCTCGATCTTTATCCCGATCGGTCTTGTATTATTCATGTGATCCTGCAGACCTTTCTTCCCATAAAAGAACGGATCCTAAAGAGTCTTTTACTACTTGATTCCAGCCTCCCATGATTGGACGCAAAAAGTGACTCGCATACGCGAGTCTCAGCCCATCGGCAAAGTCCTGCGGACTCTGCCGATGGGTTTTACTTTGGGTTAAACTGACGCGAATCGCGCCATTTTTTCACAAATTCGGCGAATGAATCGCCGAATTGGATGGAACTCGGGAGATTTTCGTAATCCCCCAACCCCTGATGGGGTTTGTCGACGCGCAAAAGGAGACTCGCATACGCGAGTCTCCTTTGTGTTTGCGTTTCTTACGCGATGACTTCGGTGACGACGCCGGAAGCAACCGTGCGGCCGCCTTCGCGAATCGCGAAGCGAAGTCCCGTCTCGATGGCGATCGGCGTGATCAGCTG
>JAYFQU010000027.1:0-89089 GCA_034926785.1 Christensenella sp.
GCTTTCGGCTATCGCAGTTTCCGAAATTTTCGTATTCGAATTCTTTGCACCACCAATGTTTAAGGGAGCTGTTCGCTTTCGCTCCCAGCTCCCTTTGTTTCTCTTAGTCTACCGCTCTACCCCAACTATTGACGGAGAGCCTCAAGTTTCACGCATGCTGTGCCCGGAGCCGCAAGCAATCCACAATTGTCTGGGTGATGAATCGAAAACGTCCGCGCCCAATCCGGGCGCGGACGCTGCAAAGCCCGCCGGATTGATCGGATTTAGAAGACGGTTTTGATGATCCGATCGACCAGTTTCGTGAACCTGTCCGAGGCAAGCGCAGCCGACTCCTGCACCTCTTCATGCGAAAGCGGCTGATTCAGAATTCCTGCCGCCATGTTGGTAATCAATGAAATGCCGATGGTTTTAATGCCGCAGTGCGCCGCCGCAATCGCCTCCGGTACGGTAGACATGCCAACCGCGCTTGCGCCCACCGTTCGCGCAAAGACAATCTCCGCGGGAGATTCAAACGTCGGCCCGGAGAACATCATATACACGCCTTCCTGAAGCGTAACGCCGGCATCCTTTGCGGCTTTGTGCACGCCCGCGCGCAGGTCGCGATCATACACATTGGTTTGATCGGGAAACCGCGGGCCAAAATCATCGTCGTTTGGCCCAATCAACGGATGCGAGCCGGAGAAATTAATGTGGTCTGAGATCAGCATCAGGTCGCCCGCCGAAAAATTCAAATTCACGCCGCCCGCCGCATTGGTCAGCAGCAGTTTCTCCACGCCGAGCCGTTTCATCACACGGATACTCAGCGCAATTTGCGACTGCGGATACCCCTCGTAATAATGAAACCTGCCTTGCATGCAGATTACGCGCTTGTCAAACAGATCCCCGATGACAAATCTGCCCTTGTGCCCCTCTACGCGGGGCTGCGGAAAACCGGGCAGATCGCTATAACTCACAAATTGCTTATTTTGGATTTGCTCGGCATAGTCCCCCAATCCAGAACCAAGGATGAGCCCAATCTTGCAGCGCTCTCCGCAGATAGGCGCGAGGATCTCAGCGGCGCGCTCGATCACTTCATTCATGCGTCAGTCCTCATAGATTTCCTTTAGAAACGATTCGCCGACATTCCATTTTTCTCCCGTCAGATAATCAAACACCGTCGCGCCGATATCCGCAAAGGTCTTTCTCGTACCGAGGTTTACATTCGCCTTCACGTGCTTGCCGGCTACGATGAGCGGGATATATTCGCGGGAGTGATCGGTGCTGGGCGTGGTCGGGTCGCAGCCGTGATCCGCCGTGATCATGAGGATGTCTTCCTCTTTCATCGCGCCCAGGATGCGCGGCAGAGCAGCGTCAAACAATTCCAGCGCGGCGGCGTATCCCTCCACATCGTTGCGGTGCCCGTAAAGCATGTCAAAATCCACGAGATTGGTGAAGATGAAGCTCCCCGTTCCCTCCGCCAGATAGCGAACGGTCGCGTCGATACCGGTGTGGTTGTTCTTCGTGTGGTCTACTATCGTCACGCCGCGATGGCAGAAAATATCCTCGATTTTGCCGATTCCGACCACGGGCAGCCCGCGTTTATCCAGTGCGTCCAGCACCGTATCGGTAAACGGCTCTACGGCATAATCTTTGCGGTTTTCCGTGCGCTTATACGCGCCGCTGGTTCCTTCGAACGGACGCGCGATTACACGCCCCACGAGATAGTTGTCGTCGTTGAGCAGTTCACGTGCGATTTCGCAGATCCGGTAGAGCTCCGGCAGCGGGATAACGCCCTCGTGAGCGGCAATCTGAAACACACTGTCGGCAGAGGTATACACGATGGGCTTGCCCGTCTTCACGTGCTCATCGCCAAGACGCTGGATGATCTCCGTCCCGCTCGCCACTTCGTTGCCAATCGTGCCGCGGCCAATCTTCGCCTCAAATTCCTGAATCAGTTCTTTGGGGAACCCGTTGGGATACGTTTTAAACGCTTGCTTGAGCGGCAATCCGGCCATCTCCCAATGCCCGCAGGTGGTATCCTTCGCCTTGGTCAGTTCGCCCAGCTTGCCATACGCGCCGACCGGGGTCAAGTTCAGCGTATCGAGGCGGCTGTTTTCAATAGCGGCAAGACCAATCCCGGTCATGTTCGGTATGTCGAGTTTGCCGCGCACCTTGCGGATATTGCCGAGCGTATGGGAACCAACATCGCCAAATTCAGCGGCATCAGGCTGTTCGCCAATGCCAACGCTGTCGAGTACGATAACGATTGCGCGTCTCTTGTTTTGACTGGTCATAACATTCACCTCATATTGATCATTTGCTGTTTCGCATCTGTCTTGATCTTTTTCTAACGAATTTCCGATTATGAATAGGAGCTAAACCTCTTTAGCTAAGTGTATTCAAATTTCGCTTTGCAGTCAATCCGGCTCAGTGATTCGGTCACGTATTCTGTTGCGGCATGCTGAATCATTTGATCAGCGTCTTTTCACCATATGAAAAAGAAGCCGCGCCAAATGCGCGGAAAGGTGATTTATCGTTTTACATAGGTCAACGCGCGCTGCGCCATCATTGCGACAAATTCCAAATTGCTGGGTTTCCCCTTATAGTCGTGCATGGTATACCCGAAGTATTCGCGGATCGTCTCCGCGTTTCCACGCGTCCAGGCAATCTCGATCGCATTCCGCATGGCATGCTCCACCAGCGGCGGACGCGTATTGTAAATCTTCGCCACGGTCGGGTAAATATCGTTTGTAATGCTCAAGTCGACGGGCGACTCGCTCAGGGCATAGATACGGATCGCATCCCGAAGATAATAATACCCCTTGAGGTGTGCGGGAACGCCAATGGCGCGGATGCCCGCTGCGATCTGGCTCTCCAGAATGTCCACCACCTCATCCGCCTTTTCGGTTTCACGCTCAAAGAGGCGCATGAACTCCAGCACGCGCAACTGAACCAGATCGTACTTAAGCGGTTTGGTGAAACAATAGATCACGCGATCTTTTATGATCTGCAGCAGCCTGTCGTCTGCGAGGGCTGTGGTAACGAATACGAGCGGACGGCGATCCTCGCTGAGCTTGCCGATAAAATCCAGCACACAGATGCCGTCCAGATCATGCAAGAATAAATCCAATATCAGCAGATTGACATCGCGCGCAAAGATGGTATCGATTGCATCCCGGCCTGTGAATACGCTCGGAAGCAGGCGAATCTCCTCCAAAGGCTGAAAAGCCGCCTCAATCCCCTTCGCATCCGCAGCATTATTGCTCGCAATCAACAGGTTCTTCTTCATCAGGTCTTGTCCTCCGCGGCGCGCCGGAATCCCCGGCGGCATGCCCTTGGTTCTGCGCACTGCCCGCCGGATCATTTCGTTCTGCAAAATGAAACAATTTCGTTGCTGTTTCTATAACAGATTCGACCGTTTTTACCGCTTATTTGCTAAAATATGCGCGTCATCGCTTCGTTTGCCGCGTCAATCAGCCGCTGCGCGTGCTCCAATGCAACCGCGTCCATCCCACCGCTGCCCATGATGCGGGCGATCTCCTTCGCGCGTTCGTGCTCCTGGAGCCGAACCGCGTTGGAGCGCGTGTGTTCGCCGGACTCCTCTTTATAAACAAGATATTGCTGGTTTGCATAGGCGGCAATCTGCGGCAGATGCGTGATGCAGAGCACCTGATGGTTCTTTGCAATCTGCCGCATCTTCACGGCAACGGCTGTTCCAATCTGTCCGCTGATGCCGCTGTCAATCTCGTCAAACACCATAGTCGGAATACCGTCTAAATCGGCAAGCACCGATTTAAAGGAGAGCATGATGCGCGAAAGCTCGCCACCGGATGCCACCTTGCTTAGCGGTTTCACGGGTTCGCCACGGTTGGTAGAGAGCAGAAACTCGACGCTATCGACGCCGCTAGCGGAAGGAATCTCGCCAGCAAGCACAGTAAAATTAGCTGAGAACGCGGCATGCGGCATCCCAAGGTCACCCAGCTCGGGCAATAACCGTGCGCTGAGGCGTTCAGCCGCCGATTTCCGCTGCGCGGAAAGCTCCGCGCTCAGCGCGTCAAAGTCCCGCTTTGCTGCGGCGTATTCCGCGGCGAGTTGTTCCCGCCGCTCGTCTGCATTGGCAATGAGTTCCAGTTCCTCCTGCCCCTTGGTTCGGTAGTTTAAAATCTCCGCAACGCTTGCGCCATATTTTCTCTTTAATGTCGAGATCAGCTCCAGCCGCGTTTCAATTCCGTCCAGCATGTCCGGTTCAAAATTAAAGTCGGTCTTATAGTCTCTTAGGGTATAGCTTGCATCCTCAAGATCATAATAGAGCGCATGCAGCTTTTCCGCGAGCTGCTGATACTCTCCGCGAAACCGCGCAATGCCATCCAGCATATGCAGCGCAACGCTAAAGGCGCTGAGCGCGCCACCGTTTTCACCGTCGTCTCCGGTCAGCGAGACGGACGCGCCTTCAAGCCCTTCCATGACGGCCTGCGCATTCTGCAGCAGACCACGCTGTTCCTCGAGCTGCTCCTCTTCGCCGTCGGTGAGACCCGCCACGTCAATTTCCTTGATCTGATAGGTGAGCAGATCGATTCTTCTCTCGCGTTCCTGCTCGTTAAACTGCGCGGCGGAGAGCAGACGTTTTGCTTCGGAAGCCTTGCGATAAGCGTCCGCAACGCGCGCCTTCACCTCCAGCGTCTCCCTGCCGGCAAAGCGATCCAACAATAGGATATGTTTTTTCTCGTCCAAAAGAGACTGATGCGCATGCTGCCCGTGGATATCAACCAGAGCATCGCCGATGAGCTTCAGCGCATTTGTATTAATCAGCGTGCCGTTTGCGCGGCAGATGTTCTTTCCGCTTTGTGAAAACTCGCGGTAAAGCGTGAGTTCGCCATCTTCACAAGATATCTCCTGCTCGGAAAGCGCCTCATAGACCGGCTCCCCCGGCGAGAGCGCAAACGTCGCTTCTACGCTTGCTTTTTCCTCGCCGGATTTGATGAGCTCGCGACTCGCGCGCTCGCCCAGCACAAAATTGAGCGCTTCAATAATAATGGATTTTCCTGCGCCGGTTTCACCCGTCAGCACGGAAAACCCACCAAAGAATTCCATATGTTGCTGATCAATCAGTGCAATATTTCGAATCGATAGCTGTTTGAGCAAAGATGACGCCCTCCTGTTTTGAGCATCTTCTACCGTTTGAGGTCAATTGCGCGATATCGCTCGTTTTTGCGCTCGCATGGAAAACCCCTTTTAGGGGGTTTCCATTTGGAATGTACGACCGCAGCAAAAATGCTATTTCAGCATTTTTTGAAATTTCTTGATGATGTCGCCGACGCTCTTCGCATCTCGCACGGCGATAAAAATCGTGTTGTCGCCCGCGATGGAGCCGAGGATATCCGGCCATTTGAGCGTGTCTACCGCCTCCGCCGCCGCATTTGCGCTGCCGGCAATCGTCTTGATGACAATCAGATTGCCCGCGCTTGTGACGGACAGCACACAGTTGCTGAACATCCGGATGAAGCGCTCCTGAAGATCCGCCTCCGCTTTTTCCACCGTCGCATAGCGGTAGCGTCCCTCCGGCGTGAGCACCTTGATCAGCCGGAGCTCTTTGATGTCACGCGAAACGGTTGCCTGCGTGACGGAAAAGCCGTGATCGCGCAGTTTGCCGGCGAGTTCCTCCTGCGTCTCAATATTTTCAGACGCAATGAGTTTGGAAATCATATCATGCCGTTTTGCTTTCATGTTTCAATCCCCAATTTTATGATGATAAGAGTGCTGGCCTTGCGATGCTTCGCTCCTGTTTTGCCACAAGAGCAAAAAGAGAGAAAACCTTTCTGGATATCGTACCGCCGCGAAAAATTTCACGGCGCAGCAACCTTTGTTGACAGATGATCGATCAGGTAAGCTTCTGCCGGATGAGTTCGAATACGTTCTGGTCGCGGAAACGGATAAACTTGACGCGCCGGTCGGACCTCGTTACAATGATGCGATCATCCGCGCTGACGCGCCTGAGCTTGATGCCGTCCCCAGCGACAAACCCGTCCCCATTGACATGAAACGTCCAGATTGTGTCCGGCGCGCTGACGATTGGGCGAATATGCAGCGTATGGGAGCAGACCGCGGTGATGACAATAGAATCCAAATTCTGCGTGACCACCGGACCGCCCGCAGAGAGGTTATAGGCAGTAGACCCCGTCGGCGTGGAGGCAATAATGCCGTCGCTGAACACCGACCCTACCGCCTGACCGTCGCAGAAGAGATCCACCTGAATCGTGCCGGAGAAGGATTGCTTGGAAATCAGAATATCATTGAGGCAACTCGCGTAGGGCTCACCGTTAACGCTGCATTGCAGCGTCATACGCTCCTCTATACGAAACTGACCCTGTTGAATTTTTTCGACGGCATCGGAAAATTCATTGAGAGCAATCTCGCTCAAAAAGCCGATACGCCCCAGATTTACACCAAGCATCGGGAGATCGCGTTCCGCCGATACGGAGGCGAAGCGAAGCAATGTTCCGTCTCCGCCAATGACAACCAGCAGATTTGGCGCGGGTTCTTCTGCGCGAACGGCCTCCACGCAGTCCAGCGCCACAACGCCTTCGCCGAGCGCGGCCGCCTGTTCCATCAGGCGAAGACGAAATTCGGCGATGCCTTCCTTTTCGAGATTGCCAGCAAAGCCGATTTTCATCGTTTTCGCTCCAAAAAAATTAATATGCTCATATTATACGGCCTCATTCATAAAAATACAAGAGAAATTATGAATATGTATGCTTTATATGCACACACTGTGCGCGTCCCGAACTGTCGAAACGGCATTGTTGTGGTCTATTTGTATTGCGTCGTGATTGGATTGTATGCATTTTTGCAGATCGATCAGAAACTCAATGTTTCCCTTGGGCCCGCGTATGGGTGAATATGACAACCCGCTTACACAAAATCCCGCCGCGCGTGAAACGGATAAAATGCGGTCAACGACCTCAATATGTGTCGTCTCCTCGGATACCACGCCATGTTTGCCCACCTTGTTTTTGCCCGCCTCAAACTGCGGTTTAATCAGTGCGACACATTCTCCGCCGTCCTTCAGGCAATGATAGAGCGGCGGCAGCATTTTATCCAACGAGATAAATGAAACATCGATAGACGCAAAATCCAGCGGCTCGGCAAACCATGACGGTTCCATAAACCGCGCGTTGGTGCGCTCCAAAACGACAACGCGATCATCGCTCCTGAGCTTCCAATCCAGCTGACCGTATCCCACATCGATGGCATAGACTTTTTTTGCGCCGTGCTGCAGCATACAGTCCGTAAAGCCGCCCGTCGACGCCCCAATATCGGCGCAAATCTTGCCCTCCAGCGAAATGGAAAATGTATCGATCGCCTTCAGCAGCTTATATCCGCCGCGGCTGACGAACGGGCAGGCGTCCCCGCGCACAGTCAGCTGCGTCTCTTCGGTGACAAATTGTCCCGCCTTCTCCGCCTTTACCTCGCCCAGATATACCTGTCCCGCAAGCACGAGCGCATGCGCTTCCTCGCGGCTTTTTGCCAGACCGCGTTCAAACAGGGCGACATCCAGCCGTGTTTTCATAACGCATCTCCCGATAGGTTTTCTTCCAGCAGTTCGGCGGTTAATCCGCAGAACTGTCGCTGATGATTGACGCAGGCCTGCGAAACAGGATCGTTGGGCACACACATGCGCACAACAGAAATCGGCGTGAGCGCCGCCGAAATGCGGAGGCCGAGACAATCCACCCCCTCCTCCATCACGACCACGCGTTTTGCAACCTGTTTGACCCGGGCAAGCATGGTTTCGTCCATCGGCTGAATGGTGCGCGCGTTGACGAGCCCCACGCCGAGCTTCCGCGCTACGGGCAGCACAACAGAGACCATCGAGCCGGTCGCAATGATATTTTTTTCTTGCAACGGCTCCAA
Organism: Christensenella sp.; assembly: GCA_034926785.1. GTDB lineage: Bacteria > Bacillota > Clostridia > Christensenellales > CAG-138 > UBA7703. The sequence continues at coordinate 7,891 of JAYFQU010000027.1, forward strand.
TATCTCCCAAACGCCCTTTTCAACGGGCTGCGCAGAGACCGCCTGCATGAGACTCCCGCGCGGATAACGCACCGCCGCCGGTTCGCCGAGGGAGATGGCGAGTGCAAGCATATGCGCCAGCTCCTGCTGGGTCGCAGGCGAATAAATCGTCATATTCGGCATGTCGGAAAGAAACGATGCATCATACACGCCCTGATGTGTTTCGCCGTCATCCCCGACCAGGCCTGCGCGGTCAATCGCAATCACCACCGGCAGTTTTTGCAGGCAGATGTCGTGCAAAATCTGATCATAGCCACGCTGCAAAAACGTGGAATAGATCGCAACCACGGGCTTAAGTCCGCAGCTTGCCATCCCCGCCGCCATGGTCAATGCATGCTCCTCCGCAATACCCACGTCAAAAAAACGATTCGGAAATCTTCCGGCAAACTCCGTCAGTCCCGTTCCAACCGGCATTGCCGCCGAGACTGCGACGATACGGGTATCCTTCTCGGCGAGGTCGACCATCGTCTTGCCGAAAACGCTGGAGTTGCTCTTCTTGTGCGCTCCCTCAATATCTCCGGTATCGACGGAAAACGGCGCAACGCCGTGATACTTCTCCGGGTTACGTTCGGAAAACGCATATCCCTTGCCCTTCTGCGTGACGCAGTGCACAATAACCGGAACCTGCAGTTCCTTCGCTCTGCGAAAGATTCGGGTTAATTCGCCGATGTTGTGCCCGTCAATCGGGCCGAGATAGAGAAACCCCATGTCTTCAAACAAGCGTTTGGGCATGAGAAAGCTCTTGATGCGGTTTTTAAAGTTTTCCATATTGCGCGAAAGCCAGCGGCCGAGGATGCCTGTGTCAAGCGCGCGCACCAGTCTGCGCTTAAAGCGGACATACCACTCGCTGGAGCGCATGTTGACGAGCATACGGTGCAGCGCACCGACATTCTGGGAAATCGACATCTCGTTGTCGTTGAGAATCACGATCAGCGGCACGTCGGCTTGCCCCGCGTCGTTAAGCCCCTCAAACGCCAGCCCGCCCGTGAGTGCGCCGTCGCCGACAAGGGCAATTGCCGCGCCTTCCTCGCCGAGCAGCTTTTTCGCGCGCGCCATGCCGAGCGCGGCGGAGATTGCCGTAGAGGCATGCCCCGTATTAAACGGGTCGTGCTCGCTCTCCTCACGTTTGGGAAAACCCGAAAGACCGTTCTCCTGTCGAAGGGTACAAAACGCCTCCCTGCGACCCGTGATGATCTTATGCGCATAGGACTGATGTCCCACGTCAAAAATAATCTTGTCGGTCGGGCTGTTAAACGCGCGATGCATGGCGATGATGAGCTCCACCGCGCCAAGGCTCGATGCGAGATGCCCGCCGCAGCGCGCTACATTTTCAATCATATATTGGCGAATCTGCGCCGCCAGAGCGGGCAATTCACCATCCTTGAGATGCTTAAAATCCTCAAGGGAATTAATCTTGTCGAGAGTCGGGTAACGATCCATGTTTTCGTTTCTTTCTTCTATGTTTACGATATCTCGGTCCAGTTGATCAAATCATGATTTTCGCGTGAGCGTGTAGTCGATCAATTCCGTAAAGAACGACGGAGCGGGATTGACCCGCAGTACGGCATCCCGCGCTTCCCTTGCGTAATTTTCAGCAAACTCCTTTGCGGTATCCAACCCATAGACGGTGACAAACGTGGTTTTGCCCTCTTCGGCATCCTTGCCGACCGACTTGCCGAGCTCAGACACATCGCCAGATACGTCCAGTATATCATCCGTAATCTGAAATAGCAGCCCGTATGCATCGGCAAAGCGCGTCAATGCCTCGCGTTGCCGTGCGTCAGCGCCGGCGCAGGCCGCTCCGGAGGACACCGCCGCACGAAACAGCGCGCCGGTCTTAAGATCCTGCAACTTTCTCAGCAGCGACTTGTCTCCGCCGCTGTTGACGTCCAGGCTCTGCCCCATCACCATCTCAAAAGCGCCCTTCGCGATATACTCCAGCGCATCTCTGGCCGGACAGCGGGAGAGCGCGTAAAATGCGAGCGCCTGAAGGCCGTCTCCCGCGAGAATCGCGTTCGCCTCGCCAAAGGCTCTATGGTTACTCGGCTTGCCGCGTCGCATATCGTCGTTGTCCATCGCGGGCAGGTCGTCGTGGATCAGCGAATAGGTATGGATTAGTTCCAGCGCGCATGCGGCATCGACCGCGTCCTCGGCGGTTCCTCCGCAGAGCTCCGAAGCCGCCATACAAAGCGCAGGGCGAATGCGTTTTCCACCGGAAAACACGCTGTATGCCATGCTTTCGCCCAAAATGGGCGCGCAGGCGCTCTCGCCAATCAATCCCGCGAGTGCATCGTCCGTCATCTTGGAGTACAGCGTCAATTTTTCATGCAGCATTGCCTATTCCTCCGCCGCACCGTTTAGTCGCGCAATTGTCGCCTCATAGGCGTCGAGTTGTCGTTCGCAGTCGTTGACAAGCGTCATTCCGTTTTCGTAAAGATGGATCATCTCATCCAGCGAGCCTTCGCCGCTCTCCAGTTTTCCGACGATTTCGGAAAGCTTCTGCATCGATTCTTCAAACCGGGGCGCGGGTTCCGGCTCCGGTTTTGGCTGCGCTGCTTTTCTTGCGCTTGTTTTCTGTTCCATTCCCAATCTCCTTTTCGAGGTCGCTAGTTCTGCCTGCTCTCTTTCCGCTCGATAGCGGCTCTCGCTGTGCCATCCCGCATGCAGATATGGACGCGATCCCCGACTTTCATTCCTTCTATTCCGCTGAAAGCGGCGTTTTGTTCATCAGTGACGATCGCATATCCGCGCTCCAAAACCGCATTCGGATCCAGCGTCAGCAGTTTTGTTCGCATCTGTGTGAGTTGCGCCCGCGCAGCTGCGATTTGTTCCAGCGCGCCGCGTTGCGCCCGCTCCCGCTGCCGGTCCAGGGTCTGCCGCTCGCTCAAGAGTCGGTTTTCCAGTATCCGAAACGCCTTTGCCGAAGCAAAGAGCCGCACATTCGCACGCATTTTCTCGATGCGCGCCTGCAGCGCGCGGCGCATTCTTTGCTCAAGTAACCGCACGCCCTCATAGCAGGCGTCCATCTCCGGCACGGCAAGCTCCGCCGCAGCGGAAGGCGTTGGCGCGCGAAGATCGGCCGCAAAATCCGCTATGGTAAAGTCCGTTTCGTGCCCGATCGCGCTGATGACGGGAATCCGGCTATTGACAATCGCCTCTGCAACCGCGGGCTCGTTAAAAGCCCAAAGGTCCTCCATGCTGCCGCCGCCTCGCCCGACGATAAGCACATCGGCAGCTCCCGCCTCGTTCATGCGACGAATCGCCCTGGCAATCTCGTCCGCCGCGCCCGCGCCCTGAACGCGAACGCCCGCGAGCACGATCGGCATACGCGGAAATCTCCTGCGGATGATGTTGATGATATCCTGAATTGCGGCGCCCGTTTCGCTTGTTACCACGCCGATGCGGCGCGGCAGGAACGGAATCGGCCGCTTTCTCTCCTCGGAGAACCAACCGCGCTCTTCCAGCTCTTTTTTCAGCGCTAAAAACCGCAGGTAAAGCTCGCCTTCCCCGCTTTTTTTTAGGTAGTTGGCATAGAGCTGAAAGGAGCCGTCCTTTTCATAGAGCGAAGCCCTGCCATAGAGGATCACCTGCATGCCGTCCTGCGGCTGGAAGTTGAGCCGCATTGCCTGCTGCCGGAACATGACGCAACGTACCAGCGCGTTCTCGTCCTTCAGCGAAAAATACAGGTGCCCCGAGGAGTGCCTCTTAAAACCGCTGATCTCTCCGCTCACGCGAAGATCGCTCAGGTTCGGATCGCCAGAAAGAAGGATGGAAACATATTCATTCAATTCGCTTACACGGAAGATGGGCGTCAGTTCCTGTTCCATCGGATCATCCCCCTTCGCGCAGGCGCCTATCGCGCGCAAGCAGCGCGACGCCGACGGCGTTGTCCGCCGAAAGTCCGCTTCCGGCAAATAACAGTTTCGCATCCATCCGCTTTTGCAGCAGTTCTTTGAGGAGTGTGCTGCCGGATACGCCGCCGGAGAGCAGCACCATTTTGCAGCCCGTCCGCTCGAATGCATTGGTCAGCATCTTTGCAAATGTCCGCGCCATGCAGTCATAGACCGCAAACGCGATCTCCTCTTTCTCCGTGCCGGACGCGACCAATCTCTGACAATGCGACTCCTGCCCGGAAAATGAGCAGTTCAACCCATGTACGCTGGAGGGCAGTTTGATCTCACGTTTGATGGCCCGACGCGCGAGCGCCTCCAGATGAATGCCGCTCGGAAACGGCAACCCTAACGCAACCCCCACACGATCCACAAACTGCCCCGCGTGGAGATCGCCGCATCCGCCGATGCGCTCGATATCGCCCAGCAATCCATCCTCCTGTTTGACCGAAAGCAAATCTGTTGTGCCGCCGGAGAGATGCATCGCGAGAAACGGCGATTCGTCGATTGCCCGCTCCTGGCCGAGCATAGCGGCGCGCACATGCCCCGCCTGATGCGTGGTTTCATAAAGCGGGACGTTGAGCGACGAGGCAATTGCCGTTGCGGCCAGTTTACCCGCCAGAAACACCGGCATATACGATTCCTCCGACCTGGCCGGTTTTGCGCTGACGCCAACGGCGGAAACCTCGCTGCGGTCAATCTGCTCCAGAAGCGCGCTCATCAGCGGCGGAAGATTGCGTACATGCTGAAATACCGCATCGCTTTGCCTTAACCCGCGTTCGCCTAACGGGACAGAAAGCACCGTTCTCCGTTCGAAAACGATGCCTTCGGTTGAAACACAGGAAATGGACGTCGTATAGTTGCTGGTATCGACGCCGATAGAAAGCCACGTCATGGGGAGACAATCTCTTTTGCAACGCTGCCGAGAATACCGTTGATGAATGCGTAGGAGCGTTCGCCGCCATAACGCTTTGCCAGCTCAACCGCCTCGTTGATGGCAGCGCCTGTTGGCACATCCTCCCGACGGTATAACATCTCGTAAATCGCAACGCGCAGGATGCTCAGATCCACCCGTGCAATACGTTCAATTGCCCAGTCCTTCGAGTAACGCCCGATGATCTCATCCAGTTCCTCGCTGCGCGCGCAAACGCCTTCGAGCATTTGCGAAACATAGACGAGGTCCTCCTCGTCCAGCGTGCCGAGGGTCTCGGCCTTCTCGCAGACGTGTTCGGGGGTATCCTCACCACCAAGCAAATTGGAAAAGTGCATCATCATTGCGACTTCGCGCGCGGTTGTCCTGCTCATGTTTTATGAATCCTTGGTAAAAAGCTTGTTAAAAAAGTTACGAATTCCCTCCGGGCCGCTCTGGTCAAGCAGGTATCCGATCAGGAAGCAAAGGGCAAGAATCAAAATCAGCAGTAGCGTTCGCCAAAACCCGATTGTAAAGAATAAAATCGACAAAATCAGGCCGACAAGCACAAGCAGCACGGTGAATTTGTGTTTCTTAATAAACTCCAGAAACGCGCTCATGGTTCTTTCCTCATTCCGTACGGGACACAGCGGCTGTCGTCGCCGGAACCGCCGCGCTCTCAATCAGTACGCCGATTTCATTCACCTGAATGCCGGTCAGCGATTCGATAGACTCCTTGAGCGACTTTTGCAGCTCGCTCGAAAGCGTAGCCACATCCGTATCCGGCAAAACGCAGAGGCGAATGCCGATGGTCACGCCGGTTTCCGAGGAGTGTATCGTCGTGTGTGCGTCCTTGACGCGCGAAATCGCGCGGCAGTGTTTTTGCACCATGCTGTCCAGCGCTTCCAGAGAGATAAACGTTCCGCCAAACTCCGTCTGGCGCATAAGCGCGGAGGCGGGGCGAACCTCGGCAGACTTGCTTCTTCCCGCAAAGAGCAACTTGATGCTGATCAGCAGCAGTAGCAAGCCTGCGCCGGCAAGTATGAGCGCATTTTGACGGAACATATAGAACAGACCGACAAAATTGCCGACCATATCCTCGCGAATCAGGTTTGCCGCGATTCCAAAGAGAATAAATGAAACGAGAATTGCGGCAATCAAAAGAATGCCCAACAGAAATCGATCAAACAGCTTGAGTTTCATAGTGAAAAAACTCCTTCTCGTTTGCCGCCGACATGCAGCTTAGCCGAGCGACGCAAAACAAATTGTCCTCACGCGAAAAATCATAAATCAGTGAAACGGGCGGAACGTAATCCGCCCGCAACCCGACTCGCCGACATCGCTTTTATTTTACGCGCGGAGGTTCCGGTTCAACGACTTCCGCCAAAACCGGCTGCGCTTCCTTTTCCTTTGCCTTTTCCTTGCGTTTTGCATTGCGCGCGTCGTCCTTCTCGGCCGGCTCAAACACAACGCTCTGCACAAATACGTTGATCTCCACAACGCGCAGACCGGTCATGGTCTCAATCGCGCTCTTGATCGACTGCTGAATCTTCTCGCAAACTTCCTTGATCTTATAGCCGTATTTGATGCTGACGGAAACGTCTACGGCGGCCTCTTCCGTGCCTACCTCAACCTTTACGCCCTTGGTTACGTTCTTCTTGCCGAGCATTTCGGTGATGCCTTCGACAACACCGCCGCTCAGCGCAGAAACACCATCTACATCTGAAACCGCAAGCGCGGCAATGGTAGCGACGACTTCGTCCGCAAATATGATTCGGCCGCCCTCCGCTTCCACCTTGGAAACTTCGGTGCTCGTCTTCTTTTCTTCGGACATATGCACACCTCCATTCTTGATATTAAAAATTATACCAGTCGCGCGGGTTGATGTAAATATGCAAGAGGCCTGCCTTGTTACCCACGCGTGAACGCATTGCGGCTTCTTTAAGGCATTTTCTGGTTCATTGGTAAAACGCCCGCGTTTCGCCGCCTCGAAAAATCGTTTTTAAAGCGCATATCTTCGTTTCATTTACCTGCGCGCTTAGCAAGTATACGAAATTATTTGTATAAACGCAACCTCTAGTTACAAGTGATGCGGATATACGGAGCCCCCCGCGTTTTTGAATCGTGTAAAAAACGTTTGCGCGTTGACCAATTGTATATTTGTATACAGCCCTCTTGTTTTTCGAACTAAAAAATATTACACTGATAACAGGAATTGAGAGCGACAATTCCTTTTTTCCATCGTATGCGGGCGCTTTCAGCCCGCGAAAGAGAGATTTCATGAACGGTTATTATGAGAATAAGGACTATGGTTCGCTGTCCGAGAAGGTCTATCGCTTTCTTCGCGATGGCATCGCCGAAGGCCGCTATCAAACAGGCGATTGTCTGATTGAGATGAAAATCGCCGAAGAGCTTGGTGTGAGCCGAACGCCGGTACGCGAGGCGCTCAAACAGCTCGAACTGGAAGACCTGGTTTCGTCGCATCCCAATCGCGGCGTCGTCGTCAAAGGCTTATCCAGCGAGGACTTGCAGGATGTTTCTACCATTCGCCATCTGCTCGAAGGGCAGGCCGCCTTCTGGGCGGCGCAGCGCATAAACGATTCTCAACTCAAAGAGCTTCGAGAGGTTGTGGAGCTCATGGAGTTCTACACCGCGAAGAATGATGTCGCGCATCTCGTCGCGCTGGATACGCGTTTCCACGAATTGATCTATGAAGCGAGCGGCAGCCGTACGATCCGTCATATCCTCGCCTCGCTGCACCACAATATCCGCAAGGCGAGACAAAGCTCTTTAACCTTGCCCGACCGCGCGCCAAATTCTCTGGCGGAGCACCAGAATATCTTTCATGCAATTGAGCGCAGGGACGCCCCGGCCGCCAAGGCGGAGATGGATGCCCATGTCGCCATAGCCGCGGGAAACCGACCGAGCGAGTAACCGCCGTCGGACTCCCGCTGTTTTTTTCTTCTCTTTTCACTCAACGACGCAACGGGAGGGCGCAGGCATGCGATTGGACGCAATCTGTGAGCGGCACGCAAACGGCGGACCGGGTGAGTTTATTCTTGCAAAGGCCGAAGAGGCGCTGCCGTCCCTATTGGAATCCTGCCGTGGGGATGTCCAGGTGGTCTATCTTGATCCTCCTTTTGGAACGGGCGATACATTTCATATGAAGATTGGCGCGGGAAAACGCCAGCTGAGTCTACCTGTATATGCGGATAATATGGACGAGAGCGCATATTTGAGCTGGATGCGCATCATCCTCTGCGGCGCGCGAGATTTGCTCAGCGAATCCGGCTCGCTCTATCTGCATATTGACTATCGCATGAGCGCAAAGCTCAGGCTCCTTTTAGATGAGATCTTCGGCGCACAAAACTTCATGAACGAAATCGTCTGGTGCTACAAGTCCGGCGGTCGCAGCACACGCTACTATCCGCGCAAACACGACACAATCCTGTTCTATCGCAAGAGCGCAAAGGTCTACTTTAACATTCAAGCGGTTGGCAGCCCTCGCGGGCCGGAAAAGCGCAACCACATGAAGCGCTTTATCGACGAGAACGGGCGCATCTGTTTCTCCATACGATCCGCAGGCAAGGTCTACACCTACTATGAAGATACGCTGGTGTATCCCAGCGACGTTTGGGACGATATCGAGCACCTTCAGCAAAAGGATACCGAGCGCGTCGGCTATGCCACACAAAAACCGGAGGCATTGCTCAACCGCATCCTCCTCGCATCGTCGAAACCGGGCGATCTTGTCTGTGACTTTTTCTCCGGCAGCGGAACAACAGCCGCGTCGGCCAGCAAACTCGGCAGGCGGTTTCTGGTGTTGGATGCCTCCCCGTTATCTCTCTACACGATCCGCGCACGGCAGTTGAAATCCGCCAGCGCGCATTCCATGCTCGAAGGAGACAAGGAACTCGTTTTGCGCTATCCGATGGATGCAACGCCGGCGGAATGCAAAGCCTCCGTCACAACCATTCGCGGCGCGCGCATGCTCTCGCTCGAAAGCGCTGGCTTCCACGCCGCATATCCGATTGTTTACGCAGCGGTCGGCTCGGTTGCGGGCGATTGTTTTGTTCCGTTCGCAACGGACTGCCGCCCGAAGCTTCCATTGCTCCTGCCAATAGCAGATCTTGAAAATCCCGTCGTGCAGTTTGTTGACGCCATGGGACATATGGCGTTTTTCACGGTTGATTCGTTTAACGGGAGTGTTGAATGAAAGAATTTATTCGCGCGCAGTATCCCGGCGACATCATACCCGGCTACTATACCGATAAAAATCACTGGTGTTCCCTCTTTTGGGATAGCGCCGTGCCGGACGATATCACCCGAGCAATGCTTCACAATGGATATGAAACCACGCTCGCCAGCCTGACAAAAAAGGTGCGGGCGGCGATTCTAGAGAAATGATACGCTGACATTCTTGTCGCTTACCACCCGACCAGGCGTTTGAGACCGTCAAAAAAAAGAATTTTTTGGCGAGGCGACCGCTCTCCGTCTCTCGTCCTTCGGACTCTGAATGGTAAAAGCCGTGACGAAACGGCCCAATTTCGGGCAATCTGTCACGGTGGCAAAGCCACCGCAGCCGGAATCTGCGGGTGAAGGGCAGCGGTCCAAAACAGTCCCGGGTCTTTTTTGACAGACCGTGGCGTTTTGGTTTCGTTCATCATAAGTTCACGTTTAGAGAAAATCCCTGACTGGCAATATATGATCGTTTCAGGTATGATTTGCAATATGAGTGATCAAACACAAACGCAATTGTCTGTTGAAGAGCAAGTGCCGCCCTCCGGCAAAGCAGATTCAACCCAAAAAAGCAAACGCCTGCGCCTCGTGAGCACATTGTTCATGCTGGCTTTGATTGTCGTTACGCTTGTTGTGATCTTTCGGGATACTTCGCTCGGCGAACTATGGGGTGCGATCCGCTCCGCCAACCTCTGGTGGCTTCTCGGCGCCCTCTTTGCGGCCGTTTTTGCCTCTCTGATGTTTGGCGTCGCGCTGCATATCGCCCTGCGTGCGCTCTATGGCAAGCCAATTTCCCTGATGCGCAACATCGGGTTTGGCTATATTGGACAGTACTATACCGCCATTACGCCCGCAGGCGTCGCCGGTCAGCCAATGCAGCTCTACTATATGCTCGCCTACGGGGTTGAGGTGTCCTATGCGTCCCTCTCCCTGCTGCTCGTGAACGCCGCGCATCAACTCGTCGTATTGTTGATTCCGACCGTTCTGTTTCCGTTTCGCGCAAGTTTGATTCTTCAAAACCTTGGCGGGTTTCTTTGGTTCTTTTTGCTCGGCTCGCTGATCAATATCGGCCTCATCCTGTTCCTGCTCTTTGCGATGTTTTCCCGGAATTTTGCGGGGCGCATCGTGCACAAGGTGATTACTCTGCTGGCAAAAATGCGCATCCTGAAAAACCCGGAGAAGCTGGAGGCGCGGGCCGCGGAGCAGATCGCGCTCTACAAGAAAGGCGCGGAGGTCTTTAAGAGGCACAAATGGCTGCTTATCGCCGAGCTCATCAGCTATATGCTTCTGCTTGGTTCGCAGTTTGTTATACCGTATTTCATCTATCGTTCGTTTAATCTCTCCGCATATGGCATGGTCGATTTTATCGCGCTGCAATCGGTGCTCTATCTGGCCGTCTGCTTTCTCCCCATCCCCGGGTCCGCAGGCGCAAGCGAGAGCGGGTTTGTGCAGCTTTTCCGTGTCCTGTTTCAGAGCGCGCTCATCGTCCCCGCGATGCTGTTAAGCCGCGTTGCCAGCTTCTATTTCATCCTGCTGCTCAGCGGCGCGGTCTCGCTTGCGATGCAATTCGTGCTGAACCATCGAAAGAAACACCACCCTCCGGCTTAATAAGAAAAACGCCCGACAAACGCAAAGCGGCCTCCCCTTTTTCATCGGGGAGGCCGCCGTTTTGACGATTTATTTTTTTGACCCGCTTGCGCGGTTAAATCCGCTCTTTTTCCCGGTTCTGCCCTCCCCGGCTTCACCGAGGGTTTCCGCAAACTGTTCCAGAATTCTGCGTTGCTCGTCGCTGAGATGCTTGGGCACCTCAATCGCAACGGTCACCAGCAGATCGCCCTTTCCGTTTGCATTCAAGCGCTGAACTCCCTGCTCCCTTAAGCGGAAGGTAGAGCCTGTCTGCGTTCCGGCGGGGATTTGATACTTCACGCTCTCCTTGAGCGTCGGCACCGTCAAACTGCCACCGAGCGCAGCCATGGTAAAGGAGATTGGCATGTCCAAATAGAGGTCAACGCCCTTTCTCGTGAACTGGCGATGCGGACGGACGGTAATGGTCACATACAGGTCGCCGTTCTGGCCGCCCCTGTGCCCCGCGCTGCCCATGCCGCGCAGGCAGAGACTCTGCCCGTTGTCGATACCCGCGGGAATCTTAACGGTTTTTTTCAGATTCTTGCGGACGCGACCCGTGCCGCGGCAGTCCGCGCAGGGATCCGCAATCACCTTGCCCGTTCCTTTGCAAGCCGTGCAGGGGCGTGTGGAGGTAAAGGAGCCGAGGATTGTGCTCTGCTGTGTCCGCACCTGTCCCGTGCCGTTGCAGGTTTTGCAGGTGACAGGCTCCGTGCCTGGTTTTGCGCCGGAACCGTGGCAGGTTTCGCAAACCTCCTCGCGCGGGATGGTAATCTCCTTTTCAACGCCGAATGCCGCTTCTTCAAACGTGATGGTCAGATTATAGCGCAAATCGTCGCCCGGGATCGGGCCATTTCTCGTCTGCCCGCCGCCAAAACCGCCGAATCCGCCGCCAAACATCTGACCCAGAATATCGCCAAAGTCGCCAAAGCCGCCAAAACCGCCGCCGGAGAACGGATCCTGCCCGCCCATGCTTGGGTCAAACGCCGCGTGCCCGAACTGGTCGTATTTTGCGCGCTTATCCGCGTCCGACAGGATCTCAGCCGCTTCGTTGAGTTCTTTAAACTGCGCCTCCTTGGCCTTGTCGCCGGGATGCAGGTCGGGGTGGCACTCCTTCGCTTTTTTCCGGAACGCGCTCTTGATCTCGCTTTCCGTTGCGGTTTTACTCACGCCCAATATTTCGTAATAATCGCGTTTATCTGCCAACGCCCGTCACCTCTCTTTGCGGAACGCACATCATGTGATTCTTACGCTCCGCCCCCATTATTTCCCGACAAGGAGGCGCAAGTGTTTTGCGCCTCCTCGTCTTATTTATACCTGTCAGAAAGCGAGTTCCATCGCTTACTTATTGTCGTCTACGACCTCGTAGTCCGCATCGACAACGTCGTCCTTTGGCTGGCTGCCCGCATCGGAATAGCCCTGCGCATTGGGATCATACCCCGCGCCGCCCGCCTGCTGCTGCGCCTGTTCATAAACCTTGCCAAAGACGCTGTAGCTTACCTCGGTGAGGCGCTCCGTCGCGGTCTTGATCATCTCCACGTCGCCGCCTTCTACGGTCTTCTTGAGATCCGCGATGGACTTTTCAATCTGCTCCTTACCGGAGGCGTCGATCTTGTCGCCCATTTCCTTCAAGCTGCGTTCGGTGGTATAGATCAATTGATCCGCGTGGTTCTTCGTCTCTACCTCTTCCTTGCGCTTCTTATCCTCATCCGCAAACTTTTCCGCCTCGTTGACCGCACGCTTGATCTCGTCCTCGTTGAGGTTGGTCGAAGCGGTGATGGTCACGTTCTGCTGGTTGCCCGTGCCAAGATCCTTGGCGGAAACATGCACGATGCCGTTTGCGTCGATATCAAAGGAGACCTCAATCTGCGGCACGCCACGCGGCGCGGGCGCAATGCCCGTGAGCTGGAAGCGGCCTAGGGTCTTGTTGCCCTGAACCATGCCGCGCTCACCCTGCAGTACGTGCACTTCGACGCTGGTCTGTCCGTCCGCCGCCGTGGAGAAAATCTGGCTCTTCTTGGTGGGGATCGTGGTGTTGCGCTCAATGAGCTTCGTGAACACGCCGCCGACGGTCTCAATGCCGAGGGAAAGAGGCGTAACGTCCAGAAGCAGAATATCCTTTACTTCGCCGCCGAGTACGCCGCCCTGAATCGCCGCGCCGATGGCAACACATTCATCCGGGTTGATGCCCTTAAACGGCTCTTTGCCGGTGATCTTCTTGACTACGTCCTGCACCAGCGGAATACGAGAGGATCCGCCGACGAGAATGACCTTGTCCACCTGGGAGGCGGAGAGGCCCGCGTCGCTCAAACACTTCTGCATGAGGGTTCTCGTCTGCTCAACGAGATCGTTGATCAACTCGTTAAACTTTGCGCGCGTGATGGTGATGTCAAGGTGTTTCGGGCCCGACTTGTCCATTGTAATGAACGGCAGGTTGATGGTGGTCTGCGCAACGCCGCTCAGGTCGATCTTCGCTTTTTCCGCGGCTTCCTTGAGGCGCTGAAGCGCCATTTTGTCCTGACGCAGGTCGATGCCGTTGTTCTTCTTAAAGTCGTCGGCAATATAGTCCATGATCAACTGGTCAAAGTCGTCGCCGCCGAGCCGGTTGTTGCCCGCAGTTGCGAGAACCTGAAATACGCCGTCGCCAATTTCGAGAATCGAAACGTCGAACGTGCCGCCACCAAGGTCATAGACCAGAATTTTCTGGTTATTCTCTTTATCCATGCCGTAGGCCAGCGCAGCCGCAGTCGGCTCGTTGATGATACGCAGCACCTCAAGGCCCGCGATCCGCCCCGCGTCCTTGGTTGCCTGACGCTGACTGTCCGTAAAATATGCCGGTACGGTGATCACCGCCTGCGAAACGGTTTCGCCAAGATAGGCTTCCGCATCCGTCTTGAGCTTCTGCAGGATCATTGCGGAGATTTCCTGCGGGGTATAGTCCTTGCCCTCGATATGGACCTTGCGGGAAGAACCCATGTCGCGCTTGATCGACGCGATCGTGCGATCCGGGTTCGTGATGGCCTGGCGTTTTGCGATATTGCCGACCATACGCTCGCCGTCCTTAAACGCTACCACGGAAGGCGTGGTGCGCATGCCTTCGGAATTGGGGATAACGACAGGTTCGCCGCCTTCGAGAAACGCGACGCAAGAGTTCGTCGTGCCAAGGTCGATGCCAATGATTTTGCCCATAAGTAATGTTCCTCCAACTATTCAATCAAAATATTTCCAAACTTTGGAAAAATGGTTTTCTGTTTTATCTTATCCGTTGCCGGACGTTTACTCCGCGACCTTCACCATGCAGTGGCGAATGATCTTGTCCCCCATCCGATAGCCCTTTTGAAACACAACAACAATCTCGCCGGGGTCCTTGCCGTCTACCTTTTCCTGCATAACCGCCTCATGCACCGTAGGATCAAACTTGCAGTCGGTCTCGATTTCCTCAAGGCCAAGCTTTTTCAGCGTTTCCAGCATCTGGCGGTGCACCATCGCGATTCCCTCGCGCCAGCCCGCGTTCTCCGCCGGAATACTGTCGAGCGCGCGCTCAAGATTGTCCAACGCAGGGAGCAATTCTTTCACCGTGTCCCGCCTGCCCTCCTCGTAGCTGTCGAGCCGGATGCTTGCGTTTCTGCGGCGGAAATTATCAAAGTCCGCCTGGATCCGCTGCAGGAGATTGACGGTTTCGTCCTTCTCCTTGGTGATCGTCTCAATATGTGCCTTTGCTGCGGCAAACTCCTCCGCCGTCAGCGTATAGCTCTCCTGATCGGCTGCTTCGCTTGCGTTTTTGACAACGGTTTCCGCCTCGGCTGCCGTGGTCGTCTGCTCCTGCTCTGGGGTCGGCGTTACGGGTTCGTTTTTGTCAGTCTTCTTCGTCAATGTTCCGGTCTCCTTGTCCATTCTCGCGTGAAATGCATTTTTCAGCCATTCAACGAGGTCATTCATCGTCTAATTCGTTGGTCATGATCTCCGAAAGGCTCATTCGCATGAACTCCAATACAGAGATCACCTTGCCATAATTCATCCGCGTCGGCCCAATGATGCCAAAGGAGCCGAGCGGTTCGTCCCCAATCTGATAGGTGGCGGTCACAATGCTGCAATCCTTGAGCAGTTCATCCTGATTCTCCGCCCCGATGGTGATGGAAAACTCCAGCTTACTCGCACGCTTGAGCAAATCATAGAGCAGGCTTCTGCCCTCCACCGCCGCAAGAAACGACTTTGCTTTGTTCACATCGCTGTATTCCGGATAGTGCAGGATATTCGTGGCCCCCGAGAGCTGAACGTTCTGCGTTTCCGGCTCGATCTTGCGCTCTATGGCCTCTACGATTGAGCAAAGGAACGCCTTGCGGTCGGAAAGCTCGCCGGCCATCTCGCGTGAAACGCGCTCCGCAATATGATCCATCCGGCAGTCATAAAACCGTTCGGTCAGCATGCGTGAGATTCGCTCCAACTCACTTGTGGTAATCTCCTCCGGCACACGGATGACGGCATCTCTGGCAAATCCCGCCGTTGTGACGATGACAACCAGCGCTCGTCCTTCCCGCAACGGCACAATCTGAATGTGCCGGAGCCGATTTGCCGCCAGCATGGGCGACATAACCATGGCAGTGTAATGCGTTACGGCAGATAGCGCATGCGCGGTCTGCTGCATTACGGTCTCTACCTCGTCAAGCTTTGCGCTCATATGCGCGCGGATGAGTTTCACCTCATCGTCGCTCAGCGTTGCCTTTTGCATCATTTGATCGACATAGAGCCGATACGCTTTGTCCGAAGGAACGCGCCCCGCAGAGGTATGCGGCTGTTCCAGGTAGCCAAGCTCCTCAAGATCCGCCATCTCGTTGCGAATGGTCGCGCTGGAGAGGCTGAACCCCTCGTGCTTACTGATGGATCGGGAACCGACGGGCGACGCAGAGAGGATGTATTCATCGATGATCGCCTTTAGAATACCAAGTTTTCTGGCATCAAGCTCCATCCGTTCCGCCTCCTTTCGCGTTCCAAACCGCCTAAATTCCTGTTGTTAGCACTCTATTTTGTCGAGTGCTAACCCATGACAAAAATTTAGCACCTACAGGCTTTGGTGTCAAGTAAGTGCTGTATCAAAAATGTGACATTCCAGTGAATTCACCCCTGTGGTTCTGAGCGCACTCCGATTACATAAAAAATCCAAGCGCTTCGTTTTGCAGGTCCAGCCCCTTGCGATTCAGCGCGATATAATTCTCGTTTTCCTCAACCCAGCCCCGCTTTCGAACGGCCTCCATCCCGTCTGGAAACGCGTCCGCCATGTCCACGCCAAAACGAGCGCGAAACGCCGCGCGATCCACCCCCTGTGTGAGCCTCAGACCAAGCATGACGCACTCAAACATTTCGTCCGCAACGTGTAGCTCGATCGTCTCCGCCAACGGCCGCCTGCCGCGCGCGAGAAGGCGATCATATTCCTCCAGCGTGTCTACATTTGCCGTACGCGTCCAGCGTTTGTTCCGCACCACCGCGTGCGCAGCCAGACCCAATCCGAGGTATTCCCCGTTTCGCCAATAGTTCAGGTTGTGGCGGCATTCGTAGCCGGGAAGCGCGAAGTTGCTAATCTCATAGCGATGATATCCGCGCGATTCAAGGTAGTCAATGCCGGCATCCTGCATGTCCGCGACCAGATCACTATCCGGCAGCTTGATCAGTTTGCTTTCCACGCGCGCATGCAGCGGCGTATGTTTCTCGAGCGTCAGCGCATAGCTGGAGACGTGCTGCAGGCCGAGGTCACAAACCGCCATGAGCGTTTCCAGATATTGCTCGATGGTCTGCCCGGGCAGGCCGTGCATCACGTCCGCATTGATGTTCTCAAAGCCGACCGCTCTCGCATCCCCCAGCGTATCCAGAAATTGCGAATAGGTATGAATCCGGCCAACGCTTTTTAGCAACGCGTCGTGTGTGCTCTGCAACCCAATCGAAAGACGGTTGATGCCCGCCTTGCGATAGGCCGCGAGGTGTTCGCGCGTCGCTGTGCCCGGGTTGCATTCCATCGATTGTTCGGCGTCTTCCGCCACGGGAAACTTCGCGTGGATTTCGCGCAGAATGCGCTCCATCTGCGCGCCCGTGAGGAGGGACGGCGTGCCGCCGCCCAAAAACACGGTGTCAAACCGAGCGGGATACTCGCCGCGAGAAACAATCTCGATTTCCCGCAACAGCGCGTCGATATACGTCTCCGGCACCCCCGGGGAAGCAAACGACGCGAAGTCGCAATAGGCACATTTCCTCACGCAAAACGGTATGTGCAGATAAATACCAGCCATCATTTAATTGATGCGCAGCACGCTCATAAACGCGTCGCTCGGCAGCGACACGCTGCCAACCTGGCGCATGCGCTTCTTGCCTTCCTTCTGTTTTTCCAGCAGTTTCTTTTTGCGCGTGATATCGCCGCCGTAGCACTTCGCTAAAACGTCCTTTCGCACGGCGCGGACGGTTTCGCGGGCGATGATTTTCCCTCCGATGGCAGCTTGAATCGGGATTTCAAACTGTTGGCGCGGGATAACCTCGCAGAGCTTCTCGGCGACGGCGCGCCCCTTGGCGTAAGCGCGATCGCGATGCACAATGGTGCTCAGCGCGTCGCACATATCCCCGTTGAGCAGAAAATCGACCTTGACCAGATCGCTCTTTTCATACCCCTTTAGCTCATAGTCAAACGAAGCATATCCCCTGCTCCTGCTCTTGAGCTGATCAAAAAAATCGTAGATGATCTCGTTGAGCGGAAGCGTATAGTGCAGTCGAACGCGCGTCGCCTCGATATAGTTCATGTCGATAAAGACCCCGCGCCGCTCCTGGCAAATCTCCATGATGGAGCCGACGTACTCCGCAGGCGTCATGATGGTTGCGTTGACCACGGGCTCTTCCAGCGTTTCAATCTCCGTTACGGCAGGCATGTTGGACGGGTTGTCCAGCATGATCTCTTCACCGGTGGTGAGCTTGAGCTTATAGATAACGCTCGGAGCGGTGGTCACTAGATCAAGATCAAACTCCCTCTCCAAACGCTCCTGAATAATCTCCATGTGCAGTAACCCCAGAAAGCCGCAGCGAAAGCCGTAGCCCAGAGCGCTGCTCGTCTCCTGCTCGTAGGAGAGCGAAGCGTCGTTGAGCTTAAGTTTGTCGAGCGCATCCCGGAGATCTTCATATTGCGCGCCGTCCGCCGGATAGATGCCGCAGAACACCATCGGGTTCGCCTGCTTATAGCCGGGCAGCGGCTTTGCGGCCGGTTTGTCCGCGGTCGTGATCGTGTCGCCGACCTTGGTTTCCGCTACGCTCTTGATGGAGGCGGCGATATAGCCAACCTCGCCCGCCGTGAGCTCATCCACAGCCATCGGCGCGGGCGTAAACACCCCCACCTCGGTCACTTCAAATTCATGGCCCGTCGCCATGGAGCGAATGCGCATACCCGATGTCACCGTTCCGTCAAACACGCGGACATAGGAGAGCGCGCCTTTATAGTTATCATAGATGCAGTCAAACACCAGCGCGGTCAACGGCGCCTCCGGGTCTCCCACGGGCGGCGGAACCTGCGCGACCACGGCGGAGAGCACCTCGTTGACATTCAATCCGCTTTTTGCGGAAATCTTCGGTGCGGAATGCGCCTCAATGCCAATGATATCCTCGATTTCCTGCGCGGTACGTTCCGGCTCCGCGCTCGGCAGATCGATCTTGTTGATCACCGGCACGACCTCCAAGCCGTTATCCACGGCGAGGTACACGTTCGCCAGCGTCTGCGCCTCGATTCCCTGCGTCGCATCAACGACGAGCACAGCGCCCTCACAGGCGGCCAGAGCGCGGCTGACCTCATAGGTGAAGTCCACATGCCCCGGCGTGTCAATCAGATTAAACATATAGCGCTTGCCGTCCGTGTGCGTATAGAACATGCGCACGGCGGAGGATTTGATGGTAATGCCGCGCTCGCGTTCAATATCCATGGAGTCGAGCAGTTGCTCCGCCATGTCCCGCGCGGCAACGGTGTCCGTAAGCTCCATCATGCGGTCGGCAAGCGTCGACTTACCGTGGTCTATATGCGCAATAATGGAGAAATTTCTAATCAATTCATTGGGATATGCCATATGGTTCCCTCCCGTATTTCGGGTATCATCATACTGTATCCGCCGCCGGAATGCAAGAATCAGCATACAGAAACGCAAGCGCGGCGGCGCTTGGTTCAGCGCCGCCGCGTGATGATCCTGCGATTTATTCGATTGGCCTTCTGGCGACGACGAAGTTTCTGCGCCAGTAGCTGGTCTTTGCGCCTCTTCGCACAACCTTGCCGTTTGCGGAGGAAGCGTCAATCATCTCACCGCCGCCGATATAGATGCCCATGTGACCGATCGTGCTGCTATCGTCCGAACGGAAGAATAGCAAATCACCGCGCTGCACATCGTTCAGACTTGAGATTTTCTTCCAGCTGGAAGTCTTGGAAAAGCCCGCCGCATTCAAGCGCCGCGTATATACGTTTACCTGCCGCAGGCAATAATACGCCAACCCGGAGCAGTCAAAGGAATCCGGGCCGCTCTTGCCGAGGATATAGGTGTCGCCCAGCTGTTTCTTCGCGATGGAAATCAGCTTATCAATGCGCCCTTCGGCAGACGAAGCTCTCGCAAGCGCGGCTTGCTTTTTCTTCTCTTTAATGATTTCCTGCTCTTTGGTGTAGGAAACACGCGCGTCCGGCGAGTTTATCGTTTCAATGGTCATTTCCCCGGCTTTGCCATCTTTTGTCAAATCATTTCTATTTTGAAACTTCTTTACGGCTTCGACCGTATCCGTGCCATAATATCCCGTCACCTGATTGCTTTCCAAATATCCAAGCTCTACCAGCTGATTCTGAAACGACTCGATATCCGATCCTTCCGCGCCTTCCAGCATAACATAGGGTTTGGCTTCCTCGGCGTAGATCATCCCTATTGTGTCCGTGCCGCAGATTCCATCCTGCTGCAGTTCGTGCTGCCGTTGAAAGAGTTTAACGGCCTCCTTGGTCGCGTTGCCAAAATAGCTCGTCGGTTCGTCGATGGCGAGATAGCCAAGCTCCATCAGCCGCTTCTGCAACGCCATAACATCCTCGCCTTCCGCGCCCTTCTCGATGCGGATTTCCGGCGTAGGACTCGGCGTGGGTTCCGGGGTTGCGGTGGTGGCAACTACGGTTGGAACCGGCGTTGCCAGCGCAAGCGCGGCGGTGAGCTCCTCCGCTTTCTTATGACGGCTGCCGGAGACGGCGACGATGACGACGATACAGACCAATACAAATCCGCTCGCGGCGCCGAGAAAAACCTTCATGTGTTTTTCCATAAGATAGAGCGAACGCAGAAAGCGTTTCAGCCAGGCGACGAAGCGCTGCTGAACCGTATTTTTCTTGGTCGACGACTTTTTAGACTTAGGCCCGCCGCCATCAAAACCGCCGCCCGAAGGCGCGCCGTTTCTCGGCGGGTTACCGCTGCCGCCGGAACCGCCGTTTTGATATTGAATCCTTGTGGACTGCGCGCCGCTGCTACCGGAAGCGTAACTTCTGGAGGAGTTATTTGGCGCGCTTGCTCCACTTCCAGCGGAACCGCTACTCTGCCCCGGATTCTTGGGGGCAGAGCCGCTGCCGCTTGAACCGTTTGGGTTAGGCGAATCATGATTCGGATTTAGGTAGTTTGTTTTCCCCGCGGCCACCTGGTAGTTGCTTCGAATTTGCGTCGGGTTGCTCGCGTTCGTCCCTGCATATTCCACGGAATCACGTCCGCGCGTTACCCCGCTGTTTGCGGGCGCAAACATGCCCCCGGCAATCGTATCGGCCAGCTTGGCCTCACGCGCAGAATGTGCCGAATTTCTATTTGTCGCTTGATGTGGGTAAGCGTTCCCAGCGCTGGGTTTCACGTCGGAATTGACGCTATTCGCGGATGCGTAACCATAGGATGAATACGCACCATTCCTGTCGAACAAAACACAATTGCGCGGATCTGGTTGACCATACGATCCGTTTCCATGTGCGCCTGAATTTTGTTGCGAATTCATGCCGGGATTCGAGCCAGTCTTGTAAAAATCCATAGTATTCTCCTAAGAGAAAATTCTAAGGAAAGCGAACTCATTTTGCAATAGCAAACTAAATATTGTAATACATTGTTCAAGATTATGTGCTCTGGCACAACATATAGTATTAAGAATCTTGCCTGCGCACATGCGCCCAGCCTCAAATATGAACCCAGTCTGTCGATTGTGAAGAAACGAACGCTCCGGCGTTTGCCGGAGCGTTCAAAAAGTCAATTGAGTTTTATGCGATTTATTCAGTCAAACAGCTGGGTGGAAAGATAACGTTCTCCCGTATCCGGCAAAATAACAACGATGTCCGCCTGACGCAGTTCCGCTTCACGCGCGCATTCCACGGCGGCCACGAGCGCCGCGCCGCTGGAAATCCCACAGAGGATGCCCTCGCTTTTCATGAAAAGACGCGCCATCTCCAATGAATCCGCCGTCGTGATGGACATGATTTCGTCCACCACATTGCGGTCAAAATTCTTTGGCACAAAGTTTGCGCCAATTCCCTGTATGCCGTGAGAATTCGCCGCGCCGCCCGTGAGCACGGGCGACTCCGCCGGCTGAACCGCAATAACGCGAACAGCGGGGTTCTGCCGTTTAAGATAACGTCCCGCGCCGCTTACTGTTCCGCCGGTTCCAACACCCGCAACGAGAGCATCCACATGCCCCTTTGTGTCCCGCCAAATCTCCGGGCCGGTGGTCGCCTCGTGCGCGGCGGGATTGTCCGGATTATCAAACTGCAGCAGCCATACGCTGTTTGGGATGTTGCGGCGCAGCTCCTCCGCCTTTGCATTTGCGCCGGCCATACCGCGAGAACCCTCCGTCAGCACAATCTCCACGCCAAGCGCGGTTAGAATCTTCCTGCGCTCCAAGCTCATATTGTCCGGCATGGTGAGCACAACATGATAGCCACATGCCGCGGCGACTACGCCGAGGCCTACGCCGGTATTTCCGCTCGTGGATTCAATCAGTGTCGCACCCGGTTTTAGCTCGCCCCGCTGTTCCGCCGCCCGGATCATGTTCCATGCGATCCGATCCTTGGAACTGCCGCCGGGATTATGGCTCTCCAGCTTAACCAGTATTTTTGCCGTCAACCCGCAGGCTTGTTCAAACCTTGCCGCCCGCATCAGCGGCGTATTGCCGATGAGCTCCGTTGCATTGGCATAGATCATTTTCCCGTTGCCTCCACCGCCGCCTGCATGACCGCCTTCGGCGTCGTATCATCATTTTCGACCCGGACATATGGTTTTCCCGGCGGGAGAAAACGCTCGCGCTGCGATGGGCTGAGCCGTTCAAAGGCATAGTTGTCGTCCACAACAACGAGGCGCGCCATGATGCCTTGTACGGAGAGCATGTCGCCCGCCTTTTGAATGAGCGCCTGATGATCTCTTTTTGCAATCAAAACCACATCAGGTCCGTTTTTTGGCTCGCGAAGGATTTCTGCGCAAACCGGCAGCATCGCATTCTCCGGCGAAAAAAGTTTTGTTTTCAGCAGCACCAATCCAAGTGCGGTTGCCGCAGCCGCGCCAACCAAGCATTGCATGGCGTTAAACGCGATATTCGGGATGGCAGCGGCCGGCCCGTAAAGCAACGTCTCATACAGGAAATAGCCCAATGGAACGATCAACGCGGCAAGAAAAAGAAACGCATAGCGAATCTGCTTATCCGTCTTTGCAAAGAGCAGCCCGGCGACGAACGCTACAGCGCCTTTGATGAGAAACGTAGCCGGCGCATAGACGCCCCAGCCAAGTAAAATATCCGAGAGCGCAGAAGCAGCGCCCGCGCAGAGCGCACCCCAGCCGCCGCCAAGAAGCATTCCCGCGAGAAGCACGCCGGCGTCGCCGAGATTTATGTATCCCAGCCCGCCGGGCATCGGGATGGAGACCAGCGTGGTGAGCAGCACAATTGCCGCCGCGAGCACGCCCGCCGTGGTCAGACGTTTGATGGATTGCGTTGTTTTCGTGTGCATATTTCAATTTCCTCCGTGGTTTTGCAAAACACCTTGACTGAAAAATGCCCGTGCATTTTCCCGTTTCTGCGTCATATGATCGGGCAAACGCGAACCGCCGGTGTTTGATGGCTTAACTTGCTAAAACTTTTCTCCATTATACGCAAGTTCGGCAAAAATGCAAACCCGGAACCCTGTTTTCCGTGGTTTGTCTGTAGCTTTACGCTTTTTCGATGTTTTCCGTCGATACCTGCAACGGCTGCGCGTGATTCGGGCTGCCTTCCGGCAATTGCTCCGCCTTGGTCCGGCGGACGCTGAGCATAACGCCAAGAATAATGATCGCACCTCCGGCGACCATCCGCGGCGTGATCGCTTCTCCCAGCAGAAAGAAGGAGAACAGCACCCCAAAGATCGGGACGAGATTCAGCATGGAGGTCACCGCGCTCGGCGAGAGCGCCTTGAGGCCAAGGTTATAGAGCAGGTAGGCAATCACGGAACAGAACACACCGAGGAAAAGCATCATGAGAAACGACATCGTTGTCGGCGCCATCCACTGTCCGCGTTCAAACAGGCTCAGCGGAAGCATAAAGATCGCACCAAATAACGTTTGATAGAACAACAGCGAGATTGGCGGATACTTATTGACCACTTTTTTGGTTAAAAAGTTATAAAACGCCCAGGCGACGCCCGCGACAATCAGCATCAGGATGCCCAGTAGTTCGTTTTGCTGCCGTTCTTCCTGTTTTCGATAGGACAGCACAACAACGCCGGCAATCGCAATGATGATTCCGACGACTTTGAACGGATTCAGCTTAACCTTGTAGATCAGCGTCTCCAGCAATACCGTAATAATTGGATATGAGGCAATAATGAGCGTCGCGTTGGAGGCGGACGTCCACTGCATCGCGATATTTTGCAGCACGGCGTAAACCGTAATGCCGAGAAGGCCACTCACCGCAACTGATAGAATGTCCGTTCTCTCCAACTTCCGACGGTTTCCCGGCAGCAACGTGAGCGCGCCGAGAATCAACGCCGCGACAGCAAAGCGCGCCGCGCCAAGCGTGATTGGCGGAAAGGTCTCGTAAGCCACCTTGATTGCGACAAACGAAGAACTCCAGATGATGAGCGCGCCGAGGACGGAGAGAATGGCTCCCGTGTTGGACTGCTTTGTGTTGGACACTGCTGTTTTCCCCTAATCTGTTCGAATGACCAATCCACTGTTGACCAAATAGGAACGATATTTTCAAAAAAGCCGCTGCATCTGCAGCGACGTTTGAACAACGATATTCCATTTTGCTTCAATTGTCAAGAATTCTATATCATATAGAGAGGCGCCCTCAACCTTCTGCGAATCCGTATTTCCAATTATCCTGACCACCCTTTTCGATCGATAGTAAAAGAGCATCCTCCGTTGCCGAAAGATGCTCTTATGCGAATCGCTATCCCTATTTCGCCTGCGCGATGGCAACCGCAACGGCGACGGTGGCGCCAACCATCGGGTTGTTGCCCATGCCAATGAGCCCCATCATCTCGACATGCGCCGGAACCGAAGAGGAGCCCGCGAACTGCGCGTCGGAGTGCATACGGCCCATCGTATCCGTCATGCCATAGGAAGCGGGGCCTGCGGCCATGTTGTCCGGATGCAGGGTGCGGCCTGTGCCGCCGCCGCTCGCCACGGAGAAATACTTCTTGCCGTGTTCGATACACCACTTCTTATAGGTGCCCGCCACGGGGTGCTGGAAGCGCGTCGGGTTGGTGGAGTTTCCGGTGATAGAAACATCCACATTCTCATGCCGCATAATCGCAACACCTTCGTTCACGTCATCCGCGCCATAGCAGCGAACCTTCGCACGATCGCCATCCGAAAACGCCTTGGTATTCGTGATGGTCAGCTTGCCCGTGTAATAATCATACTCCGTCTCCAGATAGGTAAACCCATTGATGCGGGAGATGACATACGCCGCGTCCTTGCCAAGGCCGTTCAGAATAACCTGCAGTGGCTTGGTGCGAACCTTGTTGGCGGTTTTCGCAATGCCGATCGCGCCTTCCGCGGCGGCAAAGCTCTCGTGACCCGCGAGGAAGCAGAAACAGTTGGTTTCCTCGCGCAGCAGCATGGCGGCAAGATTGCCGTGACCAAGCCCAACTTCACGCTGATCCGCAACCGAACCGGGAATGCAGAAAGCCTGCAGGCCAAGGCCGATAGCCTCCGCCGCTTTATCCGCCGATGTCGCGCCGGTTTTGATCGCGATTGCCGCGCCAACCGTATATGCCCAGCAAGCGTTTTCAAACGCGATCATCTGGATGCCGCGCACGATCGAAAACACGTCAATCCCCTTGGCGTCGCAGATCGCTTTCGCGTCGTTGATATCCTTAATGCCGTATTTTGCCAGTTCGCAGTTGATCTTCTCGATTCTTCTCTCGTAACCTTCAAAAATAGCCATAGCTGCCTCCTTACGCTTTCCGCGGGTCGATAACCTTGGCGGCCTGGTCGAAACGCCCGTAGGTACCAATATTCTTTTCGTACGCTTCCTTCGGATCGACGCCCTTCTTGATGGCATCCATCATCTTGCCGAGGCTGACGAATTTGTAGCCGATGATCTCGCCGCCTTCATCCAGCGCGATGCCAAGCACGTAGCCTTCCGCCATCTCCAGATAACGCGGGCCTTTGGCGAGCGTGCCATACATGGTTCCGATCTGCGAGCGGAGACCTTTGCCGAGGTCTTCAAGGCCGGCGCCAATGGGCAGGCCGTCATCCGAGAACGAGCTTTGTGTGCGGCCGTAGACGATCTGCAAAAACAACTCGCGCATGGCGGTGTTGATTGCGTCGCAGACAAGGTCGCTGTTAAGCGCTTCGAGGATGGTCTTGCCCGGCAGGATTTCCGCCGCCATGGCCGCGGAGTGTGTCATGCCGCTGCATCCGATGGTCTCAACCAGCGCTTCCTCAATAACGCCCTTTTTCACGTTGAGCGTGAGTTTGCAGGCGCCCTGCTGGGGAGCGCACCAGCCAACGCCGTGCGTTAAGCCGCTGATGTCCGTAATCTGCTTTGCCTTGACCCACTTGCCCTCCTCGGGAATCGGAGCGGGATCATGCTTTGCGCCTTTTAGGACGCAGGTCATTTCTTCCACTTCACTGGAATACTGCATGTGTGGAATTCCTCCTTGTTTTGCTGAGAATACCCAGATTCATTCAGGATATAGTATAGCATTCGCTTTGTCGCGTTTCAATAAAGAAGATAATAAAGAAGATCGATTCCCATCCCATTTGTCAGATTTATTTCCATCGCCGCCCAAAGTGAGCTGGCGCATACGCGGCGCGTTGTCATCCATCTCTTTGTTCTATCACTTCAGCCCGCGGGCTTGTTATGTTATACTGAGGGTAATCGTTGGATTTGGGGGAACATGTTGTTGAACGCTATCTTTGCCGCGCTGTATCTGCTCGACATCGGAATTCATCTCTTCGCATGCGCCAGCCGGGATCGGCTGATGCTCCGCAGGGTCAGCAAATGCTTCCTCATGCCGTTGCTGGCGATTTGTTACTGTCTGTTTGCCGATTCGATTGCGCCACTCGTACTCGCGGCAATCCTATTTGGCTTTGCCGGGGATGTCATTCTTCTGTTCCGGCCGAGGCGATTTGCCTTTCCGGCCGGCATGATGGCGTTTGCCACCGGACATGCCCTCTATATTGCCGGCTTCTGGGGAAGATTGACTTTGGTTCCTAAGTGGTTTTTCCTTGTGCTGCTCTGCTCCATTACGCTTGCGGCAGCGTGTACGCTACTGCATTATCTCTGGAAGCGCCTGCCCAAAAAACTACGAGTGCCAAGCTTTCTCTATATGCTTGTGATTGGCTCCATGGCCTCCTCGGCAACGTTATTTGCGTTCTACGGCGCTACGTCCCTGCGCTGGCTGGCCCTGGTCGGCGGCGTACTGTTTGCGCTCTCGGATGCGACGCTCTCCATCGACGCGTTTCATCACCCTGTTCGCTATCGCAATGTAATTGTGATGAGCACCTATATCCTCGCGCAATCGCTGATCGTCTCCTCGCTGACGTTTTCCTGATTGTTTTACCGGGCGGTAATCTGACTTTTATAAAAAGGAGTTTCTATGCAGACGGAACAAATACTTTTGATCATATCCATTCTGATGTTCGCCGTGATGGTGGCGCTTCTCGTGCTGCTCCTGCGCCGGCAGCACACCATGCAGAACGATATGAAAGACGATATCAATCATTCCCTGTCCGATCTCAGGCGGGAGCTTGGCGACGGCGTGCAGTCCTCTGTTTCCCATATGGGGCGTATGATTCTGGATCAGCAGCGAACCGCGGACGCGCAGGGTGAGGCGCGGTTTAAAAGTTTTGAACTCAACAACGAACAGCGGCTGAAATCGTTTGAATTCAATAATGAGCAAAAACTGGAGGCCATCCGCCAAACGGTTGAACGCCGCCTCCTCTCCATGCAGACCGACAACACGAAAAAGTTGGATGAGATTCGCAATATCGTTGACGAGAAGCTACAAAAAACGCTTGAGACCAAGGTTGCGCAATCGTTTCAGCTGGTCAACGAACGACTGGAGCAGGTCTATAAGGGGCTTGGCGAAATGCAGACGCTGGCAACCGGCGTCGGGGATCTGAAAAAGGTCCTTTCAAACGTAAAAACACGCGGTATCCTTGGCGAAATTCAGCTTGGCGCGATTCTCGAGGAAATCCTCTCGCCGGAGCAGTATGAAAAGAATGTTGTAACCAAGCCCGGCAGTTCGGAGCGCGTCGAATATGCGGTCAAGCTGCCAACCGACGGGGGCGCGCCAATCCTTCTGCCCATCGACAGCAAGTTCCCCGCAGATTTGTATTCCAATCTGCAGGACGCATATGAGTCCGGCACAGTAGATGCCGTCAACGCCGCCGTGTCGCTCCTGACCCAGCGCATGAAACAGGAAGCCGCAAAGATTCGGGATAAATATCTCGATCCGCCGAACACAACGGACTTTGCGATCATGTTTCTGCCGTTCGAGGGGCTGTATGCCGAGGTGGTCAACCGCGGGTTGGTTGAGGAACTGCAGCGTAACTATCGAGTGAACATCGCGGGGCCTTCCACCATGGCGGCGCTGCTGAACAGCCTCCAGATGGGATTTCGCACATTTGCCATTCAGAAGCGCAGCGGCGAGGTTTGGCGTGTGCTCGGGGCGGTCAAGACTGAATTCCAGAAATTCAGCACCGTACTATCGAGTTCTCGAAAGCGGCTCCAGCAGGTGGACGATGACCTGGAACAGCTCATTGGCACCCGGACGCGCGCCATCACACGCAACCTGCGCGCCGTAGAACAGATGGACGAACGAGAGACGGGCATCGTCTTTGGCGCGCTGCCGGAGATGGAAGCGGACGACGGCGATCCGGCAGACGAATAGTCCCAATCGCACAAAAAAGGAGTCATCGCTCGCGATGGCTCCTTTTGGTTTTTTGATATGCTTTCGAAAACGCGTTTCGATGGAATGACTAATCGTCCTGATCCGATTCAAAACACTTGCCGCGCCTGGAACAGCATCCGCCGCAGCCACGACTAAGCTCCTTCCCGTCGCAGAGGACATAATCACCGCCCTGAATCACAAGCGACTTGGCATTCACCAGCACATCCGCAATCTTTTGTCGTGCGTCGTTATAGATCCCTTGAACGGTTGTGCGCGCAACTCTCATCTGCGCCGCACATTCCTCCTGCGTTAAGCCGATCTGGTCGATGAGGCGAATGGTCTCGTATTCGTCCACCGTCATAACAACGGTTCCTGCGGATTGTTCTTCGCCAATCGGACCAAATGCCTCATTGTTTGGCAGACAACAGACGCGGCGGCATTTTCTGGGTCTTGGCATTCCAATTACTCCTCACTGTTCCTCGCGCCAACTCATGTTCCAGCGCTACAGACAGTTTACACTCGCTCGGTTTCCGCGTCAATCGAATGGTTTAGCCGCAAGGGAAAGCCGCGCCTTCAATGCTCGTGTTTCTGACAGCAGCCGTCTTTTTGCGCGCTGTGCTCCCCGTGTCCCTTCCCTTTGCCACAGCAGCCGCCATCGTTTCCATGTCTGTGCTGGTTTTGCTCCTTATTGCAGCAACGATGCGTGTCGCTGGGTTCGCCTTGTTGATTGCAGCCCTTGTACGGGCCGGTTCCGTCATGATTCGGCATGGTTCTATCTCCTTTATTTATTGACATATGTCATTATATCTATTGTAGCATGTTATCGGCATATGTCAATATCTACCTGGCAGAAAGAAAAACCATCGCTCCGCATAGAGCGGGATGCGAATCAGGCCTTGTGATTCAAGTCATAAAACGCTTTGAGCTCCCTCTTTTTATCCTGCTCCAGATTGTGCCATCTTACCCCCTGAATCGCGCCTTCCAGCGAGCAGAGGCGCATATAGCAGGCGGAGGGATCCATGCTCGCAATGCGCAGCCAAGCTTCGCGGCTACCGGTTTTTTTTAGCGCGTCGATGCTGCCTATCCCCACCACATGGAGCTGCGCCTCCAACTTCTCCGCAATATTCGGCAATGTCTGAAGTTCGCCCATCGTTCAATCTCCCTCACTCGTCGTCAAATTTATCCAATAACGCTGCAACTGCACATCGTCCCGCGCGCAATAAACGGTGCCCTCGTAAATACCGCCGCAGGAGAGAATCGTTCTGCGGCTCGCTTCGTTCCCAACAAGGCAGGTAATCAATACGCTTGTCAATCCAAACGCTTTGCAAAGGTCAAGGCACTCGCCGAGCATGCGTTTGGCATACCCCTTTTTTCGCTCATCCGGATGGACGCTGTATCCGATATGCCCGCCATAATTGCGCAAGAAATCATTCAGCTCATGCCGAAACTGAATCATGCCGACAATCTTCCGATCCGGCTCTCGCCAATAGACAAACTGTTCCGAAGGAACCCAGTGCTCCGGCTTGGTTTCGCGGTGCTCCGCCCTGCGACTAAAGGCGATCCACTCAAGCGGATTTTCCATCTGCCTGAGCGGGCCGGAACCGTCCATGCTATCTCCTGCGGCTAAAAACGCCGCACGATATGCAAAAATCTGCTCCAGCATGGTTTCGTCCGGCTTGATCAAAACAAGTTGCTCTTTTTCATCAGCCATGATTGTGCTCCAAATAGTACGAGCCAAGATACATAGGATGCTCCGATTGAATCAGCTCATCAAAATGCTCTCGCACCTGTTTGGGCAGCAGATTTATCCGCGGGACATCCTCTTCGCGAATCCACTCGCTGGCAATCTGCAAATCGTCCGTTTCCGTTGGCTCCGCGCGCTCCGGCGACTGAAGCCTGCAGAGAAAGATATGGAGCATCTTATGCGCATATTGAGCATATTGCTCGCGAATAAACGGGTCAAGGCAAATCTCCTCCATCAGCGCAAGAAAGCGAACCGCCTCCACCGTATACCCTGTTTCTTCGAGGCATTCCCTTCGCGTGGCCTCCGCCAAGGTTTCATACTGCTCCTGCCCGCCGCCGGGCAGGGAGTAGTATTCCCCGTTATTCACATCATAGCAGCGGTTGAGCAGCACCTTGCCTTCGTGCAGAATAATGGCTTTTACCGTGCTGCGGACATTCATAAACGCTGCCTTTCCCGCCGCGCCCCGCACGGCCATCACCAAGGAATTTTATTTGATTATATCCCTCGCCATCGCTCTGTCAAGCAGGGCATCATTGCAGCACAAATCCGGAGATAATGCGGCAGATGCCGGAGACATCCGCACGGCTGACAAACTCAAACTTCACCTTGCCCATGCCGGAAAACCAGAGTTCCAATTCACTATCCAGGTCCAGTATCCCCGCCGTCTCAACAGAAAATACTTGAATCTTACTATAGGGAAGCGACGTAAAGTCCTTTTTCTTCCCGGTAATGCCCTGCACATTGATGGCAAAAATGCGCTTGTTGGTGAACACCACGCCATCCCGTACCGTCTGAAACGAGCACAGTATCTCTTCACCAGGGATGAACATTGGTGTAATAACCGAGGCAAATGTACTGTCCGAAACGGGCCGCAGTTTTAGAAAGATGGCGTTTTGAAAGTCGATCATCGTTTGCTCCCTTATTCATTATAATCCTGAAAAACTTCAGCTGATTTTTAAAGCGTATAGAATAGCATGGATACGACGCTATAGGCCGTAACCGCCGCAACGCCGACGGCAAACACCAGATTGCCCGTCGTCGTGTGCTTGCGCTTGATTCGTTCCAACGCCAGCGAAAGAGCGATTGCGCCAACAATCACGGTCGGAACAATATAGCGGAAGTCCATCGTGCAGCCATAGGGAAACCGAATGTTGAACAAAACAAAGAAACAAATTTGAATCAGCCAAAGCCAAACAAGGCCAAGGCGAACCAGCGGATGGACATCGTTCCCCCGAAACAGAAGATAGATCATAGCCGCAAGCGAAAGCGTCATTAACAACAGATTGGTCAAGACCAGCGCCTTCCCCAAGATATGGCTTTGATCATATGAATATTCGCCAAAGACAGAGCACTTAATGGTATAGAGCCAGAGACGATAGTCCCCAAATGGCTCGCAAAAAAGCGGGTTCCATATCTCACGAACCGGGATTGAAAAAAAACGCTCAGCGATGGACCGGTCTCCGCAATAGAGCTGCGGCAGGTTGATCGTCAGCACATAGTTCAGCGGTTGACCAAATTTGATCCAGTTCCGAACGGGATACCAGAACCCCAGCGGCACCGAGACGCCAAGAAACGCGCCAAACTGTCCAACCAACGGGGCAGCTTTTCCGCGCTTGCCGTGCTGGATCAAGACAACGAGGAATACGGGCGCGATTAGAAACGCAACTGTCGCGGCGGAGATCTTCGTCATCATCCCACAGCCGACGGAAAGCGCCAGCAGCAGGATGTTTTTCATGTTTGGTTTGTGATACCAGCATATGGTATACAGGATTGCGGTTCCATAAAACAGCAGCATCAGCGCGTCGTTGTTGATGCTGGAGGAGAGCAGATAGAACGTTGGCTGAAACGCAAAAATCGCCATGGCGATCACGGATGCGCGCGGGCCGAGTTTCAGCTCTCGGCAGATGCTGCGAAAAACAAAAAGCAGCGAACAGGTCGCCGTGCATGGCACGATTTTTGCCGACTCAAACAAGGCGTACAGGTCGGTATCCGGGCGAATCAACGCGTAGATTTTGACCACGATCGCCTGCAGGATATGCTGCAGCGGAGGATGATAGAACTGCACTTCATTCGTCGCGGGCAGCGTTCCGGTTGAGAAAATCTGATATACATAGTCCAAATGACCGCTTGCGTGAAAATCGCTGATATCATGCGCCCGTAGTTGCACATTTGTATAGAGCATATAACCGATGCGCAGGAACATTCCGAGGGCAATGATCCCCGCGATCAGCACCTCCGGCCAGTTCTTCCGTTTTTTTAACAGGAGAAACGTGCCGACCGCCGTATATGCCAGAATGCCTGCCAGCATAAGCAGCCGAATGCTCTTTTCGTTTAAATGAAGCTGCCATTGGATAACCGTATAAGCGGCAATCACCAGCGCCGCCGTGAGCAGATATGGCAGGGCGCCGAATAGCAGCGCGCTATTTTGCCGACTTTTGCTCATGATACTCTTCTTCCGTATTGACACTCCAGAGAATCGCCTTGTCGGTCTCTTCCGCTTTCATCAGACGGACGGCCTCCATCGCGGTCAGCATGGAGTGGTCCATGTTGTTATAGCGGTGCTGCCCGTTTCTGCCGATGCAATATAGGTTGGAAAACCCGTCGAGATAAGCGCGTACCTCGTCAAACCTTCCATACGTACCGAAATATGCCGGATAGGCCTTTTTCACTCGGATATGTGTCGCATCCAGCACGTCTTCCCGGCGAATCATATCGATCTTTGCCAGTTCATCGACGGCATACGCAATAAACTCTTTTGAGGGCATGTTCCAAAGCTCATCCCCCTCGGAGCAAAAATACTCCAGCCCGATCCAGACCGTGTGTTCCAAGTCGTTCACCATATAGGGCGACCAGTTGTTAAAGATTTGCAAACGGCCGATCTTGACATCCCGCTCCTGAATATAGATCCAGCAGTCGGGGACGATATTGCCGACGGTCTTTAACCGCGTCGTGTTTTGAATACTCATTTTATTGAGCAGAAGGCCCACGGTGATGAAATCGCGATATGGCAGCCCGCCGGCAATCTCTTTCACATCCTGCGGAACGGCATTTCCCATCGCCGCCACGAGGTCCTTCACCGGCATGCTGGAGAAGAATGCGTCCGCTTGAAGCTCCTTCTCCCCGCCATTTTCTAATACGATGGCGGAGGTTAAACGCCCATCCTTCATACGCAAGCCCGTCACGCGCGAATTGAACCGAATCTCTCCGCCCATTTCGACGATTTTATCTGCCATGAGCTCCCAGTATTGTCCCGGGCCTTTTTTCGGATAGAGATATTGCTCAATAAGCGAGGTCTCTTGCTTCTTCTGATCCTTTTGAAACGGCTTTATCAGCGCAGAAAACACAGCCTTGAGCAGGGACAACCCCTTAACCCGCTGCGCGCCCCAATCCGGAGAAATATGGGAAGGATGCACCCCCCAAAGCTTCTCTGTATAGTCCTCAAAAAACATGCGATAAAGCGGTTTTCCAAAGCGATTGATATAAAAGTCTTCCAGCGATTTCTCTTCGCGCTTGAACGCTGCGGCAAACAAGTACCCCAACCCCGCCTGTATGGTACGTTTCAGTCCCATATTCACAAACGTCTGCGCCTTGAGAGAAATGGGATAATCAAAAAACTTTCTTAAATAGAAAATACGCGAAACACGATTCCTGATCAGCATTACGGTTTCTTCCGTCTCCGGATCCGGTCCCCCCGGCGAGAACGGTTTTTCTCTGCCAAGCAGAATATCATCCTTCGCAGGTGCGCCCTGTACAGGCATCAGCTCGTTCCAGAGTGCCATTATCTCGTCGCTCTTGGAAAAAAAACGATGCCCGCCGATATCGATGCGGTTATTTTGATAAACGGCCGTACGCGATATGCCGCCGATAAACTCGGTTTCCTCCAGTATGACCGGCACGCAGTCTGTTTCCCTGAGCATCGTATACGCGGCCGTAAGTCCGGCGGGACCCGCCCCAATGATAATTGCCTTCTTTTTCATCTCGACGGCCTTTCATCCTGAAATATCATTATTTTCCGCGCGCCGTAGTTCCAAAGCAGCACAACCGCAGCGACGAATAGTTTCACAATCATATAATGCACGCGCATGACCTGATAGCCGACATACATTCCGCCCTCCGTCAGCAGAAGGCCAATGATCCCGATGATGGCGAACAGCAGGAAATCACCGACCGACTTGCCGCGGTTACGATCCTTTGCGCTCTGAAACACCCAATGCAGCGAAAGCAGATAATTATAGAGCAGCCCCCCAACGAATCCCAGCGCCGTAGCAAGATAAACCCCGATATCGCCGAGATTCTGAAACACGAAATGGCTAAACACATAGAGCAGGCTGTAGTCCACCAGGAAGGCCGTTCCGCCGACCACAAGATAGCGCGCGAATTCCTTCAGCAATCGATTCCATTTTTCTTTATTCACGCGCATGGTTCGCCTCCTGTCAATAGCATAAAAGATGGTCGGATCCATCCCGCGACGCAACCTGGGATAAATCGGGCATCAGTTGCGCTGGAATCCGAGATATCGCGTCCCTTGAAACGTAAGCTGTCCCTTATCCCCTTCCGCAAGCAGGCCGTATTCGCTGTCCCGCACATGAAACTCCGTGCGGTCACCGCTCAGCACCTCAAACGTAACATAGTAGGTTGTGGCGGAGTATCCGAACTCTTGCATATGGTTCGTTCCCGCCGTGTTATGATGATAGCTCACGTCGGATCGTTTAGCGACGATGCTTGCCTCCACCGTCAACACGGGGGAATCGTTGTTGCGTTTCCATTGCCGCGCACCCTGGGCCACACGCCAGATCATTAAGCCGATGACGATGGCAAAAAAGATCGTAAAAAAGATCGGCAGCACCGAGAACATGAAACCTGCGCCTTGAAACGGATCGAGATACATACGAGATAACTCCATTTTACAAACCTTTTCAGTTATTGCGTCAAATGATAAGCACAAATAGCTATTTTCTTCGTCTAATTGGAACCCTAGTGATCTAAACGCACCTGAGGACGCCGTGCTTTCCTCATTCGGCTGAACAATAACGAGTTTTACATTCGGAAGTTGCCGGATTTTTCCGAGAAGAAGTGGCAGCATCCCTGGGTCATAGTCCTTGCTAAGGTGCTTCGCATCGCCAGTCAGATCGTCAATGCTGAATGACGCTTCCAGCGGAATAAAGCCGTGCCAGACTTCCCCGCTGTTGCGAAATTCATAATATCGGCAGAAACCAACCGCTTCTCCATTCCGTTCTGCAATAAATGATGGAGCCACGGATATTCTTCCGTCTGGTGCTCCACTTCGTAGATCCAGTCCTCCGGTTCCCGATACCAAGCCGTAATATGTTGAAGCCTCAACCGTGCGGCAAACAGCACTGTGTCAGCCTGCTCCAAGCGCAGCAGGTTGATCGTTTCCCACATGCCGCAGCCTCCAGCCGGATCAGATCATTAAGAGTATATCAGAAATTCTACCCGCTGGGCGAATAACCTGTTTAAATAGTTGAACCAGCGCGTCGCCGCAATGACCGTCTATCCAAAAAGAATCCGCAGATCTGCGGGTTCAGCCCATCGACAAAGTCCTGCGGACTCTGCCGATGGGTTTTACTTTGGGTTAAAATGACGCGAATCGCGCCATTTTTTCACAAATTCGGCGAATAAATCGCCAAATTTGAAGGAACATGAGGGATTTTCGAAATCCCCCAAACCCCCTACTGGGTTTGTTGATGCTCTGCAAAGAACCCGCAGATCTGCGGGTTCTTTGGCGGGCAATCGACTATAAGGAGCGGTATTTTTTTAGAACCTGAATGTTCAGCAAGAAAAACAGCAGCGTAAAGCCAAGCATAACGGCCAAATCGAGCGCAACGTTTTCAAGCCCCGCGCCTTGCAGCATCACCTTTCTCAACGCGTCCGCTCCATAGGTCAGCGGGAATATCTTCGACAAATATTGTAAAAAAAGGGGCGACTCTCTAAGGTTAAACAAGCCGCAGAACATTACCTGCGGAATGATAACAATCGGGATAAACTGAAACAGCTGAAATTCATTTCTTGCAAATGCGGAAAACAGCGTTCCCATAGCAAGCGAAGTGCCCGCGATGGCAAGATTGATCAGCAGCACAAGCGGGAAGTCTGTCTCCGTATGAACCTTGAGCACGTATACCAAAAAGAGCTGAATCACAACCGTTTGCAGAGCAGCGAACAAACCAAAGCCAAGAAAGTATCCAAAGACCAATTGTCCCCTGCGCAAGGATGAGACCAGAATTCGATCCAGCGTGCCGCTGATTCGCTCCCGTAAAAAAGCGATGCCCGCCAGCAGAAACACCAAAAAGAAGATGATAAAACCCATCATGCTCGGCGCGAGAAAGTCAAACTGCTCAAAATCTTCCGCGCCATGATATCGTTCCACCTTTGGCGGCTGAAACAGCCCCTTTGCCTGCGCGGAAATTTGCCGCGGCATGGAGGCCATCGCTTTTTCCTGAGCATATTGCAGAAACGCGCGTTTTGCAAGCATCGTGAGGGAAGGATCCGTCCCTTCGGCCACATACTTGTCGCCTGCTATATAGCCGTCGCTCCTCCCTGCTTGCATACGGTCAATTGCTTCCTGTTCGTCAGTAACAAGCGTAATCTTCGCAATATCCCGCATCGCCTCGGATTCTACATAATCGTTCGAAACGACGTCTATATTTGCCGTCGTGACGCCGTTGCCCAATAGCAGGTAGAGCAGCGTCATGATTAGCACGGGTGCAATCAGCATAACAACCAGCGTACGCTTATCTCCCGCAATTTGGCGAATCAGCCGGCCCGCTATCACGAATATCTTCATGCCGCGCCGCCTTTCGTTCCGCTGCGCTTTGCTGATTCGATAAACGTCGCTTCCAGCGTTCCAAACACGGTCTTTGCCTTTAGTGCATCCGGCGTTCCGTCCTGAATAATCTTTCCATCTCGCAACAGAATCAATCGGTCGCACTTCTCCGCCTCGTCCATGACGTGCGTGGTCACGATAATCGCCCGGCCGAGCCCTTTAAGCCGCCGAAACTCCGCCCAGAAAAGTTCCCGCAGCACAGGATCAATCCCGACCGTCGGCTCGTCCAGAACGATCACATCCGGGTCGCCGATCAACGCCGCAGTCAACGACAGGCGCCGCTTCATCCCGCCGGAGTAGAACACCGCCTTCTTGTTTTCATCCCGATCCAGCTCCACAAGGCGCATCAGGTCGTGCGCCTGATCGGTAGCGGCGCGCTTTGTCATCCCTTTAAGCCGCGCAAAGAACACGAGATTTTCCAGCCCGGTCAGGTCTTCGTAGAGTGCGTCCTGCTGAGCCATATAGCCGATATGGTCCATCTGCTTTAGATTTGGCATCTTGACCCCCTGAATGCCGATCTCTCCCGCCTCCAGACGCAATGTGCCAAGCAGGCATTTCACAAGCGTCGTCTTCCCCGCGCCGGAAGGGCCAAGGACGCCGAGTATCTCCCCCTGCTGTAAAGATAAATCCACGCTGCGCAGCACCTCTTCGCTGCCGAAGCGTTTGACCAGATGTTGTGCCGCAATCACCTGCATCGCTCATTCCATCCTTTCATGATACAATCCAAAAATCGCGCGACTTCCATAACATCGCCCGAACCCGGCGTTCCGCCAAACATCGTATACGTGAGGATAAAACCCATCAGCTGCAGCATCGCCAGATGCGGATCGAGTTCGGACGAAATCTCCCCGCGCGGTTTTCCGTAGTCAATCACCTTCGTCACATACTGCTCAATCATCGGCATTATGGTCTCGCGCATTTGTTGGAGCAGCGGCGCGCGGTGGATCAGCTCCGGCAGAACGGATTTGATAAACCGCTCATTCTCTCGAATTACCTGAATGCGATCCAGTATAATCGCCTGAAAGATATCCCGCGCCGGCGCATCGTTATACTCAATTAAAATCTGGTCGATCGGTTTGCTGATCTTCGGCAGCATCACGCGAATCAACAGCGGAACCATACGCTCTAAAATCGCATTCTTCGTTGGAAAATAGCGAAAAATCGTGCCCTCCGCTATGCCGGCGCGCTCGGCAATCTCTCTTGTACGCGTTGCCTCAAACCCTTTTTCCGAAAAGGCGTTGATCGCTGCATTGATGATTTTAATTTCTTTGTCGGGCGAATTCTCGATATAGTCATGCAAGAACTCCGAGATATCGTAGCTGCTCTTCTGCAATGAAATCCCTCCATATCAAGCAATGAGTGATTACTCACTCATGCTATTACAAAACAAAAGGCATGTCAATCGCATGCCTTCAGCCTGTTAAAAAAGTCTCGGGATTGTTAAGGCCGCGGCCTTACCCCATCGGTTCCGGCTGCGGTGGCTTTGCCGCCGCAACGGATCGCCCGGAATCGGGCGTTTCTTCGCAGCTCTTTGCCGTTCGGAGTCCGGAGGACGGGAGGCAAAGAGCGGTTGCCCCGTCAAAAAACTCTTTTTTTGACGGCCTCAAGGCATGTCAATCGCATGCCTTGTTGTTTAGCAGGTTAGTTTTCGCTGGCAGGAGCGATATCAAGGAACTTCACATCCTTGTTCTTCTCTTCCATTCGGCTCAACGACCATTCATTTTTATAGAGTACCACCGGGCGCTGATATTGATCCTCTAGCAGCATTGTGTCCGTATACGCCAGCATATCTTTATTGAAGTGGTCCGTCACCACCCAGCGCGCGAGCTGATACGGCAGGTTACGGATGCTGACTTCGACGTTGTATTCGTTCTTGAGCCGATATTCCAGCACCTCAAACTGAAGCGCGCCCGCAACGCCTATGGTATACATTTCGATGCCGAGATCGGGTTGCTTGAAGAGCTGAATCGCACCTTCCTCGGAGATTTGCTTGATCCCCTTTAGAAACTGTTTCCGCTTACCGGAATCGATGGTATGCACCTCGGCAAAATGCTCCGAGGGGAACATCGGAATCCCTTCAAATCGAAACGCATTCTTTCCGCCGCAGAGCGTATCGCCAATCAGGAAGCAACCGGGATCAAATACGCCGATGATATCGCCCGCATAGGCTTCCTCCACACTGATGCGCTCCTGCGCCAGAAACTGTTGAGACTGGGCAAGCCGCAGGGTTTTGTTCGTACGCTGGTGAACAACCTCCATGCCTTTTTCAAATTTGCCGGAGCAGATTCGCATAAAGGCAATGCGATCTCGGTGCGCGGGATCCATATTTGCCTGAATTTTAAATACAAAGCCGGAGAAGTCATCGCTATCCGGCGCAATGCTGCCGTCGCTGTGCTGTTTGACGCCCGGGGACGGCGCCATCTGAATAAACGCCTCCAGAAACGGACGCACGCCAAAGTTCGTCATCGCGCTGCCAAAGAACATCGGCGTCAACTCGCCCGCGCGCACCTTGTCCATGTCCAGCTCGTCACCGGCAATCTCCAGCAGTTCGATTTCCTCAAGCAGTTTATCGTAGAGGTGATCCCCCAGCAGTGCGCGAAACCGCGGATCGTCTACATCGCCGGAGTCGGACTGCGTCGTCTCCTGTCCGTGGCTTCCGCCTTCGAATAGCTCAATTCGCCTCGTTGTGCGATCATAGACCCCCCGAAAATCGCCATCAATGCCGATCGGCCAATTCATTGGATAGGACCGGATCCCAAGTACGGATTCGATCTCCTCCATCAGCGCGAGCGGGTTTTTGCAGAAGCGATCCAGCTTATTGACGAATGTGAAAATTGGCACGCCGAACATACGGCAGACATGGAAGAGCTTCTTCGTCTGCTCCTCAACGCCCTTTGCGCCGTCGATGAGCATGACCGCGCTGTCCGCCGCCGTCAGCGTTCGATAGGTGTCCTCACTAAAATCCTGATGCCCTGGGGTGTCGAGAATGTTGATTCGAAACCCCTGATAATCAAAATTGAGTACGCTGGAGGTGACGGAAATTCCCCTCTGCTTCTCGATTTCCATCCAGTCGGATACGGCGAACTTGCTCGCCTTTCGCCCTTTGACCGTTCCCGCGAGGCGAATCGCCCCGCCGAAGAGCAGCAGCTTCTCCGTGAGCGTCGTTTTGCCCGCGTCCGGGTGGGATATGATCGCAAATGTCTTTCTGCGGTTTACTTCGTTCGTCAAACTACCCATTTTTCAGCGTTTCCTTATCTCTTCATCATCTCTTCAGCCCGATGGTACCCGGCGCAAAGCCCCATTTGAATGCGCCGTTCCTACAAAAAAAACAACAAACCTCATCTTGTCAAAAAAAGAGCCCCGCCTTGTGTAAGACGGGGTTCTAATACTTGGTGGAGCATGGGGGATTCGAACCCCCGACCTCAACATTGCGAACGTTGCGCGCTACCAACTGTGCTAATGCCCCAAGCCGCTTGATTATGATACAACAAGACCTATCAAAATGCAAGAGCTTTTCGGCAATTTTTTAAGCGTCTTTTTTAATCTTTTTTGCTTCCAAAAAAGCGCTCGATCAGAGCCGTTGATCTCCCGTTGCTTCCGCTTCAGCCGGCTTCGGCGTCTGCGTTTCCGGTGCAGGAACCGCCTGCGCTTGCGGCGCGGAGACAGGTTTCTTCTCGCTCGCGGTATATTTAGAGAGATCCGCCGGAGCGGTCTGTTGACCGGCCAGTTCCGTAACCGCAGGCTTTTTTACACTGCGTTTAAGCAGAGCCGCGAGCAAATAAAGAAATGGCAAAATAACCGCGATCAGGTTCTTCCAATAAAGCGCAAAGGTATCCCCCGCGAGCAGATTAATAATCAGCGGTACGGCGGCGATTGCAAACAGAATCAATCCGATGAGGCGGCACCGTTTCAGATTTTTGCTCACGAGACCAAAGATGCCCGCAAAGATGCCAAGCATTCCTTCTACTACAAGGAATACCGAATCGGTTGCCAAGCGAAATGTTAATTGCGTTTCCGCATTGGTGAGTTGATAGATCGCAACCCCGATCATACCGAGGCCGAATATGAGATAGACCCAGCTCATCACGAGCAGGAACGATGCGGCACGCGGCTGTTCTTTTTGTTGCATCGGTGTTTTCCTCCTAATTCCCCGGATAAATTACGGCACGTTATGAATCTCTACAACCGTATGTGTTTTTCTGGATTCCTCTGCCGCGATGCAGATCAGATGACTCTGAACCGCATCCCGTATGGAGCTCTTAACCGCGCCTTCTTCCCCGCGCTCCATGCGCACAAAGGAAGCGATCAGCCCCATGTCCCCGCCGCCGTGTCCGTCACCCATACCGCCGGGCAGCGGATTCTCCGTCGTTCGCACGGCGCCGGTGCGGAAGTCGGTCACCTCAATCGTCTCATCAGACATCTTGGCGCGGATTTCGCCATGCGAACCCATGATGTGAATTGTTCGCCCGTGGCGATAGTCCGTAAACGCGGAAACGGTCATAGTCGCCGTTACGCCGCCCTCAAACTCCAACACAGTGGATTGATGATCCACCACGTCGTTGTCGCAATGGTAGACGCATCTGCCATATGGCCCTTCGCGCAAGGCTTTCAGGCGGCCTTCGGTGCTGATATCGTCCGTAATGACCGAGACCGGCCACCCGGTAAGAAACGGAATCAAGTAGAGCCGCGCCGCGCTATACGGGCAGGTTGACGCAACAGAGCAGTCAAGACAGCGCGCCGCGCTGCCTTCCGGTGCATTCTCGGCGGTAAAGTGTTTCAGGCTGCCAAAGGAAGCGACGCGAAGGCAGTCTCTGCCGACGAGGTAGAGCAGGATATCCGTATCATGACAGCTTTTGGCAAGAATCATGGGGCTTGTTTCGTCCTCACGGCGCCAATTGCCGCGCACAAAACTATGCGCCATATGCCAGTAGCCGATGTTCTCACTATGAGAAATGTTGACCACATCGCCAATCTCGCCGCTGTCGATAATGGCTTTCAACGTGTTAAAAAACCGCGTATAGCGCAGCACATGGCAGACCGCCGCGCGCCTGCCCGTGCGGACAGAGGTATCGTAGATACGCCTGAGTTCCGATTCGGTCTTTGCGATGGGCTTTTCGAGAAGAACGTCGTAGCCGCGCTCCATCGCGAGGCATGCGGGGTCAACATGTTCGTTGTCCTGCGTGGCGACGAGCACGGCGTCCGCCTCGATTCCAGCGGAGAGCGCCTCGCGCCAGTCGGTAAAAACGGCGTTTGCGGGCAGACCATAGCGGGCGGCAAATGCGCTTCTTCTCGCGTCTCGCGGCTCCGCAACGGCGACGATCTTGAGCTGATCCGGAGCTAGAAGAGCGTATGGCGCATAGGCGTCCATACCGCGCGCGCCAGCGCCAAGAATGATCATACGAACAGGATTCATGAGCCGGATTCCTTTCTGCACAAAACTGAACGCAGCGGAACCTGTATCTGCAACTCCGCTAGGTTCAGTTTAGCACGAACAGGAGGAAATGCAAGGCGGGATCACATAGAAAAATATCCGGCATCTGTTCCATGCCGGATCTGTTTGACGGCTTCTCTGGGATCGTTTCTCGAAATCTCTTACTGTGCGTCTTTTTTCAGCGGCAGACCGACCACATAGATCAACCCAACCAGATTAAAGAAGAATCCCGTGAAAAAATAACCGCGATACCCCTTCTTTCCCGCAAGCTTCGCGGTCAGGATGCCGTTGATAATCGCCGGAATGAACAGCACGATGAGCCACAGATACCAATAGTTTGCCATAGCGGATTGCATGCCGGATAAATATGTCGGATCCATTACGATTGCCTCCATTCCTTTTTTGCTTATCATACTACTTCTATGGATAGAGTCAATTGTTTTTTCTCTGTCTGCGCTGGTGCTGAATCGCCAATCGCCTATTTGGAA
Source organism: Christensenella sp. (assembly GCA_034926785.1). Classification (GTDB taxonomy): domain Bacteria; phylum Bacillota; class Clostridia; order Christensenellales; family CAG-138; genus UBA7703. Next base: position 50,470 of record JAYFQU010000027.1, read on the forward strand.
CACGCCGTTATTCCGCCCGTCTCTCCGGCGCAAAATACCCTTCGAGGCAATAGAGCGTAAATTTGTGCGGATGGCCTTCCTCCTCGCACTTCAACCGCAAGCAACATGGGCAAAGGTCGTCCAGCTTTGCATCGAGCAGCCCTTTTTCCTCAAAGCGTGCATAGAGATACTTGAGGTACTTGCCCTCTGCGATGCGGCTGTGTTCATTCTTGTGCTCCAAGCCTTTCCACTCGTAGAGACCCTTTGCGCCCTTGCTGGAATTGCAGCTTTTGCAAACGCGAACCACATTATCCGGCACATTCTCGCCCCCGCGGGAGCGCGGCAGAATGTGCTCCGTCGTCAGCGGTCCCTCCTGCCCGCAATAGATGCAGACATGCGGTTTCTCCATCTCAAGCAACCACTCGCTCACGGAGGTTGACCAGACGATTCTACCGTCCTTTAGCTTGTTCATAAAGCTGGTGCGCAGCGGCCACTCGCGTTTATCGCCCGTAGCCGCGCCGGTCATGATTGCGGCATATTGCCAATAGAGTAAATCCCGTACTGTTTTCACCATGGCAGGAGGCATATCGGTTCCCCTTTGTCGTTATTTGACTGCATTATACCATTGTGAAGCGCAACGCAAAACCTTTCTGTGTTTTTGGCCAAAATCCCGCCTCAAGGCGGGAAAAAGAAAAGGAACCGTTATTTCTGAATTTTCTCGTTCATCTCTTTTACGCGCTTCTTCATCGCGGAATACTGTGAAAGCCAAATCGCGAGGTATACGGCGAAGAAGATACCGAAGTAAAGCAGAATTCCGCCGACCGTATGCGGCATCCAGCGCGCGATATATGCAATCGGCAAGGTTGCCAGCGAAGTGATTACAAGATGCACAACGGTCATCCTGAGCAGGCTCCACCCCTCTGCATCCCAGACAACGGATACGCCCGCCCAGGCGGCACCATAGATCATCGAAAGCACGGCCTGCAGAATAACAGCGTTGATCTCGCTGCCCATGTCGTTAATCAGTGACGGAACAACGGCGTAATACCGCCCGTCGCCCACCGTGAGCGAGATCGCGATGGTGATCACAGAGCTGATTGCGAGCCCCAGCGGCGCGCCGAGCAAGCAACGCTTAAGAACTTCCTTCTTCATAATCATCAAATCCTCCTATAGTCCCAGCACCTGTTTGATTTTGCCAACATACCTGCGCGAAACATAGGTAACCTTGCCGCTCTTCATCCGCACGCAGATCGTGCCTGCAAAGCTCAGGTCAAACCCGCGAATCCACGAGAGGTTAACGATCTCCGCGTTTGAGATTCGAACGAATTTCTTCGCGTCCAATCGCTCCTCCAGCTCGTAGAGCCGGAGCCGTAACGAAAACCGTCCGTCAGGAGTTTCCGCAAACACCTTGCCTCCTTCGGCATACATGCGCTGGATATCCCCCTCGGAAAGCAGCACCGCCTCCTCGTCCCGAAATCCAACGACGACCTCAGGCGTATCCTGTGAGAGCTTGCGGACGATCGTCTGTACCTCGTCCGTCACCTTGTCCGTGTAGACGACGACCATCGGTTCACGGCAGGCCGCGTCCACCTTCACCTCAATCTTCATTGATGTACCTCCCCGCTACGAATGCAGTATACTAAACTCCGTTTTTTACCGCGACCGGTTTGGGATAGTCGGTCGTTTTTTGCAGGTAGTCGGCTGTTCTCAGACATCCGCGGAACAGCCCGTCTCCTTGTAGCCCATTGTACAAAAAAACACGCCGGGTGTCCGGCGTCAGCCCATCGACAAAGTCCCGCGGACTCTGCCGATGGGTTTTACTTTGGGTTAAAATGACGCGAATCGCGCCATTTTTTCACAAATTCGGCGAATGAATCGCCAAATTTGAAGGAACATGGGGGATTTTCGAAATCCCCCAACCCCCTACCGGGTTTGCTGATGCTCTGCCGCCGGTTGTCCGGCGTATTGTTGTTATTTGCATTATTCGGAGAACGCAAAATCCGCCGCCGATCCGGCATGAATCTTTGTGGTGTCAAAGAGCGGCAACGATACATCTTCCTGCGATACGATAAGGCCCAACTCCGTGCAGCCAAGCAGAATCCCCTCCGCCCCGCGGCGATGCAGATTCGCAATCACGCGCAGATATGCCGCGCGCGAGTCGTCCTTGACGACACCAAGGCAGAGTTCGTAGAAGATCACACGATTGACGAGGTCGATGCCGTCATCTTCGGGAATAATAACCTCGATGCCTCGCTCCTCAAGCTTCTCACGGTAGAATGTCTGCGTCATGGTGTATTTGGTGCCGAGCAGTCCCACCCGCCTGATTCCTTGCGCGAGAAGCGCATCCGCTGCCGCCTCCGCGATGTGCAACAGCGGGATTGATATCTGCGACTGCACCTGAGGAGCCACCTTGTGCAGGGTGTTTGTGCAAATGAGTACGCAATCCGCACCCGCCTGCTCCAACCGTTTTGCAACCCCGCCGAGCAGCTGCGCCGCGCTTTCCCATTCGCCGCGGGCCATGAGCGCTTCCATTTCATAAAAATCCACGCTATAGAGCAGAATCTTTGCCGAATGAAGGCCGCCGAGCCGGTTTTTTGCCGCCTCATTGAGCAGTTCATAGTAGGTAACCGTGCTTTCCCAACTCATACCGCCGATCAGTCCAATCGTTTTCATGCCTGCTCCTCCCATGTTTTTGACTGTTCCGCGCCGCTTAGCCCCGCGAGTTGCTCCAGCGACGCCCCCGCGACGCGATAGACCGTCCATTCATCCATCGGCACCGCGCCGAGCGAACGATAGAAATCGATGCTTGGCTGGTTCCAGTCGAGACACGCCCACTCCAACCTGCCGCAGCCGCGCTCCTGCGCGATCTGCGCGAGTCGTGCCAAGATCGCCTTACCGTACCCCTTGCCGCGATGCTCCGGCAAAACGAACAAATCCTCCAGGTAGATTCCGCCTCTGCCGAGGAACGTGGAAAAATTATGAAAGTACAGGGCAAACCCGACTTCAACCCCGTCCTCCACCGCGAAGAACGCCTCCGCGACGCGTTTTTTAAATAGCCAGTCGCACAAAGTATCCTCATCCGCGATGACAAGGTCGAGCATGTGTTCATAATTCGCGAGCGCGCGGATAAACCGCAGCAGCAGCGTTGTGTCATCGCGCATAGCATTGCGAAAGAATACGGCCATTGAGTCCCCCCCTGTTCCTGCGGCATATGCCGCGCGGAGTTGCATTCGCATGGTACGAAAAAAGCCGTTTACTCGCGTAATCGGCTTTCATCGTTTTACTTGGCGCGCCTGGCAGGATTTGAACCTGCGACCTACCGGTTCGTAGCCGGGCACTCTATCCACTGAGCTACAAGCGCATGGTCACGTTCAACGTGCTTTATCATTTTAGCCAGATAGGGATCGATTGTCAACCCTTTTCGCGCGATTGCCCACGACTTATTTTTCATTTGCGTTCGGTGACGAAAAACACATCCCAATCCACACGATCCATGCTAAAATTTAAACATCGTGATAACCCAAGACAGTGGCTAGATGCATCGCCCGCCATCGACCGAAAGCACCTGCCCCGTGATAAACGAGGATTCCTCTGTGCCGAGAAAATAAGCGGCTGACGCAACGTCCTCCGGGCGGCCGGCGCGAAGCAGAGGCGTCTCCTCACAGATGCCTTGAATCACCTCTTGAGAAAAGCACTGCGTCATTTCGGTGAGCACAAACCCGGGTGCGATGCAGTTCACGCGGATGCCGCTCGGCGCAACCTCTTTCGCAAGCGCCTTGGTGTAGCCGATCATTGCCGCCTTTGAGGCGGAGTAAGGCACTTCGCAGGATCCGCCTGTCACGCCCCACATGGAGGAAATATTCACGATGGCGCCGCGCTTTTGCGAAACCATTTCGGGCAGCACGGCGTTTGTAACCAGAAACATGCCTGTGGTGTTGATTGCAAACACGCGGTTCCAGTCGGCCAGAGCGGTATCGGTGACGAGCTGCGTCGGCAGCGCGATCCCCGCGTTGTTGACCAGAACGTCGATGAATCCGAGGCGCTCTTGCACCTGCGCGACCATCGTTTTCACCTCGGCTTCGCAGGCAATATCCCCCCGTGCCAACAGAACCGAACAGCCTGCCGAGGCAAGCTCTTCAAAGAGGGCGCACGCCGCGTTCTCCCGCTCATGATAATGAATCGCAACACGGTGCCCCTCCTGGGCGAACCGCCTTGCGATGCACGCGCCGATGCCGCGCGAAGACCCTGTGACCAAAACCGTATGTTTCATACGGATATTTTAGCAAACCGCGATGGATTGCGCAATGCGGCGCAGTCCGTACGGAAAGGATTTCCTATGGAGCGGACAACACTTTATCTAGGCTGCCATCTGAGCAATGCCAAGGGTTATGCGGCCGCGGGCCGCGTCGCCCTCTCGATTGGCGCCAACACATTTCAGTTTTTTACGCGCAATCCGCGCGGCGGTAATGCAAAGGCGATTGATCCGGACGATGCAGACGCGCTGAACACACTCGCGCGCGAGCACCAGTTCGGCACGTTGGTCGCGCATGCGCCCTATACGCTGAACCTCAGCTCCGCCGACCCCAGGGTGCGGGATTTTGCCTATCGCTGTCTCGGCGAGGATCTTGCGCGCATGGAGTATTTCCCAGGGCAGGTCTATAATCTGCATCCCGGCAGCCACGTCGGTCAGGGCATCTCAACAGGAATCCGCCAGACGGTCAACCTGATCAACGAAATCCTCGCGCCGGGACAATCAACCACCGTGTTGTATGAAACCATGTCCGGCGGCGGATCGGAAATCGGCGGCAGTTTTGAGCAGATTGCCGAGCTGTTGAGCGGAACTGCGTTGCAGAACCGAATCGGCGTTTGTCTGGACACCTGCCACGTATTTGCGGCGGGATACGACGTAAAAAACGATCTGGACGGCGTGCTTGAAACGTTTGACAAAATCGTCGGCCTGCGCTGGCTAAAAGCGCTGCACCTCAACGACAGCCTGTTTGACCTCGGGTTCGGCAAGGACCGGCACGCGCGTATTGGCGAGGGATTCATCGGTCTCGACGTCATGCGGAGGATAGCCCGTCACGAAGCGTTTCGCGGTCTGCCGATGATTCTTGAAACCCCGAATGAGCCACCGGAGCACGGAGAAGAAATTCGGCAATTGCGCGCATAGCATATTTCCTCCCGCTTCGCGCTGGCAAAGCCGGCACAGCCGGATTTTATGGATGCAGGGTCTCGCCCCTTCACAATTCCGGAGCTTTTTTTGCGCGCTGGAACCCCAGCTTCCGCGGGGGTTGTGTTGTTTATCACGTTTGCTCAAAGATCTCCGCGTGTACGCGCGCCATTGCCTCAACCGTATAACCACGCACGGTTTTCAGGCCCTCCTCGGCAATGCGATTACGATGCTTTTCATCCGTCAGTAAACGGTTGACATACGCAACGATCGGTTCCCAGGTATCAACCGGTATCAGGTATCCATTTTCTCCAGAACGAATCATCTCACATCCGGCAACGCATCCATCGGTCGTGATGACGGGCACGCCGCGCGCCATCGCCTCGTTGACCACGAGGCCCCAAACATCCTCCCGCGTGGGTAAAACGAAAACATCCGCGGCGGTATAGTAGTCCGTCAACGAATCATGATCACAAAAAGGTATGAAATGTATGTTTTTCAGGCCATTCTGATGAACAAGATCAAGCCACTCAATCGGCGGATTACCACCGATTATATAAACGCCTGTGTCTTGAGCAAATGATGCTGCCGCGCGAATCAGCAAATCAAATCCTTTTCTATGTACTGGTTTCCCGACGCCCAGTACCATATTCTTATACGGAATTCCAAGAGATTCTCGAAGAGATTTCCTTTGGTCTGACATAGCCGCTACGTCCAGCACATCACGTTCCGAAACGGATGTAAATGGATAACGCACGATAAGGTCACTTGGAATACCAAACGATTTAAAAAAATTGTCTGTCTGCTTTCCCGTACTCCAGTATCGACGCGCACCCCTTATCAGCAGTTTTTTTATTGCGTGCAGAAGGAATTTATCTTTTCGCTTCACCCCACCATCTAATTCCATGTCATAGGGAATACCACGCAGCTTAAGCATTAAAATTGCAACCGCTTCAGTAAAGTACGCATAATTTGTCACGATGACGAAATCATATACTCCGCGCTCTAGATACCGCAGTATACTCCAATCCACTTGATGTTCCCGTATGTTTCCTTCCCTTAGAAAGATCGCGCGAAAATTTTTTACCTCATCAAGATTATAATTAAAAACTGTAAAAGGTGTCGTTTTCGCCTCGAAAATGACAGTTAGATCCACATATTCCCCAAGTCTATTGAAAAAATCGATTCGATATGGGGCAGGAATATTATTGATAAACAATACTTTTTTCATCTCTTCGAAATCTCCAAGTATTCATTCATTAGTGTCGATGCTGCCGACTCGATATCGTAGCCTTTCGATATAAACGCATTTCGGTTCAATTCGCGAGAAGACGCTGGCTTAGCATAAATCATACGCTCAGCCCAAAGGTCTGCTCGGTCAGGTGGGAGCGGCTCACAGGAAATGACATTCGTATCACGTGGAATTCTATCCGATGCATAGCAGGGCAGTCCATTGGCCTGTGCTTCAATGAGCGCTATACCCAGCCCTTCAAACCAAGAAGGCAGCACAAACAAATCAAATGCCGAAAGCAGCGCAGGAACATCACACCTTTCACCTGTAAGCAATACATTCCCTTCGAGTCCTTGCTCCAAGATGCGCCGATTCAACATTTCATGATCCGGGCCATCACCTACGAGTACGAGTGTCAGGTCTGTACGTCTGGATTTTGCCAGTTGTAACATATTTAATAGCAAAGTTTGATTCTTAACTCGGTCATTCAGTCGCGCGACACATCCAATTACAAAGCGATCCTCGAGTTTGAGCTCCCTTCGAATCCGGGTCCTTGCCTTCTCATCAAATCGATAATAATCAGTTTTAATTGCATTTCTTACCATTTTCACTGCGTCTTTTTGTATGAGTTCTTCTCCATACAAAAACTTTCCAGCAGCCTCAGAACATGCAAAAAGGTCTGTCGCATATTTGGGGATTTTTCTGCGAGCAAAATTATTCGCAAACTTGTGCAACGCACTTGATGTTAGGTAGTCAACGCTGTGCGCATGTGACACACATGCACGCACCCCCATATCTTTTGCTATTTTAAGAGAATATCCGTTCATTCCCTCCATGTGTGCGTGTACAATATCATATCCCCCAGCGATCGCTCGCTCGATCCCCCGCCGGTTCGCAAGCGGTTGTTTCCCTCGGTACGGTACATGATAGACCTTTGCGCCGAGGGAGAGCGCATCCTGCTCCCGCGCGCCCGGCTCCAAGCCATGCACCAAAAAATCCACCGCGACAAGATTTCGGTCAAATTCCGCCGCATAGGAAAGCATCCAGCTGGCGATTCCGCCGTAATCCAGCGACCCGCCGCTGACAAAGAGCACACGCACAGGATTCATAGGTTGTCCCCCCCGTTCAGCCGCGCATAGAGCGCGGCATAGTCGCGGTAGCGATCCTGTTGGTCAAACATCTTCGCGCGGCGCAGACAGTTTTCCCGTTTGAACGTACCCGATCGCAGCACCGCATCCGCAAGCGCAGGGAAATCTCCCTTGGGCACGGCGGCGCCGCAACTATCGTCAAGGGATTCCGCACAGCCGCCGACATCATAGCATATAACCGGTGTTCCGCAGGCGAGCGCTTCAATCTGCGTGGTTGGGAACGTGTCCTCCACGGTTGGGTTCACGAACACATCCGCCGCGGAATACCACGCCGCCAGCTCCGCCGCGTTCGCCGTGCGCTGGACGCCGATTACGCCCTTGGGCAGCGATTTGAGCTGCTGCGGCGAGAGTCCGACAAGAGCGACGGTGGAATCCCCAGACAGCCGCTCCGCAAGATCGACCAGTGTCGAAAGGCCTTTCCTAGGTTCCCAGTAGTTCGAAACGCCGAGCACGAGCCGCTGATTCGCATCTATGCCATAGCGCGCGCGAAGATCGCTTTGCGTCGGCTGAAACACGCTCGGGTCGATGCCATTGTGAATCGTAACCGTCTCCCTATCCCCCAAAAATGACTGGTTTGCCAGCTTCGCGAGCCAGTTTGAAGGCGTCACGATGGTCAGTTGCGCCAGTTGGGAGGTCAGCTCCTTCTTCTCCGCGAAATTCCTTGCGGATTGATCCAGCAGGATACTCTTTGGATACTCTTTTTTCAACTGGCAGTCGTGGCACTTCTCCCGCCAGCGCATGCACCCATATGCGTCAAAATGCGCGCAATGCCCCGTAAACGCATTGCAGTCGTGCAGCGTCCAAACCACAGGTTTCCCGTAGCCGGCGAGGAACGGGAGCAATATGCTCTGGTCGAGATAATAGCCGTGCAGATTGTGCAGCTGAATCACATCCGGCGCATACGCCTCAATAAGGCGCGCCATACGCCGCGTCGCCGCCGAAGAAGCAAACCCCTGCCGATCGGATAGCCGCGCATAGGCCACATGCGTAAAAAATCCCAGTTGGCTTTCGATTCGCTCCGAGGCTATGCCCTCCGCAGGACCTCCCCGTCCATAGAGGAGCAAACTCTCATGCCCCTGTTCGCGAAGAACGCGAGACACGCCCGCGGCGATGCGCCCCGTGCTGCCCGAACAAACAGAATTGATCTGCAAAATCTTCATACGGCATATTTTAACATATGCGTCATAATGAGGCAATTGCCCGCACAAGAGCTTTGTACTATAATAAGAGGATGATGAACCGCAACTCCGGCACATTTCATTGATTCACTTCTGGCAAACGACGGTCACGCAAGCAAGGCGTGCTTGTTTTTCTCTGGAAAGGAGCGCATATCATGGAGGCAGTCAAAAAGTCGAGCGTCAAGGAACCCTTCAACCTCTCAAAGCGGATTGAGTGGCTCCGGAACTATTATTTTCAGGGCGACAAGCGCACCTGGAACAATGAATTCAGCGCGTTTACCACCGGCGCGCCGTGGGACGAGGTTTTCGACGAAACCTCCTTTTTAATCGTACCGGAGGTCTATTCGTTTTTGCCGACGTTTCGCAGGTCCTTCCAGATGTCCGCCCGCACCATCGTCCCGCCAAAGGGGTTCTATTCCCTTTCCCTGCCCGAACGTCGGGCGTGGATCATCAAAGAAGCCATCGTTAACCGCGTGCCGCAGGAATTGCTTCCGGGCGATCTCATCGCAGGCGGGCGGTTCAACGTCATGGCCTCCCGCTGCTGGAGCAAGACCGAAGCCAAGACGCGAAACGAAGCCATGCTTGGCAAGGATGGCATCCGTGCGGCGACGCTGGAGTTTCAGGATCGCGGATACGGCAATTGCGGCGCCACCAGCGGGCACCTGATCCCCGATTATCCGCGCATACTCCGGATGGGGTTCAGCGGCGTTAAGGCGGAGATTCAGGCGCACTATGATGCGCTTCCCCTTGCGGATAAAACGGGCGCAAAGGGCGGGCAGCTGCGCGGCATGTTGCTCAGCTGCGACACCCCGATCGAGCTCGCCGCCAAATATGCCGCGCTGTGCGAAGCGCAGGCAACCGCCGAAACGGATGCGGCGCGCAAAGCGGAGCTGCTCTCGATGCGGGAGGTCCTCCGCCATGTGCCAAACGAACCAGCGCGCAATTTTCACGAAGCGCTGCAATCCCTCTGGCTCACGCATATGCTCGTGCTCACGGACGAAAACTATCCCGGCGCGGGTGTTTCGTTCGGACGTATCGACCAATACCTGCTGCCCTATTGGGAGGAGTCCGTCCGTCAGGGCATGAACCGTGAATTTGGCAAAGAATTGCTCAAGTGCTTCTGGATGCACTGTAACTATGCCTATGACGCAATGATTCAAACGGGCAATCAGGGTATTACAGCGGGATACGGCCAGCTCTTCAACCTCTCCGGCATGGGCAGGGATGGCGTGGATCTCACCAACGAGCTCACATGGGTGTTTCTCGAAGTGATCGACGAGATGAGTCCGATTCTCGAGCCCAAGCCGAACGTGCGGCTGCACCAGAATTCTCCGGAAGCGCTGCTGGACAAAGTGGTGGACATGATCTCCACAAGTCAGGGCGCGCCGTTTCTGCTCAACTTTGACGAGCGCTCCATGGCGGGTATGCTGGAGGAGGCAAGGCGCGCGCATGTCGAGCATTTGATCAACGAGGATAACGTGTTTGACTATGCCTCGGTCGGCTGTCTTGAAAACACCATGTGCGGCAACGACCGCTCGGCCACCGTAGACTGCAACCCGAATCTCGTCAAGGCAGTGGAGTTGACGCTCGGCAACGGGCAGGATCTCGTCACCTATACCGACGCGCTTTGGAGCAAGCCTTACCCAGCGGAAACCGGCGCGCCCAGGACGGGTGACCCGCGCGCGTTTGCGGACTTCGAGGTCTTCTACGAGGCGTTTCTCGCACAGCTCAACTATGTGATTCTTCGTATGGCAAGGCTGTATGAACGCTCCACCGAGCTGCGGGCGGCCTATGCACCGACGCCGTATTTAAGCTGCCTCGTACGCGGCTGCGCGGAGTCCGCCAAGGACTGCACGCAAGGCGGAGCGGAGCTTTCATTCGTCACCGTAGAGGGCGTTACCTTCGCCACAACGGTTGACTCCTTACTCGCAATCCGTTATCTTGTTTATGAAAAAAAGATCTGCACGATGGATACGCTTATCCGCGCGCTGCAGGCAAACTGGAAGGGCTATGAGATTCTGCAGGCGCAAGCGAAGAATCGCGCCCCGAAATATGGCCGCGATGACGACGCGGCGGACGCGCTTGCCGCGCGGCTGATGCGGGACTGGTCGGATATCGTCTGGCGCTATCAGACCAAAAGCACCAACGCGCAGTTCCGACCCGGCATGCTGAGCTGGAACTACTGGATTGGCTCCGGCTTCATCCTCCCAGCCACGGCGGACGGGCGCGCCCGCGGGCAGTTTTTAAGCAACGCCATCTGCCCCGTTAACGGCGCGGATACCAACGGGCCGACCGGTAACACCAACTCGGTCGGCAAGGTGCTTGGCGGTCGGGACGAATTCGGCAAAGTGCAGAACCTGCTGCCCAACGGTGCGAGCCACACCATCACGCTCTCTCCTTCACTGATGCGGGACCACGAACGGCGCGCGAAACTCAAGGCGTTTTTGCGCGGTTACATTCAAAACGGCGGCACGGCGCTGCAGATCAATATTCTCGACGCGGAGACGCTCAAAGACGCACAGCAGCACCCGGAGAACTATCGTAACCTTCTGGTCCGCATCACGGGCTATAACGCATATTTCACGAGCATCGGCAGAGAACTGCAAAACGAAATAATTGCAAGGGAAAGTCACAACCGGTATTGATATGACAAAAATCCGCTACCTCGATATCCAGCGCATGTCCAGTGAGGACGGCCCCGGCCTCCGTACGACAATCTTCTTCAAGGGCTGTTCGCTCGCCTGCGCCTGGTGCCATAATCCCGAAAGCATTGCAAAAAAGTTTCAGGTGCACTGGCTGAGCCATCGCTGCATCGGCTGTGGCAGTTGCGAGGGCGTTTGCCCGAACAACGCGTTAACGCGAGATGAAAGCGGCGTGCATATCGACCGCCGCCTCTGCACGGGTTGTTGCGCCTGCGTTGGCGCCTGCCCCACGCTCGCGCTGGAATGTAAGGGCATCGACGCCGAGCCGGAGGAACTCTGCCGGGAACTCGTCAAGGATCGCGCCTATTTTGGACGCGACGGCGGGGTGACCCTATCCGGTGGCGAGGCGCTGTTGCAGGAGGGGGCGGTTGAACTGCTTCGCCTGCTCAAGCTGGAAGGTATCCAAACCGCCGTGGACACCTGTGGTATGGTTTTTACGGAACAATTGCAGGCCGCCTTGCCGTATACGGATCTCTTGCTGTATGATCTCAAGATTATGAACGATGCGGATCATCAGCGCTGGACCGGGCGCGGAAATGCGATGATCTTGCGCAATCTCGGCGTAGCGGCGCTCTGGGCGAAGGGAAACGGCAGGCTCTGGATTCGAACCCCAATCATCCCCGGCGCAACAGATTCCGACGAGAATATCCACGCCATCGGAGACCGCATTAACGCCATTGGCGGGGCGGAGCGCTGGGAGCTCTGCGCGTTTAACAACCTTTGTGCGGACAAGTATAAGAGGCTGGACATCGATTGGGCTTTTCAACACACGCCGCTGATCAAACGGCGGCATATGGAGCACCTTCTCGAAGTTGCGCGGAGCACCCGCGCCTGCGAGGACATCCGCGCGACGGGCGCGCTTGACGAAGAGGAGTAAAGCGATGAAACCTTCGTATTTCGACCGAATCAACGATCCTTCCATTCGAATGATGGAGTGCGACAGTAAGATTGGTGTGCTTGCTACAGAGGATGAAAACGGATATCCGCATCTGTCGTTCCTCTCGTCCATTCAGGCGTTGGGGGATCGCGCGCTCACATTTGGTCAGTTCTCCGCGGGCTTAAGCAAGCGGTTCGTCATGGATCGGCCACGCGTTGGTTTCCTCGTGCTGAGTGCGGATAAGCGCTTCCTTTCCGGCAACGCCACCTACACCCACAGCGCAAATACGGGCAGGGAATTCGATCTTTACAACAACAAGCCACTCTTTCGGTATAACTCCTACATGGGGTTTTATCGTGTCTTTTATCTCAATCTGGATCGCATCAGCGCCATCAAGCCGCTGCCGATGGGTCGAATTGTCCTGGGCGCCATCCTCTCCCGTGCGAAGGCCCTGCTTGTAAAGCGCAGCGAAAAGCGCGCGCTCCCGCCGGTCGGCCAGATGCTCTTCTCCCAACTGGATTCCTTAAAATTCCTCTGTTATTTTGACCAAAACGCCGATGCGGTGCTTCTCCCGGTCGTACAGGCGACCAGCGCGGGTTCGGATCGCATCGCGCTCTGCGGCGTTCCATATGGAAGCGCGCTCGCGCAGATACCCGACGGCGCAAAGTGCGCGATCCTCTGCCTGAACCTCAAGATGGAAAGCGTGCTGGTAAAGGGGCGCTATTCCAAAGGCATCCTTGAAATTGAGCAGGTCTATAACTCCATGCCGCCCAAGATGGAATATATCTACCCGCGCAGCGAGACGGTCGAACCCGTTCGCACATTCTGACCCTAGATCAGCAGACCAACATGCGAAAGCGGAGGATCGCTCCCCCGCTTTTTTGTATGCTCCCGCTTTTTCAGCCGTTCTGCTGGAGATAGCGCGCGATGGTATAAAGAAACTCCTTATTGCCCGGCGGGTATTTCCCGCGATTGATGAAGAGCTGGTCGAGCCGCTTTTGATTGCCAAAATTCCAGATCGCCTTGATCTCTTCACGAACATTCCGCTCAATCCGTGCGGGTTTCGTGTTGCAGCGTTCGGCTACTTTCGGGTATAGTACGCGCGTGGTGCTGGTCACCTGTTCCTCCTGCATAATCAGTTCCAGCGTAATCGCCATTTGCACGTAACCGAGCCGCCCGGTCGGGGCGCCAAGTCTGAGAAGTTCCTGATCGATTTTCGACATCACTCGTCTGTCCTCCCTGTCAATTTTCACCCTTAAACAGACATTAATCTACAAAAAACGAAAATACAACGATTCCGCTATTCTTCGAGAATAACCTACAAAATTCGCCTTTTTTCGATTTTTGTATATACAATATTTCTCCGGCTCAAACCAAAAATTAAGCAAAATTAATCACAGCTGAAAATAATGTTTCATCGCATCGTATTGTTTCAGCATCGTCGGGCTATTCCAATCGCATCCCGCTATCCATACGAAAATTGCGGGCATCTCCAATGATTCCGGCACTTTTTCACATGATGCGCCAATTGCGGTCTTTATAACGGCGTGATACAATCAATTGTACCGATCCCATGCGGAAATGATTGATTTTGGAGGAGATCCATATGCTTTGGAAGATCAAAAAAATCTGGTACCGCGTGTTTCAGTTTGTGCTAACCTCGGCGATGTATCTCATGCCCTGGCGGCAACCGGAGCTTCTAACCGGAGCGGGCAGCATCAAAAAGCTTCCGGAGTTTATCAAGGGTAAGGGCGTTGGGAATGTGTTGATCGTAACAGATTCCGTGCTTCGAAAACTTGGGCTTCTCGATTCGTTCTTTGCCGCCTGCGATGCGGCTGGAATAAAGGGGGTCGTCTATGACGGCGTAGAACCCAACCCTTCCATCGAGAACATCGAAGCGGCGCGTAAGCTCTACGTTGAAAACAAGTGCGATGGCATCGTAGCCTTTGGCGGCGGTTCTGCGATGGACTGCGCAAAAGCCGCCGGCGCGCGCGTCGTGAAGCCGCGGCAGAGCATCGCGCAGATGGGCGGTACGCTCCGCGTACTCAAGCGTCTGCCGCCAATCTTTGCCGTGCCGACCACCGCCGGGACAGGCTCGGAGACCACCATCGCCGCCGTCGTAACCGACCGCGCCGCGCATCATAAGTATGCCGTGCAGGATCTCTCATTAATTCCACGCTATGCGGTGCTGGATCCGGAACTCACGGTCGGCCTGCCGCCGCATATCACGAGCACGACGGGCATGGACGCGCTGACGCATGCCGTTGAAGCATACACCAATCTTTTTGCGCCAAAGAGCACGGATAAGCTCGCCGTTGAAGCGGTAAAGCTCATCTTTGAAAACCTTGAAACCGTATATCAGGACGGAACGAACCTCACCGCGCGGTTCAACATGCAGCTTGCGGCGTTCTATGGCGGGGCGGCCTTTACACGCGCCTGCGTCGGCTATGTGCACGGAGTTGCGCATACGCTCGGCGGGCTGTATGGCACCCCCCATGGCCTTGCCAACGCGGTTATCTTGCCCTATGTCATGGAGGCGTTCGGTCCCGCGGTCTACTATAAACTCGCCCGGTTGGCTGAAGCAGTCGGCATCAACGGTAAGGACGACGAGGAGAAGGCGAAGGCGTTCATTCGAGAAATCCGCAGAATGAACGCAGATATGAAGATACAGGACAAATTTGACTTCATCAAGGATGAAGACATCCCGCAGATGATCAAGTGGGCGATGAAAGAAGCAAACCCGATCTATCCCGTCCCCGTGCTCTGGCACGAGCCGGAGTTTGCCGTGCTGATCGCGAAAATTCGCAACTAGGACAATATGTTGAGCGAAAGATATGAGCGGCAGATTCTCTTGCCGGAGGTTGGCGAAGCGGGGCAAGAGCGCCTGCTCCGCTCCTCCGCGCTCGTCGTCGGCTGCGGCGGATTGGGTTCTACGCTGCTCTATTGCCTCTGCGGCATGGGAGTCGGGCGCATCGGTTTTTGTGACGGGGACGCGGTTTCCCTCAGCAATCTCAACCGGCAGTTTCTGCATTCCGCACAGGACATTGGGCGAAATAAGGCGCAATCTGCCTGCGAGAAGCTCTCCGCCTTTGCACCGGAATTACAATTGGAACCGCATATGCAGCGTTTGACAGATGAAAACGCCGATGCTATCATTTCCGGTTATGACATTGTGCTGCTCGCGGTAGACTCCATCCCCTCTCGCCTGATTGCCAATCGCGCGTGCGTATCCGCCGGTATTCCGCTTGTCGACGCGGGGGTACATGGCCTCCAAGGCTCGGTGATCAGTATCCGTCCCGGAAACACGGCATGCCTTGCCTGCGTCTTTGGCGAACCATTGCCCAGCAAGGCGCAGATTCCAAGCTTTGCCCCCATCGTCTCTGCCATTGCCTCGCTGGAGGCGCAAAGCGCGGCGGCCATTCTGCTCGGGCTGCCAGCCCCGACGGAAGGAAGAATGCTTCTTTTCGACGGAGCCACGATGACGACGGAGTTTGTTCCGCTCTCCAAAAACAAAAGCTGCCCGGTCTGCGGGCAGCATTAAACTCCAGACAAACACAAAAACAGGCATACGGCTATCCGCACGCCTGTTTTTGTTCACCCTCATTTCTTGGAATTCTTCAGCGAGGCCGCGACAAATCCCTTAAACAGCGGATGCGCGCGGTTTGGACGGCTCTTGAATTCCGGATGGAACTGAACGCCGATATAGAACGGGTGGTCCTTGAGTTCGACCGTTTCTATGATGCGATCGTCCGGCGAGGTTCCGGAGAGCACCAGCCCGGCGGAAGACAGGCGGTCGCGATAATCGTTATTGAACTCGTAGCGATGGCGATGGCGCTCATGAATCATCGGCTGTTGATAGCACTTCTCCAGCAAGGATCCCGCCATCACCTTGCAGGGATAGCTTCCAAGGCGCATGGTGCCGCCTTTGTTGATCGTCGCATACTGATCCGGCATAAAATCGATGACCTTGTGCGGACTGTTTTCGTCGAACTCGCCTGAATTTGCGCCGAAAAGCCCGGCAACGTTGCGGGCGAACTCGATGACCGCAATCTGCATACCGAGGCAAAGACCAAGATAGGGGATTTTGTTCTCACGCGCGTATTTCGCTGTTTGAATCATGCCTTCGACGCCGCGTACGCCAAAGCCGCCCGGCAGGACGATGCCATCCAGCCCCGCAAGTTTTTCGGCAACGTTTTTCGCATCGATCGCTTCGGAGTCGATCCACTCGATCTCCACCACGGCGCTGTTTTCATAGCCCGCATGGCGCATCGCCTCCGCGACAGAGAGATAGGCATCATGGAGCTTAACATATTTGCCGACCAGTCCGATCCTGACACGCTCCCTGCTGTCCCGTACGCGGTCAAGCATCTGATTCCACTCGGTCAGGTTTGGCTGCGGTAGATCCAACTGCAACTCACGGCAGACAACTTCGGAAAAGTTGCTCTTTTCGAGCATGATCGGCGCCTCGTAGAGCGTCTCCACCGTGAGGTTCTCTATGACGCAATCGGGCTTGACATTGCAGAATAAAGCGATCTTGCGCTTGAGGTTGTCGTCCACAGGACGATCCACGCGCATGACGATGACATTCGGCGTAATGCCGGAGGATTGCAGCTCTTTGACGGAGTGTTGCGTGGGCTTGGATTTATGCTCGTCCGACCCGGAGAGATACGGCACCAGTGTGACATGGATGTAGAGGCAGTTGCTTGGCCCAACCTCATGGCCAACCTGACGGATCGCCTCCAAAAACGGCTGACTCTCAATGTCGCCAATCGTGCCGCCGATCTCGGTGATGACCACATCCGCATGTGTCGTGTCCGCAACGCTGTAGATGAAGCGCTTGATCTCGTTGGTCACGTGCGGAATCACCTGTACGGTTTCGCCCAGATAAGCGCCCGCGCGTTCGTTGGTTAGAATGTTCCAATAAACCTTGCCGGTGGTCAGGTTGGAAAATCGATTCAGATCTTCGTCGATAAAGCGCTCATAGTGCCCCAAATCCAGGTCGGTCTCGGCGCCGTCTTCGGTAACGAACACCTCGCCGTGCTGAAACGGGCTCATCGTTCCCGGATCAACGTTGATATACGGATCGAGCTTTTGCGCTGCCACCTTAAGCCCGCGCGCTTTTAACAGGCGCCCAAGCGAGGCCGCCGTTATGCCCTTGCCCAATCCTGAAACAACGCCGCCCGTCACAAAAATATACTTCGCCATACAATCTCCTCCGTGTCTCTTCCATTTCTGTTGATTTTTTTAAAAACAAAATCCAACCCGAATACGGGCTGATTTTAACAATACGATTTGGAATCCATGCAGAAAAACAATCGCCAAACACAAAAGTAACGCCCCGTTGAAGGGGCGTTAAGAATGGTGGCTATTCCACCGTTACGCTTTTTGCCAGATTGCGCGGCTGATCCACCGGGCAGCCTTTCTGAACCGCCAGATAGTAGGCAAGCAATTGCATGGGAACGATGGCGCAGAGCGGAGCGAGCGTGTCCTCCATTGCGTCAATCTCCCATTGCTCGTGGGAATGCCCCTTAGCCCCCTCCCAGGGACCGTTGGTAACGGCAAGCACATGCGCCCCGCGCACGCGAACCTCTTCCATATTGCTCGCAACCTTCGCCTGCAGATCCGGCTGTGTGGCCAGCGCAACAACGAGGGAGCCTTCTTCAATCAGAGCGATGGTACCGTGCTTGAGCTCACCCGCGGCATATGCCTCGGAGTGGATATAGGAGATCTCCTTGAGCTTCAGCGCCGCTTCCATAGCGAGCGCATAGTCAAGCCCGCGCCCAATGAAGAATACATGCTTCACCGCAAACGAGCGGCTCGCAAAAAACTGGATCTGTTCCTTATTATCCAGTATCTTCTGCATGGAAGCAGGAATACGGCTCATCTCTTCGAGCCGCTGTTTCACCTGCGCGTGTGTCATCTGTCCGCGTTTTTCCGCGAGATCCAACGCGCAAAGATACATGACGATCATCTGCGTAAGATAGGATTTCGTAGCGGCAACGGCGATCTCCGGCCCGGCATAGGTATAGAGCACATGCCCCGCCTCGCGCGAGATCGTGCTGCCCGTCACGTTGCAAACCGCCGTGGTATCGCAACCGATTTCCTTCGCGCGCCGCAGAGCGGCGATGGTATCCGCCGTTTCACCGGATTGGCTGATAACCATGAACGCCTCGCCCGCATCGATGAGATGGTCACCATAGCGATATTCGCTGGCAATATCGACATCCACGCGCAGTTTTGCCATATGTTCGGTAAACTTTTTGCCGAGCATCGCGGCGTGATACGCCGTACCGCAGCTGACGATGGTGAGTCGCTCCAGGCTCTTCGCCCGCGCTTCATCCCAGGGAAAGAGATCGGATTTGAGCGTAAAATCCTTATTGACATATTGATCAAACGTCTTTTTAAACGCGTCCGGTTCCTCGCAGATCTCCTTCATCATGAAGTGCTCATAATTGCCCTTCTTGGCGGATTCCACGTCCCAGTCAATATGCATCGGCGTCTTCTCGATAGACACGCCGAACTCGTCGTAAAACTGAATGCCCTCCTTGCGCAGAACGGCAATCTGTCGATCCTGCACAAAACAGACATCGCGCGTATACTCTAAAAGCGCCGGTATGTCGGACGCGACGATGCTCTCGTCCTTCCCGTGTCCGACCACCATCGGGCTGTCCTTGCAGGTGCAATAGATGGTAGAGGGATCATCTGCAAAGATGATCGATAACGCAAACGAACCTTCCAGCATGGCAACCGCCTGTGTCAGCGCCGAGAGCGGATTGCCGCGATAGAGATAGCCCAAAAGCTGGGCAACTACTTCCGTATCGGTCTGCGAAACAAACACGCAGCCGTTCTTCTCCAGCATCGCTTTGATATGCTGGTAGTTTTCAATGATGCCGTTGTGTACAATCGCGATGGTCTTTCTGGTATCCGTATGCGGATGCGCGTTGACATCCGAAGGTTCGCCGTGTGTTGCCCAGCGGGTGTGTCCAATGCCGGTTTTGCCGCTCACGGGGGACTCTTCGAGCAGATTTTTCAGGTTTTCGATTTTGCCCTTTGCCTTGCGGAGGGTTAGGTCGCTGCCTTCCCAGACCGCGACGCCTGCCGAATCATAACCGCGGTAGGCAAGCGCTGTCAGGCCATTCATGAGTACGGGTACGCAATTCTTGTTGCCGGTGTATCCAACAATACCACACATGTGACAGGAATTCCCCCTTTGCCAAAAATGAAGAGTCCGATAATAAGCCGCCAACCGCCCACCCATTATCGGACGCAAAATCCTTTGGCTATTATACAAAACCGAATTGGTCTGCGTCAAGCAATTTTTATACGGGACGGACACAACTTCTTGCGCCGCCCCGTATTGTCAGATACATAATATGCCATCGCCATGAAGGCGGTTTAAGCGCCTATTTCTTCTGAAAAAAACGCTCGCCATAGCCATAGTGCTCAAAGACATAATCGATGTCCTTGTCGCCTCTGCCGGAGAGATTCACAAGGATTGAGCCGCGGCTGTTCTCCCTGGCAAAGCGCATGGCGTAAGCCAGCGCATGCGAGCTTTCGATGGCCGGGATGATGCCCTCATAGCGGCTGAGGTAGAAGAACGCTTCCATGGCCTCCTCGTCCGTTACGCTGGTATACTTCACGCGGCCGACGTCATGCATAAACGCATGCTCGGGTCCGACGGCCGGGTAATCCAGACCGCTGGCAATGCTGTAGACCGGCAGCGGCTCGCCCGCTTCATCCTGCAGCAAAAGGCTCTCAAAGCCGTGCAATACGCCTTTTTTGCCGAAGGTAATGGAGGCCGCGTTGTCGCCGATGTTGGAGCCGCGCCCCATTGGTTCTACGCCGACAATCTCGACCGGCTCTTCATAGAAGGTTGTGAACATGCCCGCGGCATTGGATCCGCCGCCAACGCAAGCGGTTACGACATCCGGCAGGAGGCCGGTCATTTCAACGAACTGTTCCTTTGCTTCGATGCCGACCACCATCTGAAAATCACGCACCATCTTCGGGAAGGGATGCGGACCGACAACGGAACCGATGCAGTAAATCGCATCCTCATACTCACCCAGATATGCCATAAAGGCCGCGTCAACCGCCTCCTTAAGGGTCTTGAGGCCATGCGAAACGGGGATCACACGCGCGCCGAGCATCTTCATGCGGGTTACGTTGGGCGCCTGCTTTGCGATGTCTACCTCACCCATATAGATGTCGCACTCCAAGCCGAAATAGGCTGCGGCCGTTGCGAGCGCAACGCCGTGCTGACCGGCGCCGGTCTCTGCGATCAGCTTCTTCTTCCCAAGGAATTTGGCGAGCAGCCCTTCCCCCATGCAGTGGTTAATCTTGTGCGCGCCAGTGTGGTTGAGATCTTCCCGCTTGAGGTAGATCTGCGTCTTGCCGAGCAGCCGGCTCAGGCGTTCCGCGTGGTAAACCGGCGTTGGGCGTCCCTGAAACTCCTTGCGGATTCTGCGCAGTTCGCTGATGAATTGCGCGCTGTGGCAGATGGTCTCATAGGCATCGTCAATCTCCTTGAACACGGGCACGAGCTGCGGCGGCAGGAACGCGCCGCCATATTCGCCAAAGCGGCCGTTTTCGTCGGGGTAGAGCTTGACATAGTTGGTAAAGTCTTTGTAGGTCATCATATTGTTTTTCCTTGCCCGCCGTTGGCCGCGGACGTTGTTCCTTTCGTAATTTTCATTTTTAAATTTTGTGGCAAATAAAAACGCCCTCGTCTCGACGCTTACGCCGAAACAAGGACGATGCTCTCGCGGTGCCACCTTGTTTCCCGAATAGAATTCGGGCTCTTTACGGAAATGCCAACACATCTCCCGCGATATAACGGTCACGACCCGTCGCAGGATACTTTTGTTTCCCCTGCGCGCTCGGCGGTCCATTTGAACGATCGTTTCCTGCAGGGCTTGCACCATTACCCCGCTCTCTGAGAGGTCGTATTCGTCCGTTATCTCCGCTTCACAGCTTATGAAGGGATTATACCCAAGAGCAGCGCAGGCGTCAAGCATGAATTTATGTTTTTTTATCTTTTTCCCAAATGAGAAAATATCACGGTTCGGTTGAACTAAAGTGTGTTATGTGCGATAATACACTTATGTTACTGATCGATATCAATAAAACGAATCGCAAGATCAATGTCGTTTATTGTTCGCACGAAAGGAAAGGCACATGAAGAAACCGCTGTTGATTGGACTGCTGATCGCCATGTGCGTTTTGCTATTCGGTTGCAAAAAAAAGCCGGAAGGGTTATTCGTCGATACGCTTCCCTGTGATCAGGCCGGCGGATATACCTGGGTCGCGCGCGCCAGCGCCGGGGATACCGGGCAAGTTTACATCGAACAAGCCTATCGCAATGACGAAACCTATGAACTGATGGGCGCAAGCGGCGTTATGGAAAACCAGTTCGCCGGTGTCGTCCCCGGCATTGCAACCGTGCGCCTCTATTACGTCCACGAGTCGGACTGGGACGGAATCAACAGCGGCGCGGATGGCACGGCCTATTATGAATTTCTTGTATATGACGATTTAACGATCAGCCTGCTGTATTCCGAAGTGGAACTGCCGGATACCTTTTAGTTTCGATTGAATCCCAAAAGGCCGATCGTTCATTTCCGATCAGCCTTTTTTGTTCGCTTTTTCGTCGTTCCGCGCTATTCGCCCGTGCGAATGGAGCGGAAAAACTCGTCTATTTCACTCGCCCAGTCGCCCTTGACGATCATATGATGATTGCTGATCGGTCCGCGTGCGAAATACTCCACACCGTCAAGCATCTTCAGGCGCATCTGCGTGCGGCAGAGATCGGCGCGATTTGGGCATTCCAGCAACTCCGCGCGTCCGGCATAGTGCCGCGAGAGGTCGTCATTGCATTTAAACACCGTTACCTTGCCTAGCGCAATCTCTCCCGCAACAGCAACGCCGATGCCGGACTCAAAATGCGTCGTCAGGCGATAGCGATCCGGCATATCGATCGGGAGCGTGCAATGCGCAAAGATGATTTCGCTCGTCTCCGCATCCATACAGCTCGGATTGGCCATGAATGACGACTGTCCCGTGATCGCGTTGAGGATCACCATACTCGCGAGGCTCTTCGTGTCCCCTTCACAGGCGGCTGGGATACCCTCCGCATTCAGGATGGCCAGCGCAAGGCACCCCGTCGTATGAATCAGGCCCAGCAGTTCAAAGCAGCGCACCGTGACCGCCTGAAGATTGTAACGCTCCATGACGCGGCAGGTCGCGCCGTAAACATTCAGCGCCTTCTCAATCTCCTCCGCGGCATAACCCTGTGACTTGAGCTCCCGCGTTAGATCATTTTCAACATACCCGCCCTTATAATATTCCTGAACCAGCTCGTCCAGCGCGATATCAACAATCTCCATGCCGCTTGCGGCCTTGAGTTTAGCGCTGTCCGCCTCGCTCGCAATCAGGCCGGATGGCTTGCCGATGGCGCCGAGGCGCATGCCGGAGATTTTTTTCTTCGCGTTTGCCACGCGAAGGAGCACACTGAGCCGTTTTGCGATGGTCTCCACGCTTCCGTGGAGAATCTCGCCCGGTTCCCCCTGCTCGTCTAAATAGCCCATGATCTCCATTGCCGCGGCAAGGGAGTTATAGGCGGGCGTAGTGAGCAGGATATACGGCGGTTTCGCAGCATGATAGGAGGACATGAAGCCCATCTCTGCCCCGCCGGATGCGATGAAGAATATCGGGAGCGCCTGGGCGGCGACCTCCTCCAGCGTTCCGTTTTCCACGCGGATGCCGAGCGTACCGCTCAATTCCTTCAGAAAGTCGTCGCTGTAATGCGGAATGTTTGCGTCGTTACAGTCCACAGGGCCCATCAGGAAGTATACCTTCAGTGTTTCCATCGTTCGCTCCCCTCTCTCTCATTGGTTTCCTATGCTCTTTAGCGTGCGGCGTCCGCTTTGATGAGCGCACGCAGGGCGTCAATTGCGATGGTGATCGTCTGCTCCATGCTCTGGAAGGACATCACCGCGCCCGCGCGGCATTTTCGGATGGATGAAATCACAAATAGTGCTGCGGTTTCCATTTCAGAAGCCATCACATTGCCGCCGCGCCACGCCTGCCAGCGCTCCTTGAGATGCGGTCCATTCGGAAGCCCGTCCGGATCGATCTGACCGTAGAACGAATCCTTGCACTGGACAATTCCTTCTTTATAGTAATATCCGCGCGCAGCAGCCGCGTCGGCCAGCGCGCCAACGATGTGCCTGTTTGCAATCGCCGGGTATTCAATTGGAATATAATGCAGCGTTGTTCCCTCGTCCCGTACGGAACCGGTGACGATAACGCCCTGCAGTTCTTCATCCATCGACTCGTCGCAAACGCGCCCCGCCGTGCCGATTCGGATAAACGTGTCCGCGCCGCAATGGATCAGCTCTTCAAGCGCGATTGCCGTCGAGGGGCAGCCCATACCCGTCGAGGTCACCGAAACGGGGACACCGTCCAGCGTGCCGGTCCAGGTCTTATGTTCGCGATTGTGCGCAACCAATACGGGATGATCAAACCGCTGTGCGATGAGATCCGTGCGGAACGGATCACCGGGCAGCAGCACATAACGGCCAACGTCGCCCTTTGTACAGCAAATATGGTAATGCTGGCCTTTTTCGTTTAAGCTATCCGCGCAATTCATTGTTGTTCTCCTTTGATCGATTGATATGCTTCGGTAATCAATGTTACCGCTTCGTCCATTTGCGTCACGCTGCTGGAGAGTCCAAGCGAATGGCAGATGCGGCTCACATACGGCTGCTTCAGCATCGCCTCATCCAGAACGGGCAGATTCCAGAAGACCTCTTTCGGCGTACCATCCATGATGACCTTTTTATTGGACATGACGATGACGCGCGAAAAGTTATCCGCAACAAACACCATGTCGTGCGAAATCGTAATAAGCGTCTTTCCTTTCCCGCTAAGCTCACGCAGAATTCGTGAAAGACGGCGGTTTCCGTCATAATCCTGTCCCGCGGTTGGCTCGTCGAAAATCATCACGTCGCAGTCCATCGCAATAATAGCGGCGATCGTGACGAATTTTCGCACCGAAAGCGGCAGATTGTACGGGTTTTCCTCGCGGAACCGCTTCATCCCCGTGATCTTCAGCGCGTAGTCAACCAGTTCCTTGACCTTTTCTTCCGGTAGCTTCATCATCCGCGGCCCAAACTCCACCTCGGCCAAGACTGTTGAATGGAAGATTTGATCGTCCGGGTTCTGGAAAACATACCCAACCGTTCTGGAAACCTGCGCGGTGGTCTGTCCCTTTGTGCTTTTGCCGTTGATGACGACGTCGCCCCCCGTCGGGTAATGCAGCGCATTGAAGAGCTTAACCGTCGTGGTCTTACCGGCGCCGTTCTGACCAACGATTGCGACATTTTCGCCCTTTTCGATTGACATAGATACGCCATCCACAGCGAGATGACCATCCGGATAGGCAAAACTTACGTCTTTGAGCTCAATGTATCCCATCCGTCATCTGCCCCCTTTCCGAACCGCTTTGCCAATCACCTCAATCGCCTGTGCCTCCGTAATCGGGATATAGTCCAGCGGTACGCCTTGCTTGGCGAGCTTATCGCCAAGAATCGCAAACTGCGGCAGTTGCACGCCCAGTTCTTCCAGCGAAAGATCGGATAGAATCGACTGTTTGTCGCCAAAGCGAATCATCTCGCCGCCTTTGAAGACGATGATCTCGTCCGCAAACTCCGCAAGCAAATCCACCTTGTGTTCCACCAGAACAACAGTCTTCTTCTGGCGCTTGAGCATTTCTATGATTTCAAATACGCTCTCCGTCCCTTCGGGATCGAGCTGTGAGGTCGGTTCGTCGATGACGAATATGCCGGGATTCAACGCGAGCACGGATGCCAGCGCAAGCCGCTGCTGCTGCCCACCGGAGATTTCGAACGGATTCTTCATCGCGAGGGATTCGATTTTTGTTAACCGCATCACCTCCGCCACGCGATCCTCGATTTCGCAGACCGGTACGCCGAAGTTCTCCAGCCCGAAGGCGATCTCTTCAAAAACCGTGTCCTTCACGCCGCTGATTTGATTGAATGGATTCTGAAACGCAAATCCTATGCGAAGCGCCAACTCGCCTGCCCCGTAGGAAAGCGTGGATTTCCCATCGATGAGCACTTCACCCTGCAGCTCGCCTTGATAAAAACTCGGTGCAAATCCGCGAATCAGCGCGCAGAGCGTGGTTTTGCCCGATCCGTTTGCGCCGATAACCCCATAAAACTTCCCCTCCTCGATTTTGAGGCTAAGGTTTTTGATGGCGGGTCTCGCAGTCAGCGGATAGTTATACGTCACGTTGACGAGTTCAATTACCGTACCCATAGCAGCACCTTCCAAACCACGACGCCAAGCGCAAGCGCAATCATGAGGCCAAGCGCGAGCGACTCGTACCCGTTTTTCTCCACTTCAAAAATTCTTGTCTTCGCGCAGGTCGTGTCAAACCCCTTCGATTCCAGCGTAAGTACCCGCTCCTCGGTGTTGGTCACGGCGCTGAGCACCAGCGGTACAATCGAGGGAAAGAACGCGCGCATGCGTACAAACACATTGCCTTCCGTCTCCACGCCGCGGGCACGTTGTGCATTCATGATGGTTTTGCTGTTCTTACCCAGCACCTCAATCATCTGCAGCGAGGACATAAACACATAGGTCGATTTATAATGCAACCCGCTCTTTTCAAGAGCGCGGGAGAGTTCTTTATTTTCCGTCGTCTGAAAGAGCCAAACAAAAATACCCGCCACATTGAGCACGTTCATGGAGAGTTCGATGCCGTTCTGCAGGCCGTATTCATAGATCGTTGGCGCAATGACAAACGGTTTGTCCGTAATATGCCAGCGAACAAGCTCTACAATCGGGTGCCCTTCGCCGGCGGTACGCACAAGAAACATTTGCAGTACCAGAATCATCCCTGCGATGATCAGTACCTTTGAAATCGCCTTCCAAAATTTCGCAAGCGATACCCCGCTCAGAATTGACAGCGTGGGCACGATGAGAAACCAGACAAACAAAAGATAGGCATAGCCATCAAACCGGATGCTCGCGATTACCGCCGACATCACGGAATAGATCAACACCATCCAGAGTTTCGTAATGGGATACAGCGACGCAATTGGATTGGTCTTTTTCACCTGTATCTGTTCGATATACATGTTGTTTTATTCACTCCCGGTCAGAATCATTCAGGCGGGCGCGAACGAGCTGTCCGCGCCCGCCTTGCCTGGAACTATGAGTTTAGCAGGATTACTTGTCTTCTTCCTCTTCGGCCTCGGCTTCGGCCTTTGCGCTTGCGGCCGACGCGAGAGCTTTCTTGGAGATGTAGAATTCGCCGCAGCTGTACTTCACCAGCGTGCGCATCGGAATAACCTTGATGATGAGCCAGCAAATCACATAAGAGATGATGCGATCAAGCACCGTGAAGACCAGCTCAACGCTGATAACAGACTTCCAGATGCTCTGGCCGGATGCCATCAGGGTCGCAGTGAGCAGCGAAGTGCCGCCGCCGGTGATTCCGCCGAACACAAGGACGACGATCGGAGCCGCAGTAATAATAGAAGCAAGCGCCATGAGAACCATGGAGATAATCCACTTCCACCATTTGCTGAACATGTTTCCTCTGGAGAGAAAACCGGTGACGAGACCGACGACCACATTGACAGGGATGAAGTAGAAGTTAACGGGGTTTGCGATGCCCGTGACGACATTCGTCAGAGCACCGGCGACCGCGCCGACCCACGGACCGGCGAGCATACCGGCAAGGATCGTTCCAATCGTGTCGAGGTAGAACGGGAGTTTCAGCAGGGACGCCAGCTGTCCGCCGACGAAGTTGATCGCGACTGCAATCGGAATCAGCAGCAACGCAACCATGCTGAAGTCTTTTTTCAGGGAATACTTCTTCTTGATTTCCATTTGTAGTTGTACCTCCATCCTTTTTTATATGCAACATGAACTCTCATGTTGAATACCCTGGTGAGAATATGATTTCTCGCATTGAATATCGTGGCGGGAGGGGATTCACCTTGCCAAGACCGGTGAATAGAATGCTTAAATTGTACGCTTTTGATCCGCGCGGCGCATGAAAGCCATGATGATAGCCGCAGCAAAGCTAAGCCCGGCAATGATAAAGTAGAGATCGCGCGGTTCGCCGATGGTGAGATAGTGGCTGATTGCCGGCTGGAAAATCATGCCGCCAATGCCGGAAGAAAACACAATCAGGGAAAACGACGCCGCCGAGACATCGCTGAACCGCTGCCCGGCGAGGAAAGCGATACTCCCGTAGACCGGTGCAAACGCAACGCCGACCAGCACAACCGCCGTGATTTTCAGCGCCGCCCCCGGCAGAAGCGTCAAGAGAAGGCATCCAAGCGCGGCAAGCGCGAAATAATACGGCATGACAAATGCGGGCGACCGCACCAAGCTCCCGAGCAGGCGGCCGAAAATGCTGGCAAACCAATAGGCCGAGAGCGCGAAAGCGCCATATGTGCCAATCCCCTGCCCCAAAAAATAGTTGCCAATCCAGTAGGTTACGGCGGTTTCGGAGCCGACGAAGATGATCATCACGAGCATATAGAGCAGCATATACGGTTTTTTCAGCAGGCTGAAGATTGCCGCGCCCTGCTTCTCCTGTGCATTCGGCTGCGGGTCTCCGATGCCTTTCGAGAGCAGCCAATAGAGCGCAAACCCGGCATAGCAAACCGAGATGATGGCGTATGCAGGGCGAAATTGCGTCTCGCTCAGCACAAATGAAAGCAACACCGGCGTAATCACCGCGCCAACGCTGAATACCGCCTGGGTCAGGTTCAAGGAACGATTCGCGTTTTCTCCATTGTGTTCGGAGACCAGTGACATAGCGCAGCTCTCATATCCCGCGCTGCCAATGCCATAAACAAGAAATCCCGCCGTCACCATCGCAATGCTGTTGGACAGCGTGACAATCAGCGCACCGGCAGATACGATGCACGCGGTCACAATCGCCGCAAAACGCTTGCCCCTCTTCTGCGCAAGTTCACCAAAAAAGAGCACCGCGATCACGCATCCAAGATATAATGCGCTGATCATGTTGCCCATCTGCGTCTGGCTTGCATGGAGCGAAGCCGCTATGTTGTTGACAAGGTTTTGATTGGCCGCAAAAAAGCAGCCCATTAAGGCGAAGATTAGAATGGAATCACGATTGAAATGTCTCTTTTTTCGCAACGCACTAGTATTAACTCCAAGTTCAGGTTAAATTCATGTTAGCATCGGGATTTTGCAAAATCAATATGCAACTTGGCTTTATTTTTACTGATACAAACAGTTGTAAACGACGTTGCGTTTGTCGAAATAGTGTGTTAACCTCTGAATCATCAATTCTTCGGGAGTGGATCAAATGAATCGTCAAAAAATCATCATTGATACGGACTGCGGTTCGGATGACGCGATGGCCATTGCCATGGCGCTGCGCGATGAGCGCTACGAGGTGCTGTTTTTCAGCGCATGTTCGGGAAATGTCTGCGCCGATCAGGCGGTGGTCAATACGCTCACCACAATCGAATACGCCGAACGCTATGAACCGCCTGTTTATCTGGGGTCCTCTTTGCCCCTGGTCAAGGCGCTTGCCTTCGCGCATGAAACGCACGGCAACGACGGCATGGGCGACATCGGTCTGGTCCCGAAGCGGCTCAAGCGTACAGAGGGCAACGGTGTGCTGAAAACGCTCGAAGCACTGGAGGCATACGCGCCGAACACCATCGAAATCGTCGCGCTGGGGCCGCTTACCAACCTCGCGCTCGCCATCCGGCTCAACCCGGAAGCAATGAAGCGCGTCAAGCGCATCTCCGTCATGGGCACAGCGGGACTCGGCACGGGAAATGTGACCCCTGCGTCGGAATTCAACATCTGGCAGGACCCGGAATCCGCGAAGATTGTTTTGGAGTCCGGTCTGCCGCTGATGTTTGTTGGCTGGGATGCCTGCCTTGGAGAGTCGATGCTCAACCCCGATGAAATCGAGCGCATCCGCAGCAGCGGCGCGCTTGGCAAATTTGCCATCGACTGCAATCGCTGCCTGATGGAGATGAACGCGGGACGCTTCGGCTATAACTGCCTCGATATGGCGGATCCTGCGGCGATGGCGGCGGCGCTTTATCCCGAATGTATCGACGTGTGTGACGCGTATTATTGCGAGGTGGATATCAGCGCCGGAATCAGCAGCGGCGCGGTGCTTGTGGATGTTTACGGCTTCTCCGGAAAAGCGCCGAATGCATCCATCTGCTCCAAACTAAAGAGCGAGCGATACAAGGACTATATCTTCCGCATGCTGGGGGTAAAATAGTCCGGCCTTTATTATTTCAGCAGGGACATGACCTTCTCCGGCTCTCCGGCAAACAGGCCCGTCATCGGAAGGTGGATCCCCTCTTCTTTTAGCATCGCGGCTAGCTCCTGCATCATAATGCCGGAGCCCTTCGTGAGCCGCGCGCTCGCGATAACCTCAGCCAAATCGTCCCGGTCGGAGAGATTTCCGCCCCAGTTCCCAACACAGCTATAGTCCACGCCGCAGCTTGGGCTGCCGTCGATGCCGATGATGCCGATGATCTCAAACCGTTCGTTGTTTGAACGGTATTCCTTGAGTTGAAGCAGAATATCCGAAAGCATCGTTCGGCACTCCCTGCGAAAATAGGGCGTATCAAACTGGTCGGATACATGCCCCCAACGCCTGCTCCCATAGAGCAAAAATTCGGGGCAGGGCAGCTGGACCAACTGCACCCCCTTCTCCAGCGCGCAGGTCAAAAAGCGCCTGCGCAGGGCTTCTTCCGCCGCCATCTCTTCGCTGTTATACATCACGACCTTGGATGCCGTATTCAACACGCAGTGCGCGACGAACAATATCTTCTGCATGATCGTTCCTCCCAATCTGGTTCATGCATTCGATTGTAACAGATTCTATACGCACCGACAACCACGCGCTTGAAAGGAGCTTTCCTATGAACATTTACGAGGAACACCTGCTGCCAATGATCAAGACAACCTGCGCCGCGCTGGAAAGCACCCCGCAGATGCAGGAAATTCTGCACGGAAAAATGCCGATGGAGCGCTTTCGCTGGCAGATTCGGCAGAACTACCAATATCTGCTGGAATATACCAAATGCTGGGCGGTCGGTTTCACCAAGGCGCAGGGATTCGACGAGATGCAGCAGTGGTTCTCCATCGTCAAATCTACGTTTGAGGACACCGTTGCAATGAACCGAACCTACTGGGCGGAGCAGATCGGAGCAACCACGGATGATCTGGAGAATACCGTCATGGCCGAAAAAAAGCGCAGCTATACCGCACATGAACTCGCCCGTGCGTTTGAGGGCGATCTGGCCACCTGTCTGATGGGACTCTTCCCCTGCAACGTACTATATATGCACATGGGGAACGATCTTCTACCGCAGTGCAAGCTCGAAAAAGACAATATGTTTTACAAATGGATCGAGTTTTACACGCTCCCTGCCTATCGTGCAAAATGCGAACGTGAGATCGAAATGATCAACCGTCTCTGCGAGTGCAAGACGGGCCGCGAGCTCCGCCGGCTTCTGGAAATCTTCGCCGTAGGATGCAATTACGAACTGTTGCAGTGGCGCGATATGTATTATAAGATGGAGACATGGCCGCTGGAGGAAATCTTCCCGAAATAAAACGGGAACCGGTGACCCGAAAAAGAAAGCGCATTCCGGCGCGGAAAACAACGCTTATCCGAGTTATCTTGAGGAGTTGCTGTTATGGTTTACGGCGCAATTCTCGACCGCGGCGAGCAGGGACACACGTATTTAGCGAAGATCTTCCAGTCGATCGAACCGGTTCAACGCAGATATCATTGGCTCATTACGGACTGCGAGTGTTTCCCGGGCGACCCGAAGGTCAGCGAGTTATTGTCTCAGGAGTATTGCCTGATCAGCGGCGAAGCGCTGTCCGCAATGGTAAAAGAGGAGGACTTTCAATGGGTCTGGGCTGTGTTCTCCGCGTTTGAACAGGATGTTACGCTTGATGAAATTCTCCGGTATCCCCTGCCCTATGCAAACGGAAATCAGGAGCTCTGGAAAAACCCCGTTTCGATTCAGCACCCGCTCGCGCAAATCGAGATCGTGGCGTTCGACAGCACCCTGACGCTGTTCCGCTCCAGAGATCAGGCTCTTACCGCCCGTTACCAAGACGCCTTTTCGAAAAACCAAGATTGATCGATCACGAAAGGTCCAACCAGGATTATGATTCCATTGTTTTTGGTAGAGCACGCCTATCGATTGGATCGTCATATAGAGCTCAAACACATCGGAGTTTTTTCCTCCGCCGGGAACGCGCATGCCGCAATCGCGTCTCTCCTCCATCAGCCCGGATTCTGCGATCATCCAATGGGGTTTCAGATCAAGCGAACATACCGAATAAAAACACCAAAACTTCTTGACCAAATCTTTTGGATGGAGGGGTTTGACACGGTTATTTACTAATTTTGTTTGTAAAATGGTGAGGATGAATCACAATAAATCCTGGGCGGGGCTGAACAAGCAGATCAAAGAGCGCCTCTGTCCCCGCTGAAAAACAGATTGTAAGATGGATTTCCCTTCCGCTGTTCTGGCGTTTCGCGATTTGTCGATACGGGATGCCTTGCAATCTGACAATTTGATTTTTCGGGTTCTAGCCGTTCTTGACAAGCGCGCCGGGAAAGAATGATTCAGGCATGTGTTTCCGATGACGCATACCAAAAGCTGCCGCATTGGGTGCAGCAGTTGAGGCCGTCAAAAAACGAGTTTTTTGACGGGACAACCGCTCTTTGCCTCTCGTCCTCCGGACTCCGAACGGCAAAGAGCTGCGAAGAAATCGCCCGATCCCGGGCGATCCGTCGCGGCGGCAAAGCCACCGCGGCCGGAATCGATGGGTTAAGGGCGCGGCCCTTCACAATCCTCGGACTTTGTTGACAGACAGAACTGCCGCGTTGGGTGCGGCAGTTTTATAAGTTACGATTTTGTGTTTCATAACAACAACAGATCAAACTGTTTCGTTCGAATCGCCGATCTATCAAGCGCGGGGTTCCCGCGTTTTTTTACTCTGCCAACGTTGGCGCTTGCGCGGGCTTTCGCATATATCGCTCCGGGTCTACCAGAGTGAATCCATGCCGGGCATAGAGGCCGTGCGCATCACGCGTTGCAAGAATCCCGCTTACTCCCCGAAGCTTTTCATGCGACATAATCGTCTCAACCAGTACCTTGCCAATCCCCTGCCCGCGATATGCCTCATCCACAATCACATCGCCAAGCCAAAATATCGTTGCATAATCGGTGACGCAGCGCGCAAAACCGATCTGCACGCCATCGGCATACACGCCGAAGCAGAGCGAATGCTGAATGGATTTTTCGATGGTCTCGCGGCTCCTTTGGTTCGCCCAATAGGATCTGGCGAGCAGCGCGCATATGCGGTCGATCTGCAGTCGTTCCGGGTCGTCGCTAATGAAATATGATTGATACTCTATTTCCATCTCTCTTCTCTCCGGCGAATCTTAAAAAGCAACTTCTAAGATTGTTCCTGTGGCATACAGCAAAGCCCCGCGATCTGGCCGATGATGCGCGCGGTTCGCTCCGCGTCCGCATCGTCCTTCAGGCTATGGTTCACGCCGTCGATCAAGCAATAGCGCAATCCCCGTTCGCCACAAAAGTTTACCAGCGCCCTGCCCGTCAAAAAACGATCCTGGGTACCGAGTATCATTGCGATTACCCGGGTTTCCGGCCGAACCAGCGAAAGCGTTTTATTCAGCGGTGTCAACAGCAGGTGCCTGGCGCGAATATCCTGTATACGATCGTGTTCGAGCGCCAAAATTGTGCCCAGGCTTTTGGAGAGAAACACCACATCGTCATAGTCCGCGAACGAAATATGGGATAACTGGCGTTTGACCGCGCGTTGCGCCACGGCAATCGCCTCCTCCAGCGACTCAATCTCCCGAAATGGAATATGGGAAAAGTCGAGCTTGATCACATCGTATCCCAGCGCGGCATAATCCGCCCCCAAGCGCTCAAAAAGCGCTTCCTTGCAGGTGAACCCCGTCCCGGGAAAGCAGACGGCAATGCCCGTTTTCATGGCTTTTCTCCCCTTTTAAATCGTCCCCCTGTTGTTTGTTGCACCAATTTATTTTTCTTCTTATCACGAGTGTATCATGTCGATTCATCGCGCGCAAGAGCCGCATTTCAGCAGCTGAAACTCCGTGGCGCAGTGAGGGCGGCGCGTAAAAAGCCCATCATTCCTCGCTTTTTTTCGCGCGTTTGCAACGCGTGTTTTTTTCTGCTTAAAACACGCAAAAAAACCTAGACTTTTCGCGGGAAAATATCGAAATATTAGTTGACTTTTTGCATGCAATTTGGTTTAATTCCGTTTAGTGACTGTAAACACGAAGTTTAGAGGTGGTAGACTGAAATGGAGATTGGCGTCAAGATCAAACAGCTGCGCCAGCAGCGCGGTTTGACGCAGGAAGAGCTGGCCGCCCGCACCGAACTGACCAAGGGTTTTATCTCTCAGTTGGAGCGGGATTTAACCTCCCCCTCCATCGCCACACTCATGGACATTCTCGAAGCGCTGGGCACCGACGTGGCCAGCTTTTTCCACGAAACAGTAGAGGAATCCGTGGTCTACAGCGCGGACGATATGTTTGTGAAGGAAGAGTTGGATGGCTACACGATTCAATGGCTCGTTACCAACGCGCAGAAAAACGCGCTGGAGCCCATCCTCGTCACCATACCCCCCGGCGTGAGCGGCGTTGAGGATGACCCGCACGAGGGCGAAGAATTCGGCTATGTGCTCAGCGGCGCGGTTACGCTCGTTGTCGGCACAAAAAAATATCGCATCAAAAAAGGCGGGAGTTTCTATTTTCGCCCGACGCGCGTGCACTATTTAATCAACAGCGGCAAGGCGGAGGCGCGCGTGCTTTGGGTCAGCACCCCGCCGAGTTTTTAAGTTTTCTCAGAATTGCAATCGGAGCGCAAAAAAACAGCGATTTGCGCAACGCGGAAGAATTTGAAGGAGTCACCAAATGAAGGATAAGCACCTGATCGAACTCATCGACGTGTCCAAAGCGTACGGCGGAGACGTCGCGCTTTCGCACATCGATCTCTATATCAAGGACGGAGAGTTCCTAACGCTGCTCGGCCCATCCGGCTGCGGCAAAACAACCATGCTCCGCCTGATTGCGGGATTTATCATGCCGGATTCCGGGCGTATCGAGATGGACGGCGTGGATATCGCAAATACGCCGCCGTATCTGAGAAAGGTCAACACCGTATTCCAGAAATATGCTCTGTTTCCGCACCTGAATGTGTTTGACAACATCGCCTTCGGTCTGAAGATCCACGGTGCGGATAAAGCCGCCATCAAAGAAAAGGTCGAGGCCATGCTCGAGCTCGTCAACCTGAAGGGGTACGGCGGGAGATATGTCGAGCAGCTCTCCGGCGGTCAGCAGCAGCGCGTCGCCATCGCCCGCGCGCTTGTCAACGAACCGCAGGTGCTCCTCCTCGACGAACCGCTCGGCGCGCTCGACCTCAAGCTCCGCAAGGAAATGCAGGTTGAACTGAAGAACATGCAGCAGCGCCTCGGCATTACGTTTATCTATGTCACCCATGATCAGGAGGAAGCGCTGACCATGAGCGACACCATCGTCGTGCTTAAGGACGGCGTCATTCAACAAATCGGCACTCCGACGGATATCTACAACGAGCCGAAGAATCCATTCGTCGCGGACTTTATCGGCGAGAGCAATATCATCCCGGGTATCATGCTGCAGGACTATAAGGTGCGCATGAACGGCGTGGTCTATGATTGCGTCGATAAAGGATTTGGCAAAAACACCGAGGTGGACGTTGTCGTTCGTCCGGAGGATATCGATATCGTTCCGGCCGATGGCGCGCGCGTTGTCGGAAAAGCGGTCTCCGTCGTCTTCATGGGCGTACATTATGAAGTGGATGTGGACTGCGGCGGATATGAATGGATCATCCAAACCACGGATTTTGTGGAGCGTGAACAGGTGGTCGGCATCTCGATTCCGCCGGATGCGATTCATATTATGAAAAAAACGCAGCAGACCAACCTCTTTGACGCGATCGCCTATCCGGATGACGAAGAGATTGAACTCTGCGGGCACCGCTTCGCCTGCAAGGGGCTTGAACCGTTTGAGACGAAGGACGACGTGCTCGTCGCCATCGTGCCGGCGGATGTTCAGCTTGTTCCGCCGGAGGATGGCGCCCTCACCGGCGTGGTGCGCGCCTGCATGTTCCTCGGCACACATTATGAAATCACCATCACCTGCGACGAAGAAGACTGGATCGCCTATTCGCAGGAATTCATGGAATCCGGCGAAGAAATCGGGCTGCGTGTGCCTGCGGACAAGATCTCGGTGAGCGCCAATGAAGCAAACTAACGCGACAAAAAAACACGCGGCCAACGGGATGCACATTCGCAGGAGTGTGTTTGCCTATCCGTATGTGCTATGGATGGCAATCTTCATCCTCTCGCCGATGCTCCTGATCCTCTACTATGCGTTCACGAGCGACGGCGGGATTACTCTTGCCAACATCGTGGATGCCGCCAGTTGGGATAACCTTCGCGTCCTGCTGGACTCGGTGCGGTTTGCGCTATATACGACGATTCTCTGCCTGCTGCTCGGTTTCCCCGTGGCATATCTGCTCTCGCAGATGAAAAAAACCACGGCGGCCCTGCTTTCCGTGTTCTTCATCGTACCGATGTGGATGAACTTCCTTCTGCGCACCTATGCGTGGAAGGTGCTGCTCGGCGCGTTTACAAAGATGCTTTATACGGAAAGCGCTGTTCTGCTTGGCATGGTCTATAACTTTTTGCCGTTTATGATTCTGCCGATCTATACGACGCTCATCAAGCTTGACAAGAGCTATATTGAAGCGGCGGCGGATCTCGGCGCGAATCCGACCAAGACGTTCCTCAAGGTGGTGCTTCCGCTCTCCGTACCCGGCGTGATCTCCGGAATCACGATGGTATTTATTCCGAGCACGACCACGTTTGCCATCTCCCAACTGCTCGGCGGCGGCAAAACCATGCTCTATGGTGATTTGATCTATATGAAATTCATCACGGAGCAATCCTGGAACTCCGGCAGTGCGCTTTCGATCATTCTGCTGATGTTTGTGCTGCTCTCCATGACGTTCATGAAAAAAGCGGAGCGAACGACCAGCGACGAGGGAGGCGGAAGACTATGGTAAACCGCCTGAAAAAGTTCTTCTCCGGCACGTATCTCGGGCTGATGCTCGTTTTCCTCTACGCGCCGATCCTGATCCTGATCATCTTCTCCTTTAACCAGAGCAAGACGCTTGGCAACTGGACGGGATTCACGTTTAACTGGTATCGCCAGCTTTTCTCCACGCCGGAGATTACGGATGCACTGGTGGTTACCCTCTCCGTCGCGGCAATCTCGTCGATCATCGCAACCGTGCTCGGCACCCTCGCCGCCATTGGTCTGCACGCCATGAAGCGGCGCGATCGAATGCTGCTGGAAAACATCTCGCAGTTGCCGATGGTGAATCCCGATCTCGTCACCGGTATTTCGCTGATGCTGTTGTTCCTCTTCGTGGGGCTTAGAGACGGTTATGTACGCCTGTTGATTGCGCATATCACCTTCAACCTGCCCTATGTTATCTTTTCGGTGCTGCCAAAGCTTAAGCAGAGTTCGGATATGCTCTATGAGGCGGCGCTGGATCTTGGATGCACGCCGATGCAGGCGATCCAGAAGGTGGTCATTCCGGACATCATGCCTGGGATCGTCTCGGGCCTCATCATGGCGTTCACCCTCTCGCTGGACGATTTCGTCATCAGCTTTTTTGCCGGAAACGGCGTGGATAACCTCTCTATGTATATCTACGCCTCCGCGCGCCGTGGTGTGAACCCGGCCCTCTCCACCATCATATTTGTGCCGGTGGTTACTCTGCTGCTGATCGTCAACCTTAAGAGCATTCGCGAGGAGCGAAACGCCGAACTGCAGAGCAAGAAAGTCGGCATGAAACGATAACCCATAAAAATCGACCAATTTCCATCGATCCAAAGGAGGACAACTCACATGAAAAAACTGAAAACCATCCTGTGCCTTGGGCTTGCCCTTGCGCTGTCGCTCTCGCTCTTTGCCTGCGGCGGCGGCAGCAAAGTAACGCTTAACGTGCTCAACTGGGGCGACTATATCGACCCCCAGCTGCTCCGACAATTCGAAGATGAAACCGGCATCGCTGTCAAATATACAACCATGACCAGCAACGAAGAGATGCTCGTCAAGCTCGCCTCGGCAGACAACATCTACGATGTCTGCTTTCCGTCGGATTACCTCATTGAAAAGCTGATTGCCGATGACCTGCTCGCGCCAATTGACAAGGGTAGCATTCCCAATATAAAAAACATCGATCCCCGCTTCCTCGATCTCTCCTTCGACCCCGGCAATCAGTATAGCGTGCCGTATATGTGGGGCACGGTAGGCATTCTGTATAACAAAACGATGGTGACCGATCCCGTGGATAGCTGGAATATTCTCTGGGATGCAAAGTATTCCGGCGAAATCCTGATGTATGACAGTATGCGCGATACCATTGGCATCACGCTCAAAAAGCTCGGCTACGACATTAACACCCGTAACGAAGCGGATATCCTCGCCGCACAGGAAGCGCTGATTGCGCAGAAACCACTTGTGCGTGCATATCTTACGGACGACATCAAGATGGAACTCATCAACGGCAACGCGGCAATGGGCGTTGTCTATTCCGGCGATGCGGTTTATTGCATCTCGGAAAACCCTGACCTTGCCTATGTTGTGCCGAAGGAAGGCAGCAACGTCTGGTTTGACAATATCATCATCCCCAGGACCTCAAAGCATACTCTTGAGGCCGAGGCATTCATCAACTTCCTTTGCGACGCGAAGGTTGCCGCGCAGAACTCGGATTACATCGGTTTCTCAACCCCGAACGCAGCGGCGCTTCAGCTGATGGATCCCGCATATGCTGCCGACCCAACCTATAACCCCCCGCAGGATGTGTTGGATCGCTGTCAGATTTTCCGGGATCTCGGCGATTTCGTCAAGGTCTTCTCCGACGCATGGACAAAGGTAAAAGCAGCCTGATATACATCTCGGCCAAAACAAAGAGCGGATCAATTTGATCCGCTCTTTGTCTGTCAAAAAAGTCCAAGGATTGTTAAGGGCCGCGCCCTTAACCCATCGATTCCGGCTGCGGT
Source organism: Christensenella sp. (assembly GCA_034926785.1). GTDB lineage: Bacteria > Bacillota > Clostridia > Christensenellales > CAG-138 > UBA7703. The sequence goes on from JAYFQU010000027.1 coordinate 88,996, forward strand.
GGCTTTGCCGCCGCGACGGATCGCCCGGAATCGGGCGGTTTCTTCGCAGCTCTTTGCCGTTCGGAGTTCGGAGGACGAGAGGCAAAGAGCGGTT
>JAYFQU010000013.1:0-16339 GCA_034926785.1 Christensenella sp.
GGGGGATTTCGAAAATCCCCCATGTTCCTTCAAATTTGGCGATTCATTCGCCGAATTTGTGAAAAAATGGCGCGATTCGCGTCATTTTAACCCAAAGTAAAACCCATCGGCAGAGTCCGCAGGACTTTGTCGATGGGCTAAACTCCCCGCCTGTTTCAGGCGGGGAGTTGTTTTGGGTGTGATCGTTCTCAGCCGGGGATATCGCCGACGCCGCTGAGCACCAGCCTCGGCCGATAGGGGAAACGCTTCATCTCCGTCTCATTGGTTACGCCGGAGAGCACGAGCACGGTATCCAGACCGCTCTCCACACCCGCGACGATATCCGTATCCATCCTATCGCCAATCATCGCCGCCTCGCTGGAGTGTACGCCCAGCATGCGAAGGCCGGTGCGCATCATCAGTGGGTTAGGCTTGCCGACAAAGTAGGCTGACTTGCCGGTTGCGAGCTCGATTGGCGCGATCAGTGCGCGGCAGGCAGGGATGATGCCCGCCTCGGAAGGGCCGGTCATGTCCGTATTGGTGCCGATGAGCTTTGCGCCGTTCTGCACCAAATGCACAGCCTTCAGGATGCTTTCATAATTATAGTTGTTGGTTTCGCCGACGACCACATAATCGGGATCCACACCGTTGGTCATGATGCCCGCTTCATAGAGGGCGTTAAAGAGCCCCGGCGCGCCGATGACATAGGCGCTGCTGCCGGGCGCCTGGGTGCGGATGAAGTTTGCCGTTGCGAGCGCGCTGGTATAGAAGTGGCTTTCGTCAACGTCCAACCCCATTCGAGCGAGCTTGCTCTGCAGCTCCTTCGGCGTTTTTCCGCTGGCGTTGGTTAAAAATAAAAATTGCTTCTCTTCCCGATACAGCCATTCGACGAATTCTTTGACGCCCGGCAGGAGCCGCTCGCCGTGGTAGATCACGCCGTCCATATCGCAGATGAAGCCTTTTTTTGCGCGTAAAATATCCATTGGTATCCTTTCTTTTTTTTGCATCTTTCTTTCTTTTCTTCAATGCAAAGAGCATATCACGTTTCCAAAATGAGCACAAGCGCGGTGTAGAGATTGCCTCTTATGCGTAACGAATTGTTCACCGAGGCGCAAAAAAAGTAGCGGGCGAAACGCGTCGGTTCGCTGGAAAAGGAAAGGGTTTTCAAAGGGAAAACGATAGGCCCGCCGGCCTTTGCTAAGCAAATGGCAACGGAAAGGATCGAATGAGTTCACATTTCCTCTATAGTTCGTTCAAACCCATCCTGTATACTCACTTGGAACGAAAGGGAGGCGGACGCATGAAACAACCGTGGTATTTACCAAAACGCGCGATTGCGGTAACGATCACAATCCTTACGTTGGCGATTTTTATCGGGTGTAATCGAAAAGACCCCGTTGTGCATGTGGGTTCCCCATCGCCGCTGGCAAGTGAGAGCGCCGCGCCGGAGGAAACGGCCGCGCCGGAGACGCCTGTGCCGGTTCCGCAGCGCACGCCGAATCAAACCGGGGCGCCGAGCGAGGCAAAACCCACGGAGGCAAACGGCGCGGGCGCCTATACCATTGCGGCGAATACGAGCGAGAGCCAGAAGACCTACTATTCCGAACAACCGGATGAGAACGCCCTGCGCGTAGAAAACGGAGCAGAGGCCAAGCTGGACGGAGCCTCCGTTGAAAAACGCGCGGGAGATGCCTCCAGCCTTGTGGATACGCTAACGCACGGACTCAATGCCGCGGTACTCACGCGAGGGGGCGCTTCACTCACCCTGCTCAACAGCGAGGTGCTCAGCGGCCCGCTTGGTGCGGGTGGCGCGCTGGCCTGTTGCGGCAAGATCGAGTTTGCCGAGAGTACGATCCGCACGACGGGCGACTCCTCGTTTGGTCTGGCTGCCGCCGCGGGCGGCAGCGTAACCGCCCGGGAGACAAACATTGCCACGCAGGGCGGGAACTCGCCCGCCATTCGCGCGGCGGATCAGGCAAGCATCTCACTGGAGGGCGGCATCGTCTCGACCGGCGGAAAGAAATCGCCGCTGCTGGATGCCGCGGGGATGATCCTCGCCGAAAACGCCACCTTCCGTGCTAGCGAGTCCGCGGCGGTCATGGTCAACGCCGGCGGGAGCGTCGTGCTGACCGACTGCGCGGTTTCCGGCCGTATGGGAGACGTGATCAGCGCGGATGCGCTGGTCAATCCGTACTGCGTCGCGCTCTATCGCGGTGCGGAGGGCGCGGAGGGAACGAGCGTGTTTTCTATGACGCGCGGCGCGCTAACCGCGCAAAAGGGCGATGTGTTTTTTGCGACGAACACCAACGCGACAATCGATCTCGAAGGCGTTGCAGTCTCGCGCGGGGAGGGAAGCCTGCTGCTGCGCGTGAGTGGAAACGACGGTTCGCTCGGCTGGGGAAAGGCCGGTCGCAACGGCGCGACTTGCACCCTGTCCGCCAATGATCAGACGCTTTCGGGCGATATTGTGGTAGACGAACAGTCCGCGGTCTCCCTGCTGCTCAAGGGGGATTCCAGCTATACGGGAACCGTCAACACCGCGAACACCGCGAAGGCGGCGAAGGTTACGCTGGAGGACGGCAGCACATGGACGCTGACCGGCAACGCCTATCTTACCGCGTTCTCCGGCCGTGTGAGCAGCATAGTGACCAACGGCTTTACGGTATATGTCGACGGGAACCCCCTGTCAAAATAAATACGGAAGACAAGCGCAAACACCGCCGGCAGAATCGCTGGCGGTGTTTGTTTGATCTTGATATGGGGATCTGCTATCTCTTGCAGGAGGCGACGATTTCGCAGATGTCGTCCACATCCGAAAGCGCAAGATCGGGATACATCGGCAGCGTGAGCACATTTCGGCTCGCCAACAGCGCGGCAGGCGTTTCCGCCGGTATGAATCTGCCGCGGTAACAGGCGGATTCGCTCGTAAGCGGATAGAAATACTTCCGTGCAAACACACCATAGGTCTTGAGTGTGTCGCTTACCTCGTCCCGCGTTGCGCCGAACGCGGCGGGATCGAACGACACGGGCAGATAGGCGTGGTTCTGGCGCACCCCATCAGGAATCGGGCGGAAGGATATCCCGTCGATGCCGGAGAGATTCTCGCGATAACGCGCGGCGATCCTCGCGCGCTTTTCGATGTTTTGATCGAAGTATTTGAGGTTGAGCAGCCCCATTGCCGCCTGAAACTCGTTCATCTTGGCGTTTCCGCCAACCTCATAAACCTCGTCATCCGCATGATAGCCAAAGTTTTTGTAGCTGTTGAGCAGTTCCGCAAACGCCGCGCTCTTGCAGGCGATTGCCCCGCCTTCGATGGTGTTATAGCATTTCGTGGCGTGGAAGCTGAACATGGAAGCATCGCCAAAGTCCGCAACCGCGCGGTTGTAAATGGTTACGCCAAAGGCGTGCGCCGCGTCGTAGAGCACGGGCAGGCCAACCCTTTTTGCGATTCGGTCAATCGCCTCGACATCGCAGGGATTGCCGTAGACATGCACAGGCAGAATGGCGCGTGTACGCGGGGTGATCTTTGCCTCAATCTCGGCAGGGTCGATGGTGTAATAGTTGGGCTCGACATCGCAGAACACCGGCGTGAACCCGCAGCGCACGATGGCGTGCGTGGTGGAGACGAAGGTAAACGGCGTAGTGATGATCTCTCCGCCGTCAAACCCGAAGGCATGAAGGGCACATTCGAGTGCGAGATGCCCGTTGGTGAAGAGGCGAAGAAACGGCGTTTCCAATTTTTCCGCCAGCGCCTTTTCCAGCCGCTGATGCTGCGGGCCGCCATTGGTGAGATAGCGGGAGGCAAAGATTTCGGAAACGAGCGCTTCATATTCTTCCACCGGCGGCAGCGTTGGACGCGTAACCAGAATCGGCGGATCTTTTTTTTGCATAAGGGAAAATCTCCTTTGCGTTACGCCGCCGCGGCGGCGCATCCGGAACGATAGAACACAGTGTAGCAATTTTTTTACAAAAACGCAAACAGCAGGATACGCGATTGCGCTAATCGACAACCTCGACCCCGGAGACGAGATAGCGCATTTTGATGATATCCGCAGGCGGCGGATCGCTATGTGCGGGAATGCGAACGATGCCCTCGTTGTCCGTCACCGGCCCGTGGAACGGGTTATAGAGGTTTCGGGCGATACTGCCGCGCAGGTAACGAATCAGGTTATTTGGCGTTCCGGCTGACCAGCTGCCTAGGCGGACATCCACTACGCCGCCGCCCAGCCCCCACCAGAAGCTGGTGATGGGCGATTCGTTCTGATCCATGCCGATGAGTGCGGTGAGGCTCCCGTTGAGATAGCTTTTGACCATTGCGGTGTAAAACCGCTCCCAATTCCAGTCCGGCGCGGCGAGATAGCGAACCGGCGTTCCGCCCGCGTCTACCGCGACCAGCGCGGAAAACGCCGTATATGGCAGCTCCGGTAGAGAGAGCGCGGGATAATGCGGCGTAAAGACAACGTCCGCGCCCATTTCCGCGGCGGTTTGGACGCCGAGCTGACAGGTTGCCGTGTCCTTTGGGTCAACGCAGCGCGTGACCATCAGCACGCGCGCCTCCGGACGCACGGTATGCACGCCGATGGCGAACGCGTTGATATCCGAGGTGAATCGCGCATAGCTTAAATGCGGAGTTACATAGGCAACCGTACCGGACTTGGTATGCTGCCCCGCGGCAACGCCGCAGAGGAACACCGCTTCGTGGTACCGCCCGAAATAGGTGTGCAGTCGATAGTGATGCTGCATGCGGGAATAGACCAGCGTAAGGCAGCCAGGGTGCTCCAGCGCAAAGCGCAGCACGGGGTTCATGAGGGACGGGGTGGTGACGAACAGAAGCCCGGCATCCCCGGCTTCCTGGCACAACAGGTCATACGCCTCGTCCCGCTCCGGCAGATCCAGTACGCGGGAATCCACCTTTTCGCCGAGCTCTGCCTGCATCGCAAGCCGCCCCTGCTCATGCGCGCCGAGCCAGTTGTTCTGCGACCGCTCGCCGGAAAAGGCAAACACAACCTTGGGATTTCGGCGCACGGGCAAAAGCCGCGCAAACAGCGATGGCTCCGCCGCCTCCGCATCCTCTTCCAAGACAAGACGCGGCGCCGGCGGATGCTCCAATATGTGCAGCTGGGGCTTGAGCGTGACGATGCGCGCGGTCAACTCGTCCGGCAGAATGCCGATGGGAAAACCGTAGACATGCAAATACTCCAGAAACGCGTCTCCAAGTGAGAGCGTGCAGTTGCTCAGAAGATAGGAGGATTCAAATCGCGTATAGAGCGCGTTATAGTCCGGCCGATCCGCCGTGGGATCCAACTCTGCAATCAGGCGCTGCTCAATGCGATAGAGCCGCTCGTATTTGCGGGATTCCGAGAGTTCAATGTCGCCGAACACGCCCTTTTTGCTATAGGCGAGAAAGGTATAATATCGTTGAATATCCGTGTCGGTTTCGTCCCATTGGGGGATCAGGCGGATAATCTCCGCCTCAAACGAGCTTGCCTCGAAATACTTTAGCACGCTGACGCGTTTGTTTCCTTCTGCGACATAGTATTTCCAGAGATATTCGTAGACGCGGATCGGGTCGCGGATGCCGCTCTCGAGATGCGCGTCGCAAAGGCTGATCCACTTGTTGGCAAACTCGGTATCGGAACTCAACAGTGGCATAAAATTAGCCGCAAAGGAGTTCGCGCGGCTGGCCTGATAGGTGCCGACGATGCGGTTAAGCGAGATGGCGCGCATGGGCTGGGCGGCGAGGGCGAGCACGCCGTTTTCCTCGCGCTTGGAGTCGAGCACAGAAATCAACCCGCTCTCTCCGCGCAGGCGGCGGGCGGAAAATTCCTTCAGTCCGCGCTTTCGCGCGCGGTCATATTCTTCATATCCTTTGCTGATTGGGCTCATATCGGTTCCTCGCGATCAATCCGGCGTTTATTGATTTTTGCGCTGCCGGCTCGCGCGGCGGACAAAGCAGGACGGTCTTTCTTTAAACTGTTTTATCCGGGAAATCCATCTCCATGATGTAATAGTTATATCCGTTGATAACGGTAGTTTCGTGATACTCCATCACGCGTTTCGATCCAATGGAATAGGTCAGATGCTGATGTCCGTGCAGGTGATAGCGGGGCTTGTATTTGTCGATGAGTTTAACGAAGGACTCGAATCCCTCGTGAAACCGGTCGTCTCCGTCGCCGATTCCGGCTGCCGGGGCATGGGTAACCAGCACATCAAATCCCCTTCGGATGGGGAAAGAGAGCGTTGCGCGCAAAATGCGCAGATTCATCTCCCGTTCGGAATAGTGGTTGGGCGCAGGGGTCGAACTCTTGCAGCCGCCAAAACCGACAAAGCGAACACCCTTGACGACGACGGGCTTTTCCTCCAGGTCGGTGCAGCCTTCCGGTGGGCTTTGTTCATAGCGGGCGTCATGATTGCCGCGCACATACAGCAGCGGCGCGGGGATCATCGTCACGAGAAAGGAGAGATATTCCGGCTTTAAATCGCCGCAGGAGATGATGACGTCGATCCCCTGAACGGCTTTTGCGTCAAAATAATCCCAGAGATATTCGCTTTCGTGGTCTGATACGACCAGGGCCTTGAGTTTCATGTGCGTTATTAAAATTCCGTTCGTATGATGATTGGCAATGTCCGCAACCGTAAAAACGCGGGATTTCGTCTGATTGGGTGATACGTTAACGATACACGCTTATACGCGGAAAGTAAAGTGTGCGGGGCGCGTACCGCACGCAAAACCCCCGCCCGGCAAGGTAAACGGGCGGGGAGAAAACCACCTTGATAGGTTATAACAGAGCCGAACAAGAAAGATCAGGTGTGATAGAGCTTTTTCAGCGCGTTCATCCCCTGAAGGATGCAGAGGCGCACATTCTGCGCGGCCGCCTCCGGGTCGCGCGCTTCCAGCGAACGGACGAGCGCTTCGTGCAGCTTCGCAGACTTTGAAAGATCCGGCGCCAGGGTTAGATGCTGGCGAACGAGCCGCGTGATGGTGGACTCAAAGCTTTTAAACGTCATGGCATAAACCGCGTTGCCGGAAAGCTGCGTGAGCAGATAGTGCAGCCGCACAATCGGTTCCACCGCGTCGAGCGGATGCGCCGCGTCCTTGATGCAGCGCACGAGGATGTGCAGCGTCTCAATCTCCTCCACGGTAGCATGCAGACTCGCGAGCCTTGCACATTCACATTCAATGAGCACGCGAAGATCGACCAGATTGCAAAGGAGCGGATAGTCAAGCCGGAAACTGTCGCAGCTCATGAGCGCACTGAGCACCTGCAGGGTGCCGTTGCGCTTATAGTCCGCAACAATGCTGCCTTGCCGCGGGATAATACGGATGAATCCCTGATTGGCAAGCTCAAGAATGCCGGTGTTGACAAGGGAACGGCTTACGCCCAGCTCGGTTGCCAGTTCTCGCTCCGGCGGCAGCTGCTGGCCAATCTGATATTCACCGGAGAAGATCTTCTGCTGCATCGTGTGAACAAACGATTTTTTCAAGCCTTCCTGTTTCATATCGGAGATATCACCTTATGGCTTCCTTCCTGATTTTTGTCTGCGGCGCGCCCATTCACCGGCGTTTCGCCAGCCGGCCGAATTCCGCATGGATCTATACAGGCAAGCGCAACCCGCGCTTGTGGGGAAGTGAGGTCTGTTTCGCACAACAACGCGGTTTTGGCGGGCGACGGCGCAAAATCTCCGGTGGCGCGCGTCTCAGACGCCCCGGATTGGGCGCACACGCCGCAAAAAAACGACGGAAGCAAACAACAAAGAAGCCACGCTTTTTTCAAACAACGCGGGAGCGGGTTCTTTGGATGCAAACCGATAACCAGAGTCTTTCTATCGCAGCCGAAGAAGGGGGTCACCACAACGAATGAAAATGTGAATCCGTTCCCCCTCTCAGGACAAAAGAGCTGTAAGAAGATTGCATACGGGCGCAGGAGTCAACGGCGCCTATGTAACAGATTATAACAGTGTAACGCCATCTATACAAGGGGAACGGCCATTTTTGCCAGAATTTTCGCATCGCTTTTGCCCGTTTGTTCCAAAAAGCGCGAATCCGTGCATTGATTGTATGAATGCAAATTACATACAGCAGCATTTATATGATATTTATACGACGAGTGGGTTCGCCGCCGGTTCCGTTTCGTGTTGCTTCGTTTGAGAAATAAAGCACCGTCCGCTCAAAGACGAGCGCAATGAGAAGCAAAAAAATCTCCCCGTGCTGTTAAACACGGGGAGACAAAAAACGTTTGTTCTTTACAATACGCGTTATGCGTCCGCCTTCCAGAGGCCGTGGAGGTTGCAGTATTCGTAGGCGGAGACAACCTTCGCGCCGCCGAGGGCAAAGGTCGCCTCGGGTTTGCCGCCAACTTCGAGGCACTTGCGCTGCCCGCCGTCGGTGGTCTGGAGATAAATCCACGCGATATGGTGCTCCTCAAGCATCGGGTGGTCAATGCTGCCGACATGGACGATGGCCTTGTCTCCCTCAACCTTGATGACGGGGACGTGCTTTTCCTGGCTCGCGTCAACGCTGCCGGGGATGAGCTCGGTCATGTGCTGACCGCAGCAGCTCATGGGTGCGCCGGAAGAATGGATCATACCAACCAGATTGCCGCAGATATCACAGCGGAAGAAACGGGTTTCACACAGCATGTTATAAGTTCCTCCTTACATGTTTTGCATTTTTAGAAAAGCTACTTGCTGCGGCATCCGCCGCCGGGGACTAAGAGACGCGTCAAGAGTTTTGTTTCGGCGTTTTCCGAAACGGTTTGTTGCATTCTACCATCCATCATACAACAGATCCGTAACAATGTCACCATTTAATAATAATAATTCCTGTTAGCGACATCTATACGTCCTGATTCCATTATATTGATTTTTATAAAAAAATGCCAGAAAAGCAAGCAGAATTTTTCAAAACACGGTATAATCGAAACAGACATGATTTGGGAGGCACAGTATGGGACTCGACGCATATCTGCCAATCTGGAAACAACTCACCAAAGAGGATCAGCAGGCGCTGGAACAGGCAGCGGTTTTTCGCAGCGTCCCGAAGGGCACTATCATCCATAACGGCTCGGCGGACTGCATCGGCGTGCTCGTAATCAAAGGTGGGCTTCTGCGCTCCTATATCGTCTCCGACGAGGGAAAAGAGGTTACGCTCTATCGGCTGCTGGAGCGGGATATCTGCCTCTTCTCTGCGGCGTGCATGATGTCCAGCATCCGCTTTGAGGTAACGATTGAAACCGAGAAGGATTCCGATGTCTGGCTGATTCAAACCGAAACCTATAACGAGGTGATGCAGCGCAGCGCGCCGCTGGCAAACTACACCTGCCAGGTGCTGGCTTCGCGCTTTTCCGAGGTGATGTGGCTTATGGATCAACTGCTTTTCAAGCGTTTTGACGCAAGGCTCGCGACCTTTTTGCTGGAGGAGAGCACCATTGAGGACAGCGATACGCTCGAGATCACGCATGAGAAGATTGCAAACCATATGGGAACCGCGCGCGAAGTGGTGACCCGCATGCTCAAGTATTTTCAGGAGGAAGGCATGGTTTCGCTCACGCGAGGCGGCGTAACGTTGCTCAACCGCGCCAAGCTTGACGTCATGGCGGGGTAAAGGTTTTTATATTTCTGCTTTTTGCATGTGGTCAAGCAGAAATGGAAGTTTTGATTGGGGTGATAAAAGCGCTGCGGCCATTAACAATCCCGGGACTTTTTTTGATAGACTAAAGCGCCGTCCGGTTGGAGCCGGGCGGCGCTTTGGCGCTGCTTGGAAGTTTTACGGGATTAAGGAGAGAATTTGGGGCTTGGGACGCGCACCGGCGGTCTGGTTGACCACCTTGCCGTCCTTCATGACGATGAGCGTGGGGATGCTCATAACGCCAAACTTGGCTGCGAGTTCGGGCTGCTCGTCTACGTTGACCTTGCCTACCTTCAGGTCGGCCCTCTCGTTGGCAATCTCATCGATGATGGGAGAAACCATGCGGCATGGACCGCACCAGCTTGCCCAGAAATCGAGGAGTACGGGTTTGCTTTCTTTTAAAACTTCTGCATCGAAGTTGCTTTTTGTAATGGTCATGACTGACATATTGCTTGCTCCTTTGCTGTTGATAGTATTATTCTACGAAAAACCGATTTTGTATACAGTGACTATGTTACACTGAAAAAACGAATGGTTATGCGGATTTTTGTCGAAGTGATCGCGGCGCTGCCCCCTCGCCGCGCGGCGGTGAAGGAGCGGGCATTCAGCGAAACTCACAAGTTTATGCACTTTAACGCGTTAATACGACGCACTAAAAAAGCCATGAATCAGGATAAAACCTCGCAAAAGAAAAAAGGACGCCGTGTATTGACGCGGATGATTATGCAGGATAGACTCACAGTATCCCACCATCATAAGTGAATATAGGCGGAGTGCACAACATGATTGAACTGACCGGAAACACCCTTACCATAGAAGAACTGGCGCGCGTTGCGCGCGGGCGGGAGCAGGCAGCGATTTCGAGCGAGGCGCGGAAGGCAATTGAGCGTGCACGCGCGGCGGTGGACGCCCTGCTCAAGAGCGGCGCGGCGGTCTACGGCCTCACCACCGGTTTTGGCAAGTTTTCCGAAAGGCGGATTGCTGACGCGGATACGGAGGAGCTGCAGCGAAACCTGATCGTCAGCCACGCCTGCGGCACGGGCGATCCCCTGCCGACAGAGGCGGTGCGCGGCGTGATACTGCTGCGTCTCAACGCGCTCTCGAGCGGTTATTCCGGCATTCGTCTCTCAACGATGGAGACATTGCTTCGCATGCTGAATCGCGGGCTGCATCCGGTTATCCCCGAAAAAGGCAGTCTTGGCGCAAGTGGAGATCTTGTGCCGCTGGCGCATATGGTTTTGCCGATGATTGGCGAAGGTCTGGCGGAGCTGGACGGTGAAATTCTCCCCGGAGCGGAGGCAATGCGCCGCGCGGGCATTCCGCCGGTGACGCTCGCCGCCAAGGAGGGTCTGGCGCTCATCAATGGTACGCAGGTGATGACCGCCATCGGCGCGCTGTGCGTTTATGACGCGGTGGGGCTGAACAAGACCGCGGACATTGTCGCCTCGCTGACCTGCGAGGCGCAGAGCAGCGTCACCAGCGCGTTTGACGACCGGGTGCACAGGCTCCGCGGGCATAAGGGACAGATCCGCTGCGCCGAGAACCTCAGAACCCTGCTAGACGGAAGCAAGCTTTCCAACGAGTGCGTGCCCGGCAAGGTACAGGACGCGTACTCCATCCGCTGTATACCGCAGATTCACGGCGCGAGCCGGGACGCGATACAATACGTTTACGATGCGGTGAGCCGCGAGATCAACGCCGTCACCGACAACCCTCTGATTTTTCCGGAGGAGGGGGATGTGGTCTCCGGCGGCAATTTCCACGGGCAGCCGATGGCGCTGGCGTTTGATTTTCTCGCCATCGCGCTCGCGGAGTATGCCAATGTCTCCGAGCGGCGCACAGAACGGCTGGTCAACCCCTATCTCAACAACGGTCTGCCCGCATTCCTAACCCCGAACGGGGGATTAAACAGTGGTTTTATGATCGCGCAGTACGCGGCGGCGGCGCTGGTTTCCGAAAACAAGATTCTCGCGCATCCCGCGAGCGTAGACTCCATTCCCTCCTCCGCCAATCAGGAGGATCATGTAAGCATGGGCACCATCGCGGCGCGTAAGGCGGCGGAGATCCTCAAAAACGCACAGCGGGTGCTGGCCATCGAACTCTTTGCGGCGGGCCAGGCGACGGGGATGATGGGCGCGGAAAACCTTGCCCCCGCGACGCGCGCGGCCTACGATGCGCTCCGGCGTGAGGTTCCGCCGATCGAACGGGACACGGTTATGTATGAATGGATGGAACGATGCGAACGCATGGTGAGGCTTGGCACGCTGATCCCGGCCGTGGAAGCGGTCACGGGTGAACTGAATTAAATCGGGAGGGCCTGGTATGACAAACGAAGACGTGAGAAAAGCGATGACGATCTCGCTCGGCGCTGAACTGCCGCCCATGCCGGCGTTTGACCCCGCCATGCGGCGCGCGCCGGATCGCGGGTTTCGCCTCAGCCCGGCGCAGACGCGGCAGGCGCTGAAGAACGCCCTGCGCTATGTTCCGCAGGCGCTGCAGGAAACCCTTGCGCCGGAGTTTTTACGAGAGTTGAAAACGCGCGGGCGGATCTATGCCTACCGCTACCGCCCGGAAGGGCGGATCTATGGCAGGCCCATCGACGAATACAAGGGAAAGTGCCTCGCGGGCAAGGCGTTTCAGGTGATGATTGACAACAATCTCGACTTTGAGATTGCGCTGTATCCCTATGAGCTCGTCACCTATGGCGAGACGGGGCAGCCCTGCCAGAACTGGCTGCAATACCGGCTCATCAAGCGTTATTTGGAGGAACTGACGGACGAACAGACGCTGGTGCTGGAGTCCGGGCATCCCGTTGGACTGTTTCCGAGCAAGCCCTCCGCTCCGCGCGTGATCCTCACCAACGCGCTGATGGTCGGCATGTTCGACAACCTCGACGACTGGGAGATTGCCGAGCAGATGGGCGTCGCCAACTACGGACAGATGACCGCCGGCGGTTGGATGTATATCGGTCCGCAGGGGATTGTGCACGGGACGTTCAACACGATTCTCGGCGCGGGCAGAAGCTATCTTGGCATTCCGGCGGAGGGGGACTTGAGCGGGCGTGTGTTTGTCTCCTCCGGCCTTGGCGGCATGAGCGGCGCGCAGCCAAAGGCCGCGAATATTGCCCGTGCGGTCGGCGTCTTCGCGGAGGTTGATTTTTCCCGTATCCGGACCCGCTATAGTCAGGGCTGGGTAAACGCCGTTTCGGACGATCTGAACGAGGTGTTTTCGCTCGCGGATGAATATCGGCAGAGGCGGGAGAGCATCTCGATCGCCTACCACGGCAATATTGTGGATCTGCTCGAGGCGGCGAATGCGCGCGGTTTCCGAATCGATATCCTGAGCGACCAAACCTCCTGCCACAACGCCTATAACGGCGGTTATTGCCCCGTCGGGCTGACATTTGCGGAGCGCACGCGCCTGTTGGCGGAGGATCGCGCCGCGTTTGCGAAGCTGGTGGATGCTTCGCTCCGGCGGCAGTTTGACGCAATTTGCGCGCTTGCCAAGTCCGGCACGCACTTTTTTGACTATGGGAACTCGTTCCTCAAGGCGGTGTTCGACGCAGGTGTGACCGAGGTTTCGAAAAACGGTGTGGACGCAAAGGACGGGTTCATTTTTCCTTCCTATGTGGAGGATATCATGGGGCCGATGCTGTTCGACTATGGCTACGGCCCGTTCCGCTGGGTGTGTCTCAGCGGCAGGCACGAGGATCTGATCAGGACCGACCGCGCGGCGATGGACTGCATCGATCCAACCCGTAGCTGGCAGGACCGGGACAATCATGTCTGGATTCGCGACGCGGAGGAACATCAGCTCGTCGTTGGCACCCAGGCGCGGATTCTCTATCAGGACGAACAGGGCAGGCGCAGGATCGCGCTGCGGTTTAACGAGATGGTGCGGCGCGGCGAGATCGGCCCCGTGATGCTGGGCAGGGATCACCACGACGTCTCCGGCACGGATTCCCCCTTTCGCGAGACGGCGAACATCAAGGACGGCAGCAATGTCATGGCGGATATGGCGGTGCAGTGCTTTGCGGGGAACGCCGCACGGGGCATGACGCTCTGCGCGCTGCACAACGGCGGCGGCGTCGGCATCGGCAAGTCGATCAACGGCGGGTTCGGGCTGTTGCTTGACGGCAGCGAGCGGACGGACGAAATCATCGAGAGTGCGATGATGTGGGACGTCATCGGCGGTGTCGCCAGACGGAGCTGGGCGGGAAACGAGGGCGCGCTGCTCACCGCCGCGCGGTATAATGCGCGTGAGGGAGAGCGGGCGCATATCACTCTGCCGATCCTTGCGGACGACGCGCTGCTGGATCGAATTTTAAGTGACAACAAATAGGAGACGGGAAGCAATGGCAAAGATTATCGAATGTGTACCCAATATTTCCAGCGCCGATCCGGCGATTGTGGAGGAAGCCGCGGGCGTGGTTCGCTCCACGCCGGGGGTCACCCTGTTGAATACCTCCAGCGACCAGAGTCATAATCGCACGGTGATCACCTTCGTCGGCGATCCGGCGGGCGTGGAGGAGGCCGCGGTCAACCTCGCGAAATTCGCCGCGCGCTGCATCGACTTAACCCGACACACGGGCGAGCATCCGCGCATGGGCGCGGTGGATGTGATTCCGTTTATTCCGATTCGCGATGTCGCGATGGAGGAGTGCGTCGCGCTCTCCAAGCGCGTCGGCGAGCGCATCTGGGCGGAGGCGTGCATCCCCGTCTTCCTCTATGAGGCCTCGGCTTCCGCGGCGCACCGCGAGAATCTCGCGAGCATTCGCAAGGGGCAGTTCGAAGGCATGGCTAAAAAGGTGCAGCAGCCCGAGTGGGAGCCGGACTTCGGCGGCAGAACGATTCATCCGACCGCGGGCGTGGTCGCCGTCGGCGCGCGCGCGCCATTGATCGCGTTTAACATCAACCTCTCAACCAACGATGTTTCGATTGCGGATCAGATCGCGCGGATCATCCGCCAGTCCGGCGGAGGCCTGACCTGCGTCAAGGCGATGGGGGTCTATCTCAAAGAGCGGGATACCGCGCAGGTGTCGATCAATATGACGAACTATTGCCTGACGCCGCTGTATCGCGCGGTGGAGTTTGTCCGCTTTGAGGCGGCGAGGTATGGCGTCCGCATCGTCGGGACGGAGATTGTGGGGCTGGTGCCGATGCGCGCGCTGATTGACAGCGCGGAATACTATCTGGGCATTGAAAACTTTGATCCGGAGAATCAGGTTTTAGAATATCGCCTGGGCTGACGCGACTTTTTTTCGGAAAGTCGGTTGCCGTTCGACCAAACAGACCCTGACGCGGAGGCTGCCATGCTGCTGATTACAAACATTTCCCTCCTGCAGACGCCCGTGGGCAACGAAAGCCTGCGCGGTGCGGCGCAGGGCGAAAATCGCAACTATCGAAACGCCAGTATTCTCATCGGCGGCGGGATCATCCGCGCCATCGGGGAAGATGGCTCCGTTCCGGCCTGCCCGCAGAATACGGAACGATTCGACGCAGGCGGTGCGTTCGTCACGCCCGGCTGGGTGGACGCGCATACACATCTCGTCTTTGGCGGATGGCGGCAGCATGAGATTCCGCTTAAGCTCAGGGGCGCGGGCTATCTGGAGATTCTCCAGGCCGGCGGCGGCATCCTCGACACCGTGCGCCAGACGCGCGCGCTGGACGAGGAGGCGCTCTTCTTCCGCGCGAAGGGGTTTCTCGACGAGCAGCTTTCGCTTGGCGTGACCACGGTGGAGATCAAGAGCGGCTACGGACTGGATTGGGAGAATGAAAGAAAGCAGCTCGGCGTAATCCGCCGCCTGAATGAGGAACATGCGATGGATATTGTCGCAACCTGCATGGCTGCGCACGCCGTCCCGCCGGAGTTTGCCAGGCGTACGGAGGACTATGTCTCGTTCGTCTGCGATACGCTTCTTCCGGGTGTGGCAAGAGAGAGCCTCGCGCGGTATTGCGATGTGTTTTGCGAGACGGGGGTTTTCTCCGTTGAGCAGTCGCGGCGCATTCTGGAGACCGCGCGTTCCCTTGGCATGGGGTTGAAGATTCATGCCGACGAGATCGACGCGCTCGGCGGCGCGCTGCTCGCGGGCGAGCTGGGCGCGGTTTCGGCGGAGCATTTGATCGCGACCGACGACGCGGGCATTGCCGCGCTGGCAAGGGGCGGCGTCACCGCCTGCCTACTGCCGCAGACCTCGCTGTATCTCGACAAACCCTTTGCACGCGCGCGGGACATGATCGCCGCTGGCGTTCCCGTCGCCGTCGCGTCGGACTTTAACCCCGGTTCCTGCCCCTCGCTCAACCTTCAGCTTGCGGCTAACCTCGCCTATCTGCGCTATCGCATGACACCGGAGGAAACGCTCACGGCTCTGACGCTCAACGCCGCCTGCGCGATCGGTTTAGGCGACCGCCTCGGTTCCGTCGAGGTCGGCAAACAGGCCGACCTGACCCTTTGGGACGCGGACGGCATGGAGATGCTCTGCTATCGTATGGGGACAAACCAGGTGAAGGCGGTGGTGAAGCGAGGGAAGGTTGTGAGCTAATTTTCTCCATTTGAAAACGCAAACAAAAACGGGAAGCATTTTCGCTTCCCGTTCAGAGCATCAACAAACCCAGTAGGGGGTTTGGGGGATTTCGAAAATCCCCCATGTTCCTTCAAATTTGGCGATTCATTCGCCGAATTTGTGAAAAAATGGCGCGATTCGCGTCATTTTAACCCAAAGTAAAACCCATC
>JAYFQU010000002.1:0-62573 GCA_034926785.1 Christensenella sp.
TTTCGGCTATCGCAGTTTCCGAAATTTTCGTATTCGAATTCTTTGCACCACCAATGTTTAAGGGAGCTGTTCGCTTTCGCTCCCAGCTCCCTTTGTTTCTCTTAGTCTACCGCTCTACCCCAACTATTGACGGAGAGCCATAAAAAAAGCTGTATCTGCCAGAAAGGCACATGCAGCTTTTTTTGATAAACGATGGCGCTTATTCGAACGAGCGATAATAGGTTCTGTCTTTGAGCAGGACATCGTGCGCGCCGCCTTCGGCAAGCGTTGAGGCGGAAACCAGCGTGAGCCGTGCTTTTTCCCGCAGCTCCGGTATACTCAGCGCGCCGCAGTTGCACATCGTGGAGCGCACCTTGCCGAGCGTCTGCTCGACGTTGTGATGCAGGCTGCCGGCATAGGGCACATAGCTGTCTACGCCTTCCTCAAAGGTGAGCTTGGCTTCTCCGCCGCTGTCGTAGCGCTGCCAGTTGCGTGCGCGGGCGCTGCCCTCGCCCCAATACTCCTTCATATAATTGCCGTTGATGAATACCTTGCTCGTCGGGCTTTCGTCGCAGCGGGCGAAGTACCGCCCCAGCATACAAAAATCCGCACCCATGGCAAGCGCAAGGGTGATGTGATAGTCCAGCACGATGCCGCCGTCTGAGCAGATCGGCACATAGATGCCGGTGTCCTTGGCATATTGATCGCGCGCGGCGGCAACGTCCTGCACGGCGGTCGCTTGCCCGCGGCCGATGCCCTTTGCCTCGCGTGTGATGCAGATGGAGCCGCCGCCGATGCCGACCTTGACGAAGTCCGCACCCGCATCGGCCAGATAGCGAAAACCGTCCGCGTCCACAACGTTGCCCGCGCCAACCTTCACCTTCTCGCCATAGCGGCTGCGGATGAAGGCAATGGTACGCGCCTGCCACTCGGTATAGCCCTCCGAAGAGTCGATGCAGAGGATATCCACGCCGGCTTCCACCAGTGCGGGGACGCGATCCTCATAGTCCCGCGTGTTGATGCCTGCGCCGACGATATAGCGCTTCTGCGCGTCCAGCAGCTCACCCGGGTTCTCCTTATGGGAGTCATAGTCCTTGCGGAAGACGAAGGAGACCATGTTGCCCTCCCGGGAAACGATCGGCAGGGCGTTGAGTTTGTGCTCCCAGATGATGTCGTTCGCTTCGGTAAGCGTGATGCCTTCCGTGCCGTAGACCAACCGTTCAATGGGCGTCATGAAACTGGCAACCGGCGCCGAGGGATCCATGCGGCTCGGGCGATAGTCCCGGCTGGTCACGATGCCGAGGAGCTTTCCATATGGGGTGCCGTCCTCGGTGACCGCAACGGTGGAGTGTCCCGTACTGGCCTTGAGCGCCATGATGTCCGCCATCGTGTTCTGGGGGGTGACGTTGCTGTCGCTTCCCACAAAGCCGGACTTGGATTTTTTAACATTCCGCGCCATTGCGGTTTGGGATTCGATGGACTGCGAGACGAAGAGAAAGGAGATGCCCCCCTCGCGGGCGAGGGCCGCCGCGAGTTTTTCGCCGGATACGGACTGCATCACCGCCGAGACGAGCGGAATGCTCATGTTCAGCGGGCTTGCCTCGCCGACGCGAAACTTACAGACCGGCGTTTTGAGGGAGACGTTTTGCGGCGTGCATTCGGCCGAAGAATAACTCGGCACGAGCAGGTATTCCGAGAAGGTATGCGAAGGTTCGTCAAAATACTGTGCCATGGCGGTTCCTTTCGATGGTTGCGGTGGCGCTCGCATAACCCATTGCGGGATCTGCGCGCGAGATGTTTCGTTAGAGTATACCCCCTGCCGTGGCAAAGGGGAACCCCTCAATCAAGCGTAGCGCATCGCTGCGCCATGATTCAGCATAGCGCAACCAATAAGATGGTTCGGCACTACTTGCGTTCATTATAATATGATACAATAAAAAACACAAACCCGCGCGGGAAGGAATCCCCCGACTTTGATTCGAGAGGCTTGGATGAGGGGAAAGCGCAGTTTTGCCGAGAGGACAGGAGGGAAAAAATATATGCCGGAGAATAG
The DNA here is from genome assembly GCA_034926785.1 of Christensenella sp. Classification (GTDB taxonomy): domain Bacteria; phylum Bacillota; class Clostridia; order Christensenellales; family CAG-138; genus UBA7703. The sequence goes on from JAYFQU010000002.1 coordinate 2,033, forward strand.
CCACAAGGTGCATTCGGTGGAGAAAGCGATTGCGCTGCTCGACTGTTTTTGGCGCGAAAAGCGGCCGATGACGCTGACGGAATTAAGCCGCACGACCGGCTGGCCGAAGAGCACCGTGCATAACCTGCTGGCTTCTATGATGGACTCCGCTGTGATCGAACAAAGCCCGGCGGACGGGAAATATCGCCTCGGCCTGCATTTGTTCGAATACGGATGTGTGATCTCCGAGCACTGGAACGTGGTGAAGCTCGCGCGCCCGCATCTCAACGCGCTGGTCGCGAAAACAGGGGAATCGGTCTATCTGGCGTCGCTCAACGCGGATACCCTGCTGATTGTGGACAGTGCGGAACCAAACAATGTCTTTCGCGTGGCCTCTACGGTAGGCACGCGCCTGCCGGTCCACTGCACCTCGCAAGGCAAGGCAATTTTAGCCTATGACGACCCTGCGAATGTGCGCCGTCTCCTCAAGCGTACGGGTATGAAGAGCTATACCATGCACACGCTCAAGTCCGCGGACGCATATTTGGCGCAGTTGCAGGAGGTTCGGCAGACGGGCGTCGCCTCGGAATATGAGGAGTATCATAATGGTATGTGTTCGTTCGCTTCCCCGGTGTTTGATCACGAGGGCGCCTGCGTCTCGGCGGTCGGCATCGTTTGTTTTTTGCATTCGGGAGATCCGGACAGCGCTGTTTCCGAAGAGACGATTCAGTCGCTCAAAAACACGGCGGAGGCCATCTCAACCGAGCTTGGCTGGCATGGCTGAATCACGCGGCAAAACAGAAGATCCGTTAAAAAAGACACCGATTCGTTCGGTGTTTTTGCCTGTCAAAAAAGTCCCGGGATTGTGAAGGGCCGCGGCCCTTCACCCATCGGTTCCGGCTGCGGTGGCTTTGCCGCCGCGACGGATCGGGCGGGATCGGGTGGTTTCTTCGCAGCGCTTTGCCGTTCGGAGGACGGAGGACGAGAGGCAAAGAGCGGTTGCCCCGTCAAAAAACTCGTTTTTTGACGGCCTCAAACACCGATTCGTTCGGTGTTTTGTAATAGATCCGTGTTTGGATCAACAAAGGCTATTCGCGAATCGCTTGTTCCAGCTTGAGTTTTTTGATCTTTCGCCGAAGCGGCACGCCCAAAGCAAGAAACAGGAATCCCAGGATGACGACACAGCCTCCGATGATCAGATTGCCATAGCTGAAGTTGCCCAGCCGTTCGCCGATCTTCAAATTTACAATACCGATTGCGAGATTGGACAGCCCAACCGCAAATTCCGCAAGCATGAGCGTCGTCCACATCAGATGAATCCTCTGATAATGCCTGATCTTGGAGTCGATATCCGTATAGATATCAAACGCGCCTTCGGACGCGGGCTTTCGCAGGTAGACCCAGCGCATATAGCTGGAGACGAACTCAACGCCGTTCTCCTCCAAAAACCGCAGATAGGCCTGGCTTTGCGGATGGGTCGGCATGTTTTCCAACAGTTCAATTCGATAGATAGATTGGTTTGCGGGCGCTTCGGTAAAAACATAACGGCACCAGGAATAATCCGTAAATGCCAGTCCTTTAGCGGACATTTCATTGAGCCATTGCTCCTCTTTTTCATAATCCCAAATCGCCTTATGCACCACAAATTTCATAATAAGATTCCCCTAACAATCTTCTTTCCGTTTGCAATCAGCTCCTCCAGCCGCGCAATCTCGTCTTTTACAACCAGTTTGCCCTCCTCGGTAATCTGATATTCCTTTTTACGCGTATCTATTTCTCCGGGGACGGGTTGGATCCATTGCTTCTCCAGCAGGGTGTTGAGCGCCCCGTAGAGCGTGCCCGCCCCGAGAGACACCCTGCCATTGCTGAATTCCTTCACTGCCTGCATGATGCGGTATCCGTGCATGGGGGTATAGAGTGATAGCAAAATGTAGAATACCGCCTCCGTTAAGGCGCCTCGTTCCGAGCTCTCCGGCATTGCGGGTCACTTCCTGTCGATTTATTACGTTTGGCGATATATCGCTTACCGTAATAGAAGTATATCGTTTGCCGATATAACTGTCAAGGGATTTGTGGGGCATTACACGAAAAGCGGCGCTGCTGGGCGCAAAAAACAAAGAGGGCGGGAGAAACTGCTTTCCTCCCATTCGGCGATATAGTATACTCGAAGCATCTAATCCGATCAGCACTTTCGCACGGACCCACAATCAACCAACAAAAAAGAATAAGGAGGACTTGTTATGCCGTTTTGTATGAACTGCGGAAAAGAACTGACGACTGAGAAATTCTGCCCCAACTGCGGCATGCCGCTTGATGGCGGAAAACCTTTTGGCGCGCAGAAGAAGCCCAAGGTACAGCAGGGAATTCGCGCGCGCGATTTGATTTTCAAGGCGATCGAGGTGCTCAAACAAAAACCGCTTCGTCTCTGGGGCGTGTCCCTCCTTTGTCAGTTGCTGATTCTTCTGGCCGCGGTCTTCGGCGTCCTGCCGATCATCTCCATACCCATCGCACTGGTGCTCAACGCCGGCATGGCGGCGGTTTATCTGTCTGGGTACCGTGGGCAGGAGGTCAATGCGGACGCGCTGTTTGCCGGGTTCAAACGATTTTTCAGGGTGGCCGGCGGCATGGGCTGGATGGCGCTCTGGATCCTGATCTGGGGCATGATTCCGGTTGCGGGCATCGTGTTTGCGGTCATCAAGGCTTATTCCTATCGGTTTGTGCCGTATTTCATGATTCAAGATCCGGATATTTCGGCGACCGAAGCGCTTCGTCTTTCCGTGAAAAAAACGGAAGGGTTCAAAGGACGCATGTTTCTTGCGGATTTTCTCGTTATTCTGGCGGTCTATGTCGTCGTGGCGGTCTTCGCATTGCTCGGCATGATCCCCCATGTAGGCGTTGTGTTCCAGATCATCGGATGCCTTGTGTCGCTTGCTATTTCTCTGTTGCTGCCGTTGCTGCTTGGGCTGATCCATGCGGCGGGATATGAGGAGATCTTTGTGAAAGAAGGCAAAGGCGACGCCGCTGCATAATCCCCTCCGCACGGGGAAAATACAATAGCGCAAAAAGTCCTCCCTTTCGGGAGGACTTTTCGTATATTCTTTGGCTGAGTTTTACGCTATACGGGCGGGAAACGCCAGAGGAACAGCATGCGCTTGAGTCGCGGTAGACGGGCGCGCAGCGCGGCATAGGCCGCGCGGGTAAACGAGATTGCCTCCTCGCGTTCCCTCCTGGAGCAAGCTCTGGCGGAGAAGCGCGCGCGCTGCGCGATGAGCAGCAGAGACTCCAGCCTTGCGCGGTCGAGATAGGGCAGCTGCTGCACGGCAAAAATGCTGTATTCCAGCGGCGAATGCGCCGAGTCATACGCCGGAGCACCCGCAAAGCGAAGCATGCTCAACACATAGCGGCAGATGGCGAGCACCGCCGCGTTTCCATCCTTCTGCGAAAAGCTGCGCAGGCGTTTGTCATGGTTGATCTTGCGCCAGATCAACGCGCCGGCGGGCAACCCGACAATCCCGAGAATCGCAAACACGGGCCAGAGCGGCGGACGTGGAGAGGCGCCGTTATTCCTGTCCGCTCCATCCTCTTCGGCGGCGGTCTCCACTGTGCCGGACGGGCCTTCGGAGGGCGCGGGCGTCGGGGTGACCTCCGCAGTGGTATCTCCCTGCTCTGTTGGATTTGGCGTAGTGCCGTCGGCGGCGGGCTCTTCCGGCGCCGCGGTCGGTGTTGGCGTGGGTTCCGGCGTAGGTTCCGGCGTCGGCTCCGGCGTTGGCTTCGTCAGAGACGGTGAAGACTCGGCCATATTTTCGCCGTTTGCGTCCGGCGTCGGCTCCGCGCTCTGTCTGGCGTTGGTGGTTACCTCGACGGGAATCCACTCCAACTGTGCGGGATCGTATACCTCCACCCAGGCGTGCGCGTGCGTATCCTCAATGTCAAGATAGCCTTCATCGTCGGTCGGTTTCTCATAATCGGACTGTATGACGATATACCCTTCTGCATAGCGCGCCGGGATGCCAAGCGCGCGCAGAAGCACCGTTGCCGCGGTTGCAAAATGAACGCAATACCCGCTTCGGCTCTGCTCCAAAAAATAGGTGGTGAAGTCCGCATCCACCGGTATCTCCGGCGGCGAATAGGCATAGGCGCAGCGGCTTGAGAGTAGCTGGTGGATTGACTGGCATGTTGCGGCGAGGTTTAGCGCGCCGTTTTCCTCCACGCGGGAGATGCCATAGGTTTGGCAGAGCTGTTCCGCCGCCGCGCGGGTATCATCCGGCAGGGCGGTGTAAACGTCAAACAGGTAGTCTATATAGGTACTTGCCGCGGAGGAGACGCGAGCCGCCGCATCGCTCTTTGCGCTGCGCAACCCATAGGCGGAACCCGCGGCTGCCTGATAGGCGCGCCGGAGAGAATCGCCATCCGTATCGGAATCCGCCGGGGAGACGGAGTAGAGCGCCATTCCGACGGGGACTGCTTGGAGCGTATATTCCGAAGAGCCGGCCGAGGAGGCGAATGCGAGCGCCGTATCCAGAACATAACCTGCGTTTCCGATCTCTGCCGCCTGCGTGATGAGCCCCGGCGGGGTCCAGATCGAGAGCGGCGTTGCCGAAATATTGCGCACCGAGAGGGAGAAAGACGGGGCCTGATTGCCGACCGCCGATGCGGAGGCGGCGAGGAGGTTTTGTGGCGCGATGCCGGAGACATGCTCCGAAAGGCGCGTAAACTCCGCACTGGAAGGGTTTGTCCAACCGTCCGCGGTGTAGAGGGAACCGGCAAAGTCCCGCAGATACAGCGAAAGCGGTTCAGACACGCGCACCTGCAGGGCGGTCTTGCCGGAAAAGCGGATGGAGGAAAGGCTTCTGAGGTCTCCGCGCGTGAGCCCGTTGTTGCTCTTCCAGAAGGCGTCCTTGCCGATATCGAGAGAGAAGATTTTCTGCTGCAGGTCCTCTATGATCTGCGGACGTTGATACCCCTCCTGCGGCAGAACAAGACCTGAAAGAAGCGCGGCGAGCAGAATCAACGGTAGCGCGAGCAGGGATAGCGCCTGCTGCGCCGTGCGCTGTGCGTTGAGATCCGTTTTACGCTTGCTCTGCGGAATATAGACGCCTGCGCGCAGGGCGGATGCCGCGCGTTTGCCATTGTTGAAGATGACCACCATCAGGTGCGCCGACAACAGCGCGAAAAACGGCAGAATGCCCGGCGAGAGCAGATAGAAGGGCGCGGGCACGAGCAGCGGCAGCGTGGAGAGCGCAAGCCCCGGCAAACTGGGCTGGTCGATGATGAAAAAGCTGGAGAGAAAGGCGACAAAGAACAGAATCACCTGCGCGGAACGGGTCATAAGCAACATCGCCTGTTCGGCGTCCACCGACACGAGGAGCCGCTGCATCGCCTCCGGCAGGGAGAGAGAAAGCGGGGTGATGGCCTGCTCGATCAACAGCAAAAGGCCCTGCAACAGGTCGGAGGAATGAAAACCGATCCAAAGGCCCGCGGCAAGCAGGCAGAGGAGCGCGGCCAGCCCCCGGCGGCGGATGGAGAAGACCGCCAGCGAGAGCAGCGAAAATGCAACCGCCGTCCAAACAAGATTGGAGACGGGCAAATCAAGCCGATAGCTTGAGAGCAAACAAAATAGGAACCCAAGCACCGCAAGAAGGAGCACAACGGCTTGCTGCAAAAGGCCGAGGATTAGCTGCGCCGTTCCGCCTTCAACGGCAGGGGATACGGATTGGGCGGGCGCGCCGGAGCGCTTACCTGGTCTTGTCATACCTCCGCCTCCGTTTCCAGATCCGGAATGCGTCCGTCGAGCAGTTGCACCTCGCAGCCAAGCTCGCGCAAAACCGTCGCTGTATCCTTGGCGCAGCGATCCGGCATGATGGTAAGCCGACGGCAGAATCCGAGGTCAACCAGGCTTCCGAGCAGACTGCCGCCGTCCTTGTCCGCCGCGTTCCAGACGGATCCCGCGACGAGATAGACCAGATGCGTGTCGGACTTGATCCCGCTTTCCGCGGCGAAGCGCTCCAGCGCGCCCCAGCGCGCCTGGCCGGGCAGGGCGAGCAGCTCGTGCAGCGCGGAGGCGAGCGCCTCCGGCCCGGTGACGGGGATGGTACGCAGGCCGCCTTCCTCACTGACCCAGCTGATGGAGTGCGTGATGTCCCGTGCCATGAGGTGCTCCGAAAATGCGAGCATGGTACCGAGCATAGATTCGGCCGAAGCGGGGGTCGCGTTCTCACGCAGTTCCAGCAGAAAATGCAGCGACGGGTTGAGCGGCAGGCCGAATTCGCGCACAATCAAGCGGTTCATGCGGCTGCTGAGCTTCCAGTGCACGCTGTGCCGCGCGTCGCCTTCGCGATAGTCGCGCAGCTGAAAAATCTCTGAGGGATCGCCGCCGGCTTTTTCGGTGGAATAGGTCGCGCTGTCTAACCCCAGATCGGCCGCCTCGTCGGTCTGGATGCTGCGCACCTGCAGCTCCGGCAGGATATAGACGCTTCCGCCGGCAGCTTGCCGCGCCGGAACCGGCAGCGCAAACAACCCCATCATGTCGATTACGCTGACACGGCGAATCTGCAGATCCACCCTGCCGCAGTATGCCATCCGAATGGAGGGCTGCAGCGTAAAGGAACGCATAGGCCCCAGCGGAAACTGTATGCTTTCGGAGATGTTCTCAGTGTAACGCTCGCCGATGCGGCCAAGGGCGTTTCGCCGCTCCAGTGAGAAGCGAACGCCTGCGCAGGGGAAAACGCTTCCGTTTTTTGCAGAAAGATGGATGCCGCAGGCGCCCTTGGGCAGGATGTCGTCCTCAATCTCCAGCGCATAGCGAAGATTGCTGCGCACGGGAAGCACCGCCAGCAGAGAGATCAGCGGCAGTACCAGCAGAAAGATCAGCAGCAGATGAAACAGATACAGATCGAATAAAACGAATAAAATGAACGCGAAGAAAAGCGCGTATCCGTATAAAATCCGGTTTCCGGTCATGGGATTATACCGCGATGGGCGCCTGCACCTGCGTCAGGGCGCGTTTGGCGAGCTGCTGCTCGCTCACGCCGCTGACCAGCGCGCGGGGGCTGAGTTGGATGCGGTGCGCGGCGACGCTTTCAAACACCGCTTGCACATCCTGCGGAATCAGATAGTCGCGCCCGCTCAAATAGGCCGCGGCCTTGCTCATGCGAAGCAATGCAATCGTGCCGCGCGGACTGACACCGATTCGGATGGCGGGCTGCGCGCGCGTCCAGGCGGTCAGCTCCGCGAGATAGGCAAACAACGCCTCGGAAACATAGATGGCCTCGACCTCGCGCTGCATTACGGTGAGATCCAACGGCGAGATTACGCGGTTGACGGAGTCGAGCGAGACGGCGTTCTGATGCCGCCGAAGCATCTCAACCTCGCTGCGCCGGTCGGGGTACCCCATGGAGAGCCGAACCATAAAACGATCCAGCTGGGATTCCGGCAGCGGCTGCGTGCCGGAGGATCCGGCGGGGTTCTGGGTGGCGATGACGAGAAACGGCTGCGGCACCGCGCGGGTGACGCCGTCCACCGTGATGCTGTTCTCCTCCATGACCTCGAGCAGAGCGGACTGCGTCTTGCTCGAAGCGCGGTTGATCTCGTCCGCGAGAAACAGATTGCACATTGCGGCGCCCGGAACATAACTGCCCGCAACGCCGCCCGCCTGCAGTGTGGTATAGCCCGTGATGTCCGAGGGCATCACGTCCGGCGTGAACTGCATGCGCTTATAGGAGAGATCCATCGTGCGGGAAAACGCGAGCGCCATAGTGGTTTTTCCAACGCCAGGTACATCCTCAAGCAGCACATGCCCCTGTGCGAGCATTGCCATGAGAATGCTGCCGATGACGGCGTCCTTGCCAACGACGACTTTACGAACCTGTCCGATGATCTCCTGCACTTGCTGCATCAAAGCTACTTACCTCAACCCATCACAAAAATCCGCTCAAACAGCGGTTTACTCAATCATTATACCAGTCTAACGGGCGAGCGCGGCAAAAGTATATCAAGAATGTATACAATTTAGAAATTTTTCACAGGTTGGTCAACTTCACGATCCGGCAAAGGCATATTGAAACCCGAATTGGCGCCTGATAGAATGAATTCGACTGAACTTTACAGTAAGAAACGCGGAATACGCGGCAAAAAAGGCGGGGGATTGTTTATGAAGATCGCCATGATTCACGGACAGAATCACAAGGGCAGCTCCTATCGCATGGGAAGAATGCTCATCGAGAAGATTCCCGAACCCAAGGATGTCGTGGAGTTCTTTCTTCCGCGGGACTTGAACCACTTTTGCATCGGCTGTTACCGTTGCATCGAAAACGACGCAGATTGTCCCTGGTATGCGGAGAAGAGAGCAATCGTTTCCGCTATGGAATCGGCGGATCTGCTCGTCTTCACAACCCCGACCTATTGCATGTCGCTCTCCGCGCCCATGAAATCGTTTCTCGATCTGACATTTACGATGTGGATGTCCCACCGTCCTAGGGAAAGCATGTTTCAAAAAAGGGCGGTGGTGCTCTCCGCCTCGGCGGGCAGCTCGACGAAGGGCGCCATTCAGGGCATTACCAAATCCCTGTTCTTTTGGGGCGTGCCGGAGATTCATACCTATGGCGCGCGCGTGATGGCGATGAACTGGGACTCGGTCAAGGCGGGCACGAAGGCGAAGATCGAGCGCGACATGGCAAAACTTGCGGCAAAGCTCTCCAAAAATACGGTGCCGCGCGTTGGCCTCAAGACCAGATTCATCTTTGGCCTGATGGCAAACATGCAAAGGGCGGACTGGAGCGCCTCGCCGGTGGAAAAAGAATATTGGCGGGAGCGCGGCTGGCTGGGCCATGGCCGCCCCTGGAAACAGGCAAAAGAGGCGATTATGCGGCAAAACCGGCAAGCGTGAAGTTTTTGCGAAGGGATGTCATTCACATACCGGCGGTGTTATAATCAAGTTCGCCGCGGCGCGTTCGAATCAGCGCGCGATACTCTGCGGAGGCTGAAAGGCACACCTTGTCTACTACCCAAACGGTGAGAAGCGGGTTAAACAACCCGTTCATTTCCCTCAAGCACAAGAATTATCGCTACTATTTCTGCGGCATGTGCGTCTCCACCATCGGCACATGGATGGAGAACACCGCACAGCCCTGGTTGGCCTATTCGCTGACCAAGTCCGCGCTATTACTAAGCGTGGTCAGCGCGCTGCAGTTTTTGCCCGCAATGCTCTTTTCACTGTTTGCGGGGGTTCTCATCGATCGACTGCCAAAAAAGAAAATGCTGGTGCTGACGCAGTCGCTCTCACTCGTAATCACCTTTGCAGTCTGGGTGCTTGTCGCCTCCGGACGGATCCAATACTGGCATCTGCTCATTTCCGCAAGCCTGCTTGGCTGCGTTAATACGCTCGATATGCCGCTTCGGCAGGCGCTTGTCGTCGAGCTGGTCGGCCATGACGATTTGGTAAACGCCATCGCGCTCAACTCGCTTACCTTCAACGCCGCACGACTACTGGGTCCCTCTATCGCGGGAATCGTGATGGGCTCGCTCGGCATATCCACTTGCTTTTTTATCAATTCCGTCAGCTTTGGCGCGGTGCTCATCAGCCTGATCTTCATCCATCCCGTGGCCTGCACTTTGCCGGAGGAACGCGGGAAGATGGGGGTCATCGAGAGTATTCAGGAAGGTCTGCGGTATGTCCTGCGAAACGAAGAGCTGATGGGCACAATGCTATTTATCGCGGTTGTATCCACCTTTGCATTTAACTTTGGCGTGAGCGTGCCGGTGTTCGCAACACAGGTGCTCGGTCTCGCGGAGACTGGCTACGGGCTCCTGATGTCGTCGGTTGGCGCGGGCGCGTTCCTCGGCGCGCTGCTCGTCGCTTCGCTTAGCAAGAGCGGGCCGAGAAGGCTGATTCTGTCCTTCTTTCCCGCCGCCGCCGGCGTGGTGCTGATTGTGGTTGGCAATATGAGCGGATTCATTTCGACCGGCCTTGCGCTCGCGCTCGGCGGCTTCTTGTGTGTCACCTATCTTTCCACGGCGAACTCCAACATTCAGATCCACACGGAGGATCGCTTCCGCGGCCGTGTGATGAGCGTGTATTCGCTGATTGTCTCGGGTTCGTCGCCCATCGGCAATCTGTTTGTCGGCGCGGCGGATAACTGGTTTGGCGCGCGGATGGGGTTTATCGCCTGCGGCATCGTAATCCTGGTGCTGATCGTGCCGATCTTTGTTTATATAGGCGTGCGGCGCGAACGGGGACTGCAAAGCTGAGGAGCGCGGTGGCGCGAATGGGTTCCAAAGCCTGGGCGGCAGCGCTCGGGCTATTTTTTTATGCCGATCCGGTAAAGGGCCGTGCATTTTTTTTGAAACAATGATACGATCAACTCAATAGGAAAACAGATAGAATGCAAATTGCGTGAAACGGATGGAGGCGAAAGGGTTGATCCGTATTTTGCTGGCGGATGACGACGCGCGTATTCGCGCGATCGTGCGCGAGTATGCGCAGGCGGAGGATTGGGTGTTCGATGAAGCGGGGGATGGCGAGGAGGCGCTCCGGCTGTTTTCCGCCGGGAACTATGCGCTGGTCGTTCTGGATGTAATGATGCCCCGCCTGGATGGCTGGGGCGCGCTCAAGCAGATCCGCAGGACAAGCCAGATTCCGGTGATTTTGCTGACCGCGCGCAACGAGGAATATGATCGCTTGCTCGGCTTTGAACTGGGCGTTGACGACTATATCGGCAAACCGTTCAGCCCGCGGGAGCTGGTCGCCCGCATGAAAGCGCTGCTCAAACGCTCCGGCGCGGGGCAGAGCAGCGCCGCGGTCTACGCGCTGGAGGGGTTGCGTGTGGACACAGCCGCGCGGACGGTGCAGATCGACGGAGAAGCCGTCACTCTCAGCCCGAAGGAGTTTGATCTGCTTGCGTTCTTTATGGCGAGGCCGGAGATCGCGTTCACGCGGGATCAGCTGCTCAACCATGTTTGGGGATATGACTTCTTTGGCGACGCGCGTACGGTGGATACGCATGTCAAGAGCCTGCGCGAAAAACTCGGCGGATATCGGGACCACATCGTAACGGTTTGGGGCACCGGCTATCGCTTTTCGGGGGGCGCGGTATGAGGCGGATTTCAGCCAAGCTTGCGCTTGCCTTCCTTGGAATGGCGGCGCTCGCCGTCGCGCTCGTCTGGCTGGTGCAGGCGGTGCTGCTGAGCGACAGCTACCTCAACCGCCGGATTACAACCATCGACGGCGCGGTGCGCGGGGTCGTGATCGCGCCGGATACGGACTATGCGGCGCTGGAGTCCGAGCTGAACATCAGCCTTCTCGCGGTCAACGACGATGGAAACGTTGTCTATCAGTCGGACGGGCTGCCGATGCGCGGGCAGATTGTCAAGCGCATTTCGGAGCTGACGCAGGCGGCGGGCGGCGGCGTGGAATACCTGCAGACGGAGACGGAGGAGGCGCGGTATGCGCTGCTGAGCCGTGCGGCGGACGGGGGAACTCTGTTGATCGTGTTTTCGCTGGTGGATGTGTCCGAGGCGTCCCGCGCTCTGCTACAACAGCTCTGGGTGATTACCGCGGTGCTCCTCTTTGCTGCGCTGGTGCTCTCCATCGTGCTCTCGCGTTTGTTCTCGCGCCCGATTGTCGGCGTAACGAGGGCGGCGGAGTGCATGGCGGCGGGGGATTATTCGGTGAAAACGCCGGTGACCACAAGGGATGAAATCGGTCAGCTCACGCAGGCGCTCAATGAACTTGGCGAGGAGTTGAGCAAGGCGGAGCATCTGCGCCGCGAGCTGATCGCCAATGTTTCACACGAATTGCGCGCGCCGCTGACCATCATACGCGGTTATGCGGAGACCGTCCGCGACGTTACCTGGCCGAACGAGGAAAAGCGCACCGCGCAGCTTAATGCCATTGTGGAGGAGTCCGCGCGGCTTGGCGCACTTGTGAGCGATATTTTAGACTATTCCAAACTGCAGTCCGCCGCAGAATCCCTTGAAGTCATCCGCTTCTCCTGCGCGGAGGCGCTTGGCGAGGCGGCCGCGCGATTTGATCTGGCGACGGAGCAGCGGGGGAATGCCATTGAGCTGCAATGCCCGAGCGGGGAGATTCGCTTTGACCGCGCGCAATTTACGCAGGTCATGAACAACCTACTGGATAACGCGCTTCGGCATGCGTCCTCGCCCTCGGCCATCCGCGTGCTTTGCGAGGCGCGGGGCGGTACGATGCGCATCTCGGTGGAAAACACCGGCGAGCCGATTCCGGCGGAGGAACTGCCGCGGATTTGGGACCGCTATCACCGCGTGCCGAAGCGAGGCGAGGCGGGAGGACTCGGCACCGGTTTGGGACTTGCTATCGTCAAGAGTATTCTGGAGCGGCACGGCGTTGCCTATGGCGTAAGCAGCGATGAGCAAAAGACCGTGTTTTGGTTTGATACGGTTCCAATGGAATAGACGCTTTTGGGTCTTCGAGGATTCGCAAAATTCGCCGAATTTGCATAGAACGCCGCGGCAACGGTGTTTTTTCACACAATAGAAGCCCATCGGCATCGTTCGAAGGGCCTCGTCGATGGACGAAAGGGCTCCGGCATCAGCCGGAGCCCTAGTTGCGCATTTGTGGTTTACTCAAAAAGTTGGTGTTTAAAGTCGCCCAGTTCCATGCCGCTATCCGCAGCCGCGCCCTTGAGCGACGCGGTGGAGGGATCGTTCTGCGAGAGGCCAAGGCGGGTATAGAGCACATCCAACGGAAGGCCGAGTATTTCGGCCGCCTGCTCCAGCGTGTTCGCCCCGCGCAGGTCGCTTGGCATATAGCCGTTGATTGGCGCAACAGCTTCCTCGCCGGATTCGCCTAACGTTCCCTCCTCCTGTGAGCCTTCGCTGCCGGCGCCCTCGCCGCCGCCTTTGGGGGATGGGGCGGCCGATCCCCAGCGTTCGCCCGCGTATTTATTCGGCAGCAGCTGCATGCTGCCTGCCGCCGCCGCGATGCCGATCGGCGCGAAGAAGAGAACGAGCGCAAGCACGGTTGCAAGAATCGGGTGAATGCGCGATTTCTTCGAAAAACCCGTATGGATCGCGCCCTGCACGGGGCAGGTATTGACGCATTCGTTGCAACTGATGCACTCCATACTCGTGACCTTGCCGGCTTTGGCGTTCATGACGTCCACATTCATCGGGCAGGCGCGGTTACATTTGCCGCAGCGGATGCAGGCGCTCTCCTCTATGCGGACGGCGTAAGGGCTTGCCTTGCCGATGAGGCCATAGAGCGCGCCCGCCGGGCAGAGATATTTGCAGAAGAACCGGTCGTAGACCACGCTGCCGAGCAGGGTCAGGACGAGAATGAGAAACCCGACAAGATAGGATGTGGTCAGCGCTTGAAAGTCTGCGAGGTGCCCGAGCGCGTTGAAAGGGTCATAGGGCGTAATCCAGAGTTCGCCTGTGATCCAAGCCATCGCGACCGTAACGCCAAGAACAACAAACTTGAGGGAACGAAGCGCGCGGTCAAGTGCTTGCGGCAGCACGGGCCGTTTGCGGAAGAGCTTTTGCCCGATCTTGCCAAAGAACTCCTGCAATCCGCCAAAGGCGCAGATCTGTCCGCAAAACGAGCGGCGCATCACGAGCGCGAGCAGCACCGTCGTGCCGAAGAGAACGAAGGTTCCGATCACGATTCGCTTGAGGAACGTGCCGGCGGCGATCAACGAGAGCAACGACTCCAGTCCGCCGTAAGGGCAGAGCGCATGGATAGAGGGGCCGACGTAGCTGAGGGTATGCAGCGCGGTTGCCGTGAGCACAAAGGCGAGAAAGCTGCCGAGCGTGATCCAGCGGAGGATACGGGAGAGGAGCGCAAGGTGTTTTTCGCGTTTCGTGGTCGTGGGTAAGGGGGTGGCGGACATATTCGTTACCTCCGGTTTCTATTGTCTTCGTTGTTGGGGAGTGGTGCGAGCGCTTGCGCCGAAATCAAAGCCGGTTTTGAAATGCGCGCAGGTGGTTTTCCGAGGCATTCAGGAGGCGCTCAAACACCGCTTGCACGTTGGCGGGCAGCTCTTTGGCGAGGAAGATTTCATACATCGCAATGTTGGTTCCCTCCGCATTGACGCCCGCCTGATAGGCCTCCGCCAGGCTGGAGACAGAAGCGGCGCGGCCCGCGCTCTCATCCTTCGGGGCGGCGATGCCGTAGGCGGCAAACAGCGGCAGGAGCGCGTCGATATGCGTTTCCTCCGCGCGCATACTGCTGGTAAATGGCCGCACCCTGCCGAACTTGTCCGTGATGCGCTCGTATTCCGCGCGGGCGAGAAACTCATCCTGAATGGCATAGGTGAGCATGTCCGCGAGGGTCAGGTCTTCGTCCTTCAGCGCGCCATCGGAACCATAGCCGGAAAGGGAGAGGGTTTGCTCCGCTTCAGTCAGGGCGTAATCGGGGTCGGCTGCGGCGGTTGAGCCGTAGGCGGCGCTGCAGTTGGCAGGGTTGCCATTTTCCGCGTAGCCGCCGCGTGCCTTGCCATTTCCACCGCGATAGCCCGCGCCGGTTTCCACCGCGCCAACACGCGCGACGGAGTAGCCGCTTCCGGCGGGGATGGCCGCTTCGGCCGCCGCGGATGTGACGCAACCGGAGAGGATGAGGGTACATGCAAGAATCGCGGCAATGGCGATGATCAGCTTTTGTTTCATGATGGATAACCTCCTGTGGTTTGTATGGTCTTATCATAAGTCGCAGTTGTGATGAATTCGTGATGGATGATTGAGCGTTTGAGCAGATTTTGCGAGGGTGTTTTCGCGCCGGCGCAAACAAAAAACGCGCCTGTTCCGCGCGTTTATCATGGTGATGGAAGCGTGATTAAGCCTCCGCTAAAAACGGCAGCATCCATTCGGAGGGGTTAACGATCATGTGCCCGGCGTCGGGCAGCAGGTGAATCGTTGCGTGCGGTACGTCCCGGCGCAGCGCCGCCTCGCCCGCGCGGGTATCCAGAAGATCGTCCTTAAGCCCCGCGACATACAGCACCGGCATGCTTAGCCGTCGGAGCTGTTCGCCGGAGAAGACGGGCAGCGGTACGCTGATCGGGTCATAGCTTGCAAGGATCAGGTTCAAAAAGTCCAAGATCTCCTTAGGCAGCGCGACCCCGCCGGTGACATCCTCGTCAAAGGTCAGCGATGTACCGGATTCTTCCGCCGCCTGCGCTTTTTCCAGATAATCCGGCTGGATCTCGGCGAGTCCGCCGCTGGCAAAGAGCATGAGCTTTTCCACGCGCTCCGGGTAAGCGGTTGCGAACTTCAGCGCCATCCATCCGCCGAGGGAGTTGCCGGCAAGGGAAACCTTCGGCAGCGAGAGCGCGCCGAGCAGACGCAGTATCCATTCAGCATAGTCCTCGCTGTCGAGCCGCAGGCGGTATTCCGCGCTGTTACCCGCCTCGCCGGGGATATCCGCGGCAAAGACGTGATAGCTGCCCGAGAGTGCAAGGATATCGTTGAACCAAAAGGCGCTGTTGGAGCAACTCCCGTGCAGCAACAGCACGGGGGGATGCGAAGGAACGCCGGCCTCAAGCAGAAATGTTTCGCCATAGGGTGTTTCTACCGTTCGTTTGGCAAACGGCATCTTGGTTAAAAATTGATTGTACACGGTGCGAAACGCGATTTTCTGCGCTTCGCCCTTATATACGCTGGTTTGCATACCTTTTTTCGCCTTTCTGAAATGAGAGTTCATTCATCCTCCGTCAGCATGGCGATAGCGTCCAACATCGCCGCCGTGAAGCGCGCGCCGCCATAGAGCGTGACCCTCAACTTGCGCTCTTCGGGGATATATTGCGTCTGTAGGCTGCCCGTACCCATGCCGACGGGCTTACCGGTGTACGCCGCGCCGAGGGTGTTCATAAGGCGGATGGCGGCGTCCCGATCCGCGGCGTAGAGATCCGCCACACAGGAGACGACCGCGACCGGCTGCTCCCCGTCCTGCGGCGGCGCGCTCTCGGTGAACACGCTCAGGTCGTGTCCGCTGATGCGCCAGCCCTTGCCGACCTTGATCGCGCGGAGTTTTCCCTCGCGGATATAGCGTTGCACCGTCTTCGGGTGCATCTGCAGCAGTTCCGATATCTGCTCTACGGTATAGAACCCATCCTGCATGATGACTCCTCTTTATTCCTTAATTAGCCGAAATTAGCTTCCGAATTACACCTATAATGGAATAATAGGGAATAATTAGTAAGATGTCAAGTGTTTTTTGAGAATAAAAGAGACCCCTGCGTGATTTTGCAGGGGTCAAGGAGGATGATTCTGTCTGTTAGTTTTTCTTCCGGCTGTCGCCCCAGAAGAAGAGCGCGACCGTACCGGGGCCGGTATGGGAGCCAATCACGGTGCCGACGCTGTTGATCATCACCTTGCCGTTGAGTTTGGGGAAGGTGGCTTCCACGAGCGCGGCGACGGTTTGAGCGTCCTCCATGCAGGCGGAGTTTGAGATGAAGCACTTTTTGCTGTAGTCCAGGCCGTTTTCCGCGTGCAGTTCCATCTGCTTGACCATCTCGCGCATCACGCGCTTTTTGCCGTTGATCTTGAAACGCGGGGTCAGATGACCGCCGTCGTCCATGTTCATCAGCGGATAGATGTTGAGCAGGGAGCCGATCACAAACGCGGTCGGCGAGATGCGCCCGCCGCGCTTATAGTGTGTCAGGTCGGTGGAGAAGAACCAATGGTGCATATTCAGCTTGTGCGCTTCGATCCAGTCGGCCGCTTCGTCGAGCGAGGCGCCCGCGTCTCGCATGTCCGCAAGGGCATCCAGCATCAGCCCGTAGCCGGAGGAGGCGCCGAGAGAATCGACCACCGTGAGCTTGCGCTCCGGGTAGCGCTCCTTGAGCTCGTCCCGCGCGAGAAGGGCGCTGGCGTAGGTGCCCGAGAGGCCGGAGGAGAAGGAGAGATGCAAAATATCCTTTCCTTCCTTCAGAATCGGCTCGAAAAACGCAAGGAACTGTTCGGTGTTGACCAGCGAGGTGGTCGGCATCGCCCCCGCCTGAATCTTCGCATAGAACCGGTCAAACGGCATGCTCTGGCCAAGGTCGTCCGGATATTCCATCCCGTCGATATTGAAGTGAAAGCAAACATAGGGGATTCCCCTCTTGTTGAGGTAATCCTTTGATAAATCGACGGTAGAACAGCAGGTCAGGACATACGAATTCATGATTTCCTCCCGTAAAAAATGGTCATGTTGTGCGGCGCACAGGTGCTTTTGTGAAACTAGAACGACATGATCACGCCTTTGTCATTGGCATAGAGCGAACTAACCCCGCGCGTCGGCAGCACCAGAATTTCGGAAAAACGATACCGCCGCTCAATCTCCGCCTTGAGTTCCTCGGCGAGAGAAGGGTTGTTGCAGTGGGTGATGACGAGG
The DNA here is from genome assembly GCA_034926785.1 of Christensenella sp. Lineage (GTDB taxonomy): Bacteria > Bacillota > Clostridia > Christensenellales > CAG-138 > UBA7703. The sequence continues at coordinate 19,353 of JAYFQU010000002.1, forward strand.
CTCTGCCCGTCGGTGCTGCGGCCATCCGTTTCAATGGTGTCCGCAAGCTTGCGTACCACCTGCTTCCAGCCCTGTACATGGGAAAACAGCGAGATGTTGCCGTCTCCGTCCGCGCCCATGATGGGGCGAATATGCAGGGTGGAGATGATGGTTGCGGTGATGCGGTTGAGCCTGCCGTTTTTGAGCAGGTTGTCGATATTGTCCAGCACAAAGAAGGTGCGCATCTCCTTGATGAAGTGCTCAACCTTTTGGATGATCTCGGAGCGCTGGAGCCCTTCTGCGATAAACTTTCGAATCTTCATGACGATGAGTACCTCCGCGGCCGCCGCGCTGCGGGAGTCAAACACATGCACCTTTGCGCCGGATTCCTCCGCGACGCTCTTGCCCATCATAGCGCTGGCATAGGAGCCGGAGAGACTGCTGGATAGCGTGACGGCGAAGGACTCGCCGCCGCCAAATGCTTCGGCATACTGTCCCGGTGCGGGCGCCGCGGAGCCGACGCGACCCTTGCAGGCATGCATGCGCTGCATAAAATTCGGCAGATCAAGGTTGTCGTCGTCGGTATAGGATTCCTCCGCGAGGGTCAGCGTAAGCGGAACGCTGGTGACACCCCATTCTTTCCTGAGTTCCTCGGTTAAATCGCAGCAGCTGTCGGCAACAAGGTTGTATTTCATCTTCGGTTTACTCCAAATTCATTTGCTTGATTCCATACGGTATTCTTGCGATGATCGCAAGCGGGAAAAGCAATAAGAAATATTATCAATTCATTCTCAAACAAAGTTCAATGCAAGTTCAACAAAACGTCAACACGAACGCGCGTTACCGGTGAATTTACGCAAACAAAAAGGCCGGCGATTACCAATCCGGCTTTACTCGCGGTCGATATGACATTTTTATGCGACGGGCGGAGGAGTGGACTTGAGCAAGACCAGAATCTCGGTACCCTTGCCCTCCTTGCTGCGGATTTCGATGGTTCCGCCGCAGAGGGTGACGATGCGGCGCACAAGCGCGAGGCCGAGACCGCTTCCCTGCGTCGAATGAGAGCGCTCGCCCTGATAAAACTTGTCAAAGGCATGCATCCGCACCTCTTCGGACATGCCGATTCCGGTGTCCTTGATGCGAACGATGACGGAGCCCTCCAGCTCACGACATCCGATGGAAAGCGTCCCGCCGGTCTTGGAAAACTTGATGGCATTGTCGATCAGATTGCTCCAAACCTGCGCCAGCAGCGACTTATTTCCGTAATAATGCGTGGCCTCCAGCGCGAGGTCGATGTTGAGCTCCTTCTCCTCCCAGAGCGGTTCATATCCCAGCAGAACACGGCGGATCTGCTCGTCGAGCAGATAGCTCTCCTTCTGCAGCACGATCTCCTGATTTTCCAGCTGGGAGAGCGAGAGAATGCTCTGCGTGAGCTTGCCGAGGCGACTGGTGTTTTCAAGGATGCGGGAGACATACAGCGCTTGCTCTTCCTTGCTCAGACGCTCGTCCTGCAACAGCGTCGCATAACCCTCTATAGCGGAGAGCGGTGTTTTAAACTCATGGGAAACATTGCTCACAAAATCGGTCCGTAGCGTTTCGGTGTTGCTCAATTCCTTCACCATGATGTTAAAGCTTGTGGCAATCTCCTCAATCTCTTTTGCAATGCTCTTTTCTTCCAGCCGAACCGAGAAATCTCCGCGGGCGACCTTTTTTGCCGCGTCATTGATCTTGATGACGGGAGAGAGCATCTTGGTGGATACATACGCCGCGATGCCGACGCCAAGTATGGTGGAGAAGATCCCTATGTAGGTAGAGGAGGTAATAATCGCCGTGAGAGTGCCAATCCTGAGCTTGAGCAGGACATACATGATGCCATAGGTCAGCACCATCGACGCGGCGATGATGCCGGCAATAAGCACGGCAAAGATCTGCGCCGCGCGCGGGCGCGCCTTAAATTCCGACAGTTTAGGCATGCTTCTTTACCGCTTTATAGCCAAGTCCGCGAATGGTGACAATTTCAAACTGCGCGTTATCCTTAAACCGCTCCCGGAGGCGGCTGATGTGCACATCCAGAGTATGCGGGTCGCTTTCGGTGTCCATCCCCCAGATCTCATCCATGATCTGCTGCTTGGTGAATACGCGGTTGGGGTTGGAGAGCAGCTTATAGAGAATATAAAACTCTTTTTGCGGCAGCACGCTGCAATCCCCGCTGATGCAGACGGTCAGGTCGTCATAGCGCAGCTCCGCGTTTTCAAAATGAATCTTTTTCTCGTTGACGATCTGTGCGCGCTTGAGCAGCGCATTGATGCGCAGGATCATTTCGTTGACATTGACGGGCTTGACCATATAGTCGTCCGTGCCCGCAAAAAAGCCGCTCTGCATATCCTCAAAGCCGTCTTTTGCGGTGATCATGAGCACGGGCATATTCAGGCCGTTTCCGCGCAGGCTTTTGACAAACTCAAAGCCATCCATATTCGGCATCATGATGTCTGTGACCACAAGGTCGATATACTGTTTTTCCAAAACGTCCCAGGCGTCCGCGCCGTCCCGCGCTTCGTGATAGACGAAGCCGTTTTTTGACAGTACGGTGCAAAAAAGCTCCCGCAGCGCCCGGTCATCCTCCACGACTAAGATGTGAAACATAACTTCCCCCCGAGAATATACACAATCAAGAAACAAATGCGCCTTTCTTGCGCACCAAACGTAACCATAGCAGGGCAGCGTCAATTTTTCCTCAAATCTGTATGGAGCGTCGAAAAAAGGAGCCTGCTTGGCGGGGATCCGCCGGCGCTATGCCTGCGGTAACGCAAATAAGTCGCTGTCTTCCGGCAAGCCGGCGTAGACGATCAGCAATCGTCCGGCGCGAACCGAAACCTCGGCCGTTACCCCGGTAAAGGCGTTACTTACGCCAAGCGGATGATCGTCCGTCAGCGTTGCGTTATCGAGGGAATAGGCAAATCCGCGCTCAAACACCCCCTCCGCCCGGGTGCCATAGCAAAATGCGGATAGAATTCCGTCAAGCCCCGCGCGAAAGCGGAGGGACTCGTTTTCAATGAGCGTGATGGTTTCGCCGGCCTCGCCGCGAAGCGCCGCGTGCGCTCCGTTGGCGCGGAGAAAGGCGAGCGTCTGAAGATTTGCCAGCGTGTGGTCAAGCCGCCCGCCGACGCCGCCGAGCAGCTGAAACGCGCGATACCCGCGCTCCAAGCCGATGCGCGCGGCAAGCATGGTATCCGTGTCGTCCTTCCGCGCGGGGTGGCGAACGATCTGCTCTCCCTCGGGCACATAGCCGAGGGAGTCAAAGTCGCCGACGACGAGATCCGCGCGAACATCGCCGAGCTGCGCATAGCCGCCATCCGCAGCGATGACGAGGTCGCGCTCGGTCGGGATAAAGGCATGACGCTGCGGCAGGGCGCAGACGATATAGCAAATTGCTTGGCGTTCCATCTTATTCGTAGTTATATCATGTTTTTGCACACAAGAAAAGAGCGTACTCCCGTGGATCCCTTCGCTTGACAGCGGCGGGATGCGCGGAGACCGGCTGAAAATTGGCGCTTTTTTCGGCGGCGGTGTGGTATAATAGCGTTTGTGAGCCAACCGAGACCATCGGGTGGGAGGAAAACGAGAGCTTTGCCGGGTTTATTTGATCGGAACGAATTTGATTCCTTTACCGCTGTGGACGTGGAAACGCCCAACCGTTATTCCCGCTCGATCTGTTCCATCGGCATCGTCCGCGTGGATGGCGAGGGAGACCCCGTCCGGCTGCACTATCTCGTGAACCCATGCGATGAGTTTGACACGGCTAATATTGCGATCCACGGTATCCGCCCGGCGGATGTTGAGAACGAGCCCAGCCTGTATGAGCTCTGGCCGGCGATTGAGCCGTATTTCACGGGCTGTCTGCTCGTCGCGCATAATGCGCTGTTCGACCTGCCGGTCATTCGCAAGGCGTTGCTGCGGGAGAATCTCTTTGCCGAAAACTGGCGCTATGTTTGCACGCTGGAAAAGTCCCGCAGGCATATCCCGAAGGCGACCTTCGGCAGCCACCGGCTCAACGACCTTTGCGCGGGACTGGGAATATCGTTGGAGCATCATCACAACGCGCTGGACGACGCGCTCGCCTGCGCAAATTTATATGAATATTTACGGATGCGATATGGTATTTCCGGTCAGGATATCAAGATATATCGTTAGCAATCCTGCGTTTTGTGTCTCTTATGAGACGGAAAATAAATAAAATGATCAATTAGGAGGAATCAGTTCTCAATGGACGACCCTGGGCACCCTAGTATACCGCTCGAAGAGATCGACCCCGACAAATGCTTCTTTAACCCCGGCTGCGCGATGAGCCTGTACAAGCCGGAGGCGGTGGAGGAAATTCTTCACCTGCTCAACCGCCGGTTTCTGCCGACCAAGCTGCACACCACCTGCTGCCGCCATGAGCCGAACCTGCCGAAGGGTTCGACCATCATCAACAACTGCGCGGGGTGTGACCGCCGGTTCCGCTCGCTCTATGACGGAATCCAGACCATCTCCATCTGGGAGGTGCTGGACGGGATTCCAGCCCTGCCGCTGCCGACCTATGACGGGCTGCAGCTCTCGGTGCACGACTCCTGCTCCTTTCGAAAGAAGCCGCAGGTACACGCCGCAGTGCGAAGTCTGCTGGACAAGATGCATATCGAGGTCATCGAGAGCGAATTTTCCGGCACAAGGTCGGTCTGCTGCGGAGATAATTTCTATCCGCATGTCTCCATTGAGGAAGTGACCGCGTTTCAAAAAAAGCGCGCCGCGCAGATGCCCTGCCAGGATGTGGCGGTCTATTGCGTCTCCTGCATCAAGTCCATGCAGATTGGCGGCAAAACGCCGCATCACATGATGGATCTCGTGCTGGGTGAGCCGACCGATCCGCAGGAGACGCGTATGGACGTCTACCATGAGATGTTGGATCAGTATATCGAGGAGCATTGACGAAATGCTGACATTTGTACGCTGCACGGGGGAGGATGCGTTGTTCCGTGCGCTGGCCGCCGAGCTGGACGAGGATTTGCTCGCCCGTTATGGCGCGCAGATGGCGTTCTTCGGCCCGCATAACAAGAGCGCGCATATCAAGACCGCTCTGGTCGCCTCTCTCGACGGCGAGCCCGCCGGATGCGGCTGTTTTCAGCCGTTTTCGGAGACAGCGGTGGAGATGAAGCGCGTTTTCGTTTCGCTCCGTTTTCGTGGGCGCGGCGTCGGGCGGGAGATGATGGCGTATCTGGAGCGCTGGGCGCGCGAGATTGGCTATCGGGCCGCCATGGTGGAAACCGGCATTCTTCAGCCGGAGGCAATCCGTCTCTATGAGGCGACGGGGTACGAGCGTATCCCGAACTACCCGCCGTATGAGGGCGTCAAGGAGAGCGTCTGCTTCCAGAAATCTCTGATTTGACGATCCGTAACAGGAGGCTAAACGTCCTAGAATCGATGGAGGGAAGGGCGCGGCTCTTAACACTCCCGGGACTTTTTTGACAGGCTGACGCGTTTCACCGAAAGGTGAGGCGCGTTTTTTGTTTGCAGCCGAATGGGGGCTATTTGGGCGGACAGAGCTGTTTGCCGTCCATGAAATGGCGATATTTGACCAAATCCTCCGGTGGGAACGGATTGCCGTGGGAGGGATAGATGCGACTTGGCTTTGCCGCGAGCATTCGGTCCCACGATCGTCCGAACTCCGGCAAATTCTCAATTAGGATCGATTGCCGCGCGGGCGCAAGCGGAAAATTAGCCGCCGCGTCGCCGCAGAAGAGATCGCCTGTCTCCTCAAGGATCAGGGCGATGGAGTCCGCCGTGTGCCCCGGGAGATGGAGAATGCGGATGGGCAACCCCGCCGCAAGCAGCGGCTGGTCGCTCTCGTCGGAGACGACGAGAGCGGAGGAATTCGCTGCTACGGGCGGGAAGGAGATCTTCCGCATCATGCCGGAGAGCAGACGGATGCCGGGCGAAAGAAAGCCCGCCCCCTCCGGCATCGCGTTTTTGCCGGTGGCGAGACGCGGCAGGCTCTGCGCGCTTGCGATGAGCCGCGCGCCGGTCTTCTCCAGCAGCTCGCCAAGAAACCCCGCGTGGTCATTATGCGCATGCGTTAAAAAAACATACTGAATTGTGTGGGGTGGCGCGAGTTTGGAAAACCGCGCGAGATAGTTGCCCAATCTGCCTGTATAGCCGGTGTCGATGGCGATCCAGCCAAGAGGCGTTTCGAGCAGATAGTTTCTTAACGCGTAGTTCCCGATGTCATGAATGCGAATGGTCATTGCAAAAAGTCGCCCCTTCCTTTGGATTAGAATAGCATACATTCCATCCCTAGAATAGGCGGATCCACTGCTTTGGAAAAGGCAGCTGAACACACCCAAAATCTTGTTCACAAAAAGTTCATAAACCAAATGTCACATTTTGGTGCTGAAAACTGTTTCTATAGTAGAACGCAAAGAGAGGCCATGGATTGATTTGGAGAAATCGATTCTTTCGTTAATCGACAGATGATCCACAAAACGGCCTTTTCGTATTGCTATGATGGGATTACTACGGACATCAATCTTCAGCGTCGTTCGTTTTTTATGCTTTGGGATGGGGAGCGCTGGCATATTTGCCTGGCAGCACAGGAGAATTGCAAGGAGATCTTCCTGTTACAAAGGAGAAAAACCATGCATCGACCGATGAATCTGTTTCTCAGTTTCGCCGCCTGCCTTCTTCTTTTGGCCGTGATAACTCTCTCAATCACGCCTTTGGAAGCAAGGTTGCCTCTTACGGGGGGGCTTTCAGGTGACGAATCACGGCGTGAGGGTAGCATCCGGATCAGGGGTGAGAGCGGGATCGGCCTCGCCTTATCCGGCTGCTACCTCTTACGCGAAGATGGTAAAGCGGATTTGTTTCTTCCCGGATGGTATGCGCGGCTTCAATTCCGCTCTTTCCTTTGCGGGCGAATCTGCATTTTATTGGAGCTGCCCGGCGGCCCAAAGGGCAGGATCCCGGTTCGCGCGATCTATGCGCAGCATGTGCCAATGTTGGATCTGGGGCGAAAGGATGTTCCAACCGAGGTAATCTGGAAGGCGCCTTAACACATTTCAATCGGGAGCTGGGCCCAATATCGCGACCTGTTCCTACGAGGCTTAACCGCCTCTTTTTTTTATAATGTTATTTAAAAAAATAATAATAAAAATTAAATAAAATATTATTGACAATGATGTGTGACACACAGTATAATGCGTGCGAGGTGATACGAGATGCCCGAAATGGAACCAATGCAAAACCTGATATCCGAACTCCGGCGCGGCAGCTTAACGCTCGCCGTGTTAGGGAGCCTAAGGGAACCGAGGTATGGATATGCGCTTTTGCAGATTTTGCAGGAACAAAAAATCGACATTGAAGCAAATACGCTTTATCCGTTGCTCCGCCGGCTGGAGAGTCAGGAGCTATTGACCAGCGACTGGGACACCAGCGAGAGCAGACCAAGAAAATACTACACCGTCAGTAAAAAAGGGCAAGAGGTTTTTGAGCAGCTACTGGGGGAATGGGAAAGCATGCAAAGGAGCATCGCTTCCATCTGCGGAAAGGGAGAGAAATATGAATAACATGATCGAGCGCTATGTGTACGACGTGGCGCGCCGCTTGCCCGAAAAAGACCGGGAAGAGGTAAAAAAAGAGCTTCGCGCAAATATCTACGATATGCTGCCGGAGGGGGCGGGCGACGAGGCGGTCAAGAAAGTGCTCTATGAGCTGGGATCGCCCGCGTCGTTGGCGGAAAAATATCGAACCAAGCCACGTTACCTGATCTCGCCGGCGTATTTTGACGAGTATGTGAGCGTGCTGAAATGGATTCTCCCGCTCGTCGGCGTCGTCGTGATGATCATCGGTTTTGCCGTCGGCGCGTTTGACGCGGCGAAGACCGGAACGACGAACTATGCGCTCGTGATGAGCGGCATCATTTCACAGGGCATCAGCATGGGCGTTTCCGCCGCGTTTCAAGCACTGCTCTGGACGACGATCGGCTTTGTGATTGCCGAGCACGGCGGCAACAAGGGGGAAAAGAGGGGCGAACATGGCTGGCGGGTGGAGGATCTGCCGGAGGTGCAGAATGAGAAGGCTCGCATTACTCTCTCCGAGGGGATTGCGGAGCTGATCGTCACCGTTGTGTTCTCCATCATCGGGCTGCTCTATTGTGCGGGGAAACTTCCGTTCCTGATGGTGTTTTCCAGCGGCGGATTTCAGTTTTACAATATCCTGAGCCCGGAATTTCTCGCAATGCTCGTACCCGCGATTCTGGTTTCGCTGGTGCTTGCGGTGATAGAAGGAATCGCGAAGATCAAGGATCGCCGCTGGTCTGCCTTTGTCTGCGTCGCTGTGGTGGCAAAGTCGCTCGTCGGCATGGCGATTTCACTCTATCTGCTCAACCAGCCGAATATCCTGAGCGCGGAATTTGTCGGCTTCTTAACCAGCACCGGTGTAACCAACGTGTTCCCGATAGTCGCGGGCAAAAACGTGTTTGTCATCCTGCTCTCGGTGCTGATCATCATCGGCTCCGTGACCGAAAGTATCAAGGCCGTAAAAAACACCGTGCAATACCGCGTCAAATAGTCATAACTCCAAATCCTTCCACCCGCATAGCGGGTGGTTTTTTATGTCGCTCACTTTGCTCACGCCTAAGACTGAAGTCCATAATAAAAAACAAAAAAGGCCGCACGGCCTTTTTTGCTGTTATGGGATTTGATGCTGTTTATGCCTGCTCCTGCGGTGTGTCGGCGGGGGGATTTTTACCACCGCGAATCAGGCGCAGCACGGGCAGGATCGCGATCAGCGTCGCAATTGCGGCAGCGACGAAGATCAGATAGGTCGGCAGAAAACCCGCCTTGCCGTCGACGACGACGGGCTGGCCAAAGGCGCTGATGATCCGCTCACCGATAAACGGGCCGATAATCATCGGCAGAAGAACCCAGAAAATCATTCGGATGCCCTGGAACTGCCCCGCGCTGGAGGGCGGGGTGAGGTCCTTGATCCATGCCCCCGTGACGATGAGCTTACTCACCATACCGAAGGCCATGACGAAGATGGCGATGCAGAGGAAGACCATGTCCTTTGCCAGCGATACGAGAAGGAATCCCAATGCGGAGCAGATAAGCGCCGCAAGCAGGAGCTTTGGTTTGCCGAGGCGATCCACGAGGCGGCCGAAGAACACGCCCGCGACGCCGGAGAGCAGTACCATAAGCCCGAGGTTGACACCGATGACGTCATAGCTATAGCCCAACGTCTTGGTATAATAAATGATTTGATATGGCATGCAGATCTGTTCCGCAATGGCAAACAGCAGCACGCAGAAGTAGAGCGAGAACAGCAGCCGGTTTTCCCGGAATGTACGAATGGAGAAACCGGAGAACACCTGCTTCCAGAAGCTGACGCCTTCGGTCTTTTCGCGCGGGAACGTTGCCTCCTTCATCAGGAGTCCGCCGATGAGACCGCAAACCACGACGATGAGCCCCATGGAGGTAAAGAACAGCGTGTAGCCGAAGTATTCAATCAGCATTCCGGAAACGACGGTGGTCACCACCATTGCGAGCAGGGGAAAGAGCTCCGTGACCCCGCTGACCGTGCCGCGGTTCGTTTCGTCCGTGACGTTGGTAAGCCAGGCGTTAAAGCTCGCGTCGTTTGCGGTGGAGCCGAGGAAGGTCATGACGCAGTCCAGCACGATGACCGCGACGACCGCAAGGGTCGCGCTTTTCACCGCACCGGCGGCGGGAAATACCATGGTCGAGATGCCCCAGAGGATGTAGCTGGTCAGGATGATCGCTTTGCGCTTGCCGAGCCGGTCGCTCAACGTGCCCATGATCAGTGTCGTGATGGTCGCGGTGACGGCGCTGAGCGCGACCATCAGCGAGATCACCTTCGGGTCGGGCGAGATCACGTCGTTGACAAACGTGTTGAACCAGGAATTCTCAATCACCCATGCAATTTGCCCGGAAAATGCGAGCAGCACAATGGCGATCCAGTTGTTTGCGCCCAGTTTGGTCTTGGTCTGTTCGGTCATGTGGTTCCTCCTTGTCCTGTGAGGGGTCTTTCGTTATTGTATCATTTTACACCCTTATGGGGATCCTCTGCTTGCAAAATCGCGGCCGGAAACTGCGCGATGCGAAGCCGGGTACAGCCATAGGGCACAAGCGTGCAGGGAACGAGCGAATCTTGCCCCGCGGCAAACGGCTCCGGCACAGGCCCCGCGCTGTTCTGGCGCTGCGGCCAGTGCGGCGCGCGTGCCACCGGCAGGCGGATGGTCAGCGGCGGCGCGGCCTCGTCAAACGGCCGCTCGCCCGGTTCATGCGGCGTGATCTCGGCGCGGTCGAGCCTCTCCCCGACCACCGCATAGCGCCATTCGGAGCGGGGATAGAGCGCATAGTCGGCAAAGGGCGGCGTCCCGCGCAAAATCGCCTGATCCGCTTCGACCGGTAACGCGAGCTGCAGCGGCCCCCGCCAGAGCGTCACGCCGCCGGAGGGCTCTGCCTGCATGCGCAGCGGCAGGGGAAACTCCAACCGGACGACATCGCGCGCTTGGAACACGCGCGCGATGTTCAGGTAGCCGTTTTGCGGCGAAATGGACAGTGGTTCGCCGTTTAAGGTTAGGGTGAACGACGCTGCCCAGACGGGTACGCGCAGATGCAGGGTAAACGGCAACGAGGCGGTTCCATCGGCGATTTCATCGATCGTTACGGCAATCGTTCCTTCAAAGGGATAATTCGTCTGTTCGATGAGGCGAACCTCGACCCCGCTTATGGTGATTTTGGCGGCAAAGGGGGCATAGACCGGCAGGCAGACGCCGGCGGATGTCGCCATCGCGAGCGAGGCGAGCAACTTTGGCCAGCCCTGGTGCATGTTCGCCGCGCAGCAGCCGAAGTTTGGCGCGAGGCCGAAGAGGTTCGCTTCGTGGTAGGCGTCGTACCAGCCGCGTTTTTTGCGCGAAACCTCGATTTGATTGACCTGCTGGACGTATTGATGCGCGCAGAGATCCGCCGTGAACATCGCGGGCCATGTGTTGTAGGCAATCTGCTCGATTTTGTCGGCATAGCGTGAGTCGCCCGTTACAGCGAGCAGCGTTTCGAGGGAGAAGAGCAGTTCCGCCGCGAGGCAGAGCTCCGCGCCGACAGAGGGAGAGCGCCCGTTGAGGTGTTCGTCGCCGGAGAAGAGGCCGTTGCTAAGGCCATGGTACTGCGTCAGCGCGTCCAGGCCCGCTTTAGAGGCCTGCGCGCCGTTTGGGTCGCCGCCCCAGAGCGCGTCCAGCGCGGGCATTTTGAGCGCCATCGCGAGGTTGACCGAATGCGTCTCATGATAGACGCGCATAAAATGCGAGGTGCTCGACGTGCCAATCCGTCGCCGTGTTTGCCGCTTGGGCGGGCACGTGGGGCGCATATGCCTTAGGCGCTTTACCGTCCAGTCGGAAATCAGCGTCATGCGTTTGGCCGCCATGAAAAGGGGGCGGTTGAGATAGGCGTGCGTAGTCCTTTGATAGCGGAAATTTCGAAAGAATGTACCCCAGTCGTAGGCCTGCTCACGAATGAGCGCGGCGAGTCGCGGCAGATACGCCGCCCCTGTCTGGCGGTAGAGATAGAGCATCGGCAACAGCTGCTCCTGCCCGCGCGGGGCGGCCCACATCGCGAGCGGTTGGGCGGGCATCTGCCGCAGCTGAAAGCGAAAGTAGCGATCCATCAGGTTCACCGCCCGCGCGTCGCCCGTCGCCTCGTGATACTGTATCAGCGCCTTGAGCGCGACCATGCGCGGCCACCAATCGAGATTGTCTGCGGGGCCGAAGAAGCCGTCCTCGCGCTGACTCGCCAGCATCCATTCGATCCACTTCTGCGCCTTTTGCTTGAGCCCCTCGTCGCTGAGCGCGTAGGCCAATGGAATCAGCCCGTCGAGATAATACGGCCCGCGCTCCCAGTTTTCACCCCTGCCGCCAAGCCAGCCGGAATCCGGCCCGAGGTCGGGCCAAATCTCGTCGATGTGCCCGCCGAGTCCGTTCTTTTGCACGGTGAGCTCGCTTAGTAGCCACCCGCGCGGCGTTATGCTGCCAAGCGGGGCGGGGGTGAGGGGGAGACGGTTTTGAATGATTGAAGCCATCGTTTTCACCATGGGGGAAGGCATTGCATCCGTGCGTTACGATACGCCAAGCGACTTCTCATAAATCCTGTACGTCTTCGTGTGCCGCATGCCGAGGCGCTCCAGCGCGTTCTTGATGTGCAGATTGTCCTCCAAGATATAATTGGCCTCCATGCGGATGCTTTTCGGGCGGAGGTTTTGGTAGAGGTGGATATACATGAGCGCATCCAGCGCGCGCGTCTGCCAGGCGGGATCAACCGCGAGGCCGAAGAGGCGATAGTCCCGCAGCTTTTTCACGCCGAACAGCAGCCGCGCCCAGCCGAACGGCAGCAGATTGCCGCGGATGCGCTTGAGCAGCAGATTGATATCCGGAAACCCGAGGCAAAACCCCACGGGCTTTCCTTCATATTCCACCATCCAGACCGCGTCGGGATCGACGATCATCTTGAGTTTCTTGAGCATATCCTCCATCACGGGCAGCTCCAGCGGCACATAACCCCAGTTATCCGCCAGCGCGGTGTTGGAGATTTCCCAGATTGCGCGCGCGTCGGAAGCGACGTGTTCCATATCCAGCCGCCGAATGGAGATGCCGGGATAGCGCGCTAAGAACCGGCGCGAAAACGCCTCATACCGCTCCGGCAGCACATAGCCGTTGGCCATGTCCGCGTCGTAGACCAATAGGTCCTTCGCCTTGCTATATCCGGCCTTGGTGAAAAACGCGTGATAGTAATCGGGATTCCAGGGGGACATGTAGACGGGCGGCGTGTCGTAGCCCTTCAGCACGAACCCCCAGTTTTCCGCGACAGGGTGAATGGGCCCGCGGATGGCGTTCATGCCGCGCCCGGCAACCCACTGTTCCGCTGCGTGGACGAGCAGCGACGCTGCAGCAGGGTCGTCGATGCATTCAAACGCGCCAAAGAACCCGATGCGCGAGTTGTAGTAGCGGTTAAACGTGTGGTCGATATACGCAATTGTGCGGCCGATGGGTCTGCCCGCCTCGTCCAGCAGGAGAAATAGCTCAAAATCGGAGTTTTTTAAGATCGGATTGGTCTTGCCGGAATAGGCCTGCGCCTCGTCCAGCCAGATCGGCGGAACATAGCAGGGGTTACCGCGAAAGATCATCTCGGGAACACGGATAAACATGCGCATCTGCCGCCTGGTATGCACCGGGATCGCCTGCATAAAAAATCCCCCATCGATGATGCTTTTTTGAAAAGTATGAATGGCGCCTTTAGGGCAGTATAACAATCCCGACGCAAAAACACAATCGTTCAGGCGTATGGATCGGCACCGATACGGACTATTGACAAACGCGGATCGCGGCGTCTTGCGCAACAATGTGCACAGGCTGTATCTTTACTGCATATCAATAATACCATGCATTTTTTCGCTGTGTTTCCATTGACGAAGCGTCGGGGGATTGATACGATAATGTAAGCGTCGTTGATTATTCAATTGTGCTGCGATTTTATGCAGGTTTTCAGAGAATCAGGGGGATATGCAATGAATCAGAACCGTGCCGGTCGAATTTTGGCTCTCTTGGCAGTCATACTCTGCCTTTTTGCGTTTTCGGCGTGCCAAATCACCGGCGTTCGCCCGCTTGTGGTTGCCGAGGGAGAGTTTTCGGAGAATTTTTCGCCCTATTATGCCATCAGTGCGGCGGATGCGAATGTGATGGAGTTGACACAGCTCAACATGCTGACCACCGACCGTTTGGGCGGCATCATTTATAATGCTATCGATGGCGAAACGGTTCCCTACAACGGAACGGACTATACCTATACTGGGCCATGCACGGTCCGGGTCGATTATGACGAGGCAACCGATCTCACCGACTACACGATCAAGCTCAAAGAGGGCATCCGGTTTTCGGACGGGGTCGAGGTGACTGCGGACGACATCATCTTTACCTATTATGTCTATGCCGATCCTGCCTATGTGGGCACGACAACGCTGAGTTCCTATCATATCATCGGATTAAAGAATTATCAGACTCAAACCTCCAGCGCAGTCTATACAAAATACCAAACCATGGCGGCGGCGATTCAGGCGGCGGGAGCGGAGCATGTTTGGAGCGCCGCGGACACGTGGACCGAGGGGCAGCAAACCGCCTATTGGTCGTTGGTCAAAAGCGCATGGATGCAGGATCTGCAGGATATAGTCGATCTCTGCGCAAGCAGCTATTCGGATTACATTGCCGATCTGGGTAAAACGAAGGACGAGCTTGCAGCAAACGACGGGCTCAAGGTCGCGCTCGGCATGTATGCCTGGAGCTTTGCCGCGCCGGGCGACGGCGGCGCGCTGGTCGGCGGATACAGCGGAAAAAGCTGGGATCTGACCACCGTATTTCCGACCATGGAGGATTTCTATGCGGAGGCATATGCAAAATATGCGGGCGACGCAGAGGCGTTTTATGCGGTAGAGGCGGCGGATCCCACCGCACCCTCAACCGTTTCGCAGGCGCAGGCGGACTTCATCTCCGCCGAGGCGGCAAAGGACCCCGCGTCGGCGGACGGCGTGCCGAATATCGAGGGGATCAGGAAGATAGACCAATACACGGTATCGGTTCAGACCGAAGGCTATGAAGCGCCGGCGGTATACACCATCTGCGGGCTCCCTATCACGCCGATGCACTATTATGGAGATAAGGCGCAGTATGATTATGAAAAGAACCAATTCGGCCACCCGTTTGGGGATCTTTCGCTGATGCAGGCCAAGACGACCCAACCCATGGGCGCGGGGCCGTATCGGTTTATCAAATATGAAAATCGCATCTGCTATTTCGAAGCCAACGAGAATTATTATAAAGGTGCGCCTGCAACCAAGGCGGTGCAGATGAAAGAAACCGCCGATTCGGAAATCGTCGCCGGCCTCGTCTCCGGAACGGTGGACATCGGGGATTTGAACAGCTCCAAGGCGAGCTTTGAAGAGGTCATGGGATACAACGCCAACCATGAGATCAGCGGGGATGTGATTCAGGCTGCGAAGGCGGACTTCCTCGGCTACGGTTATATCGGCATCAACGCGAATCAAGTACTGGTTGGTTCCGACCCGGCCAGCGCGCAATCGCGCGACCTGCGCAAGGCGATTGCGACCGTGCTCGCCGTCTATCGCGAGACGGCGGTGGACAGCTATTTCGGCGAGGCGGCCTCCGTGATTGACTATCCGATCTCAAACACCTCATGGGCGGCGCCGCAGAAGACGGACGATGGTTATAACGCCGCGTTCTCTAAGGACGTCGACGGAAACGATATCTACGCCGCAGGTATGACGGCGGACGAACGGTATGACGCGGCGCTTCAGGCGGCAATTGGCTTTTTCAAGGCGGCGGGGTATACCTTTGACGCGGCGAGCGGGCGTTTGACCGTCGCGCCTGAGGGGGCGAAACTCGGCTATGAGGCGCAGATCGCCGCAAACGGCGTTGGCGATCACCCCTCGCTTGCGGTGCTGACGGATGCTGCTGCGGCGCTCTCTTCCATCGGTTTTACGCTCAAGATCAACGACCTTTCCGATACCGCCCTTTTGACGGACATGCTGAACGCGGGCACGGCGGAGATCTGGTGCGCCGCATGGGAGGCGACGATCGACCCGGATCTGTATCAGGCCTATCATAGTTCCGGCATCGCGGGCAGGGGCGGCTCGGACTCCAACTATTATAATATCGACGATGCAAAGCTGGACGAGCTGATCATTGACGCGAGAAAGAGCGACGATCCGGCCTATCGCAAGGGCGTCTATCGTCAGTGCCTCGACCTCATCGCGGATTGGGCGGTGGAGATACCGGCCTATCAGCGGCAGAATTGCACGGTGTTTTCGGCCAAACGCATTGACCCGGACACCATTACGCCGGATATTACGACGTTCTGGGGATGGACGAAGGGGATTGAAACCATCAAAATGAAATAGGGCAGGATTGGATGTCAAGAATACCTTGCGCCCGCTATAATAGTAAATGGCGGGCGCAAGTTCTTATTTGGAATGAGGGAGGCCCATGGCAAAGTTCATTCTGCGCAGACTGGTGTTGGGCGCGTTTATCGTGTTCTTTGGCGCGCTGGTGGCCTATGCCATCGTTCGCTGTTTGCCGACGTCGTTTGTGGAACGCATGGCGCGGCAGCTCAGCACGCAGCCGGGGGCCAGGAGCTACACCCAGCTGATGGAACAACTCAATCGAATGTATGGCCTCGATGATTCCATTCTCGAAGGCTTTTTCAAATGGTGTGGGTATGCCATAAAGGGCGACTTTGGCTACTCCTGGAAATTTAACCAGCCGGTCGTAGAGAAGTTCAGCAGCGTCATCTGGTATTCTGTCGTCATCAACGCGCTGACGTTTGTGCTCCAGGCGGTGATCTCGGTGCCGCTGGGGATCCTCGCCGCGCGCAGGCAATATCGCTTTACAGACTATTTTGTCTCCGTCGTCGCGCTCATCGGCGTCTCACTGCCGACGTTCTTTCTCGCGACCATTCTAAAATATATCTTCGCTGTCAAACTGGGCTGGTTTGACCTGTATGGCATCGTCGGCAGAATGCACGAGCAGATGACCTTCTGGCAGCAGGCGCTGGACATAGGCTACCACTTGGTGCTGCCCGTGGTCACGCTGATGATCCTCTCCATCGGAGGATTGATGCGCTATACCCGCGCCAATATGCTGGAGGTGCTCAACGCGGACTACATCAGAACCGCGCGCGCAAAGGGTCTCTCCGAACGGACGGTGATCAACAAGCACGCGTTTCGCAACACACTCATCCCGCTGATCTCCTACGCGAGCTATCTGCTCCCCGCGATGTTTGGCGGCGCGATGATTACGGAGACGCTGTTTCAAATCCCCGGCATCGGCTATATCTCCTATCAGGCGCTGACTCAGGGGGATATTCCGTTCACGATGTTCTATATCGTCTTTTTGGAGATACTGACACAGGTCAGCCTGATCTTGGCGGATATTGCGTACGCGCTGGCGGACCCGCGCGTACGCATAAATTGACCGGGAGAGGAGCGCAGTATGAAGCAAAACGAAACCGCTTCACCGGAGCAGCGCGCGCATGCGCTCACGCCGGGGGCGCTTGTGCTCCGCCGCTTTCGGCGTAACCGCCTCGCGAATGCGGGACTCGTCATCCTGATTCTCATGTTCGCGTTTTCGTTTCTGGGCGGCCTGCTCTCCCCCTATGGGCAGAGCCAGGTGTTTCAGCGGGACGAGACCATCATGAAGGACTACGCAACCTGCGCCTGGATCGACGAGCCGCGCTATACCCTGCGCGAGGGCGCGACGCTGCCGGAGACGGCGCGCGCAGCAGCCGCGCTTGCGATGACGCGCGGCGAGAGCAATTTTAGCGACGGAGAGGACGCATATTCCCTCTTAAGCATTGGCAATGATGCCTATCTTGTCAGCGGCGCGGAGATTGTTGCGCGCGCGCGGACCGTTGCCGGAAGATTTGTGCTCACGATAGAGGAGCCCGCGGCCCTGGATGACGCCGCCGGGTTCGCCTCTGCCGCGGAGAGCGCGATTTTGGCCGGGGACGCGCAACTGGAATCACAGGGAACCCTCTATATCATCACCACCGCCGGCAAGACGCACGAGATTCTCCGGATGCGGCCGCTTGCGCTTGCAGCAAAGCACGCCTTTGCGCCCGCCGGCCCGGCGATGGAGGCGGTCACGGCTTCGTTTGCGTTTCGCCTCGCGCTGGAGACCGCGCTGGCGGAGGGAGCAGGCTCGTTTGAGAGCGGCTCCGTACGCTACACGCTTCAGGAACGCGCGGGGGATACGCTGGTCTCCGGCGGAGACCCCGCCGCCTTGATCTGCACGGTGTCCGATTTGCTCGTCTCGCCGAGCGCGGAGGGCGCTTCGCTCTCTCCCGCGTTTGAGGCGGCTGCCCGCCACGCAATCCGAACGCGTCAGGATCGTTTTACCGAACAGGGGACAAACGGTGAGCCGACGGAATATCGCGTCGAGCGGGGCAACGCGGTCTACGCAATCCGGACGATGACGCGCGCGCGGGTGATTACCATGTACCAACCCCCGTCGCGGGAACATATATTGGGCACGGACGGCAATGGCATGGATGTGCTGACCCGGCTGATGTACGGCGGGCGCGTTTCGCTCGCGGTCGGGTTTGTCGTCGTCTTTTTAGAGGTGCTCCTCGGCGTGTTTTTCGGCGGAATATCGGGCTATTTCGGGGGCTGGGTGGATACGGCGATGATGCGCTTTGTCGATCTGTTCAACTGCATTCCCTTCTATCCTGTGGTAATCATCATTGGCACCGTGATGGACAAGATGGAGATCAATCCCTCGCTGCGCATCTTTGTGCTCATGGCGGTGCTGGGGCTGATGGGGTGGACGGGCATCGCGCGCGTCGTGCGCGGGCAGATTCTCTCCCTTCGGGAGCAGGACTTCATGCTCGCGGCGGAGGCGACGGGGCTTAGCGCCGCGCGAAAGATTGGCAGGCATCTCCTGCCAAATGTCATGCCGCTGCTCATCGTTCAGGCAACCATGAACCTGGGCGGGATCATCATCGCGGAGGCGACGCTCTCGTTCCTCGGCCTCGGCGTAAAATATCCGCTCGCCTCCTGGGGCAGCATTATCAACGCCGCAACCAATGTGCATGTGATGACGAATGCGTGGTTTGTTTGGATTCCGGCTGGATTGCTGATCGTGCTCACCGTGCTGGGATTCAACTTTGTCGGCGACGGACTGCGGGATGCGTATGATCCCCGGATGAAAGGCTAGGCGGGCGATATGGCAATCTTTGATCGAGCGATCGGCGAAACCATCCGCAAAAGCCGGCGTTTAGCCGCCCGCATGGAGCGCAGACGAAACCGCAGAAACGCTCCGCCGGAGGAATACCGCGCCCGGATGCGCGAGGTGGAGAACATTGTGGAGTTTGACGACTTGCGCACATCGTTTTTCACCGACGAGGGGATCGTCCGCGCGGTGGACGGCGTGTCCTTTGATGTACCGGCGGGCAAGACGGTCTGCGTAGTCGGCGAGAGCGGCTGCGGCAAGAGCGTGATGAGCCTTTCGCTGATGCAGCTGCTGCCGCGTCCGCAGGGGCAGATTGTCGGTGGAACCATTCGCCTCAGCGCGGAGGACGGCGCATATGACATCGCCAACACGCCGGAAGAGGTGATGCAGCGCCTGCGCGGCGGCGCGGTATCGATGATTTTTCAAGAACCGATGTCGAGCCTGAATCCCGTGCTCCGCATCGGCGAGCAGCTGGATGAGGCAATCCTGCTGCGCAACTCCAACCTGACCAAAGCGCAGGTGAAAGCGCGCGCGCTGGAGCTGCTGACGCTGGTGAACATTGCGGACGGCGAGCAGGTTTATCAGCTGTTTCCGCATGCGCTCTCCGGCGGTATGCGCCAACGGGTGATGATTGCGATGGCGCTCGGCGCGAACCCGCGGCTCATCGTCGCGGATGAGCCGACCACAGCGCTGGATGTGACCATTCAAGCGCAGATACTGGATCTGCTGCGCACGCTCAAAGAGCGGATGCGCGTTGCCGTGCTGCTCATCACCCACGACCTTGGCGTGGTCGCCGAGATGGCGGATCTCGTCGTGGTGATGTATGCGGGCCGTGTTGTGGAGAAGGGAACGGCGGAGGAGATCCTCTTGCAGCCCGCGCACCCGTATACCGCGGGGCTGATGGCGTCGCGTCCCGTGATCGGGCGCGGCGGCGGGCGGCTCAGCAGCATCCCCGGTGTGGTGCCCAATCCCGCATGTCTGCCCCCACATTGCTATTTTTATGAACGCTGCGCGCGGCGTATGCCGGCGTGTGAACAAGGCGATCCGGCGGGTAGATTCCTCTCGCCGACGCATTGGGTGAGCTGCTATCTCTACCGGGAACAGAGCGGGGGCATATGAACGGGGAAATTCTGGTCGAGGCAAGGGACCTCAAAACCTACTTTCCGGTCAAAAACGGGCTGTTTGGCGGCGCGGCGGGGTTTGTGCGCGCCGTGGACGGCGTGAGCTTCGCCATCCCGAAGGGGACGACCATGAGCCTTGTCGGTGAGAGCGGCTGCGGGAAGACGACGGTTGGCAGGACGCTCCTTAGACTCTGCGAAAAGACCTCCGGCGCGGCGCTGTTTCAGGGACGGGAAGTGTTTGAAATCCCGCGCGCGGAGCTAAGAAGGCTGCGCCCGAAGATGCAGATGATCTTTCAGGATCCCTATTCCAGCCTTTCGCCGCGCATGCCGATTGGCGAGATCATCGGCGAGGCCGTGCGCGAACATGGGATTGTGCCAAAGGCGGAGCTGGAGTCGTATCTCTCGCGCATCATGCTCGCCTGCGGGTTGGAGCCGTATCTCAAGCAGCGCTATGCGCATGAGTTTTCCGGCGGGCAGCGGCAGAGGATTTGTATCGCCCGCGCGCTCGCGCTCAAGCCTTCTTTCATCGTCTGCGACGAGCCGGTCTCCGCGCTGGATGTCTCCATCCAGGCGCAGATTGTCAATCTGCTGGAGGATTTGCAGGCGGAGCTTGGGCTGACCTATCTCTTCATTTCGCATGACCTCGCCGTGGTGGAGCACATCTCCGATACCGTCGGGGTGATGTATCTGGGTGAACTTGTGGAGCTTGGCAGCAAAGCGGAAATTTTTGCAAATCCCCTGCACCCGTATACGCAGGCGCTGCTCTCGGCCATCCCTGGGCCGGATCCGACGGTGAAGCGAAACCGGATCATTCTGGACGGGGGTATCCCCTCTCCGGCAAATCCTCCCAAAGGGTGCCGGTTTCATACGCGCTGCAGGCACTGTATGGCGGCTTGCAGAGTGCGCGCGCCACGAATTTTTGACGCGGGCGGCGGGCATACGGTCGCTTGCCATCTCTACGGAGGCGGGGCATGAGGCGGAAACGGCGGCGCGAAAGCGACTGGGTGGACGACGGGCGCACCATCGTAAACATGAATGTCGAGGGTATGCCGGGCTACCGAGCGCCGGTTTCAACGGGCGCGCATAAGCAGGAAACGCCGCGTCCACAAGAGCGGCTTTCCCCGCGCGAGGAGCGCATGGTGCTGCTCGCGGGCATGAAGTGGGCGTTTCTTTTCTCGCTCGGTATCGTCGCGGTTCTGGTGTTGTTTGTGCTGTTTTGCACAAGGGTTTGGCTGAGATGATGGGAATCGGGATATCGAAACAAAGCGCGGGGAAGCGAAATCCCCGCGCTTTGTTTGATTTGGCTGGCAGCCTCAGGCCCGCAGAATCGTTTCCATCGGCCTGCCTTTGGCGAGTTCATCAATCATCTTGTCGAGTTGGCGGATTTGCCGCATGAGCGGGTCCTCGATCTCCTCCACGCGATAGCCGCAGACGACGCCGGCGATCTTCTCACGGTTGGGGTTGAGCGCTGGCGCTTCGCCGAAAAATTCACCCGTGGTCGCGCCGCGGTCAAGCTGCGCCTGCAAACCCGCCGCGCTGTATCCCGTCAGCCAGAGGATGATTCGGTCGACCTCCTCCTTCGTCCGCCCCTTCTTTTCCGCCTTTTGCAGATAGAGCGGATAGACCGTATGAAACGGCATGGAATAGATCCGTGTGTTTGCCGCCATCCGATAAACCTCCCGATGTGAATTTCCGCTTACAGCATAGCGGAAAGCGGCGGACTTGGGAAGGGGCTTTATCACAGCCCTCTTTTGACAAACCGCCGTACGGACAGTATAATTTTCCCAGTGCTTATTCTACCAAATGATTCGATCCATCGGCCGATCACTTACTTGAAAACATATCGAATGTCCGTTTAGTGGAGCAATCCAAATTCACAACCGGGGGAAACAGCATGACATCCAAAGAGCGGCTCTTTTCCGTGCTGGAAGGCAAACAGCCGGATCGAATCCCGAACCTGAACATCGTTATGCAATATGCGGCGCGGGAGGTTGGGGTACCGTATTCACTCTTCTGCAAACAGCATGAAAAACTGGTTGAGGGCAATATTGTCTGCGCGGAGAAATATGGCCTCGACTGCGTTACCACCATGTCCGACCCGATGAAGGAGGCCTCCGCCTTTGGCGCGGAGGTGATCTTTCCGGAGGACGGCGTGCCATATGGACGAAAGAAGCTGCTGGCGGACGAGTCCGCGCTGCTGCGCCTCAAGGCGGCCGCCCCCTGCGAGAGCGAGCGCATGAGCCAGAGCGTGCTGGCGATTGAGCGCTACAAGCGCCTGCTTGGCGACGACATGCCCGTGATTGGCTGGGTGGAAGGGTGTTTGGCGGAGGCGGCGGATTTGCGCGGCGTCAACGAGCTGCTCATCGATCTCGTGGATGACGAGGACTTTGTGCGCGATTTGATGGATCTCTGCTTGGAACAGGCGATCCTGTTCGCCAGGGCGCAGATTGAGGCGGGCGCGGATATCATCGGCGTGGGAGACGCAATCGCCTCGGTCGCGGGGCCGGTTTACTACCAAAAATTCACGTTGCCGTATGAGATCAAACTGCTCTCCGCGATCCGTGCGATGGGCGCTAGAACAAAGCTGCACATCTGCGGAAATACCACTCCGTTTTTGGAGTATCTTCCCGTGGAACATTGCGACATCATCGATCTGGACTGGATGGTGCCGCTGGATCGCGCGGCGGAGATTGTGCGGGGACGCTGTGCACTCGGCGGCAACTACGACCCGGTGGCGGTCCTGCTGCAGGGCACGCCGGAGGCTGTCCGTTTGGCGGTCACGGCCTGCAGCAAAATGGGCGCGGCAAGATATATCAGCGCCGCAGGCTGCGAGGTGCCGAAGGGCACGCCGGAGGAAAACTTCCTAACCGTCGCGAGAACGCTAAAGCAGCTCTAACCAAAAACGATCGAATCAACAAACCAAGATGCCCGTCAGGCTATGACGGGCACCTCAGAGCATCAACAAACCCAGTAGGGGGGTTGGGGGATTTTGAAAATCCCCCATGTTCCTTCAAATTTGGCGATTCATTCGCCGAATTTGTGAAAAAGTGGCGCGATTCGCGTCATTTTAACCCAAAGTAAAACCCATCGGCAGAGTCCGCAGGACTTTGTCGATGGGCTGAGATGCCCGTCAGGCTATGACGGGCATCTGTTTTCTATGTTGACGGTTACGATTGCGGCGGATCGATCATTCCTTCGCAGCGGGCTTTTTATTCAGCATCCGTGCGATGAACGGGCGATGCACCGTGATGATTCCCTGCGGGCAGAACTCCTGACAGCAGAAGCAGCGGATGCACCGCTTTGGGTCAATCTTTGCGCGCCGCCGGGGAAGCGAGATTGCGGACGCGGGGCAGACCTTCTTGCATTCCCCGCAGCCGGTGCAGCGCGCCGCTTCCACCCTCGGGCTGCTGGCAAACATGTCGGAGAGAATCTTGGCGACCGCGGTGTTTTTGCTGCCCCAGAGCCGAACGTCGTGTGTGGGTGTGAGCTGAAAATCCGGGATGACGAACGAGGCAAGGTCGCCGAACACCCGAAGAGAGGAGACATTTCCGGCGACAAGCCCGCGCTCATGCGCCGCTTTCAGCGTCGGCACATCCTCCACGCCGAGGTTCATCAGGTGCGCCCCGGCAAGGTCCAGCGCATGCGGGTTGCGCGCGGTGAGAATGGCGGCCATTCGCCGCGGCGTACCGCCGGAGGGGCCGTTTCCTTCCATGCTCATGATCGCATCGCCAACCGACAGCACGGGGTTGACCCATTCGCAGACATCCACCAGCATGTTGGCGAACGCTTCGTGCGTATTGTAGCGATAGTGATATTCGCTCTTGCGCATGCCCGGCACCGCACCGAAGAGGTTTTTACAGGCGCCGGTATATGCCATGAGTCCGTGGGTTTTAATCTTACACAGGCTGATGACGGCGTCCGCCTCGACCAGATAGTTGGTGATCTGAAATTCCTTTGCGCTCACGGCGTCGGAATTGGAAATTTCCGTGATCGAAAAATCCTCGTTGAGGGATGCGCCCGTCTCAAGAATCTGACGCATGCCGGTGCCGCCGTATACGGCGGAGAGATAGGCCGGCGTAAACGGCCCGCCGGGGCTGTCGCCCAGCACGACCTGCGCGCCGCGCTCGATGAGCAGTTCGCAAAGCGCCGTCGCAACCTGCGGGTGTACGGTCGCCGCGCGCTCCGGCTTGACGCGCATCATCAGGTTTGCCTTGACCGCGATCTTCATGCCCGGTATAACCCAGTCCAAACCCCCGATTGGCGCGAGCGCGGCGATCAGCGCCGCCTTTACCTCCGCCGGATCATAGGTTTCACAGCGGACGATCGAGACGTCAGGATTCCAATCATTCCCACTCAATACAACAATTCCCCGTTCTGCCTTTGGCGAGATACATGGCCTTATCGGCGCATTTCATCAACTCTTCCTCGGTAGCCGCGCCGGTATTATCGCAAACCCCGATGCTGAGCTTGAGGGGAACGCTGGCCCCGGAGCCCAGCTGAACCACTCGCTGGTTCGCGGCCCGGAGGACGCGGTTCGCGATATCCGCCGCCTCGCGGCGCCCGACGCCGGAGAGAACCGCCGCAAACTCGTCGCCGCCGATGCGGGCGATGGCGTCCTGCTGGCGCAAAACCTCCTTGAGCACGTCCGCAACCGCGCGGAGCACGCGGTCGCCGTCGTCATGCCCGTAGGTGTCGTTGATCCCCTTGAATTTGTCCAGATCCATCATCATCACGGAGATGCGCTCGCCCGCTTGCTGCGCCATGCGCACGCGCTTTCCGAGCTCGTCCATGAAACTTGCGCGGTTCATGAGCGCGGTGAGCGCATCCGTCTCCGCCCTGGTCTTGAGCGCGAACTCCTGCATGCGCAGGCTTGTAACATCCCGCATAATGGATACGGATCCGACCATGGCTTCGTGGTTGGACTGCAAGGGGTACACGCGGATATGGATGAAATGCAGGCCGCTGCTGGTCAAATGCAGCTCCAGCTCGCCTGCGGCATTGGTTTTCGTCAATGCCATCCAGTCCGGGTATGCGGGAAATACTTCCTCCATCCTTTTTCCGGGCGCCGCGCCGCGAATTTCAAACAGGTCATCGAGCAGTTTGATTGCGCAGGGGTTCAGGTCTGAGATCATACCGGAGGAGTCGGCCACGACGATGCCCAGATCGATCACGTCAAACACCTTGTCTCGCGCGATAGGGGAGACGCGAAAGAAGTTGTTGCGATAGATGTTGTTGAATAGAATCAGGCTGCCGGGCAGATAGATTGTGACGATGGGAAGATTGATCCGCGTTCCCTCCAGAAAGGCGGACTTAAGAAAGCCCAACAGAAACACCAGCCCGATGGCGGAGAGCACGAGGATCACCTGCCGCCTAAGCTGCCGCGCAACCTGCCGCGAGAAGACAAAGAGGATCACCAGAGAACCGAACGCCAGCAGATAGTTATAGGCCACGAGCGCCTTGCCGAGCGTGGTCTGCTGAACGGAGAGTGCCTTGCCAAACAATGCGCTGTAGCTTACGGTATACCCCGTGCGCATCAGATGCGCGGTTGTGTCCGTGAAGATCAGCACGATGGCGATCACGGGAATGATCAGCAGAAACGGCAGATACTTCTTCAGCCGGTCATAGCGCGCGTAGTCCACGGCGAAATAGACGCATGCGACGGGGAGCAGAAAGACGCCGATCTGCTCAATGTTGCGCCAGACCAGCATGCCCGCCTCCGTGGCGGTGAGCATCTCCCCCAGGGAGCCGACCGACCAGATGGAGACGAAGAGAATCTGCAGAAGATACGCCTTCGATCCGGCTACGCGCAGGTTTCGCAGCGCATAGATGGAGACGGCGAACAGGAACGCGAGGGAGCAGGCGACCACAAAAAGATAGGCAAGTTCCAAGGTTGGAGAACCTCCCTCCGCTACAGCAAAAATTCAACAAAAGCAGACGGAATGTTGCAGATAGATTCCCTAGATCATAATACAGATTGAGAGCACTGGCAATACCGGCCATAAAAGGAGTCCGCGGCAATAAAAAAAGCCCGTATGGGCTGCAGCCGGATAAAAAAGTTCCGGAATTGTTAAGGGCTGTGACCCTTAACCCATCGGTTTCGGTTGCGGCGGCTTTGCTACCCTGACGGATCGCCCGAAATCGGGCGTTTTTTTGCGGCGCTTTGCCGTTCGAAGGTTGTAGGACGGGGGGCAAAGGGCGGCTGACCCGTCAAAAACTCGCTTTTTGACGGCCCCAAGTCCGCAAGGGCCGATTTTGCCTGGGCGAAAAGGTGCGTCAGGCGGAGGGGAGCCACGCCCTCATTTGCCCGACTGGCTTTTTTTGCGCAGATAGATGAATACGCCCGCCAGCGCGGCGATAATGAGAATCGTCAGGATGGAGCTGAGCGTTGAGAGCAGGTCGTAGCTTAAAAACGGCAGTGCGGCAACCGAGAAGTTCTGCGTAATGGTGACGCCGGACTCGCCCGCCTGCTGCGTATACATGCTGTTTTGCAGCATGTTCAGCCCGGCGTCAAGCAACGCGAGCAGGCCGCAGACGAGATAGGTGGTGCGGAGCGTCTTCTGCGTCTTCGCCTGCTCGGAGGCGGGAATATCAAAAAACTGATACATCTTGCCCTTGCCCTTGATGGCAAGATAGAGCAGATAGATGGCGACGATCAGCTGAAAAGAATCTAAAAAAACGGTGGACACGATCATTCCTCCTGCTCCGGATGCGGATGCCGCGCGTTTTTCGCCGCCGCTCGCAACCAAAACTATCATACACAATTCCGCCGGATTCGTCAAAGACGGCGGCGGGCCGGGAGCGGGGGGACGAAACAATCTCCCCCGCTCCGTTTTGCCGCCGTGTCATATCACCCGCGTTATCGCCCCATCCAACCGCCGTCCACGGGAATGGTGATACCGTGGACATAGTCGGAGGCGTGACTCGCCAGGAAGATCGCCGTGCCGACAAGGTCTTCCGGTTGACCCCATCTGCCGGCAGGGATGCGTATGGTGATCTGCTCGTTGCGAACGGGGTCGTTGATCAGCGCGGTGTTCATATCCGTGTCGATATATCCCGGGGCGATACAGTTGACATTGACCCCGAGTTTGGCCCATTCGTTGGCGAGGCTCTTGGTGAACTGCATCACCGCGCCCTTGCTCGCGGCATAGGCGGGGACGCGCAGTCCGCCCTGAAACGAGAGCAGCGAGGCGAAGTTGATGATCTTGCCATATCCGTTGGCAATCATGTGCCGCCCAACCTCGCGGCAGAGGACGAACACGCTTTTGGCGTTTACGTTGTTGACAAAATCCCAATCCTCGTCCGTGAAGTCGACGGAGTTATTCCTGCGCTGCGCGCCGGCGTTATTGATCAGGATGTCGATGCGATTCCAGTCGGCTAAAATGGTCTTCACAAGCGCCGGGATTCCCTCCGGCTCGGAGAGGTCGAAGGCATACGATTCGGCGCGGATGCCATAGGCACGAAGGCGCGCGAGGTCGGCTTCCGCCATGTTACGGGCGATTAAAATCAGGTTTGCGCCCGCTTTGGCGAACCCTTCCGCGAGGCCGAGGCCGATGCCGCGGCTGGCTCCGGTGATGATTGCGTTCTTTCCTTTAATATCAAATAGCATGGTTGGCCTCCTTAAAACCGATACATAACCTTGATTGCGTCGGATGGGTTTGTCATGAGCGCAAAGCCTTCCGCAGCCTGTTCCGGCGCGAGTTCATAGTTGATCAGGCGCTCATATTCCGGCTCCTGCGCGGAGAGACGGGCAGCGATTTCAAAATCTTTCTTGGTGTATACGCGCGTGAACTGAATCGAAAACTCCTTGAACATGCCCTTTTGAAAATTCATGCACGGCGGCTTTTTGTAGCCCGCGATGATCTCGATCACACCGCGAATCTTCACCACATCCGGCAGAATTTCCGCTACGCTCTGGTGTCCCGCGCAGTCAAACACGTAGTCATACCCGTCGCCGTTGGTTTCGGCGAGGAGTGTTTCGAGCAGGTTGGCGTCGCTCGGCACACAATGGAACCCCAGGCTCTGCGCAAAGGCGAGGCGGACGGGGTTTGGCTCGCAGATGGTGATGGATCCCGCGCCGAAGCGGCGGAGCGTCACGGCGGTTGCGAGGCCGATTGCGCCCGCGCCAAAGACGAGCGTGCTGTACCCTGCGCGGAAATTCGCCATGTGCAGGGCGTGTACGGCGACGGCGATCGGTTCAATGAACGCGCCGAGCTTGGCGGAAACGCCCTCCGGTACGGCGACGATGCTCTCAATCGGCGCAATGGCATACTCCGCCATGCCGCCGTCGCGGTCGATTCCGAGCAGCTTGAGCGTTTTGCAGACATGCGAATGACCGCTGCGGCAGGGCTCGCATGCGCCGCAGGAGAGCAGGGGATTCACCGTGACCAGCGTGCCCGCCGCCATGCCGGGGATGTCCTGCATCAGCCGGCCGGAGAACTCGTGCCCCATGATCAGCGGCGCTTTTGCGCGCGGATGGGCGCCGAGGAAAATGGTAACGTCACTGCCGCAGATTCCCGCGTGACTGACGTGAATCAGCGCCCAGCCTTCCGGCGCGGCGGGGATTGGTAGATCCCGCATTTCAACTGCATTCTGACCGGTATAAACGATTGCTTTCATAGGTAGATGTCGATCCTTTCTGAATGAATCAATACGAACACTTATTTCGCGGGGGGCGCGCGATCCTCGCCAAGGGGGATCGGGCCGCCGAAACAGGAGTCTTACAATGCCGGTTGCTTAGAACCGGTTCAGCTGGTTCAGCAGCGGCTTTCCGGTTAAGAAGCGAGCGGCTTCCTCCGCCGTCTTCGTCTTCAGGCTCGAGGACGCCTCCTCCGAATACCATGCCATGTGCGGCGTCAAGATCAGATTGCGCGCCGTCATGAGTAAACTGTCGTGTTCCAGCGGCTCATGCATGGTGACATCGATGCCCGCTCCGGCGATCAGGCCGTCGTTGAGCGCAACCGCGAGGTCAAACTCGTTCACGATGCCGCCGCGGGAGACGTTGACGAGCACTGCCTCCGGCTTCATGCGGCGCATGACGTCGAGGTTGATCAGATTGCGCGATGTTTCCAGGTTACAGTGCAGGGAGATCACGTCGCTTTCGCGCACGAGCGTCTCAAAATCCACCGCTTCGACAAAGTCCGGCAGCGCGCGCTGCGGGTCGATCTCATAGCCGAGGATTCTCCCGCCAAACGGGCGGAGCAACTCCGCAAAGCAGCTGCCAATCCGTCCAAGCCCGACGACGCCGAAGGTCATCTCCGAGAACCGGCGAATCGGGATGCTGCGCGCATATTCCCATTCTCCACGTTTGACCGAGGCATCCATGCGCACGATTTTTCGCGTGAGCGCCATCATCAGCGCAAGCGCGTGAGAAGCGACCTCCTGAACGCCGTAATCCGGCACATTGCAGATTGCGACATGATGGCGCGTCGCCGCGGCGAGGTCGATGTTATTGACGCCGACGCCATAGCGCGCGATCATCTTTAACTCCGGCAGCGCGGCAAAAACGCGCTCCGTGAACGGCGCATATTGATTGACGACCGCTTCATAGCCCTGCAGCTGCGCAATCAAGTCGTCTTCGGTTTTGCACTGAAACAGCGTGTAGCCGACGCCGTATTGATCACAAACCGTCTGTTCTTCCGTCATGTAGAGGTGGTCGCAGTCGCTGATGGCAATCATTTTTTTCGTCAAGGTAATATCCTCCTATTGTATACAACGCAATTCGGGATGTTGGCGCCTCGTCAGGAGCGGGACGGCGTATCGCCGGAAGCGGGGGCGTTTTGTACGCTGTTGACCAGATAGATACCGCCGCAGACCAGAAGCAACGCAAGCAGCGTACGCAGAGAGAGCACCCGTTCGCCCAGCAGAAGCGCGCTGAATGCTACGCCGAAGACGGGCAGCAGGAAAAAATAAATCGAAACGCTCGCCGCCTCATAACGCTGCATCAGCCGCGTCCAGAGTGCGAAAGCGATTGCGGAGAGCGCGACAAGATAGCCGAGAATGGCCACGCCCGCAGGGGTGACGACGGCGAGTCTGCCGCCGCCGACGAGGCCGACGAGAACCAGTGCCCCGCCGCCAAAGAGCAACTGATTCCCGGAGATGCGAAACGCGTCATCCGTGCGGGAGAGCCGTTTGCTCAGCACCGAGCCAAGCGCGAAGAAGGCGGAGGCCATCAGAATGAAGAAGTCCCCGTTCCAGGAGAATGGCAGACCGCTTTCGCCGCCGAGATTCATGCATAGGATGCCAAGAAACCCGACCGCGCAGCCAAGGAGCTTTCGCGGCGTGAGGCGCTCTTCCCGGAAGAAAACCGCCGCTAAAAACACAATAAAAAACGTGGATGTCGCGTTGAGAATCGCGGTTCTCGCCCCCGGCGTATGGGACAGCCCCAAATAAAAGAAGACATATTGTCCCGCTGTCTGCACGAGCCCAAGCCCGAGAAAGGAGACCATCCGGCGCGCACGGAGCGGCTGCACGGCCGGAGAAAACCGGTGTGCGAGCAGGAGCGTAACGATTCCGGCTAAGAAAAAGCGAATGCCCGCAAAGAAGATCTGATCGAATGCCGACCGAATCTGAAACAGCGCATAGCTGATCTTTACGCAGGGAATTGCGCTGCCCCAGAGAAGCGTGCAGACCACCGCGAGCAGAATTGCGCGCGGCGGGAGCGTCCGGGTGCGGGATAGGCGATCCGTCATCGTTGAATTCTGCCCGCCGTTTCGTCTGAAATGATCCGCTCGATCTCCCCGGCAAACGACAGGTTAAAATCCTGCTCTATCGTCTGCTTGAGGCAGCTTGCGGCGGTTGCAAAATCAACCGTGTGCTGCGGGCCGTATCCCTGAATCATGCCATAGAGCAGGCCGGCGGTAAACGCGTCTCCGCCGCCGACGCGGTCTACCAGGTGGATGCGGTATTCCCGCGAGAGATAGGGCGTTCCGCCCTGATACAGCATGCCGCTCCAGAGCGTATCCGAGGCGGACAGGGTTTCCCGGAGCGTGAACGCAACGGACTGAAATCCATACTGGCGGGTGAGTTCGGCCGCCGATTGGGCATAGGCCGCCGTATCCGGCCGGTCGTCCTCGCCCGGCGCGCGAACCGCACCGACGCCGAGGAGCTTCGCCGCGTCTTCGCGTCCGCAGACGAGCACATCCACAAACGAAAGCAGGCGGCGCATCGTGCGGGATGCGTCCTCCAAACTCCAGAGCAGCGCGCGATAGTTTAAATCGCAGACGATCGTGATGCCGCGGCGCTTGGCCTCCCGGCAGGCCTGCTCGCAGATCTGCGGCAGCTCAGGGCCGAGCGGCGGCGTGATTCCCGTAAACACAAAATGGCTGGCGCCTTCGAAGATGGCATCCCAGTTGAAGTGCTCGCACGCCGCGGTGGCAATTCCTGTGTGCTTCCGGTCGTAGACGATGCGCGAGGCGCGCTGTGAGGCGCCTTTTTCCAGATAATAAGCGGCGAGGCGATCCCCGCCGTATGCGATATGCGACAGGCCGACGCCGTAGGTGCGGAGCTTGGCCAGCGCGCATTCGGAAATCAGGTGATCCGGTATCCGGGTGACGAATTCGGTCGCGATTCCGTTGAGTGCGAGGAACACCAGCATGTTTGCTTCCGCGCCGGTGTAATTCACCTCAAACGTGCTCGCCTGCAAAAAGCGCTGATAACCCGGAGGGCTCAACCGCACCAGCAAGTCGCCAAATCCGATTACTTTCGCCATCCCTTTTCCTCCGCAACGGTGTCGAATATTGCCGTCAGCGCCTTCGCCGCGGCGGTAAAGGAATCCCAATCTCCGGCCTGAATGCGCGCCTTGTCGCAAAGCGAGCTGGAGATGCCCGCGCCGCGGCAGCCCGCGCGCAGATAGTCCGCGAAATTCTCGGTGGAGATGCCGCCGGTTGCGAGCAGCTTCACGTGGTTGATCGGCGCCGTGATGTCCTTGATATACTTGACGCCGAGCGAAGCGGCGGGGAAGAGCTTGACAAAGTCCGCCCCCGCATGATGCGCGGCCATCACCTCCGAGGGGGTCATGGCGCCGGGGATGGAAACCAGCCCGGCTTCCTTGGTATACCGGATCACGTCGAGATCCGTATTGGGTGAAATGATGAACTCGCCGCCCGCGGACTTTGCGGCGTCAACCTGCGCGCGCGTTAAAACCGTGCCCGCGCCGAACCGCATGTCAGGGAACTTGGAGCAAAGCAGGGAGATGGCCTCCGCCGTGCGCTCGTTTGCGTTCGGGTCGGACTGGTCAAAGGTAACCTCCATGAGCGCAACGCCGCCCTTCTGCAAGGCTGCGGCCAGATGGATGAGGTCATCGCCATAGATTTTTCTGCAGATGGCAATAATGCCGGTTTGGGTGATTTTCGCGACAAGTGAAGCGGACATGGTCTTTTACCTCGTGTCTGTGATTTGGATTGTTCTGGAAAGCCTGCGGGTTTGATCCGGTGCCGCGGCGCGAGCGGAGCGGCAGCGGGATCACATGTGTGAAATGAGATTCCATAATGTGGAACGTTAATATTATAACGCCAGGCGCAAACCGCTGTCAATCCATAAAAAACGATTGCGCAAAGATCATGGCATACTGAGGCGTAAAGCCGGGGCAGGGGCACAAAAAAACATCGGCAGAGTGGTTGATACCCTAGCCGATGTCGTGGAATTCCGGTTGAGAGCGGGAGGGAGGTCAAGACTGCCGCGCGCCGGGGTCCTGCGTATATCCCATGCGCTTGGAGAGCTCCATGGAGGCCTGTTTCATCTGCTCATAGATATAGTCCACAGCGAAATTGTCAAACAGCCCGCGTCCGGAGATACTCATCGCGGCCATCACCTTGCGCGAATAGTCGTAGATCGGAACCGCAAGGCAGCTGCTGCCCACGGTGTGCTCCTCAACGTCCAACGCGTATCCATGCTCACGCGCGAAGCGGACTTCGTTTTTGAATGCTTCAAACGAGCGAACGGAGTTTGGCGTATACGGCTCATAGGAGAGCTGCTTTGCAATGTGGACAAACTCCGGCTCCGGCAGCGCCGCCATCAGGATTTTACCAAGGGCGGTGCAGTAGAGCGGCTCGCGCTTGCCAATCTGCGTATAGAGCCGGAGGCTGTTGAACTGCTCCGCCCGCTCCAGATAGACGACCTCGGTATTTTCGAGAACGCCGAGATAGGAGATCGCGCCAAACATGGACGCCATCTGGTGCATGATGGGGGCGGCCTCGGTTTTCAATACGATTTTGTTGAGATAGAGGCTTGCGATTTCCACAAACTTATGTCCGAGGAAATACGTGCTGGTGTCGGGGTCTTTTTCAATATAGTGCCGGGAAGCGTACGACGCAAGTATGCGGTGGATGGTGCTCTTTGGCAAATTGGTTGCCGCCGACATCTCCGCAAGGCTCATCCCATTTTCAGATGTGGCCAATAATTCAATTAAATCGAGTGCGCGGTCCAAAACCTGCACATGAGACCCGGATGAACCCTCCATACCATACCCCCCTGACGACGATTCAGCCGCAACCGATCCGGATTTGATCTGCTTATTCCGGCGATGCAAACAACGTATGTCTGACATTTTTGCGGACGAAATTTTTACAAATAGCATAATAACACAGTTAGTACCACAGCACAACCAGTGTTGCGTAATTTCCTTTCAACCCGGTATAGGAACCGCGGGCCGATGTGAAAAGGCGGAAGTTTGCCGCATGCGGAGGAGGCCGCAGCGCACCGGGCGCGCAAAAAGCCACAGCCGGGAGCTGCGCGCACAGGCGGACAGATAGATGGAACGGTGCGTACAAACGTGTTTTTATTGCGCGGAGCGCAGGATTCGTTTGAAAAATATATTATTTTTTTTAAATGACTTTCGGCTGGAAGAGCCGATATGCAATATATAATTGACGAATGTGCCCTTTGCGGGGAGCGAAAAGTACCGGATTTCCTATTGTTATTTGGATTTGCGCAACAAAAATCACAGCCGGGAGGTATTGACAGCGCTTTTATGGTTGAAATATAATGATTCCACAATGAATCATAACGTTTCACGATACGGAACGTCGCGGCTAAGCCGCAATCCAACCTTCGCAAGTCAATTAAGAGCCGAGAAAAATCCAAGAGTCAATACGAAAGTGAAAATCCAAGAGAAAACCCAAGAAGCAAAAGGCGATTTGATCGTCGTTTGTATAGCACATCAAAAAATCTAGGAGGAAGAAAATGAGAAAGTTACTATCGCTTGTTCTGGTTCTCTTCATGGCGCTGAGCATGGTTGCTTGCGCAAGTGCCCCCGCCGCATCCGAACCCGCAACCGCGGCGACGGATTCCGCAGCCAGCGCGGATGCGCCCGCTGTCGAAACGCTCAAGATCGGCGTCGTCTGCCCCATCTCGGGCAACTCCGCCATCGCGGGCAAATACATCACCCACGGTGTGCAGGTTGTTGAGCAGGAGCTCGGCGGCAAGATCAACATCAAGGGTGTGGATTACCCGGTAGAGTTCATCTACATGGATAACGAAGCTTCCGAAGAGAAGACCACCAACGTCTTCCAGAAGCTGATTGAAGAAGAAGGCGTTATCGCGATCGTTGGACCGGATATGTCCAAGTGCGCGCTGGCCGCCGGCTCGATTGCACAGAATGCCCAGTGCCCGGTTGTCTGCACGTTTGCAACCAACACGGCCGTTACCGAAATCGGCGATTACATCTTCCGTGCCTGCTTCATCGATCCGTTCCAGGGCAAGGTTGCCGCAACCTATTGCTACGAAGCCGGTTACAAGACCGCCGCGATCCTCTTCAACAATGCCGACGCCTACGCAACCGGTTTGACCGACGCGTTTGTCGCGAGCTTTGAAGCCCTCGGCGGAACCATCGTTGCGTCCGAAGAATACTCCGGTTCCGATGTGAAGGACTACAACGTCCAGCTGACCAAGCTGGCCGCCAGCAATCCGGAATGCCTCTTCCTCCCGAACCTGCTTGGTGAAATGCCGCTGCAGATTCAACAGGCCCGTGCGGTTGGCATGACCTGCCCGATCGTCTGCGGTGACTCCGCCGACACCCCCGAAGTTGCAGCCGTTGCCGGCCCGGCCGTTGAAGGCGTCGTCTATGTGTCCGCGTTCTCCGCGGAATCCACGGCGGATGCAGCCGTCAAGTTCGTCGAAGCCTACACCGCACAGCATGCTGGCGAGAGCCCGAACTCCAACGCCGAGCTTGCGTATGAAGCGACCAAGATGGTCGTATATGCCCTGCAGAACGCGGCAGAACTCACCCGTACCGGCGTGCGCGACGCGCTTGCCACCATCTCCAACCTCGAGCTCCCGTCGGGCCTGATCACCGTTGGTGCAGACCGCAACCCGATCAAGGGCGCCGTCATCATGGAGTATGACGCTGCCGGCGTATCCCACTATGTGGCATCCGTCAATCCCAGCTGAACAAATTGACCAAAGAGTAAACCTATCATAGTATTATAGCAGGGAAGCCGATGTGCCGGTTATGGAAACAACCAGCCGGCGCATCGGCTTCCATTCCCTCAAGCAGAATCCTTTCCGATTAGATTGGAGGCTTCACCTTGTCCACGTTCGTACAGTATTTAATCTATGGCCTTCAGCTGGGCAGCGTTTATGCGCTATTGGCGCTGGGCTATACCATGGTTTATGGCATCGTTGGCATGATCAACTTTGCGCATGGCGACTTTCTGATGATTGGCGCGCTGGGCACGTTTTTCATCGCCAAGCTGTTTACCGGCTTCAATATCGACGGAACATACCCGATGCTGATCGTTGGCGTAATTATTTTAATCGCCATGCTCGGCACCGGCGCAATCGGCGTTGGCGTCGAGGCGGTGGCCTACCGCCCGCTGCGCAACAAGCCGCGCATGATCGCCCTGATTACGGCGGTTGGCGTTTCCATGTTTCTGGAGAATTTCCCCCGCGCGCTGACCTTTATCGGGCCGAATCCGCGTTCGTTCCCAACGCTGTTCAAGGCGGTCCGCTACACTTTCCTCGGCGCATCGATCACCTCCACGCAGATCATCATGATTTCGCTTGCCGCGGTGGTTATGGTCGGGCTCTATCTGCTGGTCAACAAGTCCAAGATGGGCGCGCAGATGCGCGCGGTCAGCATGGACAAGGATGCTGCGGCGCTGATGGGAATCAACGTAAACCGCGTCATCTCGATTACATTTTTCATTGGCGGCGCGCTCGCCGCGGTAGCGGGAATCTGCTACGCGAGCGTCTATCCGCAGGTTGAGGTCTATATGGGCTCCTGGCTTGGCACAAAGTCGTTCATCGCGGCCGTTCTCGGCGGCATTGGCGATATTCGTGGCGCAATGCTCGGCGGCTTCATCATGGGCGTCTCCGAAATCTTCGCTACCGCGGTCAACTCCACCTTTGGTTATGCGGTTGGCTTTATCATTCTTATCGTGATCCTTCTCGTGAAGCCGGCTGGCATCATGGGCAAGCTCACCAAAGAAAAGGTTTAAGGGGAGGGTTGGCATATGAACTGGAAACGATTGGTCAAAACAGCCTACCCCGCCGCAATTGTGATTGCGATCTATCTCTTGACGATCCTTCTGCTTAAGGGCGGAATCATCAATAAGTACTATATTCAGGTCATGATGTTTGCCGGCATTAACATTATGATGACGGCGAGCCTCAACCTCGTCAACGGCTTTACCGGCCAGTTCTGCATCGGCCATGCGGGCTTCATGTCACTTGGCGCCTATGGCGCAGCCATCGTCACAACGATGGTGTTTGGCGGGAAGAATATTCCGGTGCTGGCGCAGACGCCGGTGTTCCTGATCGGCCTGCTGGTTGGCGGCGCCGTCGCGGCCTTTGTCGGCGCGCTGATCGGACTGCCGTCCCTCAAACTCAAGGGCGACTATCTGGCGATTGTTACGCTCGCGTTTGGAGAAATCGTCCGCGCGATTCTTCGCCTCATCAAGCCGATCGGCGCGGCGCGCGGTATGATCGGGATCCCGAACTACTCCACGCTGGCATGGATTCTGCTCTTTATGGCGCTGACGCTCTATCTGCTGAAGAACCTGATCTATTCGCCCTATGGACGCGCGTTTATCGCCATTCGCGACAATGAGATCGCGGCGGACGTCATGGGCATCGACACGACAAAATACAAGATCACGGCGTTCTGCATTGCGGCGTTCATCGCCGGTGTTGCGGGCGGATTGTATGCGCATCTGCTGGCGTTCATTCAGCCGGATTCCTTCGGCTTCACCAAGAGCTCGGATTTTCTGGTCTTCATGTATGCCGGCGGCAGCGGCTCCTTAACCGGCTCTATCGTTGGCGCGGCGCTTCTGACCGTGCTGCCGGAGGTGCTCCGTTTCCTCTCGGAATGGCGTCTTGCGGTCTATGCCGCGGTGCTTGTCATGGTCATGCTGTATCGCTCCGACGGACTCTGCGGCGGCAAGGAACTGCCGTTTATGAGAATCAAGCGCTGCGAACTCTATGAGGAACCGATCTTTGCCCGCAAGGGGACGAAAAAACGTCCCGGCGCGCAGGGCCGATAGGGCGAAGGGGGAGAGGATTCATGAGCATACTTGAAGTAAAAAACCTTTCGATCATGTTTGGCGGCCTTTGCGCGGTGGATAACTTTAACCTCGCGCTGGAAAAAGGCGAGATGGTTGCTGTTATCGGGCCCAACGGCGCGGGAAAAACCACGGTGTTCAACATGCTGACCGGCATCTATAAGCCGACCACCGGCAGCATACTACTGGAAGACAAGGAAATGGTCGGTAAAAAGCCATTTCAGTTTGCCCAGGCCGGCATCACGCGCACCTTCCAGAATATCCGGCTGTTTTCTAACGCAACGGTTGCGGACAATGTGAAGATGGCGCATACGATGCATAACAACCAGAGCCTTGCGAGCTGCTTTCTGCGTACGCCGGGGATGAGGCGCAGCGAGCGCGCATTGGACGAAGAAGTGATGGAACTGCTGGAAAAGCTGAACCTCACGGACAAGGCGGATCTGCTGGCGAAGAACCTTCCCTACGGGGAACAGCGCCGTCTGGAGGTTGCGCGCGCGCTGATGACGAAACCCAAAATACTCCTGCTGGACGAACCGGTGGCCGGTATGATCACGACGGAGCTGGAGGACATGGCGCGTCTGGTTGTGGATATCCGGAAGCGCTTTGATCTGTCCATCATCCTGATTGAGCATCATATGAACTTCGTCATGCCGATTGCGGACCGGATCAAGGTGCTGGACTTCGGCAAAACCATCGCGGAAGGGCTTCCCGCGGAGATCCAGAAAGACCAGCGCGTGATCGAGGCTTATCTGGGAGGAGAGTACGAAAATGTCGATGCTTGATGTCAAAGATTTACAGGTGGCCTATGGCGCGATCAAGGCCGTACAGGGCGTCTCCTTTCATCTGGATCAAGGCGAAATCGTCGCTCTGATCGGCTCCAACGGCGCGGGAAAATCCACCGTGCTGCGCACAATCTCCGGCCTGGAGCGTGCGAAAAGCGGATCGATCCTGTTTGAAGAACGGGAACTGACCAGGATGAAGGCGCATAAAATCGTAGAACTGGGCATCGCGCATGTGCCGGAGGGGCGCCGCGTGTTCGCCGGCCTGACCGTTCTGGAGAATCTGAAGATGGGCGCAAACCTTGTGACCTCGCAGACGCAGATTCGCGATGGGCTGGAAAAGGTATTCGATATCTTTCCCCGCTTGAAAGAGCGCGAGAAGCAAAAGGCGGGCACATTATCCGGCGGCGAGCAGCAGATGCTCGCGCTGGGGCGCGCGCTGATGACCAACGGCAAACTGCTGATGCTGGACGAGCCCTCCATGGGTCTTGCGCCGATCATCGTTGAGGATATCTTTCGGATCATCCGCAAGATCAACGAGGCGGGAACCAGCATTCTGCTGATCGAACAAAACGCGTTTCTCGCGCTGAAAACCGCCTCCCGCGCCTACGTGCTGGAGACCGGCAAAATCACCATGCAGGGGGACGCAAAGGATCTGCTCGTAGACGAGCGCGTGAAGTCCGCATACCTTGGCGCATAGTTATTTTAGGGCGCGGATGAGAATAAATTGAGGGATATGGAACCATGCAGTTATCAAAATTAGCACAACATCTGGGCGGATCCGCCATCCGGGCGATGTATAACGAAGCCCTGAAGATGAAGGATACCATCAGCTTCACGGTCGGGGAGCCCGACTTTGTTACGCCGAAACCGATTATTGACGAAGCCTGCCGCTGCTGGGAGCAGGGCATGACGCATTACACGCCGAACGCCGGCGTGTTGCCGCTGCGTCAGGCGATTGCGGACTATCATAAGAACGATCTGCATCCCGATCCGGAATTGCAGATCATGGTTTCCTGCGGCGCGACGGAGGCCATTCAGATGGCGCTCTTCACGCTGGTTGACCCCGGCGACGAGGTCATTATCATCACCCCGGCCTGGCCGAATTATTTCGGGCAGATCGGCATGACCGGAGCGGTCATGAAGGTCGTCCCGGCCTACGAAGAGAACAACTTTGTGCCGGATCCGGACGACATCCGCCGCGCGATCACCCCCAAGACCAAGGCGATCATACTCAACTCGCCGTCAAACCCGACGGGCGCCGTCATCGATAAAGCAACCTGCAAGGCGCTCGCGGATATCCTGCGGGACAGCGATATCTATGTGATTGCGGACGAGATCTACAGCCGCCTGATCTACGACGAAGAGGGTTACACCAGCATCACGTCGTTTGACGGAATGATCGAAAAAACCGTCTACATCAGCGGATTTTCCAAGATGTTCGCGATGACCGGCTGGCGGCTTGGCTACGCTATCGCCCGCCCGGATATCATTCGCAATATGACAAAGCTGCACGAAAACGGCGCATCCTGCCTGCCCGCGCCGAGCCAGATTGCCGCCGCTGTCGGCCTCAAGCAGTGCCTGCCGGAGATCGAGGCCATGCGCGAGAGCTATCATGCGCGCCGGGATCTGATCTGTTCGCTGATCAACGAGACGCCGG
Source organism: Christensenella sp. (assembly GCA_034926785.1). GTDB lineage: Bacteria > Bacillota > Clostridia > Christensenellales > CAG-138 > UBA7703. The sequence goes on from JAYFQU010000002.1 coordinate 59,219, forward strand.
GGCTCTCCATCCGTCCGCCCAAGGGTGCATTCTACGCGTTCACCAACGCGAAGGAACTCAGCCGCGCGACCGGGCTGAACTCGGCGGACCTTTGCATGGATCTGCTGAAGAAAACCGGCGTGGTCACCGTTCCCGGTTCGGGATTTGGCGATGTGGGAGAGGGATTTATCCGCATCACCTATGCAACCTCGCAGGAGAACATCAAGGCCGGGTTTGCACGCATTCAGGACTATGTCAAGGGGTACGGACTATGAGCGGAGTCATCGAGAGAATTTCTGCAATCGGCATCATGCCGGTGATTACCAAAATTGAGTCCGTGGCGGACTGTGACGCGCTCTCCAAGGCGCTCATCGCGGGCGGAATCCCCGCGATGGAGATCACCTTCCGCATGGAGCACGCGGATCAGTATATCCGGTGTGCGCGGGAGAACCACCCGGAGATGCTGGTTGGCGCGGGTACGGTGATCACGATGGAGCAGGCGAAGCTTGCCATCGAGGCGGGCGCTCAGTTTATCGTTGCGCCAGGCCTCAATACGGAGATTGTGAAGTACTGCCTCTCGCGGGGCGTCGATATGATCCCCGGCGTTGCGACGCCGAGCGAGGTAGAGGCGGCGATGAACCTCGGCCTCAAGACCGTGAAGTTTTTCCCCGCCGAACAGAACGGCGGAATCGCGGCGATCAAGGCTATCTGCGGGCCATACAGCGGCGTAGGGTTTATCCCGACTGGCGGACTGGGGCTCAATAACATCGCGGACTATTTCGCATTTGACCGGATCGTTGCCTGCGGCGGAACCTACATGCTAGGCGCGCACATGGCAAAGCGTGAATGGGCTGAGATCACGGAGCTCTGCCGCAAATCGGTGCAGACGATGCTCAACCTCAGACTCGCGCATGTCGGCATCAACACCGAGAACGAGGCGACCGCGCGTGAAACAGCGAGCGGAATCGCAGGACTGTTGCGCATGGATGTTGCGAAGGACGGCAGCAGTTCGGTCTTTGTCGACCGTGCGATCGAGGTCATGAAGTCCAACTATCTGGGCAGCCACGGGCATATTGGTTTCTATACGTCGTCCGTGGATCGCGCGGTGCGTTATTACAAGGCGATGGGGGTGGAGTTTAACGAAGCCTCGGCAAAATACGCCGCAAACGGCAAGCTCAACGCAATTTACTTTAAAGATGAAATAGGGGGATTCGCGATTCACCTCGTCAATGCGTGAGGTCTGAATCGCCGGGGATAAAACATATGGCAAACATCATCACATTTGGCGAGATCATGCTCCGGCTCATGCCGGAGGACGGCCATCGCATTCTGCAGACGAATCATCTGGAGGCAACCTTTGGCGGCGGCGAGGCGAATGTCGCCGTATCGCTCGGCAACTTTGGCGAGAGCGTCGGCTACGTCACCGCGCTGCCGGAGAATCCGGTTGGCCAGGCGGCGATCAACAGCATGCGTTACTTTGGCGTGGATACGACGAAGGTGCTCCGTCAGGGCAAGCGTGTCGGCGTTTATTATGTGGAAAAGGGTCAGTCCCAGCGCCCCTCAAAGGTCATCTACGACCGGGCGTATTCCGCAATCTCAATGGCGAAGGCCTCGGATTTCGACTGGGAAGCCATCTTTGAAGGCTGCAAGTGGTTTCACTTCACAGGCATCACGCCCGCGCTCTCCGATGAGCTGGCGCAAGCCTGTATGGATGCGGTTAAATGCGCCAAGGCGAAGGACATTACCGTCAGCTGCGACCTGAACTATCGAAAGAATCTCTGGAGCACGGAGAAGGCGCTCGCCACCATGTCCGCGCTGGTTCCGTATGTGGATGTCTGTATTGCGAACGAAGAGGACGCGGAAAAGGTGCTTGGCATCAAGGCCAGCGGCACGGATGTGGATTCCGGCAAGCTCTCATATGAGGGATATCAGGACGTTGCGAGAAAAATCTCCGAACGCTACGGCTGCAAGAAGGTGGCAATTACGCTGCGTTCCTCCATCTCGGCCAACGACAACAAGTGGTCCGGCATGCTCTACGACGGAAAGGCATTTTACCGCTCGAAGGAATACGACATCCATATCTGGGATCGCGTTGGCGGCGGGGATTCCTTTGGCGCAGGGCTGATCTACAGCATGATTCACGAGATGAATCCGCAGGATACCATCGAGTTTGCAATTGCGGCAAGCTGCCTCAAGCATACCATTCAAGGCGACTTTAACCGTGTGACGCTGGACGAGGTCCGCTCGCTGATGGGCGGCAACGCATCCGGGCGCGTTCAGAGATAACGAATCGTTTCTTCAGATGAGAAGCAGGCCTCCGGACCGGCTCCGGCGGCCTGCCTTTTTTATGCAATTTGGACATGAAACGGAGGACGGCATGAAAAATCTTGCGCTGGAAAAAATGCGAAGCGGAAAGCGGACGCTCGGCACCTTTTTTGAACTCGGGACCGGAAATATCGCGGAATGCCTGGGATTTACCGGGCTGGATTACCTGATTATCGACAACGAGCACGGCCCGTTTCACCCGGAACTATTGCCGGATCTGGTGCGCGCCGCAAGACTCTATGGTATTGAACCGTTCGCGCGTGCAAACGACATCTCCCGTCCGGCAATTTTAAAACTGCTGGATGCGGGAGCGAGCGGCGTCGTCATCCCCAACCTGAAAACGCTGGACGAAGCCAGGCGCATTGTTGAATACGGCAAATATATGCCGCTCGGCGCGCGCGGCGTCGGCAGCGCTTCTGGCAGCGGATATTGGTATGCGGACTATGCGCAGCACGGCCTGGAGCACTATTTTGAGGTTTCCAACCGCGAGTCGCTGCTGCTCCCCCAGTGCGAGACACGCGAATGTCTGGATCAGATTGAAGCGATCGTGCAACTGGACGGAATCGACGGTATTTTTGTCGGCCCGTTCGATCTCTCTGCCGCGCTCGGAAAGCCGGGAAGGTTTGACGACCCGGAGGTGCGGGGGGCCATTCAGCGGGTACAGCGCGCCTGCCAGGAAGCGGGGAAGCTTTCCTTTATCTTCGCAGGCTCTGTGCCGCGCGCGCGGGAAGCATTTTCGCTTGGGTTTAACAGCGTCACCCTCGGCACCGATGCCGCCGTCTTAACGGACGCCTATCGGGCGATGGCGTCCCAGGTTTTTGCAAACGAAGACCAGGGTTGAATTCGATCTTTCCGGCGGGCGGAGCGATCCGCCGGAAAAAATAACACAGAAAGCGTTAGGAGGGTATCTATGAACGCCTATATTCAGCGGGTATTGGAAGACGTAAAGAAAAAGAATAGCAACGAGCCGGAGTTTCTGCAGACGGTGGAAGAGGTGTATTCCTCTCTGGAAGCGGTGGTAAACAAGCATCCGGAATATGAGGCATGCGGA
>JAYFQU010000011.1:0-45340 GCA_034926785.1 Christensenella sp.
CGAATTCAGCTTAAAACAAAACTGACGCCGCTCGAAAAACGACGCCAGTTCATGTAATTCTTAGTATTCCTGCGATAGGGGCTTTTATTTGTGTCTAATCGACGGGGTTCAGTTCACATGTCCGCACCGGTGTTTTTTTGCTCTCAGAGGACGCTAGGCTAGGAGAAGATCATACAACAGGCGGACGAACAGCAGGCCAAGCACGGTTAAAATGAAAGGCTTCACAATCTTCGTTCCGTTTTTCAGCATCATTCCGGCACCGATAAAATGGCCGGATACAGCGAAGACGGCGGAGATCAGCCCGATCGGAATGATGGCCTGGCCATTGAGCAGAAATACAACAAGGCTGCCGATATTACTGGATAGATTGGCGATCTTTACGTTGCCCGCTGCGAGGCGGAGCGGCAGCTTTGCGAGCTGTGTATACGCCAACAGCAAAAAGGTTCCTGTACCGGGGCCGTAGAATCCATCGTACATGCCGACGATCAGCGCAAACAGGCAGATAACGATGAACTGCCGCTGCCTGCTGACGGGTTCCAGCTGTTCCGATGAGAGATCGCGTTTTTTCAAAATCACGAACGCGAGAACCGGAACCAGAACGAGCATGATATACCGTATGATGGTATCGTCGATTGCAAGAATCAGATTTGCGCCGACGATGGAACCAAGCACCGCGAGCAGTGCGGAGGGAATCGCGGTTGGCCAGTCCACGCATTTGTTTTTGATAAAGCGCGCGGTGGAGGCCACAGTGCCGATGCTGCTGGAGAGTTTATTGGTTGCAATGGCGTTGTGCGGCGGTAGTCCGGCGATGAGGTAGGCGGGGAGTGAAATCAGCCCTCCACCGCCCGCAACCGCGTCGAGCAAGCTTGCCGCGAATACAAGCGGGCAGATGCTGAGCAGGGACCAGTAATTGACCGTCATTCGTTTTTGTTCTCCATTTCCGGTTTGCCGAGCGATTCCGCTGTGCGATCTTCGCAAAACTGCTGCGTATAGAGGTCGTAATAGTATCCGTGAAGCTGCAGCAGCTCTTCATGTGTGCCGCTCTCCTGAATCTTGCCGCCGCGGATGACGAGAATTCGGTCTGCGGTGCGGATGGTTGAGAGACGGTGGGCGACGATGAAGCTCGTACGATCCTTCAAAATATGTGTAATCGCATGCTGAATCAGCTGCTCGGTTTCGGTATCGATGGAGCTTGTCGCCTCATCCAGAACAAAGATGCGCGGGTCTTTAAGCACTACGCGGGCAAAGGATATAAGCTGTTTCTGCCCTGTGGAAAGCCGCGCGCCGCTTTCGCCGATCTCCGTGTCGTAGCCCTTCTCCTGCGCAAGGATAAACGGCTCGGCGTGTACCAGCCGCGCGGCGTCCATAACCTCCTCGTCGCTCGACTCCGGTTTGCCAAAGCGGATGTTATCCTTGATGGTGCCGGAGAAAAGATGCGGTGTTTGGAGCACATAGCCGAGGCTGGACTGGAGCCAGAGCTGGGAGCGCTCGCGATAGTCCGTTCCGTCGATGCGGATGGACCCCTCGGTTGGCTCGTAAAACCGGCAGAGCAGGTTGATGATGGTGCTTTTGCCCGCACCCGTTTCGCCAACCAGCGCAATGGTTTGGCCGGTTTTGACGTCCAGAGAAAAATCGTCCAGGACGCGTTCGCCGTTTTTGTATTGGAAAGAGACATGGTCAAAGCAGACGTCGCCTTTGATCGACTCCCAGCGCTCCGGATGCGGGTGCAGGATATCGCCGTATTTTTCGATAATGTCCGGTCGGTCGGTCACATCCGGCTCGGTATTCATGAGCGTGATGACGCGCTCCGCCGAAGCCTGCGCGCCGAGCATCTCCGCCAAAATGTTGGCGAGCTGCTGAATCGGGTCGAAGATCTGCGTACAGTAGGAGATAAACGCAACCAGCGTGCCCGCGGAGATGGCGCCGACGAACGCATAGGACGGATTCAGCACGCCCTGCCCGCCGAGGGTGAGCGCGAGGCCTGTGCCAACCGCGCCGAGCGACATGATGATCGGGAAAAACGAGGCGGAGACCAGCGCGCTCTTGATGCTGGCCTGCTTCATCTTACCTGTAAGTTCGCTAAACTCATTTGCGTTTTCGGTTTCGCGAACCAGCGTTTTGGTGGTTACCGCACCCATGATGCCCTCGTTAAACGCGCCCGTGATGCGGGAGTTGAGCTTCCGCGCCTCGCGCTGATGCTTGAGCATGAGCGTTTGCAGCTTAACGCTGATATACGCCAGAAGCGGCAGAACCGCGAGGGAGATCAGCGCGAGCTTCCAGGAGAGCACAAACATCGTGACGATACAGCCCAGCGCATAGAGCAGCGACCAAAGCACGTCCACGAGGCTCCATGCGATCATATCCGACAGCCGCGAGATATCGCTCATCATTCGCGCCATGATATAGCCGACCGCCGTGCGGTCATAAAAGGAGAATGAGAGCTCCTGTAGACGCAGAAACGCATCCTGCCGAATATGATAGGCGATTGCCATCTCCAGCTGTCCGGCGAAGTTGATAAACGTAATGACGCCGGAACTCTGCATCAGGATCACGACGGCATAGAGCGCGGCAAAGCGCCCCAACCCATCCAGAGACTTGGGCACGACAAAATGGTCGATGGCGTAGCTGGTAAACAGAGGATAGGCGATGTCGATCGCTGCGACGATGACGAGCGCGGCGATAACCGTAAAAAACAGCTTTTTATGCTGGAGGGCATAGCGATACAGTTTTTTCCAAACGTTCCAGTCGATCCGTTTGGCGGCAAAATCCTGTTCTTCAATATACATTATGCGTTCGCCTCCTTCCGAGACGTGGTTGTAGTTGGCTGAACGAACATCATACGGCGCTCCCGTCCGACACTGCATCCTGAATCTCCGCAATCCGGCGGTAGAGTCCCGATTGCCGGATCAGCTGGGCATGCGTGCCCTGCTGGGTGATCCGCCCGTCTTCCAACACGAGGATGTTATCCGCCTCGCGCAGGGTGGTGATGCGGTGGGAGATCAGGAAGGTGATTCCGCTCTGGTTGAGCGAGAAGAGGGAGCGACGGATGGCCGCGTCCGTCTCCGAATCCACGGCGCTCATGGAATCGTCAAAAATCAGAATCGGTGCGTTTTGCATCAGCGTCCGCGCGATGGCGACGCGCTGCTGCTGTCCGCCGGAGAGGGTGACGCCGCGCTCGCCAACCAACGTATCGTAACCCAACTCAAAGGACTCGATCACGTCGTGCACGCTCGCAGTGCGCGCGGCGTGATAAACGTCCTCCTCGGTTGAGCAGGGCGAGCAGATGCGGATGTTTTCCATGATCGTGCGCGAATAGAGAAACGGCTCCTGCAGAACGATGCCGATGTTGCGCCTTAGATGCCCGTGTTCAATGTCGTTGACGTCCGTCCCGGCAATCGTGATGCTGCCCGCTGTGCGCAGGTAGAGACGTTGCAGGAGCTGCACGAGGCTCGTCTTGCCAGAGCCCGTCGCGCCGAGGATGGCGATGGTCTGCCCCGGTTTTGCCGTGAAACTCACGCCGTCCAGCACATCATTGTATCGATCATAGCCGAAGCAGACGTTGTTAAACACGATCTCGCCGGCGAGATCAGGCGAGAGCGCCTTGCCCGGTTCGGCTTCGACAGGCGCGGATAAAATCTCATCCAGTCGGCCGAGCGAAACAGCGGCCTTGCCCATATCCGCAAGGATGCGCCCAAGCTGGCGGACAGGCCAGGTCAGCATAGCGACATAGGTGGTAAACAGAGCAACGTTGCCAAGCGTGAACGTTCCCCGGTAGACGGCGATTACGCCCATGCAGAGCGAGAGCGCGATTTGGAAATAACCCACGCTGTCCGAGAGGCCCCAATAGAATCCAAGCAGCTTGATGAGCCGATAGGTCGTCGAGCGGTAGGTCGCGTTCAGCTTGGTGAACTTATCAATCTCGCTCTTCTGCTGACCGAACGCGCGGACGACGCGCATGCCGGTCAGGTTCTCCTGCAGCATGGTCGAGAGAGCGCCCTCCGCCTCATCCGAAGCGGTAAAGTACTTCCTCACATACTGAAAATACACAAACGAGCTGATGGTGAGCAGCGGTAAAAACGCCATCGAGATCAGCGTCATTTTAACGTTGATGGAAAACATAACCACGGCAGCAAACCCGAACATCACAACCGTGCGGACGATCTCCATCAACTGCAGCTGGATGAAGCGCCGAACAGTGTCCACGTCCGAGGTGCAACGCTGCACGAGGTCGCCCGTCGCCGCGTGTTTGTGATAGTCGTAGGGGACGTCTTCCAGATGGCGATAAAGCCTATCGCGCATGGTCTTTGCAACGCCCTCGGAAGCAAGGGCGATATTTTGGCGCCGGGTGTAGGTAAACAGGCAGTTCATCCCCGTGAAGAACACCAGCGCGATACCGCAGACAGAAAGACTGCCCATGAAATAACTGCGGCCGCCGAGCGCCTCCGCCCAGCGCACAAGAAACGCGGGTGTCGAGGTTGTGATGCCCTGGATGACATAGTCAAGCGTAAAGCTCGTTACATACGGCGCGGCATAGGAAAACGCGGTGGAGAGCAAAACGCTTACCGTTGCGAAGACGATATAGCGGTTATAACCTTGCATCAGCTCGCGTACGAGCTTCCAGTTTGTCTTTTTCTTCTTTGGCTGTTCCTTCTGGGGTTGCGCATTTTTTTTCTTCATAACATATCCTGCGGGTTCACCTCGACCATGGCGAAGAGTTCGTTTCGATGGTCCGCGGCAAACGTATAGATCGTTTGGATCGCGTCGCTCAGGCGCGCCGTGCGCAGCAACTTGATCAGTATTTGGTAGCGATAAGCGCGTTGTTTTCGCTTAATCGGCGCGGGGGAGGCGCTATAGAGCAGGATATCCCGCTCGCCCTCCTTGCCGAGACGTTCGTCCAGCGTGGCCTTGAGTTCCGCCGCATAGGCGGAAACGCTCTGGTTGAGCTGGGTCTCGTCGTCCGAGGAAAACAGACAGCGAATGAACAGCGAAAACGGCGGAAAGATAGCTTTCTTGCGCTGCTCGAGCTCATAGGCATAGAAGCTCTTGTAGTCATGATGTTTCGCAAAGCGGATGGCCGGATGCGCGGGAGAATAGGTCTGCACCACAACCCTGCCGGGGAACTCATCGCGGCCCGCGCGGCCGGAAACCTGCGTGAGCAGCTGAAACGTCCGCTCGGTGCTGCGATAATCGGGGATCATCAGCGTTGCATCCGCCGCAACCACGCCGACCAGCGTAACATTTGGGAAATCATGCCCCTTGGCGATCATCTGCGTACCGACGAGGAACTGCGCCTCGCCACGCGAAAACGCGCCGAGCATCTGCTGCATTGCATCCTTGGTGCGGATGGTATCCGTATCCATCCGGAGGGTAACGGCCTCCGGGAAGAGCCGATGCAGCGCTTCTTCCACCTGCTCGGTGCCGACGCCAAAGTACTTGATGAAGGCTTTCCCGCAGGCGGGGCAGGTGGCGGGCAGGGGTTTGACCGAACCGCAGAAATGACAGCGCAGACGGTTTTCGCCCTTGTGATAGGTCATGGAGATATCGCAATCATCGCAGAGCACGACATAACCGCAGTTTCGGCAGGAGACGAAGGTGGAGTATCCGCGGCGGTTGATAAACAGCATCGCCTGCTGTTTGTTTTCCAGGCATTCTCCGAGATATTGCGCCAGCTTACCGCTGAAGATGCCGTTGTTGCCCGCCTGGAACTCCTGCCGCATGTCGATTACCTCTACCTCCGGCAGGGGACGGTTTTGCACGCGCCCGGGCAGCTCGAGTAACTGATAACGGCCTGACTGCGCGCGATAATAGGAGAGAAGGGAAGGCGTCGCGCTGCCCAGAAGCAGCGGCGAGCCGAATTGCTTTGCACGGTAGGCGGCAACCTCCAGCGCGCCATAGCGCGGCGAGGTTTCGCTTTGATAACTGCCTTCGTGTTCCTCGTCGACGATGATGAGGCCGACGTTCTGCATCGGCGCAAATACGGCGCTGCGTGCGCCGACGGCGACCCGCGCCTTGCCGAGGCGAATTCTGCGCCATTCGTCAAACCGCTCTCCGGCGGAGAGACGGCTATGCAGAACCGCGATGCCGTCCGAAAACCGCTCCTGAAAGAGGCCGACGGTCTGCGGTGTGAGCGCGATCTCCGGCACGAGCATAATCGCCTGCCTGCCTTCTGCAAGACAGCGCTCGATCGCGTGCATATACACCTCGGTCTTGCCGCTTCCGGTGACGCCGTGCAGCAAAAGCGTTCCGCTTTTTTCATGCATCGCTTTTACGATTGCATCTACCGCGCCTTTCTGCGCGGCGTTGAGCACCACCTGCTTGTCGGAAGACAGCGAGCTGATATTCGGGCGGCGAAAGGTAACGTGTCCGTCCTCGGCGACATAGCCGCGCTTTACCAGCGCGGCAATGGCGGCATGCGAGTCCGGCACAAATGCGAGCAAATCGGAGAGCGACATCTCAACCGCATGCGTTTTTAGCGTTTCGAGCACCTCATATTGTTTTGGTGCGCGTGGCTTTCCGCTCTTGTCCAGCAGCGATAGCAACTGCGCCTCGACCTGATTCGGCTCGGCCAGACGGAGCGTGCGCTCTATCTTTTCCTTCACTTTGGAGCCTCGCATCTGCGCGGGAATCATGAGACGGAGCGCATCCACCAGCAGGCAATAGTAGCTTTTCTGCATCCAGTAGGCCAGATCGATCTGCTCCGACGTCAGGATGGGGTAGGGCTCGATGACGCGCAACAGCGGCTTGAGAGAAACGGGCGCGTCGCTGCCGCCGTTTGCCTGCGCTTCGGGCTTTTCTTCCAGAGCGTACACCCGAATAACGAATCCCTCGCGCTGACGGTTGCCTGAGCCGAACGGTGCGAGCACGTGGCTGCCCACAAACACCTGCATCCCGTCGGGGATGAGGTAGCTATAGAGCCTGTCCACGTTTGCGTGCGCAATGTCAACGATGACTTCGCAGACTTGGTTCATACCGTTCACCTCCAGTCGGATTCCTTGGTCGCTGTGCAATAAAAGGAACAGAAAAGCGCGAGACTTGCCAAAACCGCAAATAGCCCGCAAGCGGGCCAGTGCAGGTCGAATCCGCACCGAAATAAAACCGGAAGCGGGTTCGGCAAGAATTCATATCATGTCGTACAAAAACGGGAATGACGCTCCCGTGAATAAATCGGGCTGGTCAGTCCTGATAGAATTCCTTCGGATAGTCCAGATGCAGTTTTCCGGTGTAGAGCTCATCTACGGCGACGGAAACAGGCTTGCGCCCGTCGAGCTTATCTGGATCCGATTGCAGTTGGCGCGCTCTCTGCGCAACGGCGGTCACCAGCATATAGCGGCAACCTGTGATCTCGATCAGTTCGTTCAACGGTAAGTTCATCATAATGCGCTCCTGCCTCCTTGAAGTTTCTCGATTAGTTCGCCGTTTCTTGAAACCTTGCAGCGCTCAGCGGAGATGATATCCTCCGTACGCGCGATCGCTAGATCCAGAATATCGTTTACGACGACATAATCGTATTGTTTTACATACTCAAGCTCCTGATACGCCGTTTGAAATCGGCGCTCAATCGCCTCGGATGATTCTGTTCCGCGGTGGATCAGACGGGATTTTAGTTCGCTCATGGAAGGCGGCGCGATAAAGATGAGCACGGCGTCCGGATAGGCGGCCTTTACGCGCATCGCACCTTGCACATCAATCTCGAGGATGACGCTTCGCCCCTCGGAGAGTTCTTCCTCAACAAAACTTTTTGGCGTTCCATAATAATGGGTGTTGAACACGCGCATATACTCAAGAAACGCGCCTTCGTCGATCATCTTTTGAAATGCTTCTTCGCTTTTAAAGAAATAATGCACGCCGTCGATTTCCCCTTTGCGCGGTTCGCGCGTGGTTGCGGAGACCGACATACGGATGTCGTTATTACGGGAGATCAGCGTTTGATTGATAGTACCCTTGCCAACGCCGGCGGGGCCGGATACGACGAGCAAAAGCCCCTTTCTAGTTTGTTTCATCGTGAAAATTAACTCCTCTCGTCTTCAGTCGTCGGCTTCGTCCGCTTTGGTGTCGAGCCGGTTTGCAATGGTCTCCGGCTGAATGGCGGAGAGTATTACATGGTCGCTGTCCGTGATGACGACCGCACGTGTGCGCCGCCCGCAGGTTGCGTCGATTAGGCGGCCGCTCTCGCGCGCTTCCTGAACGATGCGCTTGATGGGCGCAGATTCGGGGCTGACAATCGCGATCAGGCGATCCGCCGAAACGATATTGCCAAAGCCGATATTCACAAGTCGCAGGTTCATCATAACGGGCTGCTCCTAACCATAATGTCTGCTGTACGATAGTTTGCATCAATGGGAGATACGGATGGGGATTACTCGATGTTTTGTACCTGCTCGCGGATCTTCTCAATCTCCGCCTTGCCGGTGAGCACGAGTTTGGTCAGCTCGCCGTCGTTGGCCTTGGAGCCAATGGTGTTGAATTCGCGGTTCATCTCCTGCACAACAAAGTCCAGCTTTCGTCCAGCCGGTTCCTTGTCCACCAACAAGGTCCTCATCTGCGCAATATGACTGTGCAGACGGCTGATCTCCTCGTCGATGCTTGCCTTGTCCGCAAATAGAGCGACCTCGGTTGCGAGCCGTGTACGATCCACCTCAACATTGCCAAGCAGGGTTGCGATACGCTCATCCAGCTTTGCGCGATATTCGCTGACGACGACGGGCGCGCGTTTAGCAATCTGCGCCGTGAGCGATTCTACCGTGTCATTGCAACGGTCGAGATAGACGAAGAGTCGCTCGCCTTCCTGTTCGCGCATGATGAGAAGAGCGTCGATGGCGCTGTTGATCGCGCTGTTTAGCAGCGAAAGCACCGCGCCCGCGTCCTCGTCCGCCTCGCGGACACTGGAAACATCCGGCAGGCGGAGCGCGGCGGTGAGGGAGAGATCGTCCCTTAACCCAAGCACCTCGTTCGCCTGCCTTGCGGCGGCGACAAATGCGCTTAGCAGGGGCGCGTCAATTTCAACCGTTCTTGCGTCGCTGCGCAGATTTCGATAGTTGACAAACACATCCACATGTCCGCGCGAGAGCCGGTTGGTCAGCGCAGAGCGGATGGGATCTTCTAAAAACGATAGATGGCGGGGCAGACGCATACCAACATCCAGATAGCGGTGGTTCACGCTTTTGAGCTCCACCGTCATTTCGCGTCCATCGGACGACGCGCCGCCTTTTCCATAGCCTGTCATGCTGTACATTGTTACATACCCCCAGGTCGCAATTACAAATTATAGCATGCGAAACGAGTTCACACAAGCATTCAAATCAACTGCTGTGGAGGATTCGCCTGCTGTGAGCCGATAGAGCTCGTCCGCATGCGGCTCTTCCAGAGGGATTTCATCCGCAAAACTCTGCCCGCCGTCGATTGCCTGGCCAATGACGGCGGCGGGAATTCCGTGCGCGATGAGCGCCGAGACGAGGCGCGCCCCGTCTTCACAGGCGATGAGCAGACTGCCGCTGCCGATGAGTCGTAGCGGATCGAGCGAGAGCGCGGCGCAGATGTTCTTGGTCTCTTCGCGAACGGGAATCGCGCCGGTGTCGATCGTTACCGCACAGGCATTGGCATAGCCAAGCTCCCAGGCTGCCCCGAGGACGCCGCCTTCGGTAACGTCGTGCATCGCGCTTGCGCCAAACCGCATGGCGATTCGGCTCTCCGGCACGATGCTGAGTTGGCCCGCCATTGCACGCGCGGCGGCCAACGTGGATTCCGGCAAAACGGACAGACGGGAGGCAAAATCCTCCGCAAGGATCGTTGTGCCCTCGATGGCGGCCCACTTGGTCAGCACGATAGCGTCGCCGGGGCGCATGCCGCGCAGGGCCGCGTCCTTCGGCTGCCGCGCGACAACGGTTGCGCTGGTCACCGCGCGGGTTACGGCATTCGTTACCTCTGTGTGCCCGCCGAGAATGTCAACATTTGCGAGCTGCGCCGCATTTGATAGATCATCCGCAATCTGTGCGATCTGCTCCATACTGCCGCTTGGCGGCATCAGGAGCGTCACAAGAAGACCGACTGGTTCCGCGCCGGCAGCCGCCGCATCGTTGCAGCTCACGTGCACCGTCAGACGCCCAAGATGGGTGACGCTTGCGGATGTGATGGGATCACAGCTGAGCACGACAAGATCGCCGCTAAGATCCAGCAGCGCGCAGTCCTGGCCGATCGTGGGCGAGGAGAGCGACTCCGGCCGAACGCGGCGGAATTTTTGGAGCACGAGGCGTTCCAAATCGTCGTTGTCTAGTTTTCCAAGTCTAAGCATGTATGTTTCAGGTCTCCAGTCCTTTAAAAAAGCGTGACGGGCGCGCCGCTTTCCTCTGTATGCGGCGGTTCACCAATCAACTCCAAAAATTCCTGCTCTGTCAGAAGCGGAATATTTAGTTCTCTTGCTTTGTCCAGCTTGCTGCCCGCGCTTTCACCGTAGAGCACATAGTCCGTCTTTTTGCTGACGCTCCCCGCGGCCTTTGCGCCGTTTTGTTCGATCAGGGTCTCCGCTTCACGCCGGCCAAGCGTCGGCAGGGTACCGGTGACTACGATGGTTTTGCCCGCAATAGAGGAGGCGGTGTTGGCGGCTTGCTCGCTCTCCGGTGAAACACCGTAGGAGAGCAGCGTATCAATCTGCGCGGCGATGTTGGCATCCCCAAAGAACGAAAGAACGCTCTCCGCAACGATTCCGCCGATGTCGGGAATGGCGAGCAGCTCTTCGCGCGTCGCGGCTCGCACGGCGGCGAGATTGCCAAACCGCTTTGCGAGATCCTTAGCGGTCTTGTTTCCCACATTCGGGATGCCAAGGGCAAAGAGAAAACCGCCGAGCGGCCTCGTTTTACTTTTCTCGATGGCGTCCAGCAGGTTCTGCGCCTTCTTCGCGCCAAATCGGTTCAGCGCTACGAGCTGTTCGTGCGTGAGCGCGTAGAGCTCCGGAATCGACTGAATGCCGAGATCCTCGATGAGCTGGGCCGCGGTCTTGTCGCTGAGCGACTCAATATCCATCGCGTCCCGCGAGGCATAATGCGCAATGCGCAGTGTAATTTGCGCGCGGCAGGAGAGGGAGTTGGTGCAGAAGAGATGGGCGCCGTTTTCCTCCACATGCGCGCCGCAGACAGGACAGCGGGTGGGTTTTTCAATGATCGTTGTCGCCGTGTCGTCCGGCACCGCGCCAAGAATTTCCGGGATGACGTCGTTGCTGCGGCGGATGAAGACCCGGGAGCCGATCTTGACGCGTTTGCGCTGAATGTCGTCATAGTTGTTCAGCGTTGCGCGTTGAATGGTTGCGCCCGCAAGCTCAACAGGGGAAAGATGCGCCAGCGGCGTGAGCTTGCCCGTACGGCCAACTTCCCAGGTAACCTCTTCTACAGTGGTCGTCGTTTCCTCGGCGGCGAATTTATATGCCATTGCCCAGCGCGGGAATTTCTCCGTTTCGCCGAGCGCCTCGCGGAGCGAAAAATCCGTCACTTTGATGACCATGCCGTCGATTAAGAAATCCAGCGCGCCGCGCGTCTGTTCGGCGAGGTCAATCTCTCGCTTGAGCTGCTCGGCGGTGTGGCAGTAACGAATATAGGGGCTGACGGGGAAACCGTTTTCTGCAAGAAAGTCAAGCATTTCTCGCTGATTTGTGAGCTCTTTCCCCTCGATATAGCCAACGTTATAGCAGAAGATATCGAGCTTACGGCTTGCGGTCACCTTAGGGTCAAGATTTCGCAGCGCGCCTGCGGCGGCGTTTCTGGCGTTTTTCAGGGGCTCGTCTGCGGTTCTGTTCAGCTCCTCTAAAACGGAGAGACGCATGATGCATTCACCCTGCACCTCCATCTTGCATTTGAACGGAATCGCTCTTGGAATAGAGGCGATCGTGAGTAACTGTTCGTAGACGCCGTCGCCTGTGACGCCGTTTCCACGAGTAGCGCCCTGCGTAAATTTTCCGTTTTCGTAGGTTAGGCAGACGGTGAGTCCGTCAAACTTGTATTCCAGTGCGAACTCAACCGTTTTGCCATCGGCAGAGCGAATCGCGCGGTTTGCCCAGTCGATGATGCCACCCTCGGTGCGTACCTTATCGAGACTGTAGAGGCGGCGGATATGCGTATGCGGCTGAAAGGAACCCGCGCTTGCGCCGACGCGCGCGGTCGGCGAGCCGGGCAGGACGAAGCCGCTCTCCTGCTCCAATTGTTGAAGTTCGTCATAAAGCGCGTCGTATTCCGCATCCGAAACCTTCGGCGCATCCGAATCATAATATGCTTCGGCATATCGCGCAAGCAGCTGCGTTAATTCTTCCTGACGGGTCATAAAAATCCGCCTCCACTAATCATCTCAGTTTGCATCATATGACGCAAGCGTTGCGGCATGGGCTATAAAACATCAATCGGCGCGAACGCCGCCGCAAACTTTTTGTTCGCTCCGTTATCAAAGGCGATTTCGACAATCGAGGATGCGCCGCTACCATTGACCGCAAGCACGGTTCCGTCGCCAAACGCCTTGTGGCGTACGCGCTGACCGGGTGTATACGCGATATCCTGCTGAACCTGCGGCTCCGGCTTTATGGGATCTCTGCGGATGGCTGGCTGTCCCGCCGTGCTGCCGCCCTTGAGCGAATGCACGGAGATGCCGAACGCCTGCTGCGGCGGGACGCTCTTGAGCTGCGCTGGTTTTGGCGCGGGCTTTGCTTCTGCGGGCAGAGCCTCTTCCAACTCCACCAAAAAACGCGAGGGCATTGCGGGGCTGATCTTACCGTAGAGCATGCGCTGCTTTGCGGAGGAGAGATAGAGCTTTTGACGCGCGCGCGTGATGCCGACATAGCAGAGCCTGCGCTCCTCCTCTAATTTCTCCGGTTCATAGATACTCTGCATGGAGGGGAACAATCCATCCTCCAGCCCGCAAAGGAATACGACAGGAAACTCCAGACCCTTTGCGCTGTGCAGCGTCATCATCGAGACGCGCCCGCCCGCGTCGTCCCGCTCGTCCGTTGCGGAAAATAGCGCGACGTTTTCGAGAAACGCGGAGAGTACATCGACCTGTGTTTCGTCCAGAGAATCCGTAAACTCGCGAATGTAGCCGACAAACTCTTTGACGATATCCGCGCGGGCCTCATAGTTTTCCTTTCGGTCAGCTTGCAGGTAGGCGTCGTAGCCGATGACCTGCAGAAGATATTCCACCACGTCCGGAAAGGACTTAACGCCAAACTGCATGTATACATCCGAAAGAAGCTCGGCGAATGCGGCAAACTTCTCCCGGGCGGACTTGGCAAGATCGCCGTCTCGAAGTTGCAGAATCGCATGCAGCAGAGGTTGCGTCCGCGCGCTGGCAAAAGCCTGCAGCGCGTCGATCGAGCTGTCTCCAATGCCGCGGCGCGGAATATTCACCACGCGCAGAAATGCGACGTCGTCGGCCGAATTCTGCAAGAGGCGCAGATAGGCCACAATATCCTTGACCTCCGCGCGCTGGAAGAACGACATGCCGCCGTAGACACGATAGGGGATATCGTAGCTTTGCAGGTACATTTCAATCACGCGGCTCTGGGCATGTGTGCGGTAGAGAATCGCGTAGTCGTCATATCGCCGGTCGCCATATCGCGCGCCTTCAAGAATACGGTTTGCGATGCGGTTCGCCTCGTCCCGCTCATCCATCGCCTCGTAGACGTCGATGGGTTCGCCGCCCTTTTGCTGAGTCCAAAGTTCCTTTTTTTTGCGGGAACGGTTGTTGGAGATAACGATGTTTGCGGCGTTCAGGATCACCTCTGTGGAACGGTAGTTTTGCTCCAGACGAATGATCGCAGCGCCGGGGAAGTCTTTTTCAAACTCCAGAATATTTCGTATATCCGCGCCGCGCCAGCCATAGATGCTCTGGTCGTCGTCTCCAACCACGCAGAGATTGCGGTGCTTGGCGGCGAGTTGCTTTACGATGTGATATTGCACAAGGTTCGTATCCTGATATTCGTCCACAAGGATATATCGGAACTTTTTTTGATATTTTTCCAGCACTTCAGGATACTGGGTAAAGAGTTGCATGACAAACAGCAGCAGGTCGTCAAAGTCCAGAGCGTTGCATTGCTTCAACTGTTTCTGATACGCCTGGTAGACCGCGACGACTTCCTTTGGCGCATAACCGTCGTGCAGGTAGCTCAGCGCGTCGAGGCTTTGGTTCTTCGCCTCAGAAATACGGCTGGAGAGATCGCGCGGGGTGAATACCTTTTCGTTCAGATTCAGATCACGGATGATTCGTTTCAGCAGCGACTGCTGATCCGCGTCGTCATAGATTACAAACGTGCGCTCGTAACCAAGCGGGGCGATCTCGCTGCGCAGGATGCGCGCGCAGCAGGCGTGGAAGGTCATCACCCACATGTCGTTTACGCCCGCGCCGAGCAGGGAGCCAACGCGCTCCCGCATTTCGCCAGCGGCTTTATTGGTAAACGTCAGCGCGAGGATATTCCAGGGCGCGACGCCTTTTTCCTGAATCAGATAGGCGATTCGATGCGTTAATACGCGCGTTTTCCCGCTTCCGGCGCCAGCCAGGACGAGAAGCGGCCCTTCGGTCGTCTCCACCGCTTCGCGCTGTCTGTCGTTGAGTATGGATAAGTCCATGTTTGTCCCCCTGAGTCCATTCAGATTATTATAGCATAGCTATAGGTGCGCTTTGAACCCATCTGCGCAGGAAAAGCGAAAAAGAACGAACGTTTGCATCTTCGTTTTCCTTTACGATAGTGGTATTCTCTGCTATAATCTCCGCATGAAATTGATTTTAGCGACCAACAATGCGCACAAGATGCGCGAAATTTTTGAGATTCTGGGTTCGGAATACCCGGACATGATGACTCTGCGGCAGGCCGGGTTGGAGATTGATGTGGTGGAGGACGGGGATACCTTTCAGGCAAACGCCATCAAAAAGGCGGAAGAGGTTCTGAAGGTTTCCGGTTTTCCCGCGGCGCTTGCGGACGACAGCGGCATTATTGTTGACGCACTGAACGGCGCGCCGGGCGTTTATAGCGCGCGCTACGCAGGAGAGGGACATGACGACGCAGCGAACAACGCGAAACTCATGCGGGATATGGCGGGGGTTCCCTGGGAAAAGCGCACCTGCCGCTTTGCCTCGGCCGTCGCCCTCGCGCGCGAGGGAAGGGAGACCATATGCGTGCTTGGCACGGCGGAAGGTTATCTCCTGACCGAACCGCGCGGAACGAACGGCTTTGGTTATGATCCCTATTTTTACTATCCGCCATATGATAAATCCTTTGCGGAACTCAGCGCGGAGGAGAAGAACGCGGTGAGCCACAGAAAACACGCGCTGGAGGCACTGCAGGCGATTCTGCGGCGTGAGAAGGCGTGAAGCGAATCGCGGTGTTTTCAGACACGCACAATATGTTTTCCCGCCTGCCGCTTGCGCTGGAAAAGCTGGGGCCGGTGGATCTGCTCTTTCATCTGGGAGACTATGCAATAGACGCGGAGCGAATTGCGCAAGGGTTAGGCGACGTGCCCTACTTTGCGGTTAAGGGAAATAACGATGTCGGCTCCATCTACCCCGAACGGCGAATCGAGCGCGTGGAAGACGCGTGGATCATGCTGGTGCACGGGGACAAGTTCTATACCCTCGGGCAGCTGATCGACACCGCTCGGGATGCGAATTGCGCGGCGGTGCTCTTCGGGCATACGCATGTGCCCTTGCTGCAGGCGGACGGAGAACTGCTTGTCATCAATCCCGGCAGTCTGTCCCTGCCGCGGCGAGGAAGCCGTTCCTCCTGCGCACTGCTGGAGGTAGACGGCAGGGATATCAACGTCAAGATGATCTCGGTTCTGTAAAAATACATACCCAAACCAAAACAGCCTCCCGAGGGAGGCTCAGCCCATCGGCAAAGTCCTGCGGACTTTGCCGATGGGTTTTACTTTGGGTTAAAAAGTCCTGGGATTGTGAAAGGTCGCGGCCCTTAACCCATCGATTCCGGCAACGGCGGCTTTGCCACCGTGACGGATCGCCCGGGATCGGGCGGTTTCTTCGCAGCTCTTTGCCGTCCGGAGTCCGGAGGACGAGAGGCAAAGAGCGGTTGTCCCGTCAAAAAACTCGTTTTTTGACGGCCAAAACAGCCTCCCGAGGGAGGCTGTTTTGGATGCATTCGTTCCATTCGCTTAAACGACCGGGATCTCTTCCGTGATCTCCTCAAATATTTCCTGCGAATAACGCATGAAATTTGGCATTTCGTCAACGGAATGGATGCCAAATTGTCGAAGGAATTTGTCGGTGGTGCCAAAGAGCGTCGGGTGACCGACCACATCTTTGCGCCCGACCTCGACGATGAGGCCCAGCTTCACCAACTGAGTAACCGCATAGTCACAGCGTACGCCGCGTACCCGCTCGACATCCGAGCGCGTCACAGGCTGGCGATAGGCAATGACCGCGAGGGTTTCCAGCAGCGACTGGGAGACGCTCTTCGTCTCGTCCGGATTGACCAGGCGCTTTACGTCCTCGATATAATCCCGATTGCTGACGAGCTGTGCGGTGTCATGCGTTACCAATAGCTGCACGCCGCGTCCTTCCGCTTGATAGAGAGACTCCATCTCGCCAAGCATACTCCGCGTTGCTACGAGCGGGATATCCAGAACACGCGCAAGCTCGGTAATCGCTACGGGGTCGCCCGCGACGAAAAGCATGCACTCAATTCTGTGATAAATGTTCTGTTTGTTGACCTGGTCTTCCATTGATACCTCTTCGCATTCGACGGTTGATCGGGCTGTCGGATTAGTCTTCCGTTTCATCCATATATTCGTAATTATCGTCGTCCAGCATCAGCTTGTCCGCACTGATGCGAATCGGGGCAAACGGCTCCTTTTGCTTGAGCAGAATCTCGCCGCGCGCGATCATCTCCAGCAGCGCCATAAACGTCGCGATGATCTCCATGCGGTCGGCATAGGGCGAGAACAGTTCTTCAAACGAAACGGCAAGCTTCTCCTGCAGCACCGCGCGGATCTTCGCTGTCTGCGAACGTACGGTATAGCGATCCGGGCTGACTTGCTGGGAGCGGATGACCTCCGGCGCATCATGTTTTCGTTCGAGCATCTCGAGAAAAGCAGCAAAAAGCCCATCCATCGTTGCGCCGTCGAGCGCGGCCTCTTTTGGCGGAAGCGGGATATCCTCCGGCAAACGGGTGCAGCTATCCCTTGCGTTCTCGAAGAGGGATTTCAACTGCTCGCTGGCTTCCTTAAACGCTTTGTAATCGCGCAACTGGCGAATCAGCAGCGTTTCCGGGTCTTCTTCGTTTTCGTCCTCCTTGGGTGGACGGGGGAGCAGCTGGCGGGACTTGATGTAGAGCAGCGTCGCCGCCATGGTTAAAAACTCGCTCGCCGTGTCCATGTCCAACTCGTCCAGCTGATTCATATAGGAAAGATACTGCGACGTAATCTCGGAGACGAAGATGTCCTTTACGTCCACCTCGGCCTCTTCAATCAGGTGCAGCAGCAGATCCAGCGGCCCTTCAAATTGTTGCAGTTGAACCGTATACGGCATGTATTTCCCTTAAAACAGATTGATAAACCACGCGGCAACCGTGAAGAAGCCGGAGGATATGCCGGAGATCAGATAGCCCAGCACGGTGGAGACAACGCCGGTAAGCAAGAGCCCCAACAGAATCCACTGGCCATATTGCCGCAGAAACATGAAGAAACGAGGGATCTTACGAATCAGCAAAGCCTCCAGCACATGCGATCCATCCAGCGGATAGATCGGAATGAGGTTAAAGATCGCCAAAGCAAGGTTGATGGTGATGATGGACCCAAAGATGCTCATGAATGCCGTATTGGTGCCAAGCCCCCATTTCAACACACCTGCCACATAGACAAACGAGAAAAGAAATGCGGTTATAAGGTTCGAAAAAATGCCTGCAAGAGAGACGACAATATCATCCCGCTTGTAGTTTTTAAAATTGCGCGGGTTGACCGGAACGGGCTTTGCCCAGCCGAAACCGACGACCAGCAGCATGATAAAGCCAATGGGGTCGATATGCGCAATGGGATTGAGCGTCATGCGGCCTAGGTTCCGCGCCGTTGGGTCACCGAGGCGAAAGGCAGAGTAGGCATGCGCCCATTCGTGTACGGTAAGACCGATGATGATCGCGGGCAGCACATACAGAAGCTGCAGCGGGTTTTGAAAAAGCTGTGCGATACGAGACAAATTCGCTGTCTTCCTTCCTGTCAGGCGGTTCATTTCGCAAAAGGACGATTGCCGAACAAAATGATACCTGCCAATAATCAATGACACAATTATACGCGAACGAAAAACCGAACGCAATCAAGCAAGAACGACTGCGCGGATTCTCCACAGAGTGTTCACAATAGCGGCGCGAGGATCATAAAACACGCCACAATGCGGGGCGGCTATCGTTTCTCGGATTCGGTGCGCATCCGTTGCACCAGGGCGGCGTCCGGGGAGACATAGAGCGTCCGGTTAGTGCTGTAGATCACCATTCCGGGCCGCGCGCCGGATGGCTTTTTTACGAACTTGCGCGGCGTATAGTCCACCGGAACCCCGCTGGAGGTACGCGCCTGTGAATAGAACGCAGCCAGATTGGCGGCCTCCCGGAGCGTTGTTTCCGGTGGTTCGCCGTCGTAGTCGATTATGACATGCGAGCCCGGCATGTTCTTTACATGCAGCCAGATATTTTCCGAGCGCGCGGATTGCAGCGTTAAGAAGTCATTCTGGCGATTGTTTTTGCCAACGGAGATGGCGATGCCGTCGCTGGAGAGGAACCGCATCGGAGAGGAGGACTTATTGGCCGGCTTCGCCGCCTGCGCCTTTTCGGGGCGCAGATATTTCTCGCGAATCAGTTCGTCTTTGATTTCGCCGAGTTCATAGAGCGTTTCACATTTGTCGATGTTTTCGAGTTGACCTTCAAGATAGGCAATCTCGCCCGCGAGGCCGTCAATCTGGCCCTCGGCATAGGCTTTGCCGAGCTTGCCTTTTCTATATTGCTTAAAATAGCGTCTTGCGTTTTCCTGCGCGCTGAAGGCGGGATCAAGCGCAATGACACGGCGGGAGGGGGGATCGGTAAAGTAATCCTCTACGATCAGCTCGCTTTGCCCGGGCTTCGTCAGATGAAGGTTTGCTAGGAGCAATTCCCCGTTAAGACGTGCGGCCTCCTGCGCGTCGCTTTGCTGAATGGTCTCTAGGAACGCGGCATACTTATTCTGCGCGCGGCTGAGCGCGGTTGACACCGTGTGGCGAAGCGCCGCTCCATGCCTGCGGATTCGTACCATCTGGTCGCGATCGGCATAATATCGATCCAGCGCGGCGCTCATGCTCTCCGCCGGGTCAACGCGATGATACAGTTCTCTTGGTTGAACGGGAAGTGCGGCGACGGGGGCGCCCTCCGCGTCAAATGCGACGCACGGGGCATATTTGCCGCGCTTCATCGCCTGCACGAACGAAAACAGCGTTTCAGCGGTTGACGCAATAGAGAGCAGGGCGGCTGCGGTTTGCTTGGAGATGCCGTGAAAGTTTGTCGTCAGCGCGCGGATGGGTTCCGGAGAGAGCAAAGCATGCGCGAAGTCCTCCCTCGAAGCGGAAAAGGGATCCAGCTTTTCCTGCGACGGGATCGGCTCGTAGGGAAAGCCGGGGAGCAGAATTCGCGCGCCATCGTTGCTCGCGGAGATGCGGCGCAGGCAGTCTACAATGGTTCCGTTTGGCTCCAAAAGGATAAGGTTTGCGTGTTTCCCTGTTAACTCAATCATAAGCCGGAGCGAGACCTCGTCGAAGAGGTCGTTACGGGCCAATAGGATGATTTCGCAAACGCGATCCGAGCCAAGCTGCCGAACGGAGCAGATTCGTCCGCCAACGAGGCGGCGGCGCAGCAGCATGCAAAACGCGGGTGCGTTCATTGGGTTATCATAGGTGCGGCTGGTCAACTGAATCCGTCCGTTTTCAGGATGAAGGCTGACGAGCAGTTTTTGGCTGCCGTTGTTTGCCCGAACAGCAAAGAGCAGCAAGTCCTTTTCGGGCTGCTGCACCTTGTCAATCTTGCCGCCGACGAGCGGCTGACATTCATCTATGACCGCGCCGAGCGCGATGCCGTCCATTGCCATTTTGGTGTGGTTACTCCGTTTCCTTTATGCGGTCGAGGATCAGCCGATATCCGCCTGCCCCGTATTCCAGGCAGCGATTCACACGGCTGATGGTTGCGGTTGAAGCGTTAAATCGGTGGCTGATGTCCTGATAGGTGACATTCGCGTCGAGCTGCCTGGCTACCTGCCAGCGCTGCGCCATCGCCTGCAGCTCGTTGATGGTACACATATCCTCGAAAAAACGATAGCATTCCGATTGATCGCGCAGGGATAGAATCGCGTGAAACACGTCGTCAAGCTCAGGGCTTTTCAGCCTGGATTCATAGGTGTCCATACAGAATGCGCCTTTCAAAAGATAGAATATGTAAACCGCTATTTTACGATTCATATTCTAAACGCTTTCACACTGGAAAGCAAGAAAAAAGGGTATACCCGAAAGGTATACCCAAAGCTGAAAACCGAAAAGGGGCTTACTGCGCAGCGGCGCGTTTCTTGGCCATCTGTGCCTTTTTACGGGCGGCAGCATTTTTGTGGATCATGCCCTTTGCGGCGGCATGATCAACCGTGCTGACGGCCGTCAAATACGCTTTTTCAGATGCGGTGGCATCTCCGGCTTGCAGTGCTTCATCAAAACGGCGGATAGTCGTCTTCATTTCGGACTTGGCCGCACGGTTATTCATGGTCTGCTTCTCGGTGATTTTTACACGCTTCATGGCGGATTTGATGTTTGCCAAAACAATTCACCCCCTGTATCAGTCTCTCATTTCATTCGAACAGAAGTCAGTTTAGCATACCGCGTATCAGATTGCAAGCAAAATATTGAATCCTTACAATATCTTAGGGCGCGGCTGATACGCTTGCAGAATTCCTTCGCTTTCTGAACTAGAATAACGCGTTGCGTGATAAAGTTCCAAAGAACCCGAAGCAAAGGGCACATTTCACATTTTCGTTGCATTTTCAAAGTTGACGCATGCTCCTTTCGTGGTATAATAATTTTCGTGATTAGCACTCGACAAAAAAGAGTGCTAACAAATAGAAATGCATTTGAAACATAGGAGGCGTTACTCGTATGAAACTCAAACCTTTGGCTGACCGCGTTGTCGTGTTCAGCATTGAGAGCGAAGAGGTTGTCAAGGGCGGAATCGTTCTGCCGACGGCTGCGAAGGAAAAACCGCAGATGGCTCAGGTTGTCGAGGTTGGCCCCGGCGGCATGGTGGACGGCAAAGAGGTCGTCATGTATGTCAAACCCGGTGACAAGGTGATCTGCTCCAAGTATGCGGGCACCGAAGTCAAGCTGGACGACAAGGAATATCTCATCGTCCGTCAGAGCGACATTCTCGCGGTTGTGGAATAAGAAGGAGGCAAACTTACCATGGCAAAACAGCTCAAGTATAGCGAAGAAGCGCGCAGAGCGCTCCAGGCCGGTCTGGACAAGCTGGCCAATACCGTCAAGATCACACTTGGACCCAAGGGCCGCAACGTGGTTCTGGACAAGAAATACGGCGCGCCGCTGATCACCAATGACGGCGTCACCATCGCAAAGGAAATCGAACTGGACGACCCATTTGAGAACATGGGCGCGCAGCTCGTCAAAGAAGTCGCCACCAAGACCAACGACGTCGCCGGCGACGGCACCACCACGGCGACCCTGCTCGCGCAGGCCATCGTCCGCGAGGGCATGAAGAACGTCGCCGCGGGCGCAAACCCGATGGTCGTTCGCCGCGGCATCGAAGCCGCCGTTAACGAGGCTGTGGAAGGCCTCAAATCCCTGAGCAAGCCCGTCGGCAGCAAGAACGCCATCGCGCAGGTCGCGTCGATCTCCGCAGGCGATGAAAATGTTGGCAAGCTCATCTCGGACGCGATGGAGAAGGTCGGCAACGACGGCGTCATCACCGTGGAAGAGAGCAAAACCATGAAGACTGAGCTCAATATCGTCGAAGGTATGCAGTTTGACCGTGGTTACGCCTCCGCGTACATGGTGACCGATACCGAGAAGATGGAGGGCGTGCTCGATAACCCCTATATCCTGATCACCGACAAGAAGGTGAGCAACATTCAGGAGATTCTACCGATTCTCCAGCAGATTGCCCAGCAGAGCAAGTCGCTGCTGATCATCGCGGAGGACGTGGAAGGCGAAGCGCTCACCACGCTCGTGCTTAACAAGCTGCGCGGCACGTTTAACTGCATCGCGGTCAAGGCCCCGGGTTTTGGCGATCGCAGAAAGGCTATGCTGCAGGATATCGCGGCCCTCACCGGCGGCGAAGTGATCTCCTCCGAGATCGGCCTCGACCTCAAAGAGACCCAGCTGAGCCAGCTTGGTACCGCCCGTCAGGTCAAGGTTGACAAGGATAACACCATCATCGTGGAAGGCGCGGGAGATCCGGAAGCCATCAAGGCGCGCGTCTCCGCCATCAAGGTGCAGATTGCCGAAACCACCTCGGATTATGACAAAGAAAAGCTCCAGGAGCGTCTTGCCAAGCTCGCAGGCGGCGTAGCCGTCATCGCGGTTGGCGCGGCGACCGAGATTGAGATGAAGGAGTTCAAACTCCGCATCGAAGACGCGCTCTCCGCGACCCGTGCGGCTGTGGAAGAGGGCATCGTTCCCGGCGGCGGCGTGGCGCTGCTGAACGTAGCAGACCGCGTGAAGAAGCTCGCCGAGGGCTCGACCGGTGATTTCAAGACCGGCGTGAATATCATCCTCCGCGCGCTGGAAGAACCGCTCCGCCAGATTGCGATCAATGCGGGCGTTGACGGCGCGGTCGTGGTGGAGAATATCCGCCGTGCGAATAAGCCCGGCTACGGCTACAACGCCGCAAGCGACACCTATGTCATGCTGGCGGATGAGGGAATCATCGACCCGACCAAGGTCACCCGCAGCGCGCTGCAGAACGCGGCTTCCGTCGCGGCAATGGTGCTCACCACCGAGAGCCTGGTTACCGATATTCCGACGCCTCCGGCACCTGTTGCGGCGCCCGGCCCGGATATGGGCGGCATGTATTAATCCTAAGCGACATCAAGAGAACGCGGAGCAATCCGCGTTCTTTTAGACCACTAAAAAACAAGTTTTTTAACGGGATAACCGCTCTTTGCCTCTCGTCCTTCGGACTCCGAACGGCAAAGAGCGGCAACGAAACCGCCCGATTCCGGGCGATCCGTCACGGCGGCAAAGCCGCCGCAGCCGGAATCGATGGGTTAAGGGCTGCGGCCCTTAACAATCCCGGGACTTTTTTGACAGACTGAGAACGCGGAGCAATCCGCGTTCTCTTTTGATGCAACAAAGTTTATGTTTAGATTTTGATTCAGAGAGCGACAGATGCGGAATCCATCTCAACGGATGACAACGACTTGAAGCGCCATACCAATCATCACTGTACTTTTCCATCTTAACACAGCGCCTTGCGTTGCGCAAAAACTGCCTCTATGATCATAGTATGCGCAATGGATCGATTCCAGACAGCAGTGTGAGTAATTTCACGGTTTTACACGTATTATAGACAGGTTGGTCAAACAACGGCAGAGGAAGTGATTGACGTTTTAACAGAAAAACAGATGGTACTCGGATTGCGCGCCGGGAGTGAGCGCGCGCTGGACGCGGCGATCGAGCAATATTCGCGCCTGCTCTGGAGCATCGCACGGCCGATCTTGCGCAACATCGGCACAATAGAGGATATGGAAGAATGCGTTGCGGATGCGTTCATTCAGCTTTGGCAGAATCGAGCGATGATGGCGGAAGACCGAGGCGGTGTAAAAAGTTGGCTTTGCACGGTGGTGAAATGCAAGGCGATCGACCGTTATCGTAAGTGCGTGCAAAAAAGCGAAATCGGGATGAACGAGCAGCTGATCGCCCTTGGCGCTGGTTTATTCGACCAAACGCTGGATGCGGTGCTGCAGCGCGAATTGCTGGCGGCGGTGCACGCGCTGGGCGAGCCGGATCATGAGATCCTGCTCCGGCGGTATTACTATCAGCAAAAGCCGAAGGACATTGCGTGCGCACTGGACATGACGGTCAGGCAGGTCGAAAACCGGATTTTCCGCGCAAAGCTGCTCCTGCGAAACCGCCTGGAAGGAGAAAGCGTATGAAACAAGATACTTTACGATATAACAGTACCCATCGGGATAACATCCGCGAGATCGTTTCGCGGGAGACGGGTATGCGCGCGACGAAAAAGAGAAAGGCTGGTATTGCGGGAAAGTTCGCGGTCGGGTTGGCCGTCTTTATCGCCTGTTTGCTGATTGCGACTCCCGCGCTTGCGGCTGGCGTACCGAGCGCGTATCGACTGCTCTATAGGGTGTCCCCGGCGACCGCGCAGTTCTTCCGACCCGTGCAAAAAAGTGCGGTCGATCAGGGGATTGAGATCAGCGTCGAGAGCGTCTATCTTTATGGCAGCACGGCGCAGGCGCTTATCACTGTGCGTGATCGGGAGGGTGATCGGCTGGACGACTCGCTTGATCTATACGATAGCTACGAAATCTTGATTGGGTTTGACAGCACGGGGCACTGTGAACAGATGGGATACGACTCTGCGACCAAGACCGCGACGTTTTTGATCTCGATCGCAAGCATGGACGAGAGTAACATCATTCAGGGCAATAAACTGACGTTTACGCTCAGCACACTGCTAACAGGCAAGCAGGAAACGCTCAATGTTCCACTCCGGATAAATTGGGACAATATACCGGATAGAGTAGAGACGGAGGCTGGAGACGCCGGCGATGAGATCGTGCTGATGCCTGGAACGGAACGGGTGGAACTGCACAAGGGATTCTTTTTTTCAGGAATCGGGTATGTAGACGGAAAACTGCATATCCAGCTCTATACGCCTGGCCGGCACTCACGCGATGACCACGCGTTTCTGTGTCTGCGAAATGCGGAGGGGGAACAGAAGGAAGCGCAGATGCTCTACCGCGGCGGATACCGTGGAATGGATCCAAGCGAAGACCTGCGCGCGGATTATGTCGAGTATGTATTTGATGTACCGCAGGGCGAATTGGACCGATGGTCGCTCTATGGCGATTTTTACCATGCGACAGGGCGCATCGACGGGAACTGGAGCATCACGTTCCCGCTCGAACGCGAATAAAGCACGAAGATGAAAAGCAAAAAAGGAGCGGTTGCACACCGCCCCTTTGAGTCCGTCAAAAAAATTGTACGCCGCTCTTTTCAGTAAATATCGGATGAGCACCGGGATTACTCTACGATGACCGTTCCATCCTCTTTGACCGTGATCACGGCCCCGGTCTGCACATAGGCGAGGAACTCGTCACCCAGCGTATCGACGACGGGCATGGAAACGTCGGTCCAGACATCCGCGAGGATTGCGCCCGCAGCGGCGAGGGAATCGATCGGCTTGCTGAAGAGCATGCAGGCGGGCTGTTGCCCAAGCGCTGCCGCACAATAGAGCACCATGCCGCCCGTTGTCGAGCCGATGGTTTGCGGCAGACAGAGCGCCGCGCCGTGCATCGGCTTTTCATAGATGTCTGGATTGTTCTGGTCGGAGCACTTCGCGCTCTTGTCCTTGAACATCAGCGCTTTCTGGAAGCTTGCCAGCGTGTTAAAGCCCTTGCGCGAGACAAGCGCGTTTGCCGTTGCGCTGCCGGGGACGACCGCGCGCCCTTGGAACGTTCTAGACATATCAGTTGCCCCCCTTTGAAAGAATCGCCAGAATTTCCGCATCCGTATAATAGCGCGCGGAAGTATAGGTGCGCAGTTTATTGCTGTTTGTGACGACTGGCATCTTGCCGCAGAGCGGGTTGTTCATATACATCAGCGGGCAGATATAGGAGAGAATAACGCCCATGTTGCGGAGTTTTCGATAATCCTGCGTTTTCTCAAATTCTCGCTGAACCGCAGTTGGCGTGGTGAACACGGTCGGCACTGCGACGGTTGTCCGGCCGCCCCTGGCGAGCGCATCCGACAGGGCGCCGGTCCAATCATGCAGCTGTTTGAGCGAGAGATGCGGGCAGCCGACGAAGCAGAGCTTGGGCGCGGCGTTCTTGTCCTTCCACATCACGGGATAGCCGGCCTTGACCCGCTCCAGTTCCGCGTCATCAATCACATAGGTTTTGGCGCCGGCGGCGATCAGCTTTTCTCCATGCTCCGCTGCTTCCGGCGTGAGGCCTTCAATGTGATAGAGCCCGACCGCGCCGTTGCTCGCCGTTGCCGCTCCGAAATCCTTCAGATACGCCGTAGCATCGTCGTTGAGTTCCGTGCCGATGAAGTTTGACAGCCCTTTTACATAGGGGACGTCCTCCATGACCTTCATGCCGATCGCGCTGCCGAGAATCTGTGCCTCCGGCTTCCGCGTAGTCTTGATTTCTACGACCCAAGTTGCCTTGCGCCCTTCGTCCGTCAGCAGGCCAAAGCAGGGGACATAACCGACGATGCTGCCGAAGAGTTCCAAAATTCCGCTGTTGCGATTGCAGCGCGCGCCAAGTACGCTGTTTGCGTAGACGACGGCGCTGCTCTCCGCCCAGCTTAAAACATCGCCCTTTCCAGGTGTGTTGCCAACCTGGTCGAGATAGCAAGCGCAGGTAAACGATTCCTCGTTGAGCAGCCCCAGGGTTTGCAACTGGTTTTCATAGCTTTCCTGCTTGGAGTACATCACTTTAAAAAACAGATCCTGCAGAAGGTTTTTGGGCACGTTCGGGTCTAGCGGGCGCGGGTCGGCGGAAAATTTTTGCCCGGAGAGCGCACCGCCTGCGATGAGTTGATCCATAAGCGCATAAACGGGCTTCATGACCGAAAGGCCGAAGCTGGTCACCAGATGTCCGCAGCCTCCCGTGACGGGAACCATCTTCTCCGCGCCAAAGGTTTCGCCATACAGCACGAGCGTTTTCATCACTTTTGAGAGGGTTTCGCCGCGGCATCCATCGAGAATCGCCTGCTGATCAGGCGTGAGCAGCATTGCCATGTGAGTTCACCTCCTATATCTTCGTTGCAAGCGCGTAGGCAGCGCGGCAGGCCTCCAGCACGCGGCCCGCTGCGAAGCTATCGCCGATGTTATATAACTCCGGCGCGACCATTTCCCTTTGCCCCTCGAGATAGGGCGCATCGTCCGGCCTGCCGCCCATGGCGAGCACGACGAGATCCGCATCCAGCGCGACGCGCTTTGGCACGTTGCCGAGCTTGGGTGCGAGCGGATTTTCGATGTTTTCCGGCAGGATTGGCTGCCAGGTGTTATAGGGATTGGGCACGTTCTTGTGCGTGTTTTGCTCAAGAATCGCGTGCTTCTCGTCAAACTCCTTTACCATGGCACAATTGAGAAGCGCTACGCCCTGATCCTTGAGATAGTGAATGATGTGCCCGCGGTTTGCCGTGCAGGTCCCCTTCATGAAATACGGCAGCATCTCGACAACCTTGATTTGCAAATCGTCCTTTTCATAGGCGAGCCAATAGGCTGTTTCGCAGCCGACCACGCCGCCGCCGATGACCACGATGTTTTTTGCGTCGCCAAGAAGCGAATCATCCAGCAGGAGATCGGTTGCTTCCACATGCTTAATCTTTTCCAGCCCCGGTATTTTAGGCGTTCCGCTCTTGGTGCCGATGGCATAGACCACCGCGTCATACCTGCCGGCCTTGAGCATGGCCGTGGTTGCCTCAGTGTTTAGATGCACATCGAGGTCATATGTTTTTTCAGCGGTTTTGAGTGTCTGCTCCAGATAGCGCAGATAGTTGCGAATGTCATATTTAATGCGCGGTACGCTGCCTGGTACGATCTTGCCGCCGATGCGGTCGGATTTTTCAAAGAGATCGACCTTGTGCCCACGGCGCGCAGCCATGGTTGCAAACAGCACGCCGGCGGGCCCGGCGCCCACCACCGCGATCTTCTTCTTTGTTTCCGCGGGAGAGATGGCCTC
Source organism: Christensenella sp. (assembly GCA_034926785.1). GTDB lineage: Bacteria > Bacillota > Clostridia > Christensenellales > CAG-138 > UBA7703. The sequence goes on from JAYFQU010000011.1 coordinate 27,912, forward strand.
CGGCATGACATCCTCGAAGCCGGAGCGGGGATTGACCGCACACTGCGGGTGCCCACCGTCCACAAACTCGTTGATGCAGCCTTCCTGGCAGCCGATGCAGGGACGGATTTCACGAACCTTGCCCGCATATGCCTTGTTCGGCCATTCCGGATCGGCCAGCAGCGGGCGACCGAGCATGACCAGGTCGCACATTTCATCGCGCAGCGCCTTCTCCGCAAGGTCGGGGTAGCCAAGTTTGCCGACGGCGACGACGGGCACGGGGAGGCCCGCGTTGCTGACGACCTTGAGCGCCTCGAAGCGTTCCTTGACCAGCCGACTCACGTCGAGGAAGCAGCCAGCAGGCATTCCGGCCGGGGGATGCGGGAGCCACCAGTTATCATAGCAGCCGAGGTCAACGTCAAACAGGTCCACACCGGCCTTGACCAGATTGACCATGTAGTCGAGCGTCTGTTCCACGGTGCGTCCGTTTTTAAATTTCCGAAGCGCTTTTTCCTGCATGCCCTCTTCGCCGTAGGTCTCGTTTAAAGCGAGGGAGAGATCGATGCGATACATAATCGGATACTTCGCTCCGCCGCGGCGGCGCATTTCCTTGACGATATCGATGCCAAAACGCTGCCAATCGGAATATTTGCCGAGCTTACGGCGGTTGAAGGCTGGATTGGTCAACTGCTCTAACAGATACCCTTCGTGCCCGTGCAGGTAGACGCCGTCCAGGCCTGAGGCTTTCGAGTCCGCCGTCGCCTGCCCGGCATTTTTAATAATCTTGCGCAATTGGCCGCCGGTGAGCGGCAGACACGGGATCTCCGGAATATAAAAATTCGGGTTGAGAGAGGCCGAGACGGGAAATTTCATCTGCGTGATCAGACACTGCGGATTGCCGACGCGCCCAAGACCGGGGGTGAGCTGAATAAACAGGCGCGCGCCATAGTTGTGGCAGCCTTGCGCAAGATCGCGCCAGCCGGAGAGTACCGTACGGCTGCGGTCGATCCGCGGGAAATAAGACAGCCCGCCAAGCTCGGTGATTGAATTGTCAATTCCGTGGCTGATTGGGATGAGACCCGTTGTGATCAGACCGACGCCGCCCTTTGCGCGCGCAAAGAAATATTGCTGCATCTTTGCGTTGGGGCGCCCCGTTTCTTCCGCCATGTCGATGTTGCCCATTGGCGCCATGACGAGGCGGTTTTTCAGCGTGATCCCGTTGACGCGAATCGGGCTGAACATTTTTTCATAGGGGTAGAGGTCGCCTGTCATTTCAGCCGAGCCGCCCGCGCGGTTGAGGTTGTCCTCCGCACAGACCCAGTTGCCGTAACCGTCAATCAACTGTTGTACAAATGCATCTTTTTTCAACATACATACGCTCCTTGTTTCTGATGTGCGTCAAGATATCGATGATGTGTTATCGATATTACTGTAGCAAAGTTTGAAACAATCGTCAATTAAACAAAATGGATTCTGGTAGACAAAAAAATATATATTTTATTGACCGTCTATTTGGATGAAGGAATCTGGTTTATAAGTCCATTTACCGCGATTCTTGCACAGAAATATTCTTTTGCTTCCGATCCAATACACCCCTGCATCCGACCTTGGAGATCCAATACTTCTGCTCCGCCAGCGCGGAGAGCGTGGATGGATCCGCACAGGGGCGGCCTTAATAGGGGAACACGGAAAGGATGCGTAAAGCAGGAAAAAAGCCGATCAGATCGCTGTTTCAGCGGGGAATATGCGAAATTTGCAAAATTGTTGAACGTTTTCCATTATGATAGCGTCAATTGCGGTTGATTTTGCGGCCGCTATCCTGTACAATTTTGCGGTTGCGCCAGATATCGTCGTTCGGTTTGGCTTTTTGCGCCAGGCAATGGTATAATGAAATTATGGATAGTATGCAAAAACATCAGCAAATAGTCAGCGACGTACTCCCCGGATCCCCGGCGGCGCACGCCGGCTTAGCGATTGGAGATCGGCTTCTTTCGATCAACGGAGAACCCGTGGTCGACCTGGTGGACTATGAGCATCTGACCGCGAGCGATCAGCTGGCGGTGCGAATCCAAAAAAAGAATGGCGATTTGGAAGAGATTGTCGTCGATAAAGAGGACTATGAGCCGCTGGGGCTATCCTTTGCCACGAGTTTGATGGACAAGATGCGCACCTGTAAAAACCACTGCGTCTTTTGCTTTATCGACCAGATGCCCAAGGGCGGCAGAAGCAGTCTGCATGTCAAGGACGACGACTGGCGCATGTCGTTCATTATGGGGAATTATGTGACGCTGACCAATCTGGACGATCGGGAACTGGATCGCATCATTCGCCGCCGCGTGAGCCCGCTCTATGTCTCGCTGCACGCAAGCGACCCTGCCGTGCGCCGGGAGATGATGAAAAACCCGCATGCGGGAGATATTGTTGCACAGCTTAAGCGACTTGCGGAGGCGGATTTGCAGTTTCATCTGCAGATCGTGCTCTGTCCGGGTCTGAATGACGGGGAGACTCTCCGCCGGTCGATACGGGATATGCTGGCGCTGTATCCTGCGGCACAGTCGCTTGCCATCGTTCCGGTGGGGCTGACCAAACATCGAGCCGGGCTATATCCGCTGCGTACCTATACGCAGGAAGAGGCGTCCCGCCTGATTGATGAGATTGAGGCGCTGCAAAACGGATTCCAGAAGGAGATCGGGACGCGATTTGTTTTTTTGGCGGACGAATGGTATACCATGTCCGGCAGGAAGCTGCCCGAATATGATTCCTACGAAGGTTTTGTTCAGATCGAAAATGGCGTTGGGCTCCTGCGCCTTTTTGAAGGGGATATGCTCGAAGCGTTAGAGGACAGACAGCCGCTGAATGAAAACAAACGCTTTTTGATGGCCGGGGGTGTGTCCGCCGAACCGTTTTTCCGCGAATCCTACAAAAAACTGTTGCCATATGGCGTGCGGATCGACACCTGCGCCATTCGGAATCGGTTCTTCGGCGAGAGCGTGACTGTCGGCGGGCTGGTGACGGGCGGAGACTTGATTGAGCAGCTCAGGGGAGAGGATTTCGGCAGAGCGCTGCTGATTCCCCGCGCCATGCTCAAGGCCGACAGGGAGGTATTCCTCGACGGCGTAACCAAGGCGGAGGCGGAGGCCGCGCTCGGCGTACGGATCCTTCCGGTTGCGACGGGGGAAGACCTCGTCGAAATCGTATTTGCAGAATAATGACCAGCTGAAGTACCGCGCTGGATAGAACCTATAGAGTGCATGCCGATCTCGGCGTCAGGAGAGAACATGAAAAAACCTTTGGTAGCAATTGTCGGGCGCCCGAACGTCGGCAAATCGACGCTGTTTAACCGCCTGATCGGGCGGCGCGTCGCGATTGTAGAGGATACCCCCGGCGTAACGCGGGACCGCATCTATCAGGATGCGGAGTGGCTGAACTACGCCTTTACTCTGATTGATACCGGCGGCATTGAGCCAGCGAGTGAGGACATCATCGCCCAGCAGATGCGCCGTCAGGCGGAGCTTGCCATTGAGACCGCAGACGTGATCGTCTTTTTGGTGGATGGAAGAGAGGGTATGACCAGCGCGGATATGGACGTTGCGGAGATTTTGCGCCGCTCCAACAAACCCGTCGTGCTCGCGGTCAACAAGGTTGACGCGCCGAAGTTTGAAGAGGCGATGTATGAGTTTTATTCGCTGGGCTTGGGGGATCCCTACACCATCTCCGCATCGCAGGGACTTGGTCTGGGCGACCTCCTGGATGCGGTGGTAAAGGATTTTCCGAAGGATCTCGAATCCGACGAGACCGAGCGCATCAATATCGCCGTTGTCGGCAAGCCAAACGTGGGAAAATCCAGCCTGGTCAACGCGCTGCTCGGCGAAGAGCGCACCATTGTGAGCGACATCCCCGGCACTACGCGGGATTCGATTGACACACCGTTTACCCGGAACGGGCGGGAGTATACGCTGGTGGATACCGCGGGCATCCGCAGAAAGCGCAGCGTGGAGGATGAATCGATTGAGCGCTACAGCGTCATACGCTCGCTCTCGGCAATCCGGCGGGCGGACGTGGTGCTCATCGTTTGCGACGCCAGTCAGGGCTTGAGCGAACAGGATGTCCGTATCGCCGGCTATGCGCACGAGGAAGGCAAGGCGAGCGTGCTCATCGTGAACAAATGGGATCTGATTGAAAAGGACACCCATACGATGAACGCGTTCCAAAAGGCGCTTGCGGCGGATCTAACGTTTATGAGTTATGTGCCGATGCTGTTTATCTCGGCTAAGAGCGGGCAGCGCGTGAATAAGGTGCTGGAACTGGTGGACAGCGCATATGAGCAAAGCCGCCGCAGAATTACGACAGGCCAACTCAACGACACAATCAGCGAGGCGGTTATGATGAATGACCCGCCGAGCAGCAATGGCCGTACATTGAAAATCTACTATGGCACGCAGGTTTCGGTGCAGCCGCCGACGTTCATCATCTTCGTCAACGATACGGAGATTGTGCATTTTTCCTACGAGCGTTATCTGGAGAATTTCTTCCGCAAGACATTTGGCTTCGAAGGGACTCCGATTCGAATTTTCTTCCGCAGCAAAAAGAAGGAGTCTGAAGCATGACCTTTTTTACCGGCCTGTTTCCGCTGGGGATTTGGGAAGCGATCGCCTGCCTGGCGATCGGCTATCTGCTCGGCAATATTCAAACAGCGATCATTGTCAGCCGCGCCTATTATCACGACGACGTACGCAACCACGGCAGCGGGAACGCGGGCAGCACCAACATGGTGCGCGTCTTTGGCTATGGACCCGGCGCAATCACCTTTGCGGGTGATTTTACCAAGGCGTTTCTCGGTGTTTTGTTGGGGCAGTTGCTCTGCGGCGAAGTCGGCGGCTATATCGCGGGTTTCTTTGTGGTTATCGGACACTGCTGGCCAATGTTCGCGGGATTCCGTGGGGGTAAGGGGGTTGCCTCCTCCTACAGCATTGCGATCTTCACCTTTCCGCTTGGCGCGCTGGTTGCGCTTGCCATCGGCGGGGCGATTTTATTGATCAACAAAAAGATGTCGATCATGTCCCTGACTGCGATGCTGCTGCTATTTATCATTACGCTCCTCTTCCGGTTCAATCAACTGCCGCTTGTGATTCTGACGGGACTTTTAACCGTCGTCGTCTTCGTTCGGCACATCGAAAACATTCAGCGCTTGATTCATGGGGAAGAGCAGCGGCTCAGAAAAGAAGGAAAGTAAAAACAGAACCTGACAAGAAATGCGCCTCTGCTTCAGAGGCGCATTCGCTAGCCCGTCGGCAAAGTCCTTCGAACTTTGCCGACGGGTTTCTATTGTGTGAAAAATGCCGCTGCTGCGGCATTTTTGTGCAAATTCGGCGAACGAATCGCCGAATTTGATATCGGATGGGAACTGTTGCGAATCCCCCATGCCTTCGAGCGGGGTTGTCGATACTTTGATCCATGCGTGGGATTGTCAGCCAATATGGAACTGCTGGCGGATGGCATCCGCCGCGCGGACGGCATGGATGCTCTCCACGCAGAACTCGATCCGTGTTTCGCTGGTGGTGATCAGCCAGATATGGATGCCTTCCTTGCGCAAGGTTGAGAAAAGCTGCGAGGCGACGCCGTGCTGCAGCGCCATTCCGGAGCCTTCCAGCGTGAGCTTGCTCAGGTCGTCCTTGGTGCGGATGGTACAACCGTAGCCGTTGCGCGTGAGTTCGTTGATGGCATTAAGCGCCTCGGAGAGGTCGCCTTCGTTCAGCGAAAAGCCGATGCTCAAACTCTGTTCATCCGGCTCGGAGCAGGCGATCATATCCACAAACACGCCGTGGTTTGCGATAACGTCGAACACGCGGGAAGCAAACGCATCCTCTTTTGCAAACGAGCGGATGATGACCACCGCCTGGCTTTCCAGAGAAAACAGGCGAGAGGCGCCCTCGTGTTCGCTGAACACATTTTTCATGTTGTAGAGGCCGCTTTGCCTGCCGGCAAGGAAACGCGCGGCGCGCAGCGCACCCTGCGCAAACACCTGCTTACTGAACGCGCGATGAGAAATCTCGATAATCTCGTCGTTTCCGATGAACTGCACCTGATGTTCGCCGACCACCGTGCCGCCGCGAATGGAGTGGATACCAATTTCGTTGTCCGTACGGCGCTTGTTTTTTTCATGCCGTCCGTAGACGAACTCCTCATCCTCCGGCGAGATGGAGGCGACAGCGTTGGCAAGCATCAGCGCGGTTCCGCTGGGACTATCCACCTTCTTACGGTGATGCGTTTCAATGATCTCCACGTCGAAACTGGAGCCGAGGGTAGAGGCGGCGAGCTGGACAAGCTCCACCTGAAGATTGACGCCGAGCGACATATTGCCCGTTTGAAACACCGGGATGCGTTCGGAAGCAGAGCGAAGGAGCTTTAACTCCCGTTCGCCAAGTCCGGTGGTGCCGATGACGACCGGCGTCTTTTTCTCCAGCGCATAGCGAAGGATATCCGGTGTGGTCGCCGGGATGGAAAAGTCGACGATGACGTCCGCCTTTTCCCGCACTTCGTCCAGCGTTTTATAAACGGGACAGGCAAATGCGGTTGTGCAGTCAAAGGGGTCAACGCCCGCAACAGCGGAAAAAGCGCCGTTCTGCGCTTGAATAGCGGCATACACGGCGCGTCCCATCTGACCGCAGATTCCGTTGATGATAACAGAAATCATGTAAGTCCTCCCGATGATGATAGCAGGGGGTTAAATCAGTTCATACCCTTTCAGGGTTTCCTCAATCAGACGCATGCTCGCGGGAGAGGGCTCCACCAGCGGCAGGCGAACATCCGGTTCACAGAGCTGCATGAGCCCCATCATGGCCTTGAGCGGGATCGGGTTGACCTCGCAGAACGCGGCTTTCCAGATCGGGATAAGCTGCAGCTGCAGCTGGCGCGCGAGCTGGAGATCCCCTTTAAAGAAGGAATCGCAAAGCGCATGCATTTCGCCAGGCACGATGTTTGCGATGGTGGAGATGACGCCTTTGCCGCCAATGCTCAGCACGGGCAGCACATGATCGTCGTTTCCGCTGTAGATATCGCACTGCGGGCAGAGCGCGGCGATGTTGACAATCTGCTCAATATTGCCGCTGGCCTCCTTGGTCCCGACGATGTTTTCGTGCGTGCAGAGCTCCGCCATGGTCTGCGGGAGCACATTCAGACCGGTTCTGCCGGGCACATTATAGACGAGAATCGGGGTATCCACGGCGTCTGCAACCGTGAAATAGTGGCGAACCAAGCCCGCTTGCGTGGTCTTGTTGTAGTATGGGGTGACGACGAGCAGCCCGTCCACGCCGATTGCCTCGGCGGATTTGCTGTTGGAGATTACCTCTTCGGTGTTATTTCCACCAGTGCTGGCGATGACCGGAACGCGACCATTGACGCGCTCCACAACGAACTGAATGACGCTCAGCCGCTCATCGAGCGAGAGCGTGGAGCTCTCGCCGGTGGTGGCGGCGCAGACGATTGCGTCCGTATGGTTTGCAATCTGCAGTTCGATCAGCCGGGTAAATGCCGTAAAATCAACCGACCCGTTTTGAAAAGGGGTAACGATTGCGACGGCGCTGCCGCGAAAGATAGACATAAGCGATTACGCCTCCCATTGACGAATAAGTTCCTGGGCAATCTGCACGGCGTTGGTTGCCGCGCCCTTTCGAATGTTGTCCGCAACGCACCAGAAGTTGATTCCGTTTTCCACGGAGAAGTCGCGGCGGAGACGGCCCACATAGACGGGGTCGGTGTCCGCGGCATAGATCGGCATGGGGTAGAGTCCCTTTGACGGATCGTCCTGTACAATCAGGCCCTCGGTATTTTCCCAGAGTGCGCGGATATCCGCAATCTCAAACGGTCTTTCGAGTTCAACATTGATGCTCTCGCTGTGGCCGTGGAAGACCGGAACGCGAACGGTGGTCGCCGTGACGCGAAGATTCGGCAGGTCGAGAATCTTTCTGGACTCGTCGATCATCTTCTGCTCTTCCTTGGTGTAGCCGGTGTCGAGAAATACGTCGATCTGCGGCAGAATGTTGCCCGCGATAGGGTGCGGGAACTTTTTGGGTGCGTCGCCCTTTAGTCCGTTTTCCAGATCGCTGTAGCCGCCCATGCCCGCGCCGGAGACGGCCTGATAGGTGGAATAGACTACACGCTTGAGACCATACTTGACTGCGAGGGGCTTGAGCGCCACCATCGCCTGTATGGTGGAGCAGTTCGGGTTTGCAATGATGCCCTTCTTTTTATATTCGGGGATGGCGTATGCATTTACTTCCGGGACGACAAGCGGGACGTCCGGATCCATGCGCCATGTGCTGGAGTTATCGATGACCACCGCTCCGGAAGCTGCGACGATGGGGGCAAAGGTCTTTGAGGTGCCGCCGCCGGCGGAAAAGAGCGCGATATCAACACCAAGATCTTGAAAAGCGTCTTCGGTCAGTTCACGTACGGTGTGTTTCTTCCCCATGAAATCGACGGTAGTGCCCGCGCTGCGCGCGGATGCAAAGAGGAAGTATTCCGACGCAGGAAGTTTACGCTCTTCCAGTACGCGGAGAAACATTCTGCCGACCATGCCTGTGGCCCCGACAACTGCGATCTTGTACTGTTTCATGTTGAGCTGTGTTTGCGTTCGTGTCCAGATGGAACGCAACCTTTCTTATAGTTAGACTGATTTTAATAAATATTCATTGTTTTGTCAAATCAGATCAACGATATTATAGGATATATATTTGCGATGGCGCGCATTCTGATGTACAATAAAAAACTGAACACGTATGCGCGGAATGTATGAATACTCTATGAACGACGGTGGATATTCATATATCATTTGCGCTGTTGCATCCAGGCGGGACGAGGTGTGCTTTTTAACATGGCGGTGGCATATGGCAAATTTGCGGCTGTGTATGACCGGCTCATGGCGGACGTTGACTACGACGTATGGGCGCGGTATCTTCTCGTACTGCTGAAAGAAGCGGGCGTTCAGCTGGGGGATGCGGTGCTAGACTGCGCCTGCGGCACGGGTGAAATCACCCTTCGCCTGCAACGGGAAGGATACGTGCTCACAGGCGCGGATCGTTCGGAAGAGATGCTGGAGGTTGCGCAGCAAAAAGCGCGAAAAGCGGGGCAGAGGATCCCGTTTATCTGCCAAGACATGCGTAACATCGCTCTCCACAAGCCCGTTTCCGCCATCACCTGCGCCTGCGACGGGGTGAACTATCTGCTCTCGGATGCGGATGTGGAGCAGTTTTTCGCTGGCGCATATCATGCGCTGAAAGAGGGGGGCTTGCTGCTGTTTGATGTGTCCAGCGCATATAAGCTGCAACAGATCCTCGGCAATCAAACCTACGGCGAGGATGGGCGGGATTGCACCTATCTCTGGCAGAACTGCTATGACCCGAAGTCGGGGTTGCTGGAGATGCGGCTCGCATTCTTTCAGCCGGACGGACAGGGGAAGTATACGCGCTTTGACGAACGGCATATCCAGCGCGCGCACCAAACGGATGATCTGGCAAGAGCATTGGCGCGCGCCGGATTTACGGTGGTAGGAATCTATGACGCTTTTACGACGGGGCAACCGACGGAGACAAGCGAACGGATTCAATTTGCCGCGCGAAAAGGCACGGCGGGAACAAACAAAAACAATAAACAATAAAGAAAGAGAACCAATTATCAGAATGAACGGCAATATTTTACGATACAAACCCGAACGAAAGGATCGATTGATCCAATGTGTCGCGGCGGATGGTATGGTGCGCGTCGCTTTTGTGGATGGAACAAACCTGGTTCAGGAGGCAAGCCGCGTACATCATCTCTCCCGCGTGGCGACCGCCGCCCTGGGCAGGCAGTTGATGATGAGCGTTATTATGGCGGCTGACTTAAAAGGAGAAAACGACCTTGTTTCCACCATCATCAAAGGCGATGGCCCTGCGGGCAGCATGATCTGCACAGGGAACAGCAGGCTTGAAGTCAAGGGATCTGTGACCAATGGGGACATCGAACTGCCCCTGAAGGAAAATGGCAAGCTTGATGTAGGCGGTTTTGTCGGGCATGCGGGCAAACTTTCCGTGGTCAGCGATCTGGGGTTAAAAGAACCGTATGTTGGTCTATGCAACCTTGTTTCCGGCGAGGTGGCAATCGATTTTGCAAACTATTATGCAACCAGCCTGCAAAGGCCCGCGCTGGTCTATCTCGGCGTCCGCGAACGCGCGGAAACCGGCGAGGTGCGCGCCGCGGCGGGCGTATTCGCCGAACCGCTGCCCGGATGCCCGGACGAGATAATCGATCTGTTACAGACAAAGGGCGAGGAAGTCATGCATTTTTCCGAACGCCTTGACGCGGGAGAAACGCCGGAGGATTTGCTGGAGGACATGTTTGGCGAGCTTGGATTGACCTATGCCGGAGAGCGCGAACCGATCTATCGCTGCGACTGCTCGCGCGAGAGAACCGAGCGCGCGCTGATCTCGCTTGGATTTGACGAACTCACGGACATGGCGGAAAAAGATCACGGCGCGGAGCTGACCTGCCGGTTTTGCGACAAGGTGTATCAGTTTACCGAAGAGGATTTGCGTGCGCTGTTAAAAACGGCGACGGCGAGAGAAGATGAAGACGAATAATACAGGAAAAGTGATTCCATTTTCCCAGAACGCTACGTTCTATCTCAAACGCGGCGCGAAGGAACTGGAGAAAAATGATCTCTTCGCGGCGATTGCAAAATACCGCGAGGCATATGAGCGCGCGCCGGAGGATCCGGAGATTGCCATTGCACTGGCTGAGATTCTCAGCCAGATGCAGCGTTTTGAGGAGAGTAACCGCATCTTGATTCAACTCATGGCGGACAGCGAGGAAACACCGCCGGAATGCTACTTTGGTTTGGCTTGCAACTATTTTGGCCTGCAGGACTTTGACAGCGCGGCGGATAGTCTGGAAGATTATTTGGATGCGGAGCCGGACGGGGATTTTGCCGCGGATGCGGAGGATTTTCTCGACCTCATTGACGACGATGAGGCTATGTTCGAAACTACCGGGCTCCGTACGGATGACGATTACGAGGACAACGCTGTCTGTCATTTTGCGCGCTCGCTGCTGGCGAGCTCGGAGACTGCCTATGCAATTGAGGAGCTGGAGCACCGGTTGGGGCAGTCCCCCAAATCCGTCAAGGTGCGCGAGCAACTCGCCATCGCGTATTTCATTGCAAACCGACGGGATGAGGCAAAGAAGCTGGCCAACACGTTGCTTGCAGAAAATCCGAAGAGTGTGTTGCCAAACTGCACGCTTGCACTGGCGGACATTGAGGAAGGGAACCGTATCGCGGCAAACGCGCGGTTGGACGAAATCACGTCGCTGCATGCGCTGGACCCGGAGGAACTGCATAGCGTTGCGGTACTGCAACTGGACTTGGAACGCTATGCGGATGCGGAAAAGACGCTCACGCAGATGCAATATCTCCTGCCATACGATGAAAATGTGCTGCACAAATTCGGGTATGCGCGGTTTATGCAGGGCGACGCGGAGGGGGCGAAGGCTCTCTATCGAAAACTCTTGCGCATAGATCCGCATGACACCGTCGCAAAATATTATTTAAATCAGTGCAAGCATGCCGAAGGCGCGGGTAAGCGCTCCGCCGCGAAATGGATGATCCCCTATCAGGTGCCGTTTGGCGAGGCGTTTCGGCGACTCAATCACATTAACCGCATGCTGGCGCTGCCGCATGACGAGCTGTATCATACGTGGCTGGAGGATGATTCGTTTCGGGATATGCTCCTCTGGGCGGTGACCCTCTCCGACATGCGCGTAAAAAGGAGCATGCTCTCGCTCGTGTTTACCTTTGGAGACCATTTCTCCGAGCGAATCCTGCGTGATTTTCTGTTGCGTACCGATCAGCCGGACGAGCTCAAACGCGCGGTGTTTGGTATGCTCAAGCATCTGGACGCAAAAGAGCCGTATATGGCATATCTTAACGGCAGATGGATCAAAGGGCGCGTCAATATGATCGAGCTGGACTATAAGCTGCCGGCCTCGTATGAAAGCGTCATGCAACTCATGATGCAATATATGCTGGGCAACTGCCGCGAGGAATGCGCAACCGAAGCCGCGCACATCTTTAAACGCTATATTGAGAGCCTGGATCAGAAGTTTCCGCGCATCTCGGCAGCGCAGGAGCTTTCCTTCGCCGCCGCGCTCGAATATCTCGGCAGGCTTTCCTGCGGGGAGACGGTGTCGGAGGAAGAGATCGGCGAGGTCTACCGCGTGACCAAGTCCCGATTAAGAAACGCGTTGGTCAAGTTGAAACCGTTTGCCGAAACGCCGGAGGAGGACGCATGAAGTTTTACGCAACCTGTAAGCTGGGGCTGGAGTCCCTCGTAACGCGCCAGCTGCACGATCTGGATATTGAAGTTGTCGAAACGGCGGATGCGCGCGTTGCGTTTTCCGGAGGGGTGGAGACGATGGTGAAGGCGCTGCTCTGGCTGCGCACAGCGGAGCGCGTGCTGCTCGTCGTAGAGGAATTTGACGCCGAGACATTTGATGAATTGTTTGAAAAGACAAAAGCCGTGCGCTGGAAACAGTATCTCAAGCCGGAGTCGTTTATTCATGTCACGGGGAAGTCGGCAAAGAGCACGCTCTTCTCCGTCAGCGATTGCCAGAGCATCGTAAAAAAAGCGATGATCGAAAGCTTGAAGGCCGGGTATCGCACACAGGTCATCCCCGAAGGCGGAGATGAGATTATCGTCGAGGTTGGCATTTTGCGGAACCATGTTTCGCTCTGCCTGGATTGCTGTGGCGCCGGGCTTTCGAGAAGGGGTTATCGCACCTATAACGTCGCAGCGCCGCTCTCCGAAACACTTGGCGCGGGCATCGTGATGCTGTCCCGCTTTCGGCCGGACAATACGCTGATTGACCCCATGTGCGGCAGCGGTACCATGCCCATCGAGGCGGCGATGATTGCGCAGAACATTGCGCCGGGGCTTTCCCGCTCATTTGCGGCGGAAAGCTGGTGGTTTTTCGATCAGGGCGTTTGGGCGCGGGAGCGTCAGAACGCCGCGGATGCGAGGACCAATCAGAAGATTGATGTGCGCGGGTTTGATCTTGACGAGCGCAGCATCGACCTATGCAAAAAACACGCGAAAAAAGCAGGGGTTTTCTGCGACTGGCGCGTACAGAACATTAAGGACTTTTCTGTTTCGGAGCCGAGCGGCATCATCGTCTGCAACCCGCCGTATGGTGAGCGGCTGATGGAGAAGGACGATGCAAAGACGCTCTACCGCCTGATGCGGCGCGTGTTTTCGCCCTATCCCGGCTGGAGCGTCAATGTGTTCTCCGGCATGCGTGAGTTTGAGACGGTCTACGGACAGCGCGCGGACAAACGCAGAAAGCTGACAAACGGCGGCATGCCCTGCACGCTGTATCAATACTTTGGAGTAAGGGACGTATGAAATTTGCGGTAATCCTTGGCGATGGCATGGCCGACTGGCCTGTGGAAGAGCTAGGCGGAAAAACACCTTTGGATGCGGCGCATCATCCCGTGATGGATCAGCTCGCGAGCGACGGAGAATTCGGGCTGGTAAAAACGGTGCCGGATGGCATGAAACCCGGCAGCGACACGGCGAACCTCTCCGTATTCGGCTATGATCCCAAACGGTATTATTCGGGCAGATCGCCTCTGGAAGCCGCCAGTCTTGGCATTCCGCTGGTGGAGACCGATGTGACCTACCGCTGCAATCTGGTGACGTTGTCGGGGGAAGCGGACATCGCGGACACGACGATGCTGGACTACAGCGCGGGCGAGATCTCCACGGAGGAAGCGCGAGAACTCATTCTGTTTCTGGATGAACGGCTTGCGGGTGAACAAGCTAGGCTCTATCCAGGATTTTCCTATCGGCACTGCTTGGTGCTCAACTGCGCGGACACAGGCGCGGAATTGATGCCGCCGCACGATTTCTCCGGCAAGCCCGTTGCGGGCAGACTGCCGCAAGGCGCCAACGCCAGGCTTCTGATGCGCTGGATGACGGAAGCGCATTTGCTGCTCAAGGATCATCCTGTCAACCAAAGGCGCGTTGCCGCTGGGCAGAACCCCGCCAACGCCATCTGGTTTTGGGGCGAGGGCAGAAAACCGACGCTGACGCCGTTTTTTAAGAAGACGGGATTAAGGGGAGCTGTGATCTCCGCGGTCGATCTGATTCAGGGGATTGGCAGATGCGCGGAAATGGAGGTTGTAAAGGTAGAGGGCGCAACGGGCACCTACGAAACCAACTTTGCGGGCAAGGCTGCCGCGGCAATCAATGCTCTGTCTCGCGGGGCAGATTATGTCTATCTTCACATCGAGGCGGCGGACGAGTGCGGGCACCACGGCCAGCTTAGAGAGAAGATCTATTCCATTGAGCAGATTGACGATACGGTATTAAAACCGATCTATGAGTATCTTGAGGGTACGGGGGAGGATTATGTGATTCTCGTGCTGCCGGATCATCCAACGCCGCTTCAGATTCGGACGCACTCGGCGGAGCCTGTGCCGTTTGCGCTGTATCGGAAGGGTGACTCGGCCGGCAAGGCGGTTCGATATACCGAAAACGACGCGAAGACGACCGGCGTGTTTATTGACACGGGATTTCACTTAATCGATCGCATGCGCCATGTTTAACGGCGGGGGGAACCCCTGAAAAAACAGCGTGAAGAACGATAGAAAAGGCTTGCAAATTTGAGCGCATTCGTGTATCATACACAATGCGTCCGAGAAAAAGAGCCGTGGAGAGATGGCTGAGCTGGTCGAAGGCGCACGACTGGAAATCGTGTTTACCCCTTAAAGGTAACGTGGGTTCGAATCCCACTCTCTCCGCCAAAAGTCCCCAATTAGGGGGCTTTTTCTTTTATTATGTCGTGCGCCTATTTGCAATTTGCTCAGCTAGTCATGACCTTTGCTACTTTTTTGCTAATATTGGAATAAATATCACTCGCTGATACCTTGTGGGAAGAAACAGCGTTCCACGACCAATGCGGCCTCTTTTGGACTGTTTATCACATCGGAGTAAATATCTGCTGTTGTGGAAATATTGGAATGCCCAAGAAGGTGTGACACGGTCTTTATTGGTACGTGCTCTTCTACTATCAAGGTCGCGAATGAATGACGAAGATCATGGAATCTGATTGCAGGTAATCCTAGCGAATTCAGTAGATTCTTGAATCGCTTGTTCAACGTAGGCGGCTTTAAGAACTCACCACGCTCATTACAGCATACATAATCTTCATTATGATAATCTGCACCCAATTGTAGGCAATTGGTTTTTGCGGCTCTCTGACGGGCTCTGACAGCCTCTAGGACGGGTTTTGCAACTGGTAATATACGATTGCTTGATTCCGTCTTCAATGTGCTTTCACCCCATAGCGACTGACCTGTGAGCTGCCCATGCTTGACTTTCGTTTCAGTAATCTGTCTTTGTATATGGACAGTACATTCATGAAAATCAAAATCTGAAAATTTTAATCCAAGTAACTCACCACGTCGTAAACCCAAAGTAGCCGTAAGAAGCAGTTCGGTGTATATTGGTGAATCAATTGCCCCATCCAATAAGACAGATATTTGCCGTTTGCTTAATACTGTAGCATGATATTTTTCGCTTCTTATTAGTATTTTCTTACAGGGTGTTTTTAGTATAAGATCATTCAAAACGGCATCATTCATGCAGGCCGACAATACACGTAAAGCATACTTGATTGTGCTTCCTCTAAACCCTTTTTCTTGCATACCATTGCACATTTTTTGAACATCTGACCGACACAGTTTATCAAGGCGAAGATAGCCAACGGAGGGAATGATATGGAGCCTGATATTTGCTTCGTAACCGCGTATAGTACTAGGTTTCAGTAATAAACGATGCTCATTTTCAAACCATTCTGTCATGTATTCTGCTACGGTCTGTTTACAAGGCTCCAGATAGAGACCTAACTTTAGCTGTGCCTTTGCAGTTTCCATGGCAGTTTTCGCTTCTTTTTCAGTTGAAAAACCACCCATCCATTTCTGATACTTTTTCCCGGTTTGTGGATCGGATACATAGATGCGATAAGTCCATGTTTTCCCTCGCTGAAATGGATTGCCTCTTTTAAGGGACTTGTCTTTAGATTTGCTCATTTCTTGTTTCTTCCTTTCGGTTAGGCAAGATGAGCTAGACAAATGAATTTTTGATGTTGTCAAAGTACTACAAGTATAGTTTAGCTGTTCGCTATTGCATTTGTCTATTGCAAGATTGGCGTAAGTTTTACTTTGCAAAATCATGCACCCATAAGCCAATGGTCGAAAGCCTCCTTTGGGATTCTAATGTTGCTACCAACTTTAACAACGGGGAATGGGGGATCATTAACAAGATGATATGCGGTTGCTCTGCTTATACGTAATATAGATTTAATTTCATTGACGGTATATGTGTGTACGTTTTGCATAATTCCAAATCCTTTAAAAAATAATCTGCAATGGTGAAAAAAACGGAGAGAAAAAACACATGCTTAACAATGTAGTTGCATGTGCCTGCCATAATATATTTGGCAGTATGTTATTGTAATGCTAATAAAAAAATCCCAGTTTATGGGAAAAACGGGATGTAACGGTTTATGCGGCTTTTTCTAAACTTGGCGTTCTAACAGCTAAATATGATGCTAGGGCTTTGCGTAAAATCCGGCAATAGCATTTGAGAGTTTTTCGATTTAGCAAACTTAATACATTGCCATTTCGTCGAAACCGATATAACCAGCTATCGAAATCACCATTTTCTAGTTCATCGTATAGTGTTTTGATGTTGCTACGTGTATAAATAAAGTCCGCCCATTTTGTGACGAACGCAGATAGACAACGTGTACGCCCTTCGCATTTTAGAGCATTCTCACGCTGATAGGATGCTAGTAACACCTGTTTCTTTATTGAATCCAATTCAGCAATATAGCAGGTAGTTGCTGAAGGATATCACGCGTTTCTTCAACTGCATGAAGAATTACGGATTGCCAAGAATTCACTTTTCGTCGATATAGCCGCTTATACCTAAACTCACATCTTGTTTGCGGCAATGAGAAGTCACCGCTTTCTAAATGCTTATTGTATATCTCAAGCTCATAACGCTCGCATTTTACAGTAGTGCTTCGTTTTCTCATATCGTCGCCAATCACGCGATAGGCGTTATTACATTTGATCCGAATTGCAAACAACTCTTTGAGGTAACAGTTGAGTTTGTACAATTCATCATAACAAGAAGAAGTATCTACTGCTACATCAATCCGCTCAATGCGCCATGTGTAGTCAGTCAAGCACAAATCATCAATAATAGCAGCTGGATTGTCAACAGTAAGTCGGACAGATTTTATAAGGTACGGACTCTCTTAAACTCTGCTGGTGACAAGTATCCAAGTGTTCCGTGTAAACGAATGTTATTGAACCAATGAACGTAATCCTGCAACTCCAGCTGGAGCTG
>JAYFQU010000050.1:0-7139 GCA_034926785.1 Christensenella sp.
GATGGGTTTTACTTTGGGTTAAAATGACGCGAATCGCGCCATTTTTTCACAAATTCGGCGAATGAATCGCCAAATTTGAAGGAACATGGGGGATTTTCGAAATCCCCCAAACCCCCTACTGGGTTTGTTGATGCTCTGAAATTCGCGGCGGATGCCGCGAATTTTCTGCTGCGTCACTAAATCGGTCTTCGTCCTTCCATGGCCTTGGCGAGCGTGACCTCGTCCGTATATTCGAGGTTGCCGCCGATCGGGATGCCATGCGCAATGCGCGAGCAACGAACCCCCATGGGTTTTAACAGCCGCGCAATATAGGATGCCGTCGCTTCGCCTTCCACGTCCGGATTGGTTGCGATGATAACCTCCTTGACCCCGCCCGCCTTCACGCGCTCGATGAGCTCGTTGATGCGGATGTCGCTTGGGCCCACGCCGTCCACGGGCGAAAGTACGCCATGCAGCACGTGATACTTCCCATGGAACTCCCGCGTGCGCTCCATCGCAAGGACGTCCTTCGCGTCGCAGACAACGCAGAGCACACCGCCATCCCGCGCGGTATCCGAGCAGATCGCGCAGGGGGAAACGTCCGTATAGGTTCCGCAGACGGGGCAGTCCATGACCTTCTCGCGCGCGGCGAGAATCGCGGCCGCGAGTTCCTGCGCCTGCGAAACGGGCATATCGAGAATATGGTAAGCAAGCCGCTGCGCGGTCTTCTGCCCGATGCCGGGCAGGCGCGAGAGCTGGGTGGCCAGCCGAACGATGGGTTCAATCGTGAGCATGGGTTACAGGCCGAGCCCCAGCCCGCCGGTGATCTTGTTGATCTCGTCCTCGATGGTCTTGGTCGCCGTGCGCAGCGCCTCGTTGACGGCGGAGAGCACCAGATCCTGCAGCATCTCCACATCGTCCGGATCGACGCACGCGGGGTTGATGACGATGGACTTAACGTCCTTCGCGCCGTTGACGGTGATGGTTACCATGCCGCCGCCGCTGCTCGCGGTGAAGTCGCGCTCATTGAGCTCCGCCTGCGTACGCTGCACGTCCTGCTGCATCTTCTGCGCGCGCAGCATGAGCTGCTGCATATTGCCGCCGCCCATACCGCCCATACCGCCGGGGAATCCGCCTTTTGCCATACAAAAAAATCCTCCTGATCTCTCTCTTGCTCTATACGATGGGTTTCATGTTATTTATTCGATCGTCAGCTTGTCTCCAAACAGCGCCTTGGCGATTTCTTCCGTCTGTCCGCTTGCGGGCGTCGCTTTGCTGGTGATGATGACGAGCTTTGCGTCTGGCTTGATCGCTTGCAGGGCGCGCTGCGTCGGTTCAAAATTGATCGGCGCGGCGAGGCTCTTGTGCTTCATCTCCTGCGCCTCGGTAAAGCCGATGGTCAGCGCATTTTGTTCAAACTTGATGGCGACCGCTTCCCGCGCCAGCACCTGAACAAACATGTTCGGGATGTTGGCGATGGTGTCGCGCCAGATGGCGGCTGCGTCTCCGCTTTCCGCCGCGCTCGCCCTGGGCGCGGGCTTCGGCTCTGATGGGAGCTCGGGCCTCGGCTTTGGATTTGGCGCGGGTTTAGGCGCGGGTGCGGCGGGGGATTCCGGCTCGCCGTAGCCGCCCGCGTAGTCCTCCGGCGGCGGTTCGGCGGCCCAGGGCGCCTCGTCGTCCATTGCCGGCGTGCTCGTCTTTGGTGCGGGGTTTGCTTCCGCCTCCCTCTTGATTCTTTGCGCGGGTACGGGGGCGCCGTCCTTGAGCGCCGCTTCCAGCCGGTCGAGCCGCGCCTCGAGATTGGTCAGCGTCAGCGTGTCCTCCGGGCGGCAGATATGTACGAGCGCGCTCTCCAGCAATGCGCGCGGGGATGGCAGATAGCGCATGTCGTTCTGCGCGGCGAGCAGACGATCCACCGCGAGGATCAGCCGCGCCTCGGAGGCGGGTTTTGCCTGCTCGAGATAGCGCGTCATGGCATCCTCGGTACAATCTAATAAATCCTCGCAACGTCCGCAGGTTTTGGCCAGCAGCAACGCGCGAAAATGCGCCGCGAGGTCGGCGGCAAAAACCGAAAGATCGCGCCCGTTTTGCACGATGCGATCCAGCATGCGAAGCGCGCCGGGTGCATCGGAGCCGAGCAGCGCCGCAGAGATTTCGAACAGAAATGAATCCTCCATGCTGCCGAGCACGTCGTAGACATCCTGCGTGGTCACCCGATCCCCGCAGAAGGCGAGGCACTGGTCGGCGAGCGAGAGCGCGTCGCGCATGCCGCCCTGCGCCGCGCGGGCGATGAGCGACAACCCGTCGTCCTCAATGCCGGCGCCGGCTTTGGTGAGCACGGAGATAAGCGTTTGTTTGATATTGGTGACCGAAAGCCGATGAAAGTCAAACCGCTGACAGCGGGAGATGATCGTTGCGGGGAGCTTTTGCGGCTCCGTGGTCGCGAGTATGAAGAGGATATGCTCCGGCGGCTCTTCGAGCGTTTTTAAGAGCGCGTTAAACGCCGGGCCGGAGAGCATATGCACCTCGTCGATGATGAACACGCGCCGCTTGAGCTTCAGGGGCGCGTATTGCGCGTTTTCGATGAGATCACGCACGTCGTTGACGCTGTTGTTGCTCGCGGCGTCGATCTCGGTGATATCCGACGCGCTCTCGGAAACGGTGGCGAGGCATGCCTCGCACTTGCCGCAGGGTTCGCCGTTTTCGGGCGAGAGACAGTTGACCGCGCGTGCAAGAATTCGCGCCGATGTGGTTTTTCCCGTGCCGCGCGTGCCGCAGAAGAGATAGGCATGCGCGGGCCGATCCGACGCAACCTGATTCTTCAGTGTTGTGGTGATGTGCTCCTGCCCGATGACCTCGGAAAAGCGGGCGGGACGATATTGGCGATAGAGCGCGCGGTAAGCCATCTGGGTTCACAATCTCCGTATATGAATTCAACCATCATCATACCATATTATATGCCGTCAAAAAAGCATAAATCATTGTATGCATCGCTATGCGCGGCATAACGCCGCTTGTTCACGCTTTCTTTCGTTGACCGATTCGGGCGCTTGGGGTAAAATGGATACCGTGAAACGAATCAGTAAAAACCTCAAATATTCGCCGCGCCGCAGGTTGAATCTGGACGCGACCTCCTTTGGCCCCGCGCTGAAGCTGGTTGTCGCCCTGTTCCTGCTTGTTGCGTTTGCGCTGTTGGTTGTGTTCGGGCTCGTCCCGCTTGTAAAAGCGAAACTGGCAAGCGGCGCGCCGCTCTTTGGCGGCGGAACGCCCGTTGCCCAGACCGCGAAGGTAACCGCAGCCCCCGTCAATCCGATTTTGACCAACGAGGTCAAGACCGTGCAGTATGGCGAGGGTTACGGCCTGCCGACGGCGGTGGTGGACCCAAGCGTGTTTGACGGCGAAATCCTTTTTGCTACGGGGTCGAGCGAGGGCGCCTGCAACCGGCTGGTGCGCCTCAATCCCGAAACGGGCGCGTTTGTCAACATCGATATCAAGCTCGTTAACGATACGATCCGCTACCCGTTGGAAAACGAAACAAGCATTCTCTATGCCGACTGCAAGACAGCCGGCGGCGGAAGCATCGTGAAGATGGACAAGGCGACGGCTGAGGTTACCGTGCTCTCGGAGTTTGCGATGGAGGCGCCGCGTCTTTCGCTTGAGACTCCGTATGCCGTCTGGACGGAGCGCACGGATGAGAAAACCGCCAAGCTGGAGGTTTGCGACATCACAAGCGGCGAGCTGCTCACGCTCGCGGTGTTTGCCGACTCGCCGTATGCAGAGAGCGATCCCTCCATCAAGAGCGGACAGGTGATCTATGCCGACGCGGACGCAAACAAGCCTGGCGAGAGTTTGATCCGCACGGTTCTTCTGGCCGATAACAGTCGCTGGGACTTCTCGGCGGGCAGCTTTGTGCACGATCCCAAATCCGCCGGAGACCGCTGGGCATATCTAAGCGGAAACCACGACGGAAACAGCGATCTTTATGTAAGCATTGGCGGAGCGGCGGCGGTGCGCGTTGCCCGCGGAGTGATCGACTTTGATATTACGCCGTCCTGCGTGGTGTTCAGCCGCGATGAGACGGTTTATGCCTATGTGTTTGCCGATAATAAAACCTATGTGCTCAGCGAGACGGGCACCAATGCGCAGTTTGTCATGGCGGGTGGCGATCTTGCCCTCTGGCGTGATATGACCGATCCCGCGCTCCCGCTGTGGAAGTACATCAAGGTGGTCGGCTGATATGGCGGCGAAGGATCGTACCACCTATATCTGCGGCGAGTGCGGGTATGAATCCGCCAAATGGATGGGTAAGTGCCCCCAGTGTGAGAGTTGGAACACGATGACCGAGTCAGCGCAGGTGAAGGTCAAGACCGCAGCGCCCGCCGGAACCGCCGTTTCGCAGAAATTAAGCAAGGTCGTGCCCCTGCCGCAGAAGCGTGTCTCCGCCGGAATGGGCGAGCTGGATCGCGTGCTGGGCGGCGGGCTGATCCGCGGTATGGTCGTGCTGCTTGGCGGCGATCCGGGCATCGGAAAGTCCACGCTGCTCCTGCAGGCGGCGGACTCGCTGGCGCAGGATGGCAATGTGCTGTATGTCTCCGGCGAGGAGAGCGCGTCACAGATCAAGCTCCGCGCGGATCGCCTCGGTATGAAGAACGATATCGACATCCTCTGCGAGACCGATCTGGAGCAGATTCTCGACGAGGCGAACAACGCGCGCTGCAATGTGCTCATCGTGGACTCGATTCAGACCATCAGTTCGGATGAGAGCGCGGGCGCGCCCGCGAGCGTGAGTCAGGTACGCGCGGCAACCGCGCGGTTGACGCATTTTGCCAAGGAGACGGGCGTGGTCGTGTTTATTGTCGGCCATGTGACTAAGGACGGAAACATCGCGGGTCCCAGGGTGCTGGAGCACATCGTGGACACCGTGCTCTATTTTGAAGGCGACCGCCATGAGGGCTTGAGGCTTCTCCGCGCCGTGAAGAATCGCTTTGGCTCAACCAACGAGGTCGGCGTGTTTGAGATGGGCGATAGCGGCATGCGCGAGGTTGCCGATCCTTCGCGGTTGTTTCTCTCCGGCGAGAGCGCGCCCGGGTGTTGCGTCACCTGCGCAATGGAAGGATCGCGCCCGATTCTGGCGGAGGTGCAGTCTCTTTTAACCGATAATGCCTATGGCAATCCGCGCCGGACGAGCGCAGGGATCGATGTCGGAAGGCTCAGCCTGCTGCTTGCCGTGCTGGAAAAAAAGGCGCATCTGCGGCTTTCGACCAAGGATGTCTATCTCAACGTGGTCGGCGGGCTTCGGTTGGACGAGCGGAGCACGGATCTTGCCGTCGCGCTCTGCGTCGCCTCCGCGCTGATGGATCTGCCGTTGCCGCCGCGCACCGCCGCGCTGGGTGAGGTTGGGTTGACGGGTGAGGTGAGAACCATGAGCCGCATCGAAACAAGGCTCAACGAATGCGTCCGCCTCGGATATGATACGGTGATATTACCGAAGAACACCAAGGCGCCGAAGATCGAGGGGCTGAAGGTCGTGCCCGTAGCGACCGTTGGCGAGGCCATCGCCTATTGCTACGAGAAGAAACCTGTGGTATAATTCGCCTTGCGCGATCCGGGATATCCCCGTAAACACGCAAAGGCAAACTGACAAAAAACAGCATATCGTTTGTGCCCGTAGCTCAGCTGGATAGAGTATCAGACTCCGACTCTGAGGGTCGAAGGTTCGAATCCTTTCGGGCACGCCAAATACAGATGCCACCCTATGGGTGGCATCTGTATTTGGCTGTGTGATTCAGAAGGATTCGGAGCCGCGTGAGGAAAGCGCCGCAGTGTCGGCGTTTTTAGCGGCAGGCGGAGCGCAACCGCCCAAACTGTGAGCGGTGTGAGCGAGCAGTGGACGGATAAGAGGAGGAATCCTTTCGGGCACGCCACCCCCTAATCAGTCGACTTTTTAGGAAGTTCGTTTTTAGATCATTTTCCAAAACGTGCGATAATGCGACAAATATGAGAAAAGCGTTATACGGGGTATAAAGAGAAAGGCCTGCGAGAGGATAAGCCCGCAGGTCATTTTTGAGTTTTGTCGCATTTTTGATGCACAAGGTATGATTATTCATGTTGATTTCTCTACAAGACAAGAGCGGCTTGGGCCGAACTTGTTTTGAGCTTGATTCCGAGAAATAAAGCACAGATTCAACCACGCTCTGATTAACTTGTTCCCATGCAAAATGCTCTTATTATTATCACTCATAAGACATTTGCTTCTAAATCATTCAAAACTCATACAGATGCTTCGAATACTTGAACACAGAGGGTTCGAACCCCTCCATCCTTACTGAATAAACCCTCACGAAGTAATACAATCGCGCGATCACTTGAGGGTGGGTGCAAATCAGGTGGCCGGGTGCAGACTATACTGTGCAGGGGGTGCAGGACCCCAGATGGCGGACCTTTTGAAACGACAAAACAATATTCTTTTAAGAAGACCAGAATTATTCTTACAAAATAATTCCAAGAAACAGAGGTTTAATGTTCACTATAATTATGGTATAAGAAATAGACAATAAAACATTGTTATGTTTAGCATGAATACTACCGCAAATGCGTATGCGGTTGTTAATTTCACGTATGCACCTGAATTTTGATTATGCCCAATAAATTTGTACGAGAAGGAATAAAACATAAAAAAAGAAACAAGTCCAGTTATGGTGTTTTTTGCAAGAACTGTATGCTATAAACGGAACACCTATTGTGAGTGAATGCATTGTTATTTTAGTCGTTGCATGTCAGAATAATAATGAGCATAGCGTGAATCAATGTGTTCAACGATAATAACTGGCGAGACGCCTTGGTCCTTATGCAAGTGAGAGTTAAAGCACTAATGAGAGGTCTCAGATGGGGTCAATAAAAAATAATAGTTTAAAGTTAAAGATTATGGCATTGAGCATCATTTTAATCACGATTCCTGTGATCATTATTGGTATTATGTCATACCATAAAACATACAACATTATGTTGGAAAGCACCCTTGATCTGCCCCCGTTTTATGGTTCAGGAGCAATGTTAGTAAATGAATCGCTCTAAGCAGCGATTGGGATTACGCTTTGAGGGGCGGGCGGCCGCCCGCCGAGGCTCGAATGCGGCCTGATCTGATTGTAGTAGCGAACCCA
>JAYFQU010000053.1:0-26254 GCA_034926785.1 Christensenella sp.
TCGACGATCACGTTGCAGAGCGCGCCGCCGGTGGAACGGGCGATGCCCTCCGTAATGGTCGTCAGCTCGCCGGGTTTCGGGTGCCCCATGATCGGGTAGAGCACGTCTACTATCATATTGCCCGCTACGGCAATGCCTGTTCGGTTCATCCTATTCTTCCCCCTGTCTCAGCGCGGATTCAGTCTCCGGCGAATCTCCTCCGCCGTGGGCATCGAGAGAAGCGCGCCTCGCCGCTCACAGCAGATGGCCGCAACCACGTTTGCAAAGCGAGCAAACTCCGTAACCTCCGGCAGTGTAAGCGCATCAATTGCCTTACCGCTGCAAAGCAACTTATGCAGAAATCCACCCCAGAACGCATCCCCCGCGCCTGTGGTATCCACACGGACGCATTCGTGCGGTTCGGCAATCGCCGTTTTGCCACGCAGCATGGCAAGCGCGCCCTTTGGCCCCATTGTGACAACCGCGCAGGAAATTCCAATACTGTTGAGGTATTCAAGCGCCTCGTTCGGGTCCTTGCGATCCGTCAGGAGAACCGTCTCCTCATCGGAAAGCTTCATCACGTCCACGAGGGGCAAAAGCGAGCGCATTTGCTCTTTTGCCGCTTCAACGCCTTCCCAAAGCGGCGCGCGGTAGTTCGGGTCATAGGAGATCAGCGCGCCGGCCGACTTTGCCAATTCGATTGCGCGCAGGGTTGCGCTCCGCGCCGGTTCATTGGTCAGCGAGAGCGAGCCGACATGCAGCACGCGCGTTTGCCTGAGCAGCGCTTCGTCCAGCTCCTCCGGCTTGAGGCAGGTATCCGCACCGGGCTTTCGCGCAAACGAAAACGAGCGCTCGCCCGCGTCCGAAAGCTCCACAAACGCCAGCGTGGTGAAGACATCCTCCGCCTCGACCACACCGCGCGTATCAATGCCGACGCTTGCAATGGACTGCTTTAAAAACGCGCCATGCATATCCCTGCCGATTTTTCCGATAAACGCCGTCGTGTCGCCCTGCTTCGCCATCGCGGAGAGAACGTTGCAGACCGCGCCGCCGGGGTTTTGTTCAAAAAGTCGCATGCCGTTCGCGGATTTTCCGCAGGTTGTAAAATCGATCAACAGCTCGCCCAGCGCAACGATATCGTACATCTTTTCCCCCTCTGGCCTCATCCTTGTTGTTATTTGAACGTTTTATTCTGCGATCATCACGGCTTTGACGCCCGCGTCCCTGTCGCCGCAATAGTCCAGCAGCCCCTCCGCCGCGTTCTCCAGCGGGAAGGTGTGGGTCATCAGCCGTGAAACATCCACCAGCCCCGCGTTCAGCAAATCGAGACAGCGCGGAAAATACAGCGCGGGAATAGCGTTCGACGCGCGAATCTGAAGTTTTTTGAGATGTACCACGTTGGAATCAAAACTGACCATCGCGCCTTCGCCGTAGCTGATACCCAAGAAGGATACAACCCCTCCAACGGCGGCAACATGCGCCGCAATATCTATTGTGGCGGGCGGCGTGGTAACCAAGACGCGCTCTACGCCGCCGCGCGAAAAGGGATAGTCCGCGAGATCGACCTCATCCGTGCAGATGGTCTCGTCCGCACCATAGGCTTTGGCGAGTTCCAGCTTGGCTTTATGATAGGAGCGATCCGCCGCATAGATGCGCCGCGCACCGCTCTTTCGCGCCATCTGCAGCGCCATAAGTCCGATGGAACCCAGCCCCATCACCAGTACGTCATCACCCAGGCGGATATCCGCCGTCCGGATTAAGTCGTACGCAACCCCCATCGGTTCCAGGAAACAAGCCTGTTCAAACGGGAGCTCGCCCGTTTTCACGCAGAGGCAGGCGGGAACCACCGTCCGCTCCGCAAAGCCCATCGCGGTGTGCCGCATATCCATAAAGGAAGGCCCTTTATCATCCAGTTCCGGCCTGCCGTTTCTCGCTGCGTCGCTTAAAAAGTTGAACGTGGAGGTCTCAATCGCCACGAAATCGCCCACGGAAACAGCCGTCACATCCGCGCCGATCTCCTCCACAATGCCCGCAAACTCATGCCCGAACGGCTGCCAGTCCTTCGCCGCATAGCGCGCCAGAATTAGATCATGCCCGCAAAAACCGCAGGCGCGAACACGGACAATCACCTCGTCCCTGCCCGGCGCGCGCAGGTCTACCTCTCTTAGCTCAAACTGATAGGGCGCTTTCAAATACATCGCTTTCATGCTTATCTCCCCTCTGTGCCAAGCGTTGCCAGCGCTTCATCGCCGGAGAGAACATCCAGCACAATGGTAAAGGAACGGGTTTCTCCCGCCTTTAACACGCAAAGGGTGCCCCGTTCGCGTTCTTTCTCTATTCCCTCCACGTGGCAATTGCCCGGCTCCATGCCAAGCACATAGTCGCCGGAGGCGACGCTCTTCCACTGCGTCAAAAACGGCAGTTCATTCTTGTTGAACGAGAGCTTCAGCGCAAGCCCTATCTTGCTGTTCTTCAGCGCGCAGAAGGTGCTGCCCGTCGCATCCGCCGCCAGATCATGATAAAACACCTGCTCTGGGTAGCAGTCCCGCGGGGCATCCATGAGAAAGAGGTTGCTTCCGCCCTTTGCCGCGGCGGAAGCAGCGTCGCGCGCGGTCTGCGTCCTGCTCGGCGCAATAAACTCCGCGCCTTCATCCAGCAGCGGATAGCCGGTGTTAAAGTGATACAGCAGCATGATCTCCTCGTCCGCAAACCCCTGATTTTCAATCTCGTCGCGAATCACGATTCTGCCGCTGTTGTATTCGGTCGTGATGGTTCTCTTTCGCAGAAGGTTCCTGGAGAACAGGCCCGCCTCGCGCACTTCGCCATAAAGGCGCAGAACCAGGGAGCCGTCCTCAAACCCTACGAACTGCACGCAATTCTCCGCGGGCAAGAAGCGCTGTTTTCCGTGGGCAGGCTCGCTCGCCGTCTGCGGGCCAACGTTCTTGAGCCCGCAGGTAAAGAACATGCCGCCGGGAATAAAATTGCCGTGATCGGCGCTGTTGGCAAGCCAGCCGGGCTTCGTGATATGGCAGAGGTTGACGCCGCCAAAGCGCAGATCCGCCATGTCCATGCCGAGCGCAGCGGAGATTGTAAAGCTCAGTTTACCGTTTTCTACGAGATAAGCCGTCTGCAGATCCGCCGCCTCGCCCTCATAGCGCACCTTTCTGATATGACAGAGCTGTTGCATATGCCCTGTTTTCTTTTGCAGTTCAATTTGTTTCATAATGCTCCTCCGCTGTTCCGCATTCGGTTGCACGATGTTTTATTCCATTCAAAACCGATTTGTTTCCGCCGATGTTGCGTATTCGGGCAGGAATGAAGAAAGGACAAGGGGTTTCCCTCGCCCTTTTCCCGTTTCGTTATCTCTGCATGCGCAGCAACTGCTCATAGGTTCCGTATTTCTTCGCCGCGGCGACCATCGCCGCAATGTTGGCAGGCGGCGTGTTTGCCCCGATAGCGCAGCCGGAGCTGAGAATCAGCCCGCGCCCCTTGGTCTTTTCGATGATTTCTCTGGCCTTGCGGCCCACATCCTCCGGCGTACCCTGCACCAGCGGGTCGCTCGGATCGATATTGCCCATCAGCACAACATGATCCGGCACGGCGGCGCGTGCCTCCCCGAGATCCATCTGCCAGTCTACCTCCAGAATTTTGGAGCCCGTGAGCGCCATCTGATCGATAATCTTCGTTGTATTGCCGCAGATATGGATGGAATACGGGCGGCCCTTCGTCTGCACCGCCTGCACCACCTGCTGCTCATAGGGCAGAGCAAAGGTTTTATAGGTTGCCGGGGAGACGAGGTTTGGCCCCGCATAGGAATCCCCCATGCTCGTGCTGTGCGCAATCTCCAGCATTGCGTTAGCGAAGATAATGTGCGCCTTGGTGGTCCATTCCAACGCATGGTGGATCACCTCCGGCTCCTCCGTGATGAGATCCATCATAAATTCCTGCGCGCCGCGCAGCAGGCAGAGAAGGTCAAACGGCCCCTGATCCGCACGCCCCATGACAAACACGTGATCGCCGATGGCATCCATGATCCGTTTTGTGGTTTCGAGCCATTCCGGCAGGCGGCCGGAGCTGTAGGGATCGGGCAGTTTCAGGCTGTCGATGTCGCGCAGATCCTCCAGCGCGGGGTGCTCCTCGTCGATAATCGCGACGCCGTCCTTACGGAACAATGCGCGCGCGCCGCAGGCTTCCGCAAGCGTTGCGTCGTCTACGTCGATGACGCAGCCATCGTAGCCAAACTCTTCCTGCGTTCGAATCTGGGATTCCGCCATCTTCTTCGGATCGCGGTTGATCTCTCCGATGTGCATGCCGCAGTTGGCCGCGCAGAACATGAATCCCTGCGGAATCACAGGCACGCGATCCGGCAGTTCGCCGTTGAGCACGGCGCGGACGCGTTTGAGCGAGGTCATCTCTTTCATAGCGAATCTCCTCTTCTTATGCTTTTGCTTTCGCGCGGAAGGTCGCAACCATGACCGCGAAGAACATCAACACCGCGCGGACGACAAACTGCGCGTAAATATCAAGATTCAGGATAGTCATGCCGTTGACGATAACGCCGAGGAAGACGATGCCGATGAGCGTACCCCAAACCTTGCCGATGCCGCCTAGCATGCTCGTTCCGCCGATGACGACGGCGGAGATCACGTCTACCTCCCAGCCTCTGCCGAAGCTATAGGACCCCGCGATGACCTGCGCGCTATTGATCATGCCGGCGATGACGCACATGCACTGCACGGAGGCAAATACGATGATCTTCGTCGCAAGGACGTTGATGCCCGAAAGGCGCGCGGACTCCGGATTCCCGCCGACGGCATAGATGGAGCGCCCGGTCGTCGTATAATTCATCACAAAATAGAAGATGACGAATACCACGAGCAGGATAATCGCCGGGATCGGAAGTCCCTGCGCCCCGCCGATCTTGCCCGTACCAATTTTATTAAACCAGTCCGGAAACTCGTTTGCAATCGGAAATCCGCCGCAGAGCATGCCCGCGAGACCGTAGAGCAGGTTCAGCGAGGCCAGCGTTACGATGAACGACGGCATGCCGAACTTATGCTGCGCATAACCATGGACAAACCCCATGATGATCGCGATCACAAACGAGATCACGATTCCGAGGATGCAGGCCATGGTCAGCGACATGCCCGTTGCATCCGGCAAATCGCGGCAGCAGCGGGCGATGATCACGCCGCTGAGCGCAACGGTTGAGCCAATGGAGAGGTCGATCTGTCCCGCAATAATGACCATGGTCATGCCAAACGCGATCACGCCCTTCATGGACATATTGCGGAAGATATTGGCCCAGTTTGGCCAGGTGAAGAACGTTTTGGAAGCGAAGGTCATCACCACAACGAGTATGATAAGCAGCACTTCGATGATGTGATCCAGCACAAAGTTTTTCGCGCTCCGGCTGTTGAATCTCTTGATATCGCTTGACATGTTCAATCCTCCATGCACAGTGAGTATAGGGCTTCCACCGTTAGATCCTCGGGAACGGCCTCGCCGGTGATGGCGCCGTCGCTCATGATCAGGATCCGGTTGCAGGTTTCCAGCAGCTCTTCCAGTTCGCTCGAAACAAATATGGTTGAGATGCCCTGTTTGGACTGCTCCCACATGATCTCGAAAATCTGCTGCTTGGCGGCAACGTCTATGCCGCGGGACGGTTCGTCATAAAGCATGATCTGCGGCTGCGTATTCAGCCAATTGCCGACGACAACCTTCTGCTGGTTCCCGCCGGAGAGCGAACCCGCGGTTGCCTTCACGCTCGGCACCTTAATCTGCAGCCCATCCACCTGTTCGTCGGCAATCTTCGAGCGGAAGCGTTTGTTTTCCAGCCAGCCGACAGAGGTACGGGACATACTCGCATAGCAGAGGTTATCCTGAATCGAATGGATCAGGATCAGGCCTTCCTGCTTGCGATCCTCCGGCGTGAGTCCAAGGCCATGTTTCTTCATGGTGATCGGCGAGGCGTTCTGCTTTACCTTCACGCCGTTGACATAGATCGAACCGCTGTCGTAGGGATCCGCGCCGAAGATGGATTTTAATAGCTCCGTCCTGCCGGAACCGAGCATACCCGCGATGCCGAGCACCTCGCTCTTGTGCAGTTCAAAGCTGATGTTTTCAAACTTGCCCTCACGTGTGAGGTTTTCTACCTTGAGCACAACCTCATCCTGCGGGATGATGTCGGCCGGGCGTTTGCGGATTGCAACGTTGCCAAACATCATGCTCAGGATATCCTTGTGCTGAACATCTTCAATGTTGACCTTGCCAATCATGTGTCCGTCGCGAAGGACGGTGACCGTGTCGGCAATTTGCGGAATCTCATGGAGTTTGTGCGAAATATAGATAATGATGACATCCTGCTTTTTCAGCTCGCGAACGACGTCAAAGAGGATGTTGATCTCGTTGGAGGCCAGTGCGGAGGTCGGCTCGTCCAGCATGAGCACCTTGGGGCGGAAACTCATTGCCTTTGTGATTTCAACCACCTGACACTGCCACATCGAAAGGCGGGAGACAATCTCCTTCGGGTTGATGTTGACCTTCATCATGTCCAGCATCTGCTTTGCGTCGGCATGTGCCTTGTTCCAGTCAATCAGGCCGCCCTTTTTCGGCATTCTGCCAAGAAAAATATTCTCCGTAACCGTCAGGCCGGAAACCAGGCTCATCTCCTGATACACGGTAGCAAAGCCATGGCTATACGCTTCCGTCGGCTTAGAGAAGCAGCATTTTTCATCATCCAGATAAAACTCGCCCGCGCTTTGACGAATCGCGCCGGAAAAGCATTTGACAAGCGTCGATTTGCCGGAGCCATTCTTCCCGAGCAGCGCGTTTACCTTGCCGCTTTCAAAACTCACGTTCACATCATCGAGCGCGCGGCAGCCCGGATAATCCTTGGTCAGATGTTCTGTGCGTAATATTGCCATTGGGATCAGCCTTTCATCGGGAATCAGTTGGTTCAATCCGGCGGGGAAGAACATGTTCTTCCCCGCCTTGATGCGTCAGTTTAAGTATATGTTACTT
Organism: Christensenella sp.; assembly: GCA_034926785.1. Lineage (GTDB taxonomy): Bacteria > Bacillota > Clostridia > Christensenellales > CAG-138 > UBA7703. The sequence goes on from JAYFQU010000053.1 coordinate 7,003, forward strand.
ATGCGGGGTAGTTGGTGTCAACCCATGCCTGGATGGCTTCTTTGTCCAGAACAGAGAGGACGATGCCCGGCAGGAACTGGCACTTGCCCTGCGTTGCGGAGACGTCTTCGCCCTTGATCGCCTTGATCAGAACGGACATGGCGTTGTAGCCCTGGCCGTACGGATCCTGTGCGACAACCGCCTGCAGCGGGTTGGTGTCGTCCAGCAGCATGCTGGCAATCTGCTCGGAACCGTCATGGCCGAAGACCAGAATCTGCTCGGACTTGCCGGCGTTGACAACAGCCTGCGCGGAGCCGATCGTGCCGCCGTCGTTGACAGCGATGATGGCGTCAAGATCCGGGTTCGCGGTGATAATCGCGTCAGCGGTTGCAAGCGCGGTATCCTGCATCCAGGCATCCTGATCGGCAACGACTTCGTACTTGATGCCGCCGGCATCGAGTGCATCGAGGTAGCCCTTCACGCGGTTTCCGGAGATTTCCGGCAGCAGGGAGGCAAACTGGACGACCGCAATCTTCAGGGTCTTGTCGCCGTAGTGCTCCTTGAGGATCTGCGCGGCAACCTGGCCAACCAGCTGGCAGTTGGTGTAGTCATCCGAGGTGAAACCGCCAACGATGAACGGCGCGTTGGTGAGGTTGATGTTCGTGATGGCAACCTTCATGCCCTGTTCGTCGGCTGCTTTCAGCGCGGCGACGGATGCATCGGCGGACAGCGGGGCGATAGCAACGCCATCAACGCCCTGCGCCAGGTAGGTGTTGATCAGTTCAACTTCCTTGGCCTGATCGTTCTGGGTGTTGTCGGTGAGGCACTTCACGCCTGCATCCGCAGCGGCATCCTGATAGCCTTTGGTCAGCATGTTCATGAACTGGTCATCCTGGAACACGATGCCGGCGACGACGATGTCATCGCTTGCGGCAGGTGCTTCGGTGGCTTCCGCTGCAGCTTCGGTGGCTTCCGCGGCGGGCGCTTCGGTTGTCGTCTGTGCGGCAGGCGCGCATCCGAACACCATAGCGGACACGAGCAGCAGAGAGACCACGATCAATACGATTTTCTTCATTGCTTTCTTCCTCCTTTTAATATGCCTTTCGGCTTATTCCCTTTTCGGGAAATTTGAGTTGTATTTGTTTTACCTTTGGCTTGCTTTTTCTTCGGGAAGTTTGCGCTGTTTTATCGATCTGCTATTGAAAGCAGTTTGTCATATTCGTTGCAGAGTACCACGGTTGCGGGAACGTCTTCCTCCAGCGCGACAAACCGCTGCACATCCTCATAAAAATCATTGTCAATGTTGTCGTCGTTGATGGACGAAACCTCGCCAACAACCAGATCGCCCGCGCCCGCCTTGGCGCCGAAGATATGATACATACCCGGCGTGAGAGAGAGGCTGTTGCCGCGCGTAACATAGAACTCCTCCCCCGCCTTGACCGTGATGGGCAGCCCGTCGGAATAGACGGTGACGTCGCTCTCAAAGTCCGGCTGTCCGCTCGGCAGGGAGTTGTAGAGCTTCATAAACATCACGCCGCCGCCGCGGTTGATGATGTCCTCGGTCTTGCTGTGGTGGCAGTGCATCGGCAGACGTTGCCCATCCAGAATCGGAATCAGCTTCTCCGCATATGGGGTGCCGATGGAAGCGTCATGCAGGCTGCCGTTACGAACCGTAAACAGCACGTTGCCAATCTTCGAAAAATCGCCCATGCCATAGTCGGTCACATCCCAACCCAGCATAACCTTCTTCATCCCGCTCGTCAGATCGCCTTTTTCGCGCCAATCCTGCAGCGTCCAATACGCAAAGGACGGCAGCGTGCAGCCCGTCTCGTCGATCAGGCGTTTTGCCCAGGCAATATGTCGTTCTACCTCAGATCTCTTCATCATTCATTGATCTCCGTTACTTTCTTTATTCATTGCATTAAGTTCTTCAGGAAACCCACGTGTCGTTGCCCAAAGCAACGAATACGGTTCCTCCTGTTAAGCATAGTCGTCTGCCAGATCGTTTGCAGAGGCACATTGTGCGCGTGCCTGTCCGGAGGATGGCTGGATGCCATCCGAGAATACGTTACATGTTGAAATACTTTTGCAGGACGAGAGCGACGCCCCCGAGCGGGAAAATGGTGGCCCCAAGCCTGCTTTTATAGATTTTAATCTCCGGCATATGGCTGAAATAGTGCCGGCCCTTCACGGTTCGGATAATGCGTTCGGAGAGCAGATCGCTGTTGTCCACAAACTCTCCCGCCATCACGATGGTATCCGGGCTGTACATCTGAATCACGTTTTGCAGCGCGATACCGATGTAGTTTGCGCTGCGCTCCAGCTCGCGGATGCAGAGCTCGTCTCCCTCCGCCGCCTTTTGCAGCAGAAAGTTGAGATCCACGTTTGCGATGTCTTCCACGCCTAGCTTCTGCATCTCGAGATGATCGAGCTTCAGCGCGCGGCGATAGTGTTCCGTTGTTGCGCGCCCGTCCGCCATGGTCTCAAGGCAGCCGAAGTTGCCGCAGGCGCATTGCTTTCCGGCCGGATCAATTGTCATATGGCCGATTTCCGCCGCGCCGCCTTTAAATCCGTGGTAGACGCGCCCGTCGAGCACGAGGCTTCCGCCAATGCCGACGTCGAAAATACTGATCAAAAACAGGCTGCGCGCACGGGAGGCATCCCCAAACCAATACTCAGCGAGGGACGCAGCGGGCGTCTCCTTCTCAAAGGAGACTGGGAGCGAGAGCGCATTGCTGACGATTTCTTTAATGCGGACGTTGTTCCAGCCTTTAAAGTTCGGCGGGTTGATCATCACGCCGCTCTCGTAGTCATACGGGCCGGCGGAGACAAGCCCAACGCCGAGGATCTTATCCCGACTTACCCCCGAATCGTTGATGCAACGGTTGGCGAGGTCGATCACCTGGTTTAAAATCGCGTCCACTCCGCGCTCGATGTCTACATTTTCGTATTCGCAGACGAGGATGTTGGCGGAAAAATCCGTCACCACGCAGCACATCTCGGTCGCCTTGAGGTTGATGCCGACGACGTAGCCAACCGTGGGGTTGATGTTGAGCAAAATCGGCCTGCGGCCTCCATTGGACTCCGCCTCGCCGGTCTCTATTAAAAAACCTTTTTGAATCAGATCGTTTACGATGTTTGTGACAGAAGCCTGCGTCATGCCGATTCGCTTTGCCAGCTCGGTTCGGGAGATATTTTTCCTGCGACGGATGACATCCATCACAAGTTTGGAATTGTTCTCCTTCATGATTTCGTTGTTAATGTTTCGAGTTGACATTCCGTGCCTCGATTTTTGGATTTACGGTTGGATCGGGGGCGCGCAGAACCGCTGGAATGATGGATGGGAGCATGGGTTTCTTTACTTAATTCATTGTATTAAGATCGCATCGTTTTGTCAAACACTATTTTTCTGTTCTCTGTTTCCTGTTATCCATACGGGATCCGGGCATGGTTTTTCGGCAATTAAGCTATTTACAAACGCAATCCGGTCTGATACGATCGACTCAAGTTCACTTCAGAGGATGGGGATACGATGAAAATTGAACCAAACTACCAACACTTTGTTAAAGCGATGAAAAATGAAACGCCGGAACGCATGCCAATTTATGAACATCATATTGACGTGCCGTTCATCGAGAAAGCGACCGGAGAGGAGCTTTGCCGCCTGCTGAACGGCACAACCGCGGAGAAAAAGCTCTTTTTTTCGCGATATATCGCCTTCTGGAGGGATCATGGTTACGAAATCGTCTCGTTTGAACGCGGTATTCCGCAGTCCATGCCGGGGAGCGGGTCGCTTCGCGGGCATGTGCCCGGCGTGATCCGCAACCGCGCGGACTATGACAACTACCCCTGGGATAAAATACCGGACTGGTATTTTGAACAAAACGGCGCGTATTTCGAATTGCTTGCCGAGGGCATGCCGGAGGATATGCGCGCGGTCGGCGGCCCCGGCTACGGCGTGTTTGAATCGGTCGAAGATATCACCGGTTATATGGATCTTTGTTATCTTTCGGACGACGACCCGGAACTGTATGCCGATTTGTTCTCGACGGTCGGCAATGTTTACCGCGAGATCTGGCGGCGGTTTGCGCGGGAGTATGCCTCCGCCTACTGCGTATTCCGCATGGGGGACGACCTCGGTTTCCAGACCAACACGCTGATCTCCTATAACGATATCCGTACGCATATCCTGCCCGTGTATCGGGATATCGTGGAGATTGCGCATCATGCGGGAAGGCCGTTTTTGCTGCATTCCTGCGGAAAAATCTTCCCCGTGATGGAGGACATTATCGCAACCGGCATCGACGGCAAGCACAGCAACGAGGACGCGATTGCGCCGTTTTCCACTTGGGTGAGCCTTTACGGGGATCGCATCTGTAACCTCGGCGGAGTCGATATGAATGTGCTGTGTTTGAAGACGGAAGAGGAGATTCGTAAAATCGTATTTCGCACCATTGAGGAGAGCATCGGGCATGGCGGCTTCGCGCTCGGCAGCGGGAACTCGATTCCGGACTATGTGCCTGTTAAAGGCTTTCTCGCGATGAACCGCGCGGCAAACGAATTTCGCCTCTCACAGATGCGGGCTGTCTAGTCGAGCGTCCCTTCCCTGCTCTCCGCGCGCTTTGTCCCGAGTACGACGAGCGCAACGCTCAGGATAATTGCACCGCAGCCAAGTAGCTTTGCCACGTCCGTCGTCTCATGCAGCAGCCATATTCCAAGCAGCATGCTGGTAACAGGCTCCATCGTACTGAGCAGCGCGGCGGCGGTAGAGCCGACATATCGAACGCCAAGCTGGAAAAAGCGCACCGCGAGCACGCTTTGCAGCGGAACCATCACGAGGATGAGCGATATCCCCTTGAACGTCGCGCCGGAGAGATCCAACGTCCGGGTTGAGAGTCCCAGAGCGGCGGAGGCCAGCAGGCAGCCCAGCGAGGACCAAAACGCGAACGTCCAGACCGGAATCTCCTTGAGCGAGGTTCGATCCAAGTAAACAATGTAAAATGCATAGGTGCAACCCGAGGCAGCCGCAAGCACAATCCCCACGAGCTGCCCGTTTGACTGCGTATCCAGCATCAGCAGGATGGCGCCCGTACTGAGCGCAAGCGCAAGCAGCTTAATCAGGTTGATGCGTTCACGAAAAAACACCACGCATACCAGCATCACCACGGAAGGATAGATAAAGTGCAGCGAGGTGGCCATGCCTGCCGACAGGTAGGCATACGACGAGTTGAGCAAAATCGCCGTCATTCCCTGCCCCGCCGCGAACGCGAGCAAAGCGTCTGCCAGCATGCGCCCGCGCAGAAGGATCGGCTGTTTCTTCCACCCCGCCAGCAGAGCGGCAATCATCATCGTTATGATCGAGCGCACCACCACCTGTGTCGTGGTGTTGATGCCCAGCCTGACGATGGTTTTAAAAAAGATCGGCGATGTTCCGAAGATGACCGCCGAGAACACTGAAAACAGAATCCCTTTCATTCTCATATCGGTTTCATTTCCGCCTTGCTCATTTACGGCACTTGCCGCGTTTTTATGTCAATCGCCCGCATGACGCTTGAGACCTTCAAAGAACCTGTTTTTTGACGGCCCCTTGGCGAATGAATCGCCGAATTTGGTGAAACATGGGGGATCTTCGAAATCCCCCCTGATGGGGTTTGTCGATCCGCTGGAGCGTTCGCAAGGCGCTTTTTCATTATGACATTTGGCGCCGGAAAAACAGAGGTGCTTTTTCATTCGTCCCAAGCAAACCAGCAGTACGCCTCCGATGCGCCGGCGCGATGTAAGACCATCGCGATCCGCCCTCCGGGCATATGTTCTGCGCTCAAACCGTAATTGTATCCAATCGCGCGCGCTTCGGCAATGCCATTCCCATCGATTTCCGCCGATTTCTGCCGACAATCATCGTTTTGCGTGTGAAAATCTCTTTCAAACCCAAATAATAATTTGATCTTCCATTGACTGTGGATGACAAGAATTTTACAATAAGGCGTAACGATCGTATTCGGATGTAACAATTTTATTATTGAATTGAATTTTGCCGCGGTACGCCACCGCCGGGGAGTTGTATGAAGAAACGACAGGGGATCCTTCTCGCCTCACTCTTCTTTGCGGGGATCCTTGCCGTTGTCCTCCTGCTCCGGTTCGTCACGCACGGCTCCGGCAAACCGGGCGCAAGCGTAAGCGGATTCCCCGTACAGCTCAACGAGATCATGTCCTCCAACAGCGCATATTATGATCCTAGCGGCAATGCTTACGATTGGATCGAGCTCTACAACAGCTCCAACCGCGACATCAGCCTCGGTAACTACAAGCTCACGGACAACGAGCGAAAGGTTCGCTATATCTTCCCCGCCGGAACCAGCATCCCTGCCGGAGGGTATTCGATCGTCTGGTGCAAAAGCAACACGACGGACGAAGGATATGCCGATTTTTCCATCTCCAAAGCCGGCGGCGAGGTGATTGTTTTAATGAACAGCCACAGCGTGATCGTCGACCGCCTTGTCACCGAGCCGATGGAGCGCAATAGCGTAATGGCGCGGGACGCCTCCGGCGCATGGCAGATCACCACGCAGGCGACGCCCGGCTATGAAAACTCCGGCGCCGGCTACGCGGCCTATTTAGCGGCGCATCAATCCGGCGAGTATCCGATCCAGATCAACGAGATCCTGTCCTCCAATCAAAGCTATCTGGACGATCAACAACGCTCCAGTGACTGGATCGAACTCTACAATGCCTCGACGGAAGCGGTCGATCTCAGCGGCATGCGCCTCTCCGACCGCGCGGACTCCGAAGGATATCTCTTTGCCGAAGGAAGCATCCTCGCCGCGGGGAACTATCTGGTGATTCGCTGTGACGGGGCCGTGACCGGCGCAAACTACGCCCCGTTTTCTCTCCTTGGGGGCGGCGGTGAAACCATCGCCCTCTCCAGAGGAAACCTGATTCTCGACTCCGTCACCACGCCGGCATTGGTTACGGACAGCTCTTATGCGCGCGATACAAGCGGCGTCTGGCAGATTTGCGATGCGCCGACGCCGGGCTATCCCAACACGCAGACCGGCAGGGAGCAATATCTGGCCTCCGTCTGTCTGGAACTTCCCCATTTGCAGATCACCGAGCTCATGGCCGAAAACCTCAGTTACCTGCAGGATGCGGACGGAGACTTTTCGGATTGGCTAGAGCTATGCAACAGCGGGGATGCCACCGTCAATCTGGGCGGATATTTCCTCTCGGACGAGCCCGGCAAGCCGTTGAAATGGGCTCTGCCGCATGCGGATCTGCCTGCCGGTGGCAGAATCGTTATCTTCGCCTCGGGAAAGGACCGCGCGGACGCAGACGAACCGCACGCGAACTTTGCGCTGAACCGCCGCAAAGGGATCATCACCCTCTGCAACACGGGCGGCCAGGTCATCAGCAGTGTCAGCTATGCCGCTCTGGAAGGCAACATCAGCTATGCATTCGACAATGCCAGCGGAACCTGGGGTGAAACCGCGCATGCGACCCCCGGCTTTTCCAACGACGACGCGGGGTATACCGCGTTTCAGGAGGCGCGCTCCATCGCCTCCCCGCTGATCATCAACGAGGCCATGCCGGGCAACGATTCCCTTCTGGAGCAGAGCATGGGTTCCTATTATGACTGGGTCGAGCTAAAAAATCAATCGAAGACGGAGATCCATCTCTCGGACTATTCGTTAACGGACGATCTGGAGAACGGTACCGCTTGTCCCCTGCCGAATCAGGTCTTATCGCCGGGCAAGGTTATCGTTTTGCTCTGCACGGGAAGCGAACCTCTGGCCAAGCCGGAGTATGCGCAGATCGCGCTCTCGCTGGACTCCGCGAGGGACACCCTGTTTTTGTTGGATTCCTCCGGCGCCGTCGCAGATTTGCTGACGCTGGCGGATATTCCCTATGGTGCAAGCTATGGAAGAATGCCCGGTCAAAACGGGCAATTTTATTTTTCTGCCCCCACCCCCGATCAAGCAAACAGAAACGGCTTTCGGTTGGTCTCCGAACTGCCTTCCTCCAGCGAGGCATCCGGCATGTATAACCAGATCTCTGCGCTGACGGTTACCCTCTCCGGCGAGGGAGCAATCTTTTATACGACCGACGGCAGCGTGCCCACCACTCGATCCAAAAAATACACCCAACCCATCCAGATCACCCATACAATGGTGATCCGCGCCGCGTCCAAGGCGGAAGGCAAGATGATCAGTCCTCCGCTCTCGCTGCACTATATCGTCAATGAAAATCACACACTCCCGGTTGTCTCCATCGCCACCGATGAGGACAACATCGAAGGCCCGGACGGGATCCTCGCCACGATCAACCTTTTCGACCGTACGGTAGAGCGCCCGGCAAACGTCGCGTTTTTTTCGAATGAGGGAGATTTCGCCGCAGACTGCGGGTTTAAGCTGCACGGCGCGGGTTCGCGCGGGCGGCTGCGCAAAAAGTCCTTCAAGGTTGTTTTTCGCCAGCGCTACGGCATGGCGCAGCTCGACTTCCCCCTCTTCCCCGGCAGCGACACCACCGAGTTTGACTCATTCCTGATCCGCAACAGCCAGGATTTCAGCCGAACTATGATTCGGGATGAGCTGCTCTCCCGGATTGCGCGAAACGGAACGACAGAGCTGCTCGTGCAGGATACGCGCTTCTGCGTCTTCTACCTCAACGGGGAGTATCAGGGCGTCTATTGCATGAAGGAGGCGTTCTCCTCCGGCTATTTTGCGCGAAAATTCGGCGTCAGCGCAGAGAGTGTGGAACTGCAGCGCGGCTATCTCACAAAGGATTGCGAGATGCAAGCGCTCATCGACTATGCGCAGGGACACGATCTGCGGCAGGAAGCATACTATCGATCTGTGGAGGAGCGCGTCAATTTTGAAAGTCTGATCGACTGGAGCATCTATGAGGCGTACGCGGCAAACTCCGACCTCGCGGTCAACGTCCGCTATTACCGCAGCGCGGAATATGACGACAACCGCTGGCACTATGCGTTGTTCGATCTGGATTATGGTTTTGGCAATCCCGCAACGTTTGAATACATCCTCAACAGCCCGCACGGGAAACTGCTGGAAGCACTGTTGAAAAACGACTCGTTTCGGGATCTGTTCCTCAAGCGGCTCGCCTATCAGCTGGAAAACAACCTCACGGACGAAAACGTGATGGAGAGTTACAACACGCTTACCGCCGAAATCAAGGACGAGGTTGCCCGTGAGCGCGCGCTCTGGACGCCAAATGATACGTTTGGCTGGGAGAATCACTTGAAAACACTGCGGCAATTCATGACCTCCGGGCGGACTGACCAGCTCAAGCAGAGCATCGCCCGGGAGACAGGCCTTCCCCTCCCGCTGGTGGAACAGTATTTTCAGGGGGCAAACGGATGATCGACGCCTATCGGAACGAATATAAATATCTCATGAAAGCGGCCTCGGCGGAGTTGATCCGCTGTCGGCTCTCCGCCTTGATGGAGCGGGATGCGCACGCCGGCGAAAAAGGGGATTACTTCATACGGAGCATCTATTTTGACGATAACGCGTTCTCTGCCTATCAGGACAAGCTCGCGGGCGTCGATATCCGAAACAAATATCGAATTCGTTTCTATAATATGGACGCGAGCCGCCTGACGCTCGAGGCCAAGCGGAAACGCGACCGGTATGTTTGCAAGGATGTCGCGCCCCTCTCGCGCGCGGTTGCCGAAAAAATGCTCTCCGGCGAGCCACTCACGAAGCAGGAGGCGGATTGCCCGCTGTTGGCGGAGTTTGCCACGCTCGCGCTCGACGGCATGCGGCCAAGCGTGATTGTGGACTATGTCCGCACCGCATACGTCTATCCGGTTGGCGATGTTCGCATCACGCTCGATCGCGACCTGCGCGCGGAATCCTATAGGGATCATAACGCGTTTGAAGATCGTGGCGGAGTGCCCGTACTGGAAAACGGGGATGTGATTTTAGAGGTCAAATTTCGCAATTTTCTCCCGCCCTGGATTGCCGAGGCAATCTCGGACGTGCCAAAGATCCTCTGCGCCAATTCAAAATACTGCAATTGCCTTGCGGTCTATCTATAAGCGAGTGCGATAATGGGTTCACAATTTCATTTAAAGCGAAATAAATCAGCCGGCGGATTGATCGCCGGAAAGTGAGAAGGGATGGCGGCTATGGAACAGTGGATTTCGGGCATCCAGAGCGTATTGCAGGAGGAGGTATCGGCCATTCCGGTTGGGAAGCTGTTTGTCGCAATTTTGATTGCCTGCGCGGCGGGTCTGCTCGTCGCCGTGGTCTATCGTTTTACCTTCGGCGGAGTGCTTTTTAGTAAACAGTTCGCGCTGGGCCTGATCCTGTTAAGCATGATCACATCGATTATCATCCTCGCGATCTCCTCCAACCTAGTGCTTTCGCTGGGTATGGTCGGCGCGCTTTCCATCGTGCGGTTCCGCACCGCCGTGAAGGAACCGATGGATACGATCTTTATGTTCTGGGCGCTTGCCGCCGGGATATTGGTCGGCGCCGGATTTTTCCTGATCGCGATCTTAGCCACACTATTTGTCGGCTTGCTGTTTATACTATTGCATGCAGGCGGCAAACTGATCAAGCCGCTGGATTCATATCTGCTCGTGCTGCGCTATGATGCATCCAGCGAGGAGGACGTCCGCGAAGGGCTCAAGCGCCTGCCGGCCGCGCGAGTCAAGTCCAAGCGCTCCAACAGTGGCGGAGAGGAGCTCGTGCTGGAGCTTCGCCTTAGCGCGGAGCAGACGGGTCTGCTGGATTACCTTAGAAAAATCCCCGCGGTATCGGAAGTTAACCTCGTCTCCAACCATAGCGACGTACAGCTTTAGTTTTCTCCACCATGATAGCGTCTCCCCGGAGAATTGAGGAGCGGACGGTCTGGTTTGTTACTGCAATCGTCGGTAACTATGGTATAATAATCCCATTCTTGAGAAATAGGAATTTGTTATATGAATACTTTGGCGGATTGTCTTGGGAATATCTGGTCGAAAATAACCAAACCGATAAAGACCGCGTTTTTTACCGCGCTGATCTCCGGGTTTGTTGCGCATCTTTCATCTATAACAAATCATCTTTTTAATCACGACTCGATCCTTTATACGCTGATTGATCCGAACAGCACATTTTCTTTGCAGCAGGGGAAATGGCTCAGTCAACCGGTGAATCAACTCTTGCGAGGCGATATTGCCGCAACGGGCATCATCATTCCACTCGGCATCCTTTTTCTTGCGCTTACGGCATCGCTCGCAGTTTCTATTCTGAAAATTCGATCCTCGCTCTGGGCGGGCATCGTCGGCGCGGTTCACATACTCTTCCCTGCGGTGATGTGCGCCAACGCCTATTTTGCCTCTGCAATCTTCTTTTTTGCGCTGTTGCTTGCCGCGCTTTCCGTTTTTTTCACCGTTCGATATCGATTCGGATTTCTTGCAGGTATCCTCTTACTAACGCTCTCCTGCGGCATCTATTCGGCCTATATTGGATATGCGGCAGGACTGTTTCTATTGTACGCTTTGCTGGAGTTGGTCGAAAACCATCGCCCGGTCGGAAAGATCCTGTCCTCTGGCGCAATTTTTCTGTTGGTTTTAATCGTTTCAGCGGCGCTTTACTATCTCATTTTGCAAATTGTTTTATCGATTAAGGGTATAACGCTATCCAGCTATCGCAACATAAACCAGATTGGCGAATTCAGTCTCTCCGCATTGCCTCGCCTTATGATTCAAACCTATAAAAAAGTATTCTATTATTTGATCTACGGTGTTTTCATCTTCCAAGGGGAATTCCAAATCGATTTCGTTTTTCGCGCGATGAATTGGTGCTTGCTGGGCTGTTCGGCTGCGCTTTGCTTCGTGCTAACTTTGAAAACCGGTTGCATTCGGAAAATTGGCAGGATTGCGCTTTCGTTGCTGCTCATCGGCGTCTTCCCGCTTGCCATTCATGTGATCGCAGTTCTCGGCAAAAACGCGGACACACATTGGATCATGTGTTACCCCTTCGTTCTGATCTATCTGATCCCTGTTTTGTTTGCGGATCGGCTGGAATTGCTCTCCGGGTCAGAGCCTGCGGTTATCCCCGCAAAGCCAGGCGCATTTCGCATCGTCGTCCGCACGGGAGCGATTTGTGTACTCGTCTTTAGCACGTTACTGTTGCGGCAGTGGTACTTCATCGCGAATCAAGGGTATGATTTCCTTCGGCAGGCGGATCAAAATGCAATTTCCGCAGGAACCATGCTCGTCAGCGATCTGCGCGATTTCGAAGGCTATACCGCGTCAACCCCCGTTCTGTTTGCAGGATCAGCCGCACCAGAAGCCTTTCAATACACCACCGGGCATTTTACACAGGTAGCAGGCCACGGCGGGAACGGATATACCGGCCTGCGCCTACCGATTACCGATATGAAGCATCTGCAAATCCTGCTGCAAAACTACATCGGCGTTTCTATTGTTTATGCGGATGATGAAGTCGCAGCTCGAATTAACAACAGCGAGGAAGTCGCCGCCATGCCGGTCTATCCTGCAGAGGGCTCCATCCGGCAGATCGATGGCTGTCTTGTGGTCAAACTCTCGGATATAACGCCCGCCAACGGCGAACCGGTCATTCCCCATGACTAAGCGATTGTGGATTGTCATATTGAATTTCTCTAGCAGAACCAATCTCTCCTCAAAGGAACGAGCCGGCATTTTTTTGCTGGAAAATACAGAGCAAAGGAACGTGAATCGATGAAAGTTGTGCTGTTAGCCGGCGGGTTTGGAACCCGATTGACCGAAGAGAGCCACCTGCGGCCAAAGCCGATGATTGAAATCGGCGACCAGCCGATCCTCTGGCACATTATGAAGCTGTATTCCCATTATGGATACAACGATTTTGTGATCTGCGCGGGATACAAGCAGCATGTGATCAAGGAGTATTTTGCGGATTATTATCTGCATCGCTGCGACGTTACATTCGATTTTTCACAGGGGGGCTCCATGTGCGTCCACAGCAGCGTCTCCGAACCCTGGCGGGTCACGATCGTCAACACCGGACTTGAAACGATGACGGGCGGGCGCGTCAAGCGCATACAGCCCTATATTGGAGAGGAACCGTTTTTGCTCACCTACGGCGACGGCGTATCCAACGTCAACATAGAAGAGCAGGTTCGTTTTCATAAGAAGCACGGTAAAATAGCCACCATGACCTCTATCAACGTCGGCCAGCAATTCGGCGTCATCGAGTTTGACGAAGCGGGCATGGTGACCAAGTTCCGCGAGAAGCAGCATACCGATGGGCGCGTAATCAACGGCGGATTCATGGTGCTCAACCCCGAGGTGTTCGATTATATCACCGAGGGCGACGCGTCTGTCTTCGAGCGGAATCCGTTGGAAGGCCTCGCGCGGGACGGCGAGCTGATGGCCTATCAGCATCAGGGGTTTTGGCAGTGCATGGATACCCAACGCGATAAGCAAAAGCTGGAGGATCTCTGGGCGAGCGGGAACGCACCTTGGAAGGTCTGGTAATCGTCCGCCCATCACGATTTGAAACGGAAACATACGCTATGAATACTTCTTTCTGGCAGGGAAAACGGGTCTTTCTAACCGGACATACAGGCTTTAAGGGCGCGTGGATGAGTCGCCTGCTCCTTGGCGCAGGCGTAAATTTGACCGGTTATTCGCTTGAACCGCCAACGAATCCGAATCTCTTCTCGCTTTGCGAGGTCGAAGCGGGCATGCGCTCCCTGCGCGGCGATATCCGTGATTTTGAGCGGCTGCACCGCGCTTTTGAAGAAGCCGCGCCAGAGATTGTCTTGCACATGGCCGCGCAGCCGATTGTCCGGGAGGGCTACAGGCATCCAAAGGATACCTATGATACCAATGTAATGGGCACGGTGAACCTGTTGGAGTGCGCGCGGCTCAACGGCGGCGTTCGTTCTTTTTTAAATATCACGACCGATAAGGTGTATGAAAACCACGAACGCGCCGAAGGCTACCGCGAGGATGAACCGCTGGACGGGTTTGATCCCTATTCCAATAGTAAATCCTGTTCTGAGCTGGTCACGCACAGCTATCGAAGCGCGCTTTTCACCGCTTCCGACTGCGCCGTCTCTACGGCGCGTGCCGGCAACGTCATCGGTGGAGGTGACTTCGCCGCCGACCGCATCGTGCCGGACTGCATCCGCGCCGCTGCGGCAGGGACACAGATACGCGTTCGCAATCCCTACTCCATCCGTCCTTATCAGCATGTTTTAGAGTCGCTCTCCGCCTATCTGCTCATCGCAGAGAGGCAATTTTCCAATAAGACGCTGGAGGGCGCCTATAATGTCGGCCCCGATGACTGCGACTGCGTTACCACGGGAGAGCTGGCCGATCTTTTCTGCCGTCTCTGGGGAGACGGAATCGGGTGGATCAATCTGGCCGAGGTAAACGCGCCGCACGAAGCGGCGACGCTGCGGCTTGACTGCGCCAAGCTCAAGTCCGTCTTTGGCTGGCAGCCGCGCTGGCATGTGGAAGAAGCCGTCGCCCGCACCTGCGAATGGGCAAAAGCGTGGCTCGCGCAGAACAGTATACCGGAATTGATGGACGCGCAGATCGCCGCGTTTTTTATGGAGGATCCAAAATGACAACCTGGCATAGCGAGGCAGAAGCGCGCGAAACGATCAAAGAACTGGTTAAGCAGTATTATCACGAGTTTCTTGAACACCAGCATCCCTATCAGAAAGGCGGCCGCATCTCCTATGGCGGGCGCGTGTTTGACGAACGCGAGCTTTGCGCCCTGACGGATGCAACCCTTGATTTTTGGCTGACCACGGGGCGTTTCAGCGAGCGATTCGAGACATCCTTTGCCGAGTTTCTCGGTGTGAAGTTCGTGCACCTCGTCAACAGCGGCTCCTCAGCCAATCTCCTGGCGTTCATGACGCTGACCTCGCCGCGGCTAAAGGATCGGCGCATCCTACCGGGCGACGAGGTTATCACCGTCGCCTGCGGATTCCCGACCACTATCGCGCCGATTCTGCAATACGGCGCGATTCCCGTGTTTCTGGATGTAACCCTGCCGCAATATAATGTGGATGTCAGCCAGCTGGAAGAGGCGCTGAGCCCGCGCACCAAGGCCGTGTTGCTGGCGCATACGCTGGGCAACCCGTTCGACCTGGCGACCGTGCGCGCGTTTTGCGACCGCAACGGTCTCTGGCTCATCGAGGACAACTGTGATGCGCTCGGCAGCGAATACACCATCGCCGGCGAATGCCGCCGCACGGGTACTTGGGGCGACATCGGCACAAGCAGTTTTTATCCCCCGCACCATATGACCATGGGTGAGGGCGGCGCGGTCTATACGAATCATCCGCTCCTGAGCCGCATTGCGCTCAGCCTCCGGGACTGGGGGCGCGACTGTGCTTGCCCCAGCGGCACCGATAACTTCTGCGGGCACCGCTATGACGGGCAATTCGGCGAACTGCCAGAGGGGTATGACCACAAATATGTCTACAGCCACTTGGGATACAACCTCAAGGTAACGGATCTGCAGGCGTCTGTCGGCTGTGAGCAGCTGTCAAAGCTGCCCTTGTTTATCAGACGGCGCAAGGAAAATTGGGCGCGTCTGCGCAAACACCTGGATACGGCGGCAGACCGTTTTCTGCTGCCCGAACCCGCGCCTTGCAGCGACCCCAGCTGGTTTGGTTTCCTCCTCACCTGCAATGGCGGGCTAAACAGGAACGCGCTCGTGCAGCGCATCGAGGCCGCGGGTGTACAAACGCGCATGCTCTTTTCGGGCAATATTCTGCGCCAGCCCTGCATGAGCGACGTGGGAGGCTCGCGCTATCGCGTCCTCGGATCGCTCCCAAACAGCGACCGTATCGTACAGGATACCTTTTGGGTTGGCGTATATCCGGGCATGTCGGACGAAATGATCGACGACATGGCCGAGATCATTCTGCGTGAAAGCGCGCGGGGATAACGGATGTCTAAACATTTGCAACAAAACGATACTCCCCCTGCGCTTCATCACAAACGGTTCAACTGTAAGACGCTATTCGCCCAGTTCATGAAGTTTGGCGTGGTCGGCGTTTCCAATACATTGATCTCGCTGGGCGTATATTATCTGCTGCTCACATTCGGCTGCCACTATCTTCTGGCAAACGCAGCGGGGTTTGTGCTCAGCGTCCTGAATTCCTATTTCTGGAATAGCCGCTTTATCTTCCGGGATAAGCTAGAGACCAGCGGATGGCGCGCGCTGGGCAAGGTTTTTCTCTCCTACGGCGTGAGTTTTGGCCTGTCCACAGTGTTGATGTTGCTCTTTGTGCAGGTGCTGCATATCTCGGCCTATCTTGCGCCAGTCCTACGGCTTGTCCTCACCGTTCCGCTGAATTTTGTGATGAATAAGCTCTGGGCGTTCAAAGATCACGGGGGGATTGGTCTATGAGACAAAAGGTGTCCGACTATATCGCAAGCTTTCTGCTCGCGCACAGCATAACAGATGTGTTCAGCGTTGTCGGCGGAGGTGCCATGCATCTCAACGATTCGCTTGGGCACACCAAGGGCATCCATGTCACCTATCAGCATCACGAGCAGGCCTGTTCCATGGCGGCGGACGCGTATGCGCGTGTTGCCGGCAAACCCGCCGTGGTCTGCGTCACAACGGGTCCCGGTGCGACCAATGCAATAACCGGCGTGATGGGCGCCTATGTCGGCTCTGTTCCGATGCTTGTACTCTCCGGCCAGGTGCGCTGGCAAACCAGCGTATACGCCACCGGGCTTCCGCTGAGAACCCTCGGCGTACAGGAGTTTGACATCATCGGTTCCGTTCGCAATATGACGAAATACTGCGAGACTCTGCAGAGCCCCGCTCGCATCCGATACTGTCTGGAGAAGGCGCTCTTTCTCGCCTCCGAGGGCAGGCCGGGTCCCTGTTGGCTTGACCTGCCGCTGGATGTGCAGGCCGCCGTCGTCGACACGGACATTTTGGAGGGATATCAGCCGGAATCCACGGATCTGCCGCCGGTTTCACCCGCGCTTGCGCAGGCGGTGATGGATCGCCTGCTGATGGCGGAGCGTCCGCTCCTCCTGGCCGGAAACGGCATTCGTCTCTCCGGCGCGCATGAAGCGTTCCTCGCCTTCGCGCACGCACTGGAGATTCCCGTCGTCACGACCGCCAGCAGTGTGGATGCCATCGCCTCCGATGACCCATGTTTCGTCGGCCGCACGGGGATGACCGGTGACCGCGCTGGCAACTTTGCGGTACAAAACAGCGACTGCGTCCTCTGCCTTGGCAGCCGTCTCAGTTTTTCACAAATCGGGTTCAATACCAGAACCTGGGCGCGTGCCGCATGGCGCTGCATTGTGGAGATCGACCCTGTGGAACTCGCGAAAAACAGCGCGTATGCTGACGAGTGCATTCACGCCGATGCGGGCGCGTTCCTCGCCGCGCTGGGGCGCTTTGCGCACCGCCTTCCCTGCGACGCATGGCGGGTGCAATGCTCCGCATGGCGCGCGAATTATCCCGTCGTGCTTGAGTGCCACTACAGCGAAGAACCCGCCAACCCCTATGCCTTTTTCCGAGAAATGACCGCGCGCCTTTCGGGGGAGGACACGCTTGTGGTCAGCTGCGGCACCGCGCGCGTCGTCGGCAGCCAGGCCGCGCAGATTCACGAGGGAATGCGGTTTATCACGAACGTCTCCGCTGCGTCGATGGGCTTCGACTTACCGGCGGCGACCGGTGTCTGCGTTGCAAACGGCGGTAAGTCCACGATACTCGTCACGGGCGACGGCAGCATTCAGATGAATCTGCAGGAATTGCAGACCATCGTGCATCATCGATTCCCCATCGTCATTTTTGTGATCAACAACGATGGATACCATTCCATCCGCCAAACCCAGAGCGCCTATTTTCAGCCGCCGCTGGTCGGCGTTGGGCCCGAAAGCGGAGACCTGAGCTTCCCCGATCTGGGCAAAATCGCCGGGGCATATGGTCTACCCTATTGCGCCATCCATAGCTGCCAAGATCTGGGCTCGCGTTTGCAGGAGATTCTCTCGCTGCCGAGGCCGCTGCTCTGCGAGGTTTTTGTCGGCACAGAGCAGGCCGTGGAACCCAAGGTCTCCTCTCGGCAAACCCCCGAGGGGCAGATGGTCTCCCTCCCGCTGGAGGATATGGCGCCATTCCTCCCGCGCGAGGAGTTGGAGCGAACTATGTTGATTCCATTGACGGAGCATTCAAAATGGAGCGAGTAGTCATAACGGGCGCAACCGGCATGATCGGCGCCGCGCTTACGCGCGCATGCGTCGAAGCCGGCGTGCGCGTCGTCGCGGTGGTTCGCCCGGGTTCGGTGCGGCTCGGCCGCCTGCCGCCCTCCCCTCTTGTGCAGGTTGTCGAATGCGCGTTGATGGAGTTGAACCGCCTCCCCGAACGAATGACCGGCAGTGCCGACGCGTTCTTCCACCTCGGCTGGGGGCATACCGGCCCGGCAAAATTTGACAGCATCCTCTACCAAACGGAGAATATCAACGCAACCCTGCACGCGTTAACCGCCGCCAAACAGCTCGGCTGCGGCGTCTTTATCGGCACCGGCAGCCAAGCGGAGTATGGCCCGCTCGATCTGGAGCGCATCGGTCCGGATAGCCCTTGCAGCCCCGCGCTCGCCTACGGCATCTGCAAATACGCCGCGGGCAAGCTCGCGCTTCTGGAAGGAGAACGGCTTGATCTGCCTGTCGCCTGGGTGCGCGTATTCAGCGTCTACGGTCCGAACGACAAGCCCACCACCATGATCGCTTCCGCCGTCAGCCGGATGCTCGCCGGCGAACGGGTCGCATTTACGCCGGGCCAACAGCTCTGGGACTATCTGTATTGTGACGACGCGGCGCGCGCGCTTTTTTTGCTTGGGCAGCGCGGCGGCGGAGCGGGCGGCGTCCACTGCCTAGGCAGCGGAGAAGCACGCCCGCTTGCCGAATACATCCGCGAAATCGCGGAAGCAACCGGATATCGCCTCCCGCTTCAGATTGGCGCTCTGCCCTATGCGCCGAATCAGGTGATGCGCCTCTGCGCAGATATTTCCTCGCTGACACGCGAAACGGGGTTTGTCCCCGCTGTGTCGTTTGAAGAAGGGATTCGCCGCACCGTTGCAGCGGCGCGGCGCAACGCGGACGGATGAGTTTTCATCGTGGCTCCATCTGTACAAAAACGGCTCTCCGTCAATAGTTGGGGTAGAGCGGTAGACTAAGAGAAACAAAGGGAGCTGGGAGCGAAAGCGAACAGCTCCCTTAAACATTGGTGGTGCAAAGAATTCGAATACGAAAATTTCGGAAACTGCGATAGCC
>JAYFQU010000038.1:0-35217 GCA_034926785.1 Christensenella sp.
AATATGCGCTCACCGTGAATCTCGACGATTTTCGATAATGCAAGCCAATAGGGACAACGGGCGCGCCATTTCTGGCGCGCCCCAGCCCATCGACAAAGCCCTGCGGACTCTGCCGATGGGTTTTACTTTGGGTTAAAATGACGCGAATCGCGCCATTTTTTCACAAATTCGGCGAATGAATCGCCAAATTTGAAGGAACATGGGGGATTTTCGAAATCCCTCAACCCCCCTACCGGGTTTGTTGATGCTCTGAACCGCCCGGACGCTATCGTTCGGGCGGTTGCTGCATTTTTATCCCGTATCAGTTTGTCTCCGTCAATTCCATTTGCCGGCCCATGCCTGCCTTAAATATGTGGGCGCAATTTCGCCCCGATTCCTTTGCCGCGTAGAGCGCGATATCCGCCTTGCTATAAAGTTCATCAAACGAAACGCCATCCCGCGGAAACAGCGCAGCTCCAAAGCTGCACGAGAACGACATTTCGGATGAGATATGCCGGAAAATCTGCTCGCAGAGCAAGTTGATTTTAGCCTGAAGCGCCTCATGGCTGAGAACGTTTTTCAGCAACAGCACAAACTCGTCTCCGCCAAGGCGGCAGACGAGATCATCCGCACGAAGCGCGGAGCGCAGGGAATCGCAGGTGCGAATCAATACCCGGTCTCCATATCCATGTCCGAATCGGTCGTTAATTTTCTTAAAGCAGTCCACATCTACCATGACCAGCGCATGCTGGCCGCCGGGCGAGGCGGCAAACAGCGCTTCCGCAGCCTCAACAAATGCGCCGCGGTTCAGCGCCCCGGTGAGAGTATCGGTGCGTAACTGCACCTTCAGGTTAATCTCTTCACATTTTTGCTTGTCAATATCACGCAGCAGGAGGGAAGCGCGGATATTGCTGGAATATGGATCAGGGAGCATCTGCACGCTCAGCCGTACCCAGCCATAACGATCCTCCGAATAATGATGGCGATATTCCAGCTTCTCAAGGTGTGCGCCGCGAAAGTACTCCGTTAGCAGATGCTCGCGCGCCGTAAACAAGCGGATTCTTTCGCGGTCCTCCGGGTGTACATATCGCTCCAAAAAATACCGAACGACCTCCTGCATGGATTCCCCGCATGCGAATGGCAGTTTTTCCAGCAACGCGCCTTTCTGTAATTCCAATCTGTTTTGCGTTAAATCAAACTCTAAATAAGCGGTGCTATTCTGCGGCATGGACTTGTAAGTCTGTTCCCAGCGCCGGTATGCAACCTCCCGCGCATGTTGTTCGGATACGTTTTCAAGGGAGATCACCGCCTGCGAAGGAACCCCTTCTTCGCGATAGATCAGCGAATATACCACGCGATACCAGTCAAACGAAGATTCGCCGCGGTCGAGGCAAAGCTGCAGCACCGCGCTGCCGGTAGAGCGGCATCCGCTCGCAATCTGGTCGCACAGCTCGTGAAAGGCATCCATGCTATCCGGGTTGATCACCCCCGCCGTTTCCAGGCACTCCGGAACATCCATCAAGGTCTCCCTCTGGAAAAGTTGTGCGGATTCCGGCGGCAAAAACGCCATCTTTCTTTCAATATCGTAGCGAATCACAATCTTATCGCTCTGGCACACCGCAATGCGGTATTCTTCCTCGCGTACGCGGAGCTCATCTTCCACGCGCTTTTGCGCGGAGATATCCATAAACGCGCAAACCCAGGTTTCATCGTCGAATCTGCTTCGGCAGATCCGAATCATCGACCAGAACTCACTCCCGTCACAACGGCAAAGGCGCGCCTCCAGCGCCGTTGCAACTTCCTGTTCTCCCCGAAGCGAGGCGATCTGACCGAGAACGCTCTTCCGCGTAGCGTGGTCCGCCCTGTCCAGCACGCCGACGAATCCATCCCGCTCAGCCGCTGTTGCATCCACATATCCAAACATCCGGTAAAAACTCGTATTTGCAAACACGCAAGAAAGTCTCTCATCCCCCCGCGCAAAACACAGCCCGCAGGGGAGTTCGGAGAGAATTTGCTCGCGCAGATCGTGCGAGAATGCGCCTTTGGTCTCTTCCTGATGCATACTTGGTAACTCCGGCTCAAGAATGGGAAAGGGTGGATTGCCGAGTAGTTCCATACCAATTATTACAGTAGCAAGTATAACACCAGCAGTTTAAATTGCAAGGTAATATTTCAATTCTTTCTAAATAGCCGCGCATTTTCACACTTTTTAGCTGTTTAAACCGAAAAACACCTCCTTTTGTCCTTCTCCAACTAACCTTTTTCGTCACATTGTAACAAGTTTTAGGCGTATCTAACGACCTTCTGACTACACGATTTTTCTCCTATGCAAGTGTAGAAATTTATCCCCAGCAGCGCCCCGCTCGATCCCAAAAACAGACGTTCAACGATCGCACCATTTTAACCCAAAGTAAAACCCATCGATACAGTCCTGCGGACTATGCCGATGGGCTGACAACAAAGAACGGCTTTTCAGCCGTTCTTTGTTGTTTGATACTGTAATTCCCGTCAAGGGGTGATCGTAACGGTAGCTGTCCCAACCTTTCCGCTGCCGTCCTGCGCAGCGCAGTAGACCGTGATGGTTTTTGTCGCGGTCACCTTCTTCGCCGTCAGTACGCCCGATGCGGAGATGGTTGCATACGGCGTGTCACTCGCTAAAATGCTCCACTTCAGCGCCTTGTTGGTCGCGTTCAGCGGCTCAAAGATCGGCTTCAGCGTGAGCGCCTTTCCGCCCTGCACCGTCAACCCGCTGTCGAACGAAATCTCGCCGACAAGATTGCCGACCACAAATTTGACGCTCGCGCTCTTCCCGCTGCCGTCGGTCGCCGTCGCGGTTATTATCACCGTTCCGGTTCTCATAGCCAGCGTGGGTGCAACTTCGCCGGTTGCCGAAACCGCCAGCACCGAAGGATTGCTGGACTTCCAGGTTACGCCCTGCATCGCGCCTTCTGTCCGAGAGGGCAGATTCCGCGCTTCCAGCTGGAGTGAATCCAGCGTATACAGGTCGAACAGAACCGTCTTATCGTTGATCACCTCAAACGCTTCGTTAAGGATCTCAACCTTCGTCGTCGCAGGGTAGATGGTGATTACCTTCTCCTCTGATTTCACCAGCGGGTTCTCAACCGAGGTAGCAATTACCGTGACAGTCTGCTGGCTTGTCACCGCGTTGGCTTTGAGCAGACCACCCGCCGAAATCGTCGCATACAACGCATCCGACGCATCAGCCAGGCTCCAGGTTACGCGCTTATCCGTTGGCGTCGTCGGCGTGAAATTCACGCTCAGCTGCAGCGTTGAGCCGCCGCGCATTTCAAATCCGGTCTTGCTGGCGATTTCCAGCCCCGTCACGCGCGTGAGCAAAACCAGCTTAACGGATGCAGCCTTGCCGCTTCCGTCCGCCGCGGTCGCCGTAATGGTTACGGTCCCGGCCTTGAGCGCCGTTACAACGCCGTCCGCGTCAACCGTTGCCAACGCCTTGTTCGAACTCGTCCAAACAACCTTCTGGTTGGCCTGCGCGGGGTAGGCCTTAGCGGAGAGAGTCATCGAGAATCCGGTCAGGTCCCTCGTGAGCGTCTGCCCATTGACCAACGAACCGTCAAGCTTCAGATCGATGCCCGTTGTAAGTGGGGTAAGCGTGACCTTAAGAGGCAGTTCCGCCACCTTATAGGGCTGGTTCTTTGTCACCGCGCGCACATAGACTTCAACCTCCTCCGTCAGCCCCGCCTTTGCGGTGAGCAGGCCGCTGCTGGAGATCACCGCAAACGCGGAATCCGTTTCGTCCAGATACCAATCAACGCCCTTGGTCGTTATCCCCGTCGACGGGGCAATGACACCCGTAAATAGCATGGATTTGCCGGAAGCCAACGTGAGCGCGTCCCTCGGCATATCCTTCGGCGGATTGATGGTCAGGCTGTCCGCAGGCTTATAGAAATCTACGGTAAACGATGCCGTTCTGGCCATTCCTCCAACTTCGGTGGCTGTAACCACCGCCGTACCCGGCGCAAGATACTGGAGTTCCGTCCAGCCGCCCGACACGACGACCCGCGCCACATAGCTCGGCGCAACGCTCCATTTCACCGTTACCGGATCGCTCGAATCCTTGATTGAAGCGGAAAGATCAAAGATCTCGTCATAAACCTTGGCTCCCGCCATGTCAACGGGATACAAGTTGCCATTCATCGGATCCGTGTCGCCCGAATTCAGGATGATCAGCGGATTCTTGTCCTTCGGGACAATCGTGAGGGTCAGGTTACCCGATTGATTTCCTCCGTCGCCGGTGGTTGCCCAAACGGTAACGGTTTTGGCGGATCCAACCAGTCTTGCTGTCAGCAAACCGCTTGCGGATATCGTTGCGTATGGCGTATCGCTCGGATCAAGCGTCCACTTCACCACTTTGTTGGTTGCGGTGGGGTTTGACAGCGTCGCCTTCATCTGTACGCTTGTGCCGCTGACGATCTCCGTACCGCCCTTCGCCGTTGAGACCGTAAGCCCCTGCACCAGCTCCGTCACCACAAACTGCACCGACGCGGCGATGTTGGTGCCGTCCTTCGCCTTTGCGGTGATGGTCGCCGTTCCCTTGTTATACCCGGAGCCATTCCAAACAGGGGTAATCACGCCGTCCACCACCTGCGCAACATTCATGTTGGTCGAACTCCAGGTGACGTCCGGCCTGCTGCCCGTGGGAATCGGCTCTGCCGTCAGCGTGACGCTATCCATGCTACCCGACGCCGTCTTGCCAAACGAATCCATCACGATCGGGCCTGTCAGCAGACTGCCGTCACGATAGAGCCCGATGCTCTGCGTCGCGGGATAGATGGTTACGAGCACCTCGGTCTTAGCGGACTCGTTGCCGATCACCTGAGCGGTGAGCGTGATCTCGTGCTGCTCATTCGCCGGATATGTTATCAGCGCGCCGGCCGCCGAAACGGAGGCATAGGGCGCAAACTTGCTGTCCATCGTCCATTTGACTGCGCCCGCCGGCAGGATCAGCCCTGTGCCGACATCCTTCACGCGGTAGGTCGCGCCCGCTCCGCCGCGCAGTTCGGCTACGGGGGCAAAAGGCTCAATGTTGTTTGCAAGCGAAGCCACAGCGACCTTGACGCTCGCGCTCTTGCCGCTGCCGTCGTCCGCCGTTGCGGAGATGATCGCCGTTCCGATCTTCAGCGCCTTGACAAGGCCGTCGCTGTCCACCGTTGCGATCAGAGGCGCGCTGGATTTCCAGGTCACCTTGCTATCCGCCGCGTCCGGCCAGGTCAGCGCGGAGAGCTGCAGCTTGAGGTCTTCCGCCGTCCCGTTGATGTTGATCGTCAGCGTTGCGCCCGTCACCGTCGCATCGTCCTTTTGAATGACAACCGCCGACGTAAGCGGCTTAATCGTCACTTCGTAGAAGGCGCTCGGAGTCCCTTCATCCAGCGGAATCGCCTGAAGGGAAATCGTCGCTTCTTTTGTGACGGACTTTGCGGTCAAAAGTCCCGCCGAGCTAAGGGTCGCGTAGGTGTCGTATTCCGACGGGAGATACCATTTCACCGTTTTACTGGAGGGTTCGGGTTTTGTAAACTGAACCGCCAACTGCGCCTTTCTGCCCGCATAGAGAACTCCGCCGGAAGGATCGATGATGGTGATGCCTGTAGAAAGCGCCGCAACCTGAATTTTCACGCTCGCGCTCTTGCCGCTGCCATCGTTCGTCTTCGCCGTGAGCGTCAGCAGTTTTGCCTTGCCCGCAACCGGCGTGACGGTCACGCTTCCGTCGTTATTGTCCGTCAGGGTCGCCGCGTCAGTACCGTTGAGCGACCAGGTGATATTCGGCATCCCGTCCGTCGGAGCAATCGCGCTGGTAAATTTCAGGGAATCCTCCGCATTGCTATTGAGCACAACTGTTTTTCCAGTGACATCCGTTACGCCGTCTGTCTCATCATCCATCTGGATCTGTATGGCGGTGATCGCCGGATAGATGATAATCTTCTTTTGCGCCACATCTGCCACACCGTCCGCCGGGCTGGCAATTACGGTAATGGTGTGCTGCTCCGTCACCGGCTTTGCGAGGACAAGACCGCTCGCGCTCACGCTGGCAAAGTCGGAATCACCGGCCGCCAGACTCCAAACAACTTTGGAATTTGTCACATTAGAGGGAACGAAGCTGCCCGTCAGCTGGAGCGTCTTGCCCGCAATCATGCTATCCGGGCCGTTGATCACGACGGCGTATTCCACAACGTGCACCGTCATCTCAGCGTAGATGCCGGGGTCGTCCAGAGCCGTCGCCCGGATGACCACATCGCCTTCGTAATCCCCGGTCAGCTCACCGGTTTCCTCATCAATCGACGCATACGCGCCGCCGGATGAAATACTCCAATGAACATCCATCGGCCAGGCATCCGCGGGCAGCATCTGCGTAAGATATTGCTGTTTTAGCTCGGCGCCGATGCCGATATATTTTGCCCCTATAATCTCTATTCCTGTCGCCGCTTGGCCGTCTAGAGAATACCAGGTTCCCGTTGCCTTTGTTCCGGACTTGACGGAATCCTGATGGAAACGCACCCTGGTTCCGACCTTAACCGTTACGGTGCCGTTATTTACCATGGTACCGTAAACATCCGCGTCGCTGTTATTCGCCAGAGTTCCGTTGTTGGTCAGCGTCGCGCCTTTTTCCACCCTGAAGTAGTTGTTGTTAATCAGCGTCCCGGAAATCGTAAACTTTCCAAACACGCTGAATACGCCATTGTTTGTGACGGTTATGCCGGAGGCAATCGCCGCCGTCGAGGTCGCAAGGAATGAAACGCTCACACCGGCCGGAATGGTCATGCTGCTGGTGAATGTAAAGCCGGAGCACACGATGTCGAGCGGGCGTTTGCCGGAGTCGATGATCGACTTGAGCTGCGCCATTGTCTTTGCCTCTGCGCCATACCAGAGATCTCCGGTAGGATCGATCACCGCGCCGTTGACGGTTACACTGCTCAGCGCGATTGACCCGTGTCCGTTGTTCACAAGCGTTCCATTGACAATAAGCTTGCCGTTGGCGGATAGATACAGTTCGCCGCCATTGTCGATCGTAAGCGTCTTACCTGCGGGAATCGTCAGCGTGTTGCCGCCGTCAATCCAGAGTTGCACCGGATTCGGGATGGTCACGTCATCCGCCAGCGTAATTGAACCGGATAGGTAGACCTCGTTATTTCGATAGGGAGAGCCTGCATATGCACTTAGCGCCTCCTGCAGTTCATCCGTGTCGGATGCCCAGATGCGCGCGGTGACATGCTCGTTTGCATCGCCCGAAATTCCCGTGATCGAGGTAGATCCGGTGTCGCTATAGATGATTCTCGCATTGTCGCCGCCGAACGAAAGAGTTCCGTCGGCAATCAGCGAGCCGCTGATGTCAATATTGATTGTGCCGCCATCCGCAAGCGCAAGCGTGCCGCCGCTCTCAACCTCCAGTATGCCTTCCGTAACCCAGAGATCGTTTGCGCCAAAGAACAGGGTCACCCCTGACGAAACCGTTAGCTTCCCGCCGCTGGCCACCTCAAGAGACATGCCGTCGGGAATCGTAAGATCGCTCGAAAGAGTGATTTCATCGGAGATCAGCAGTTGCGTGGTCTTGGCCGCAATCGCGTCGACAAGCTGCTGCTCGGTCCTAATCGCACGGTAGATACTGGAGTTGCCGGAATAATTGACCGTACCGTTGGCGATCAGTTCGCCACCAAGCAATTCCAGAGAACCGTTCCCCGTCAGTTGAAGGGTTGCGCCCGTGCGAATGTCAAGCACGGCCCCGTCCGGCAGGGTGACATTGCCCGCAATGGTCAGGGTGCGTCCCGACGGTACGGTAAGCACCACACTGCCCGGCGCGGTCGAATCCCCCTGAACCCCCACATATGCGCCCGCGGGCACGGTCAGGTTCGACGTCAGCGCAATGGATTTGGAAAGCGTGACCATGAGCGTGCGATATCCTGTGAGCGAAAGGCCCGTGCGAAGCGCCGACTCCGTCTCCGCGGTCACGCTGCAATCGATCTTATCGCGGGAGATTCCGTTCACGACAGCGGCGCCATATTGAATCCGGATGGACGCGCCAGCCGCCTGCGTATAGGTTGCCCCGGTCGCGACCATCAAGGAGGAATAGCCCTGAAGATCAATTCCCGCATAATTGAATAGCTTACCGCCGGTCGCAACGGCCAGCGTCCCGCCGTTTATCAGCGTTAGACCGCCATTGAGCGTTAATGTCTTTGGGTTCGGAACCGTCAGCGTTGCGCCGGAGATCACCATATTCGCATTGGACGGAACGGTAAAATTGTCCGTCAGCGAGAAGCTGCCCGTGATGTTCAGGTAGGTAACTCCCGCGGCAAGTGCGGCGCGCAGCGCGGCATCCGACGTAATGTCGGTTCCGAAGCTGCCGCTATTTGTGATAGTCCCCGCATTGTCCAAGGTGCCGGAGATGTTGAGCGAGGCGCCCTCCGCAATCATGAGACTGCTGCCGCTTTCCAGCTTCAGTGTCGAATCGGAAGCAATATCCATGATGCCGGAGAGGGTGATCGCGGTGTCGGCAGGGATGGTCAGCGTTGCGCCGCTGCCGACAAAGAGACTCACATTTTTCGCAATCTCATCCGGTGTGGAGAGCGCCGCGTCGACATTCAAATTGATCTGTACGGTTTGATATCCGTCGGACGCCTTTCCCAGCGCGTCGCCGAGTTTGCTTTCGTCGTTAATTTCGACCCAATAATACACCTGTTCGAGACTCAGGCCGGACAGCGCCGCTCCCTCTTCATCGTTAAAGTAGAACCATCCGTTTGTGCCCGCCGTGTAGCTGTCGGCCGCAAAGCTGCCGGTTGCCGTCCCCATCAGGTTAAATTCGGAATTATTCTGAAGCGTGCCGGTGCCCGCTGTCGAGAACGATCCGCCGAAAACCGTGACGATGCCATTGTTGACAAGCGCTCCGCCGTCAAGCACCTCGAGATCGCCATTTTCCTGAACCAAACTTCCGTTCACGGTCAACGTATAGCCGGACGGAATTGTCAGCGTCGGCGCGGAACCGTCCGCGCCCATGTGCACGGTTGTCCCGCCGGGAATGACTAGATCACCCGCGAGTTCAACGTCCGAGCTGAGGAAGATATTCGTTCTATGCGCCTCGATGGCCGCGTTGAGCGCATCCCAGCCGTCCACCGTCTCATCGCCATAGGTGAGTTCACCGCTGCCGGAGACTGTCCCGTCTTTCACCAGCGTGCCATATACGGACGCCTTGCCGTTGTTGGCAAATGTCGCGCGTTGATCCACAGCGTGCTGGCGCTATGCACTTCCACATAACCGTTATTGGTCAGCGTTCTTCCGGTGGGTACGGTCAGAACGATTCCGCTGCCGTCAAGGCCGACAAAGAGCGACATTTCCGGCGTGAGAACCAGATTGGAGGCGAGGGAAAAACTGTTGAGCAGATAGATTTCAATCCGCTTATAGTCCTTCCCACCGTACGAAAGAGCGGTGCGCATCGCGCTGTCATTTTCCGCCAAGCAGACGGCCACGATATTCTCCGCTTTGATGCCGGTGATCGATGCGCCGGATACGCTGCTTCCAGAGTTGACATAGAGGTAGAGCTCGGCATAGCTCCCGGAATAAACTGCGCCGGTTTCCACGATCAGCGTTCCGCTGACCACATTGATTAAGCCGTTATTTTTCAGCGTTGCGCCACTCTTCACAATCAGACGCACGGGCGAATCCAGATCGACAGAACCGTTGACCGTCAGCGTCAGCCCGCTCGGAACCGCGACGGTCCCGCCCGTCAGATTCAGTTGAACACCCGCCGGAATCGTGAGGTTTGCCGCCAGCGTGAATCCCGCCGTAACCGTTATATTGTTTTTGCCGGCTGCCAGCGCGTCTCTCAACTGAGCTTCCGTAGACGCCGTGCCGGTGATGTTATTGGTGCCACTTCCCGAGATCGTCCCATTATTAATAAACGAACCGTCCGCTTTGAGTTCACCGTTGTTTACGATCGCGCCGTTGTTGACCAACGTTATTCCGCTCAAAACCTGAAGCGACCCGTTTATGGTCAAGGTTGCACTCGAATCAATCGTGAGGTTGTCCTCCAGATACAACGTCACGCCGGAGGGGATCGTTAGGTCGGAGAATATTTCGACGGCAGCTTTTAGATAGACCTCCGCGCCGCCGTATTCGGCGTCGTCTGAATAGTCCAACAGCGCAGAGAGATCCTCCTCGTCATACGCATCCGCCATATAGAAGATTTCGCTATCGTCCACGCCGGTGATTTGCGCTATACCGCTAGCCGTATGGTTAAAAAGCAGCAACAACGCGTCGGAGCCGGATGCCTGATAGGACCCGCCGGAGGATACGTTGATCGATCCACCATTCTGGCTCCAAACCACGCCCATGTTATTCAGCGTTCCGTCGATATTCATGTGCCCCATGGAATCGACGGCGATCGTACCGCTGTTGTTCACGGTAACGCCCGACGAAATCGTGAGGGTATAATCGTTGCCCATGATATAGAGCATCTTGTCGCTGGGGATATTCAACGTAGAGGTGATCTCAATATTGCCGTTGCAAAAAACCGTGGTATAGGTGCTGTTGCCAAGCGCATACTGGATATCCAGCATGCTCGTCGCATAATAAATTGCGCCCTCGGCCTTGGCATCCAGCATCCCTTCCGACATCATTGCAAGCTCCGGCGTCGGCGCCGGTTCTTCGGCAGAGGATTCCAACGTGAAATAGCAGTAGGAGACCAGCGTCTCGTCGCCAAGGGTAGCGGTCACCACGCAGCGGTAATAATCCGCAATGCCAATCATGGACGCCTCCGCAAGGGTGGAGAGCTTCATCTCGTCTGCCGTCGGTTCGTCGCTTGTGCTGATGTCCACATACGGGTCTTCCGCTTCGCTGCCCTGGTCGAGCATCTGCCAGCGATAACTCAGCGCACCGTTGCTCTCCGTCTTCGGCTGGAGTTCTAACGCGTCGCCCGCGAGGCAGGGAACATCCATGTGTCCCGCTCCGTCGGCGTCGAGCGTATCACAGTCCAGAAAACGCAAAAAGAGCGCTTCAGCCGAGGGTGACTCGCTGGCAAGCGCTTCCGTCGCGGTTGGTTCAGGTGTGGCAATC
Source organism: Christensenella sp. (assembly GCA_034926785.1). Classification (GTDB taxonomy): domain Bacteria; phylum Bacillota; class Clostridia; order Christensenellales; family CAG-138; genus UBA7703. The sequence goes on from JAYFQU010000038.1 coordinate 11,056, forward strand.
GGTTCCGGCGTCGGTGTTCCTTCCGGTGCCACCGTTGGTTCCGGTGTTGCGGTTTCCTCCGTGATAACGGGTTCCGGCGTATCCGTGGATTCGCCTTCCGCCAAAGCGGTTAACGGAAACAGGCTGACTACCATCAGGAGCGTAACCAGCAATGCAAGCGCTCGTTTCATTGTATTCCCCCTAAAATAGATTGTATTTCGAATCAAGTTAGATGAATGAATTTTTCGTTACAATAGCATAATCTTACACTTCAAGCCTGTGCTTGTCAATTTGAACACCTGTCCCGATTGGTCTTTATTCCGAAGAAAATGTGAAATAAATGCGCCGGTACGACACGCATAGTTCAATCTGTTGTATATTCATTGCGGCGTTTCTATGGCTGAAAATTCCCAGGCGCTTTCAACGGATTGCCAGGTGAAAATACCCGCTTCGGCGGCCCCCGCGCGCACACCGCCGATGCTTCGCCGCCGCGCCGGGCTTTTTTCACAAACCCAAGCGTTAACTCCCCCGGTGTTTTGGACGCAGAATCAGCATCCATGCGGCGCCGCCCAGGCAGAGTGCGCCGCCGACAAACGCCCAAATCCAGCTCGATTCAAAGCGTTTTTTCGAATTTTCGCCCGCGTTTTGCGCCGCTTCCCCTTCGGAAAGCGATTCCGCCTGCGGTTTGTCCGGCTCCTGCTGCGTCGTCAACCAGTCATCGGCGGCAGTGGTCTCAGCACCCTGCGGCGCAGGCAGCGCGGCCCCCGCACTCGGGCTCGCGTTTGGCGCGGCGGGATGCCGGTGGCCTCCACTCTGCCCGCGCAGGAGGAGAAGCGCGGCTTTTGCATCCACGACGCCCCAGCCGAACCGGATATCGTAGCCGGCCGCTCCGGCATCAAACGACGACTGTTCCAGCAGCCGGATCAGGTCCTGCGCGGTCAGCGACGGCTTTTGGGACAGCAGTAACCCCGCGACGCCACTCACGACCGCACAGGACATACTGGTTCCCGAAAGCACGGTATATCCGCCATTTTGGTTGCAGCTGTAGATGGCAGTGCCGGGCGCGCTCAGGTCTGTTCCCTCGCCATATTTGCTAAACGCGCTGAGCGAAACGTCGTCCCCTTCAACGGTAACACAGGAGACGGCGAGTGTGTCGCCATACGCCGCCGGATAATCAATCGAGTCCGCGGTGGCGCTTCCGCCGTCAGTATTTCCCGTTGCACAAACGACAAGAATCCCGGCGTCCGCGGCCTGCTGAAAAACCGTCTGCGCCGCGGAAACATAGGACTTGCTCCCACCGATGCTGAGATTGATGATATCCACCTTCTGCGCAATTGCATACTGAACCGCGCGAATCAGCCACTCGGTTGTGCCGGCGGCGGATGCGCCGTATTTTTCCAGCGCCTTGATGGAGAGAATCTGCGCCTCCGGCGCAACGCCGATCGTCGCCTCGTCCGTCTGCCCTGCGATGATACCCGCGATATGCGAACCGTGTCCCGCATAATCCTGCGCGCCCTCATATGCCGCGGAAAAATATCCGTCTGCGCCATAGGCGCTGGATGGTATGACGCTGATCGCCTGCAGAATGCTGCCTTCCAGCGCGGGATGATCCAGATCGATCCCGCTGTCGATCACCGCGATAACGACGCCTTTACCCGCGCCGATCGCCAGAGACTGCGCCGCGCCAATTCTGGAAACCGCCTCCCCTTGCTGCTCACGGAAGGGAATAGACTGCACGGAGTAGACCTCCTGCGGATAAAAGACGACATCGCCGCCGCTGGGCAGGGTTGCACTGTACATCACCCCGACCCCGTCGCTCCAGCGCAGCAGCGCCCCGCCGTATCTGCCGCATATCTCCGCGGCATAGACGCCGTCGTCGGTGTAAAAAAGATATTCATTAGCGAAGTTCAGCCCGCTCGCTTCGGTTTGGACGGGCTCCTCTGCCGTCTGCTCCACGCCGCTCTCCGGCAGCGCGGGTTCCGCCGCCGGAGCGGCATCGCACGGCTCAGCCGGGGGTACACAATCTGCCTGCTCCGCTTCCGGCGTTGGCGCCGATTCCACCGTTTCTTGCGGAGGAACGGTTTCCTCGGGGCACGGAGTCACCTCCGGCTGATCGGCCAACGTCTCTTCTGCCGACTGCACGACGAGGATGAGCAGCGGTGTCCCCTCCGTCTCCGCCTCGGCGCGCGCCGTACGAACGGGCAACAAACAGGAGAGCGCCAGCACAGTTGCCGCCACCAGGCCAAAACCAGTTCTTTTGATCGCCGACCTTGCCAGACGGCGAACCATACTGCGTTTCATCGAAATGATAAAAATCCTTGCGTTTGTTATTGTTGCGGAAAGACGCGCCGCAAACACCGGCTCATTTGTTCCTTTTGCATTTCGACGCATCCGCCATGAAAAGCATCGGGGAAACGCGTACCCTCTACAATTATGCCCTTTGGGGTTGGTTATTTCAAGCTTTTGCCCGGTGCCGGCAGTCATTTTTTATTTTTAATGAAGAATAACCCTCGCACCAAAAAAGCCCTTGCCCACAACGCAAACGCGATGTGGCAAGGGCGCTTTTTTGACCGGGCATGCAGCCTCCGCCGTATCCCTCAGCGTTTATGCTCCTCCCCGTCGCAGTTCTCCTGAATGCGTTCCTTCCAGTTGGCGGCGAGCGGCTGCCCCGCGCGGACACAACCCACCGCATCGCTGACCACGTCGTAGTTCAGCCGCGTACCGGCGCCATCCGGCCGGTAGTTCACCGCGCGTTCCGCGGCAATCCCAAAGCTGGACGCGGTCCTGATCGCGTCGATATTCGCCCCGAGAAAGAGGAACTCCCAGCCTTCCTTTTGCCGCTGCTCAACCATCTCCCGCACGCGGTCGTATCGATATTCCCGGCTGGCATTCTCCATGCCGTCCGTAATGATGACGACCATCACCTTGTCCGCTCGCTCTTGCGCGGCGGTCTGGCGCTGCGCGTTGGCGATCTTATCCACCGTGCGCCCGATTGCATCAAGCAGCGCCGTGCTGCCGCGCACAAAGTAGTCCTTCTCCGAAATGGCGCATACGCCGCCCAACGGAATCCGATCATGCAGCAGTTCATATGCGTTGTCAAACAGCGCCGTCGTTACCGTGCACGCGCCGTCCTCGTGCTTTTGCTTCTCCAGCAGGCTGTTGAAGCCGCCGATCGTATCGCTCTCCAGTCCGCTCATCGAACCGGATCGATCCAGAATAAATACCAGTTCCGTACGCCCCTGTTTCATGTTGTTCTTCCTCCTGTTCATTGAGGTGGCAGATTTATCTTAACAAACGGGGCATAAAAAAATGTCGCCTGATAAGCGACTTTGGCCGTTAAAAACGAATTTTTTCGGGAAGAAACCGCCCGACTTTTACAGAGTGATTCTCCTTATCCGCGTCTGCCTATGCGCCGAGCAGGCTTTCGCCAAAGGCAAAGAGCGCCTCGTTTATCTCGAAGATATCATAGGTCCCGTTTTGGATGAAGTACTCGACGATGCGGTCAAAACGGCTGGCAGGGGAGAGCGCATAGCCCGCCGTGCGAAGCAGATCCGCCGCCTGGTCCAGATTCAGCCGGAGCGCAACCGCAAACGCAAGCACGGTATTCTTGCTCGGCTGATAGCCGCTGTTTCCGCGAATTTTGGAGAAGAGCCGCCGATCCAGATTCGCGCGGCGGTAGACCTCCGGGTCGCTGAAGCCGCGCTCGTCGATGAGCCGCAGCAGCCGCTGCGAGAAGGTTTCTCCGATACGCTCCGCCGCCGCCTCCAGCTTCGTTTGCGTCGCCGGCGGCCGTTGCGCCGCTGTGGGCGCAGGCATGGCAAATGGCATGGCCGCTTCCGGTTTCATATCGGCGGATGAAACGCTTGCCTGCTTTCGCATCGCGAGCACCGCGGAAATCTCCGCCGACCTATCGGCGCCCAGCATCGCGCGAATGCCGCGAAAACGCGTCGCGCCCTGCAGCGCACCGCCGCCTTCAAACAAGGCGAGGGTTACGTCCAGATCATGCACAAGCAAATATGCGCCGATTTCAGATCTCGCGACCGCCAAGGCCGCGTCCCGCGGATAGCCATAGATTCCGGCGGATATAAGCGGAAACGCAATAGAGCGAAGCCGCCGCTCGCTGGCAAGGGAGAGCGCGTTTCGATAGCACGCGCGCAGAAGCGCCTCTTCGCCCCGTTCGCCGCCCTGCCAGACCGGACCCACCGTATGGATCACCCAGCGGGCCGGAAGCGAAAACCCTCGCGTGATCACCGCCCCGCCTACCGGGCAGGAGCCGATTTTTTCGCAGGCTTCCCGCATCCGCCGCTCGCCCGCCGCGGCGAAGATTGCGCCGCAAACGCCGCCGCCCGATGTGAGCTGCGGGTTTGCGGCATTCACAATCGCGTCCGCAGAAATGCGCGTGATATCCTGTTCTACGATAGTCAGCGGCATAGTCGCATTTCCCCCGTCAAATCTGTATGCTGCGCTCTATTTATTCCCCCACTTGAAAGATCAGGTTACTAACCCCGTAAGCTTCGGTACAGCTGAAATCCTGATATTGGGTGACCGGCTGAATCACGACCTCCGTGATATTCACGGGGTGGTCCAGCGTCACCTCAATCGCCTTTTCCACGCCGCTTTCCAGGTCGATAACGCAGGCATCGATCCATTTGCCATTATCCTCGTGCACCCAGACTATCCAGCTGCCCTTGATGGTTCCGGAATCCAGCGTATAGCGATAGTGCAGCGTAAAGCCGATGCAGTTGGGCACGGCGGGCGTTGGAACATAGGTATACGAGGTGCAGTCCTTGAGCACGCGCGGACCGCTTGACCAGCCGAATTGGTAGGTGCTTCCGTTTCCAACGGTAACATTGTAGACATACTCCACACCGTTGGGAGCGGTTCCGACCACCTGAATGGCATCATTATACCCAGCCGCGGGATCCGTCTGCACGTTGCCGGCGAGAATCACGCCGTCCTCACTGCAATAGACCTGATCGATGTCGCCGTTGCAGTTCCAGTCAACCTGCGCATTCGTATACCCATAATCCATATCGAAATCTCTGACATCGCATTCGTAAATCTGGCCGTAGTCCATGGTCAGATTCAATTCGGACGGATTGGGCGGCTGCGTCGCCTCCGCGGGTTCGGGGACGGTTTGACCGACGGTGGCAATTGCCGGCGCCTGCGTTTGAACCGCAGAAATCTCCTGTTTTGCCGTCCCGTTTTTCGCGCCGAATCCGCCAACCGCCAGCAGAATGATCAAATAGACCGCAACCGCGCCGCCGCCGACGATGGCGATAGTCTTCCATTTTTTGCGCTTCTCGCCCTCCGGTTTCGACGCGGGCTGCTGCTGCGCGGCATACCGCAGCGGCGCCCCGGGCGCGCCGTCCGGCGCAGCAGGCGCCTGCCGCACGGGATTTTGCACCGGGCCGCTTGCTTGCACGCCCTCGCCATAGAGTTCCTTGATCAGCATGCGCATATCCCTGGTTCGAAACTGCGCGTTGACGCCGAGGCCGTGCAGAATCGCGTTCTCCTGTGCACCGGTCAGCTCCGCGCCAAACTGACGCGGGGGAACAATGCTGGTTCCGCCGGACAGACGATCGAGCGCCTGCGGCGGCGTCTGCCCTGTGGTCAGGCGATAGAGCGTAGCGGCCAGCGCGTAAACATCCGTCCAGGGCCCCTGCTCGCCGCGCGTGCGATATTGCTCCTCCGGCGCGAACCCCTGCTTGACATTGACCGTGTTGGAATGCTCGCCGTTAACGGAGATCTGCCGCGCCGCGCCAAAGTCTATCAGCGTCAGTGTTCCGTCCGGACGAAGGATTATATTGTCCGGGCTGATATCGCGGTGCAGCAATCCCGCGTCGTGTACGCGCGCGAGCGCGTCGCAAAGCGGCCGGAACAGTCGCAATACCTCCTGTGCGGGCAGCTTTCCGCCGTTTCGCTCGGCATAAGCCTTGAGCGTTGTCCCCTCGACAAAGTCCATGACGATATATGCCGTTCCGTTTTCATAGAAAAAACCGCGCACACCGACAATCGCGCTCTCGCGCGTCAGCCGCGCGAGCGTCTTTGCCTCGTTGACAAAGCGCTCCAGCCCTCGCTTATAAAAATCCGCCTTGTCCCCGCCGAGTGTCACCACGGAAATATGCGTGTGCGCATCCCGCGCGGCATATCCGAGCGGGTAATATTCCTTGATCGCAACCTTAACGTCAAGATTGAGATCCCACCCGGTATAGGTGATGCCAAAGCCGCCTTGTCCGAGCACGCAGCCGACGAGATACGCGCCCGCAAGGATGCTCCTGCACTCCAGCTGGTGCGGCGCGTTGCCCGCCGCTGCGTTGTCATATCCGCAGACGGGACACTTTCCGTTTTCTGTTCTGAGCTGCGACATGCAGCGCATGCAGGTCAGATTCGGGTCAATCATCGCTTAATCCTTTCGCGCTTACGCTAGCTATCGGGTATACCGCTTCAATCTTCAATCCACACTAAAGAAAACGCGATAGTCCACATCGGCAATGCGGAGCACATCGCCGGGCATCAGCCGCGTGTTGATGCGCGCCGACACGCCGTTGACCAAGGCTCCCTCGCGCATCTGCGTCGCCCAGACCATGCCGTCGCGGCAGATCAAGCGGCAGAAAACATCCCCATCCGCCGCATCTTTGGCAAGCGCGGGGGAAACGCCCTCGCCCTTGCCGAGCGGCAGCGGCTCGCTTAGGTCGCCTTCAAATACGATTTCCTCCCGTTCGCCGAGGCGGACAATGCAGACGCCCGCGGAAGCGGCGCGGGCGGTATTCGCCTTGCCCGCGGAATGCGGGGCTGGGTTCGCCGGACGCGCGGATGCGTCCTGAGAGAACCGCACGAACGAATCCGATTCCTTCTTTTGCTTCTTTCTGTTTACAGCCGCGGCGATAACGATTGCAATAACGCCGATTGCAATCAAGGCGCATCCGCCGGCGATCAGTGCCCAGAGAGGTATGGTGACCGCCTCCTGCTTCTGCGGCCCTTCGGTCGCAGCCGGGAGCGGGGTCGCCTGCGCCTGTTCCTGGGCCGTGTTCGCCTCCACGCCCGGCGTGGGTGCCGCCGCCAATTGCGGCAAAGCCGCCAGACTGAACTCGCGCGCTGCGGTAAGCTCCCCCGTCTTTGTCTTCTGCGTAAGTGTGATCTCCGCGGAATCGCCGGAAGCAGCCGCGCGGATGTTTTCACTCTTTACCACCGCAAGATAGGTCTTGTCCCGCTGGCTCAAAATCTGATTCACCGCGTCTCCAACCGACGTTCCGTCGTTTTTCAGCAGAATATCCAGCCCGCCCGGCGAACGCCGCGCAATGCCGGTGATATTCTTCGCCGCGTCGATGCGCTCCGGTGTTTTGGTGTTATAGGTCAGCGCAACGACATGCACCGGCACATGGGAAGTTGCAACCTGCTCAGATAGTTCCGTCAGCGAGATTCCGGAGACCGCGCTGTCCAGCCCATCCGCCATGACGACAACGCATGTCCGCGCGCGGACACCCTCCCCCGATTCACAGAGGGAGACCGCATCGGAGATGGAGGAATAGAGATCCGCCCCGCCTCCGCCGTAGGCAAGCGCGCCAATGGCCGCCTCCAGCGTTTTATGATCCGAACGGAACTGCGCTTGATCCATCGCTTGTCCGATCGGCAAAACCAGCGCGTTATCCTCCGCGCCCATCTGATCGACAATGCCCTTTGCAAGCGCCTGCATATCCGGCAGCGCGCGCTCGGTCACCGCCGTGTTTGTGTCAAACAAAAACACATACGAAGTGCCGGGATCGGCATAGGAAAGCGGAGTAACGCTCTCAAGCGCTACCTGCCGCCCCGCAACCGAGAGACTGAGCGTTTCCAGACTCGGCGCCTCCTCGGCGTCGGTATAGAACACGACTTGGAGCACATCCCCGCTAACGTTGGTTCCCAAGAGGTTGATTTTGTCCGCATCCGCCGCATAGGCCGCCCGACCGAGCGGCAGCAGGAGCGCAAGCGCAAACAGCGCGGCCATCGCGCGCAGAATTGCCTTGCGCTGTAGCGTGTGATTCATATAAAGGCCCTCCCAAACAGCGACTTCACCGGTTTTTTCGAAAACACGACGACCGCCGTATTATTATCGTTGTCCTTCTTCGCGCGGTGCGCAATCAGCGGGGTCATCCGCTCCAGCCAGTCCCGCGCACTCTTTGCGTGCCTTAGCGCGCGGAGCATCTCCCGCTCGTAGACATATTCCCAGAATCCATCCGTGCAGATAAGAATTGCGTCCCCTTCCGCAAACGGCCGTGTGATCAGTTCGATCTCCGGTGCCGCACCGTTCTCGCTGCCAAGCGAGCGGAGTACCTTGTTGCGATCCTCGTGAAAGCGAATCTGCTCCGCCGTGATGCTGCCCGTCAAAACCGCGAGCTGAGAAACACTGTGGTCGAGCGATTGATATTCGATTTTATCGTCGTGAAAATAATAGATTCTGCTGTCGCCAATATGCGCCAGCGCCATGCAGTCCTCCGCCACAATCGCGAGCGCAAGCGTCGTCTTCATGCGCTGCTGCGGCGTTTGCGCCGCGAGGACGGCCTCGTTGGCCCGTTCACAGGCGGCGCGAACCGCCTCCCGCGTGCAGGCGGCGATATCATTCGCCTGTTCTTCCAGCGTCTTGACCGCGAGGGAAGAGGCAATTTTTCCACCGCCATGTCCGCCAAGACCATCCGCAACGGCGGCAATAACAACGCCCTCCCGCTCCAGGCAGAGCGTTGCGTCCTCATTGACCTCCCGCCCGCCGGCGTTTGTATAGCTAGCCAGATCCAACCGCATGACTGCGCCCTCAAATTTTCTGTTATCTATCGTTCTCCCCCGCGGTATCATCCGCGGGGGAGCATAACATACACGATTATTTTACGCGGAAGCCGTTATCCTTGGAGGCGAGATAGAACGCTTCGCCAGCCAGGATATTGTAGGGTTTGTTGGGCTCCATCCTCGTGCCGTTCTCCAGAAAGGTTCCATAGGTAGAGCCAACATCCATGACCACAACACCCTCCGGAATTTCCTGCACCAGACAATGCTTGCTGCTGATGCCCGGCGTTTTGGCGGGGAACACGATCTGGCAGCCGGCCGGATCACGCCCGATGATAGTCTTGCCGCGCACGGCGTAGCTCTTGCTGCCGAGGACGTTCGTCTGACCAATACTCATGATCTGCCGCCCGCCGCGGTTTGCATCCGCGCCGCGGGACACCGGCATGGTATAGGGAATTTGGGCGGATGCCGCCTGCTTTTTCTTTCGATCCAGCATGAGATAGACCACCACGGCAACCGCGGCAACCGCTACCCCGATTGCCAGATAGACATACCAGGCAAGCCCCGCGGGTTCCGGCGCGGGCTGCGGCACGGCGGGCACCGCCGCCGGATCACCCGACGGGCCCGGATTGCCCGTCACCGCCAGATCGGACGCAAGCGTATAGGGATAACCCATGGTGTTGAAATAATCGATGGCGTAATCGATATAGAGCGCAAAGCCGAGGCTTGTGCCCGCGCTCGGGTCGGCAACCCATGTGTTGATGCCGACCACCGCGCCGTTTTCATCCAGCAGCGGACCGCCGGAGTTGCCGGAGCTGATCGCATTATCGATCTGAAGATATTTGGTGTTACCGTCAAGATACTGCGCCTTGCCGACGCTCCCCTTGGTGACGGTTACGTCGTCCACGGTAGACGGAATATAGCCGCTGGAATCATCCGCAATCGCCGGGAAACCAAGCGCGAATACCTCATCCATAATCTTCATTTCGCTCGCGCTGCGCAGCGGAAGCTGCTGGCGCAGTGTAGTTGGCGCCTGAAGCCGCAGAATGGCGAGGTCAACGCCATCCGTAAAAATTTTAAGTACCTTGGCGGAAACGGTGGAATCCGCGTCCACATCCTCAAAGATTACGTTCACCTCGTCCGGATAGCCGAGCACGTTGCCGTATTCATCGGTTGCGGTGACAACATGCGCGTTGGTAATGACATACTCCACCGGCTCACCCGCCTTGCCCACGCAAAAGCCTGTGCCGAGAATCGTATAGCTCGAATCTCCATATGGATAGGAAAAGCCGATGCGGACGACACCGCTGCGCGCGTTGACGATTGCCGTCGTATCCGCCGAAGCGCTCGTGAGCGCGACGGAAAGCATGAGGGCGAGTATGAGGATAAGGCTGACCCACTTGCGCGTTCGTTTCATGAAGTATCCCTCCCGATCAATGCAATATGATGGATTGTTTGTGAAAACGGGGCTATTCTCTCGGTCTGTCAAAAAGTCCCGGGATTGTGAAAGGGCCGCTGCCCTTCACCCATCGGTCCCGGCCGCGGTGGCTTTGCCACCGAGACGGATCGCATGGGATCGGGCGGTTTCTTCGCAGCTCTTCGCCGTTCGGAGTCCGGAGGACGAGAGGCAAAGAATGATTGCCCCCTCCAAAGAACTTGTTTTTTGACGGCCTCTTCTCTATCGAATGTGCAGCGCGACAACGGTCATATTATCCTGCTGCGGATGTCCCTTTGCCAATACGCGCTGTTGAATCCGCTCCGCCGCGCTCTGCGCGCCGCCCTGCAGGAGACTCGCAATCTCTTCGTCGCCCAGCGTGTTAAACACGCCGTCCGTCATCAACAGAACCCAGTCTCCGGCGAGGAGCTGAATGCCGCGCGGAGAATAGTCCACCGCTTCCAGCGCTCCCATCCCGACATAGCTGGTCAAAGCCCCGCGTTGACCATCGGCCAGGGCGGCTTCAAACGAAATTTCGCCCCCCGCCGCGCGCTGATCCAAATCGACCTCATAGGTATGCATACGGTTGAGCGTGAGGAGTGCGCCGCCCCGGACAAGGCAGATTCTACTGTCTCCAACGCTCGCAAACCAGAGCCATCCCTGCCGCATCAGCGCCGCGACGAAGGTTGCCCCACCGTGGTTGCCGCCCCCGCCGGTTACCTCGTTTGCCGCGTCGTTTGCCCGCTCCACAAGATAGAGCAGTCGCTGTGGCGGCGTCCAGCAATCCGGTAAAATCGGGAACTCGCGAATCGCCGTGCTTGCGGCCGCGCCGCTGACCAGTTCGCCATCCGCAAGGCCGCCCATGCCGTCTGAAACCAGCGCAAGCACGCCGCTCTCGCTAACCAGCCGTTCGTTGTGCAAATCGGATATGGCAAACGCATCCTCCTGGTTGCCCCGGCAGCCGATGTGATGCGCGTTACCAACCTCAAATCCTTCCGGAAGGATAGCGCTAGTTCGCGCGACGGCCTTCTTATCGCGCGTCTTCTTTTTTAAGCGCGCGCCAACGAAGATTGCAATCGCCGCCGCCAGCGCCGCGCCAGCCAGCACACCAAACAAAAAGCCGGAGGGGCCCGCGCCGCCAGAAACTGCCTCCGCGGTTGGCAGAGGCTCCGGATAAGCGGACACCGTCGCCGTGGGCAGCGGTGTTTGGGCAAGCTGCGCTGCGGATGGCGTTGGCACCGGGCTTTGGGACGCAGTCCCCGACGGCGTCGGCGTTTGCTGCATCTCGGAGGACGGCGACGGCGTAATCAGCGGCTGCGGACTGATGGCAATCGTTTCAGAACGGACGGGATTTGCGATCACTCCCACGAGAATTCACCCCCGCAAAGCGGCATGAACAGAAGGGTCGTGCGCCCAAGCAGGATTCGATCAAACGCATGCAGTTCGCGGGACTGATGCGGCAGAAGCAGCTCGTCGTTGATATAGACCAAATTTCTCCCCTCGCCCGCCGCAAAGAAAAACCGACGCGCGCGCGCGTCATAGGCGGTCAGCGCCATGCTTTCCTTGGAGATGGAATTGTCATTTAAAATGCGAATCTGCGCGGCGTTGCCGCGGCCGATGGTGTTGTTGCCGCTGCGAATGCGATAGTCCATCCCCCTGTCCGCGCCGTCCACACACACAAACCAGCCAACCACCGGATCGTAACCCTTGCCGGATTCGCTCGACGGCGTGATGGCGATGGTCACCTCGCTCGCGGTTTGGAGGGGTACCGTAACGCCGATGTCGCTCGCCGCGTCGTCAAACCCGAACGAGCCGGACGAAAAGCCGGTTTCAAATGCGCCGGAGGTCTGCTCCAGCGGAACGGTGCGGTTTTCCGCGCCGAAGGTCGGGTTGCAATATGGGCATTGCGCAAACTTTGACTGATCAAAATAGTGTCCGTTGGCACAGCGCTGCATGTTCATAACGATTGTCCCTTCTGTTTCATTTCTCCGGCCCCGATTTTTATCGCCACTATTTTTTGTCGGCATAGCATCGGCATGTTGATTCAACTGTTTTTTTAAAAGATTAATTTGTCGCGCAATTGCATATACAATTGCCCTTGCTGTGCAACATTATAGCACGCACCCATTTCGTTTGCAGTCGATTTTTCATCGATTGCAATTTTTTTCGCCACTTTTTTGACAAAATTTTTGCGGTTGTATATTCCATTTTGCAAGCAAACAAACTAAAATACAAATCGAGTGCGCTGCCGAAGCGGCTCGCCGCAACAAAACCCTCCAACTCCCGTTCGCGCTTTCTTTTCGCGATCATCCGGGAGTAGATAAAATGTCAACACCATGTCAGGCAGTGGTCTCATATGATTGGCATAAAGGCAAACGCCTTCTCCGCAGCAAAGACCAGCCAGCTTGACAGGAGGACGAATGCGCATGGATCGAACAAACCGCGAAAGCAACTATACCGAATACGCCATCGAATGGATGCGCACACATGAAACGCCGCTTCCGCCGGATCAGTTGATGGCACTTGAATCCATCCCTTCTTATCTAAACAAAAAACTCGGCGAGAAGAACCTTTCCACCGCACAGCTCTTTGAGGCGGCGGATACCGAGCGCTCAACCGGTTATAAAATCATGAACGGGCAGCTCCTGCCCAGCCGGGACTCGCTTCTGCGCGTCATATTCGCGCTAGGGCTGGATGTCAACGAGGCGCAATATCTGCTCAAGGTTGGCCGCCGCGCCCGCCTGACCCCAAGGGACAGCCGGGACGCTGTCATTTTGCACTGCATCATCAAGCATATGTCCCTGATCGACGCAAACCTGACGCTGGACGAGGCAGGAGAGGAAACCCTCTAGTCCGCCGCCTGTCCGCAGGTTTGAAAGGATGCCGAATGAATATCGACGATCGCTGGGTCTGCTCCCGTTGTCTGCACCTGCTGGAACGCAATCAACGCTGCGGTAACTGCGGCTTTTCGGAGGCGGACTATGTGGCAAAAGCGCATCATCTGCCGCCGGAAGCCCTGCTCAAAAACCGATACCTGGTTGCGTGCGCGCTCGGCGAGGGGGGCTTTGGCATCACCTATGCCGGATGGGATCTCACGCTCGACAAGCCGATTGCCATCAAGGAATATTATCCCGCGGGGCTGAGCGGCCGCGACGCGGAGAAGACTTTTCACATTCAACTGACCGGCGGCGCGGGCAGCAGCTGGTTTTATGCGGGGAGGGAACGCTTCCTGCGGGAGGCGCGCATCCTCGCCATGCTATCCGGTGTGCGCGGCATTGTTCCGGTTCGAGATTTTTTTGAAGAAAACGAAACCGCCTATATCGTTATGGACTTCATCCATGGCGAGAGCCTGCGCGAATTCAGCCGTCATGCGGATGGAAAGCTGCCTGCCGGAGAGCTTCTTTCGCTGCTTCGCCCTGTTGTGGATGCGCTGATTCTCGTGCATCAGTCCGGCATCCTGCACCGCGATATCAGCCCGGACAACATCATCATCGATCGCACGGGCACGGCATGGCTCATCGACTTTGGCGCGGCGGAGGAGATTCGTCCGGAGTATGAGGATAAGAGCCACGCCATTATTCTGCGCAAGGGTTACACCCCTCTGGAGCAATACGACTCGCACGGTCAGCAGGGCCCCTGGTCGGACGTCTACGCGCTGGCCGCAACCGTCTACGACCTGCTCTGCGGAGAAGCGCCGGAAGAAGCAATCCTCCGCACCGGGCGGGATCCGCTTCGCGCGCCCCGCGCGCGGGGCGCGCGCGTCAGCCGCCGCCTGCAACGCGCGGTCTTGCACGGGCTCGCGCTCAAGGTTTCCGATCGCCCGCTGAATATGGAGCACTTTCGCAGTGAGCTGTATCACCTGCCGCTTCCTTCGGACCTTCGCCGGCGCCGAACGTTTACGCGCGCTTTTCTCGGCCTGTGCGCCATCCTGCTGCTGGTTGGCGGCTGTGTCGCGCTGAATCAAACCGTCGGCCTGCCGGCAAAGGACGGCTTGCGCTTTCGCATCTACGCCGGCGGGGTGTCTCTCTCCGCCTATTCGGGCAGCGGCGCGCAGATCGCTCTGCCGGCTCGTTTTCTGGGCTTGCCCGTGCGCGCCGTCGCCCGCGAGGCGCTGCGCGAACAGGCCACTCTCCAAACGCTCACCCTGCCCCAGACACTGCGCGAAGTCGGCGACCTCGCGTTTTCGGAATGCGCGTCGCTCACGCATATCGAACTGCCGGACGGCGTCGCCGCCATCGGCGCATACGCGTTTGCGGGCTGTGAAAGCCTGGGCAGCGTAACCATTCCGGACAGCGTGACAACCATCGACGCCACCGCGTTTGAAGGCTGTTCCGATTCTCTGGTGCTCTCGGGCTCCGACCGCTCCGCCGCGAAGGCCTTTGCCGACACACATGGCAGGCTGTATTGCAATCCATCCCGGTTTTCCTATCGGCTTTCCAACGGCGCGGCGGTGATTGAACAATACAATGGCGATGAGACGCGCGTGGTTGTTCCGGGCTATATCGACGGGTTTCCCGTCGCGGCGATCGGCAAGCATGCGTTTGCCGGCTCCGACGTCGGCGAGGTCATCGTGTCCAACGGGGTTAGGCGTGTGGAGCAGTCCGCGTTTGCAAGCTGTTTCTCCCTCACCTCGGTCTTCCTTCCCCCAAGCGTTACGATGATCGGTGACGGCGCATTTTACGACTGCCCCGCGCTCGCCGGCGTCTCGCTCTCCCAAGGGCTTCAGTCCATCGGTTCGCAGGCCTTTGCCAATGATCGGGCGCTCGGCGCCATATCGCTTCCCAGTTCTCTTTCGTCGCTCGGAACCTCCGCCTTTGAAGGCTGCTCAAGCCTTCGATCCGTTACGATTCCAGCAACGTTGACCTCGCTTCCCGAAGCGGCTTTTTACTACTGCGATCAGCTCGCTTCGATCTCCCTGTCAGAAGGGCTGCGCGTGATCGGGCCCCGCGCGTTCCAAGGCTGCGCATCGCTGCAACAGCTCCAACTGCCGGAGGGCGTGGAGGAGATCGGCGAACAGGCGTTTGGCGGCTGTGCCTCGCTGCAAACCCTGTATGTGCCAAAGACGGTTCGCGCAATCGGCACGACGGCATTTGGCACAAACGAAGGCGAATATTCCACGCTCTGCCGGAATCTGACCGTCATCGGCTATGGCAACGCAGCGGCGAGTCGCGCGGCTGCCTTTGCCGGAATCTCATATGACGACGCCGCCCGCTGGGAAGCGCAAAACCTGTTTTCCTATACGGTGGAAGACGGCTGCGTAACCCTGACCGGGTATAGCGGAAGCGCAGTTCAACTCGTTTTGCCAACCTATCTGGAAGGGATGCCCGTCACCGCCATCGGCGTGGATGCCTTCTCCGACCTCGCCTCGCTGGAGTCGGTTGTGCTTCCACACAGACTGGAGGTCATCGAGAACTCCGCGTTTGGCTATTGCGCCAACCTCAGGCGGGTTACGTTTCCGCCCTCACTCCGGCGGATCGACTACTATGCGTTCTATCGCTGCAACCTGGACAGCGTAGCCCTGCCGGACAGCGTAACCACCCTCGGCTACAACGTATTTGAGGAAAACCTGCATTTGACCAAGGCCTCTCTCGGCAGCGGACTGACCGGTCTGGATTCCACCGTCTTCTCCGGCTGCTCTGCGTTGGAGACGCTGGAAATCGCATCGGCCGGCAGCGTCGCAGGGTTCTCCGGTTCCCCCGCCCTGCGCACCGTGGTGCTCGGCGGTGGTGTTCGCGCCATACTTTCCGGCGCATTCGCGGACTGCCCCGCGCTTAAAAACGTCTATTGTTCCAGCGGTGTCGTCAGCATTGCGAACGATGCATTCGACGCGCGCGCAGGATTCACGCTCCATGCCGACGGCGGCTCATTTGCCGCCGCCTATTCAAAGCAACGCGGTATTCGTTTTTCCGAATATCCATAACATCGAGGCGGTCATTCATCGGGTCAGAGAACCGAAATTCCATATCATCTGAGGAGAATCCTATGTCCATCACCAATCTAGATCTCGTCTGCATCAACTGCATGCACGAAAAGCCGGACAGCGGCGTCTGCCCATACTGCGGGTTCGACGAATCGCAATACGAACCCTCTCCGCACCATCTGCCGCCGCGCAGCATCCTCGGCGGAAAATGCCTCGTCGGACGCGTGCTCGGCGAGGGCGGATTCGGCATCACCTATCTGGGTTGGGACCTAAACCTCGACCTCAAGCTCGCGATCAAGGAATATTATCCGACGGGTTATGTCACGCGAACCAATACGACCACCACGACCGTCACCCCGTTTCACGGGGAGAAGACGGAGTTTTTCTCCAAGGGCCGCTCGCGCTTCATCGACGAGGCGAAAACGCTCGCGAAATTCTACACCCTGCCGGGCGTTGTCTCCGTGCGCGATTTCTTTCTCGAAAACGGCACCGCATATATCGTCATGGAGTTTGTGGAGGGGGAAACCCTCAAACAGCGCCTCGCACGCCTTGGCGGAAAGATGTCCGCAGCGGAGGTTTTCGATCTCATTCGCCCATTGATGCGCTCGCTCAGCGAGATGCACGCGACGGGTTTGATCCACCGCGACATCAGCCCGGACAACATCATGATTACGCCGGAAGGAAACGTGAAGCTCATCGACTTCGGCGCCGCGCGGGACTATCTCGACAGCGGGAACCACAGTCTCTCCGTGATGCTCAAGCCCGGCTATGCGCCGGAGGAGCAGTATTTTGCGCGCGGCCAGCAGGGGCCGTGGACGGATATCTACGCGCTTTGCGCAACCATCTACCGGGCGATTACGGGCGCAACCCCGCCGGAGTCCGTCGAGCGCCTGCGTCATGACGAGCTGCAGGCCCCCTCACGGCTCGGCGCCTCCATCTCCCCCGCGCAGGAAGGCGCTCTCCTCAAGGGCCTGGCGGTCTCCCAGGACGACCGCTGGCAGAATATCCCCGAGCTGTACGCCGCGCTGTATCCGGCGGACGGGCGCGTGGTCGAAATGAAGCAGCCGGAGAAACAAAAGAAGGCTGTTGACCACAATGCGCATACGGATACCGGCTCCGATAGAAAAACAGGCTGGCTGTCTACACTCCGGAAAAAGTCCGCGGCGTTTTTCAAAACCTTCTCCTCGCCCAAGCGCTTGTTGACGATCGCTTGCCCCCTGGCTGGTCTGTTCATGATCATTTTGGTCATTGTGACGGTTGGCGCAAGTGCTAAAAAGAAGACCGTCACCCAGATAAACGATTATCTTGAACAAGGCGATTTTGATTCCGCAATGGTCCTCATACAAAAAATTGATGTGGATGACAAATCATATGATACGGCGCTCTATGAAGCTGCGCAAAACCTGCTCAAAGAAGGTGACTTTGAACACGCAAGCCTCATTACCGAGAGAATTGTCGACACAAATAACTTGGATATTACCCCTCTTAACGATGAAATCACCTATCAGAGGATTCAAGCATTGCTTGATCAAGGTGATGAACAGGCGGCCGAGCCCCTCATTGAGAACATAAAAAATGAGGACCAATATGATAAACAATCCTTGTATTCCGATGTTGCGGCAATTCGGATTAAACGTGAGTTTTCGGATTTGAACATTGTGGACGCCATTGTGGATTTGATTCATTTAAAGGATACCGATGCCGAGAGGGCGGCCGATTTAATCGATTCCTATGCAGAGGATATCTATCAGTATGGTGTCTCACAGTACCATGAGAACATTCTTGATGAATCAGAAACCGTGTTTTCTTTGCTCGACCCAGAATATCAGCGCACCAAGGATTATCTGCTGCTGATGCAGATAACCCGGATTATCAAATTGGAGCTGTTAGATTGGGATTGGGATGATAAAGACGATCCGGAAAGAGTGCTCGCACAGGAACTCGTCAAAATTGCCGACTTTGAAAACGCTGGCGAAATTCTCATGACAAATCAAAAGATCGCGGTCCTGTTTTTCGATGGCGGTTGGACGGGCGGATCAAAACACTTCTTCATTACACCCAGAGGGAAGAGGGTCTCTACCAGCATTTTAGACAAATTAGACAAAAAAAATGTTGAATATTACGACCAGAGTTGGAATATCCCAGGACTATCTTCAGAATACTGCAGCATTAGCAAAGGTGAATTCTATCAGAGGGCGGATAATCGGCTTTTCACAATCAGTAAAAAGATCGCTCGCTTTACTGTAATTGATGCAAACACGATTTCAATTTATGTTTACTCAAGTGGAACGAGCTATACGCTAAATCGGGACTTCCCTCTGCATTGATACCTTTTTGTGCGCAGACTCCATTCGCGTTATCTTTGCTTACCTAGGCCGCCGAACCGATACGCTCACCCGTTCCTGACGCGCCCTGCCACATCGGATCACGAACCCTCGCCCAAACAACAATCGCCGCGGAGAACCACTCCGCGGCGCTAATGTTTTTGGCTGTATCCTTTTTCTCCCTATGGATTTGTCCGGTTCCGGCTACAGCAACCCCGGCACCTCGCAAAGGCTCTCGATGAGCGTGGCGCCGAGCGTCTCCAGATGCGCCCTGGACTGATGCCCGGAGATCAAAATCGCGCTGCCGCAGCCGATCGACGAAGCGATCTCAAAATCGTGATCCGTATCCCCGATAAACATCGCCCGGGCGGGATCCACGCCGCTCTCGCGCAAAAACTCCTTCGCATAGTCCGCCTTGCCGTTCGCGAGGTTGTTGCTGCCGCCGATGACACGCTCAAAATATCGCTCGAGGTCAAAGTGCCTCACCTGCTCGTCCAGCTTTTCCTGTCCGGTTGCGGAGAGCAGCACCTGCCGCGCGCCGCTATTGAGGACGGCGGAGAGCGCTTCCTCCACGCAGGGCTGCAGAGGGCAGAGCGGGAACCGCTCGGCATACATCGCAACAAACTGGCGTGAGATATTCTCAAACGGCTCGGTTTCGAAGTTGTACCCCATGCGCCGATAATAGTCGATCACAGGAAATGTAAAGTACGTGCGATATTCCTCCACATCCCGCATAAGGCGCATGCCGCGCTCCAGGCGCATATCATTTGCAATGCGGTAGCAAAGCTCGGTATCGTCCAGCAGAGTTCCGTTCCAGTCCCAGATAACCAGATCAATTTTGCGGGGAGAAGCCATTTATTTCACCTGTTTCTGCCCGCAGCGCGCACACGGGCTGATATTTTACCACTTATTATGCACTTTTTCAGCAAAGCACAAAAAGCGATTGAGCCTGATTTTTTCACCGTCATCCAGCGTCAGCGTGCCACTCAGGTATCCAAACACCTGATGTTGATCGGACAGCAGCGGACCGACGCTGGTGCAGGCCGCGCGGTCGAGAATCGGTTCAAACGCGGCTTCAAACCGTCCATCGTTGGAAGAGAAAATCCAGGGCGAAAGATAATCCTCTTTTCCGTCCTTGAGGGGGATATGGAAGGTCAGCCGATCCAGTTTATGGGCAATCCCATCCACAAACACCATGTTCTCGGAAGCGGCGCTGACATCGCCAAAGCCATAGCCGATGTTGAAACCAACCGTATGGCCGCCTACCACGCCCTGCCCCGCGCCCCAGTACCAGGTGTTTTCATAGGTCCAGACGCCGCGTCCCCAGTCCAGAAGGCCGAAGGAATCCAGGGGGTCAAAGCTGCGCGTCACGCCGCCGAGCGTGAAGCTGCCGGAGGCGCGCATAGCGATAATTTTTTGATTATAGTAGAACGCCGCCTTTTTCTCCGCAAACGGGGTGGCGATCACCATCGTATCCCGCGGCGCGCCGCTAAGCAGAATGTCGCAGTCAAACGGTTTGTCCCCATCGAACGAATCGAGATGAAACTTCAGCCGCCGCCCGCCCGCCTCATGGGTAAAGGAACCGGAAGCACCCTTGACATGCTTGACGACGTCGCCCGCCTCCGAACTCGCCGGGAAATTCGTTCTGCCAAACGGGAGCCAAAACATCGGGGAGACGGTCTTCTCCGTCCGCGCTTCAAAATCCAGAAACGAGGCGGAGAGTAAGCCCATATAGGAGTTGTCCGCAATGGTCAGCGCAACGCCGTATCTTCCGTTATGGATCAGATAGTAATCCCATTCCTTAATCCGCATCGCTCCGCCTTTGATCGCCTTGCGATCATAGGCTTTCACCAGAGAGGTGGCGTATCCGGCCTCGGAAAGCGCACCCTTTGCGTCGAGCAGCGGGCCACTGGAAAGAAGATGCTGCATGGCAAAACGTCCTCCTAATATTCCATTCGAAATGAAGTTAAGACGGGCAGACAGCTGGTTCACCGTCTTTTTTATTATACGCGGTTACAGGATTGCGCGCAAGAAAGGCGCCCCGCTGTTTCATGCACGAAAGCAACCTGGCCGATCCTCCACGACAGATTCGTTTTTTCTGCTTTCAGGAACAAACCGGGCTAAAACACGCGGAATAACGTTAGGATGCTATGGAATTGGATTTTTTTACGTCAGCCGAATTTGAAATGCGAATTGTATCCCATGCAATTCAAATAGCCTAACCCACGGACAATGCTTTAGCGGGCCAACCTTCCAGCTAATCGAGGGATCACGGCAAATCGGGAATCTGTTCACTCGTTATGTTCTCGTAACGTTTGCCGTATATACCCCTATGAGAATTACCGTTGCGCCTATACCCTGGTAAACGGTAAATGTCTCCTTCAGCAAGATTGCCCCGGCGATAACGGACACCACAGTCGCAACTCCGATGAAAGAGGACGTACGATTAACCCCAATTCTGGAAATTGCCACATTCGATAAAAAGAACGCCGCTATCGAACAGCCAATCCCCTGATAGAGAACCGCTGCAGCAAAGGCGCTGTCGTTTAACGGCAACATCGCCAATTGCCCAATCGTGCCGGTGGCCATTGCTTCGCAGATTGCAAGGCCCCCAAAAACGACCGCCCCCACCACCAGCATGATATATGTAATCTCCGTTCCGGTGTAATCCGCGGCTTTTTCAACAAACACACTGTATTGCGCATAGGACATCACCGCCATAAGCAGAAATGCATATCCTGCAAAAGACCGGCTTGAAGCCGCACCGACAGCAAACACCGTAATCAGTACGCCGAGCAACGTAACCAAGACCCCCGCAATTTGCCAGTTAGAAGGCTTCTTTTTCAGCAGCAATGCGGACGCCACCAACGAAGCAACCGGAATGCAGGCAAGGAAAACGCCACTTTCGGATGCTGTCGTATCTCTGATTCCCATCGTTTCCCCGACAAAATAGAGGAATGGACTGAAGAATGCCACAAGCAGCAGGGGCTTGATCGGCTTCCCTTTCAGATTGATCCTGATCAAGCCAACGCCAATACCAAGGCTCATCAGAACCGCAGCAATAAAGAACCGCCATCCCAGCAAAGCAAATACGCCCGCTGTCTGCGTTACCTTCTTTGTGAATAGGTAGCTCAACCCAAACAGTAATTCGCAGCCGAGAGCGGAAAGGCTGCCAATCATCCTATCGTTCTGTTTCATGCGATTCTTCTTTCCTCATCCATTGACGTTGATCCCGCTACAATCTCAGAAAACGCGGTTTGTCACCATATTTTCTCAAATGATCGTACAGATTATGTTATAATACCCGAATGGAAAACCGCAAATCAACCTATAAAGTCATTGGAATTCTGCTGCTGGTTGCAGCTTGTTTCGTTATGCTCTGGCAGATTTTTATCATCTATTCCTCCGGCATGCGGCATGTTATGCACGGGCTTTTACTTATCGCCGGAGTATGCCTTCCGCTCATGTTCGGCACCTACTTTCTCGTGCGTTCCATCGAAACGCCCTCCGACCGCCACCGCGCGGTACACGCCGCACTGCTGACGCTGTTTGTGTTTTATTGCGTGGTACTCGTCGGCGCGCTCATCCTATCCCGTGTGGACTACTTAAATTTCGCACAAACCCATGCGGAATATCGCAGCAACTTCGAGAGTATGACAAACTTCCGCCCGTTTGAAACCGTGCAGCTCTACATCAATGCCATTCGATACAACTATATCGGCATGGAGATTCCGTTGAGCAACCTCGTCGGAAACGCGCTGCTGTTTATGCCGATGGCGGTATTTCTGCCCTGCCTGTTTCGCCCGATGAAAAAGCTCTGGGTGTTTGCGCTGACCATGCTGCTGATGCTCGTCGCGGTGGAGGCGGTGCAGCTGTGGCTCGCATGCGGCAGCTGCGATGTGGACGATGTGCTCCTGAACCTCGCGGGCACGCTGATTCTCTTCGGCATCCTAAAGATTCCGGTTATCCAACGTCTCATGCGGCGGATGTATCTGCTGCCCGGGGAGGCCGCATCCAAATCAACACAGGCCGCGCAAGAATCCGCGCCGCCCGCTACAGAATAATACGGCGCGTGGCGATCTCGTCTACAAACGTTTTGTCGTGTTCTACAAACAGCATCGTTGGATTTGCCGCAAGCAGCAGATCGCGAATCTGCATTCGCGAGAGCACATCCACAAAGTTTAACGGCTCATCCCAAACATAGAGATGCGCCCGCTCGGAAAGCGTCTTTGCCAAAAGCGCTTTTTTCTTTTGCCCGCCGGAGAAGGCGCGCATGTCTTTTTCAAACTGTATGCGTGGAAAATCCAGCTTGCGCAGGATGGTTAAAAACAGGGTTTCATCCAGTCCGTTTTCGCGGGCAAAGTCCAGCACGTCACCCTTGAGAAACGATGTATCCTGCGGCATATAGGAAACGACGAGTCCGTTGGCTGTGCGCAGCACACCCGTATGCGGAATATCCTCACCCATCAGGAGTTTGATGACGCTGCTCTTTCCGCTGCCGTTTTTGCCGGAGAGGGCGATGCGCTCCCCCTGACGGATGGTGAAATCGAGAGGTCCGCAGACCGTCCGCGCGCCGTAGACAACAGAGAGATTTTGCGCCTCCGCGAGAAGGTCGGAATGATGCTTCAGCGGGGTGATTTTCAGCGTGTCGTTCCGTTCCAAATCCTTGAGCAGCTTTTCCTTCTCCTTCGCAGCGTTCTCCTGCCGCCGCTCGGTCGCCTTCGCGCGCTTCATCATCCGCGCGGATTGCGCGCCGATGAACCCGCGATCCGCCGCGTGCTCACCGATCTTGCTGCGCTCTACGCGATCCGACCATTCGGCGGTTCTCCGCGCCGCGGCATGCAGCTCGCAAATCTCGCGTGTAAGCCGTTCGTTCTCCCCGCGCTCAAAATTGTCCTGTCGCCTGCGGTTCTCTTCCCAACTGGAAAAGTTGCCCTTTTGCAGCTCAATACTCGCGCGGTTGATCGAGAGGATGTGATCTACGCAGCCATCCAAAAACGCGCGGTCGTGACTGACTAAAATAAACCCCTGCTTTCCGCTCAAATAGCGGCTGACCACAGTGCGCGCTTCCATATCCAAATGGTTGGTTGGCTCGTCGATCAATAGAAAGTGCCCCGCGCGGCTGAACAGCGCCGCGAGCAGCACCTTGGTCTGCTCCCCGGGACTGAGCGTGGAGAATGCGCGCTCCAGCGCGTCCGGCTCAACCTCCAAAAGGTTCAGCTCCTTTTCGAGCCGCCATCTCGGCGCGTCGCTGACCGAGGCAAACACCGCCTCGGCGGTGAGGCTGTCGTTCTGCACGGGAAAGGGAAAATAGTCAAACGCAACGCTTGCGCTGATTGCGCCGCCACCGTCCAGCTCGCCCATCAGCAGCTTTAGAAACGTGGTTTTGCCGCGTCCGTTCCTGCCGACGAAGCCAAGCTTCCAACTGGTATCCAGCATAAAGGACGTGTGTTCAAAGATATTGTCGTAACTGCCCTCATAATGAAAGGTCAGATCGTTCACTCGAATTTGGGACATGGGGGAACCTCCTGTTCTCTAACGAAAAGCAAGACCAAACCGTTCTGATCCATGCCGGGATTCCTGCGCCTGGTCAAAAGCGGCTCGCGCCGTTCAGCCCATCGACAAAGTCCTGCGGACTCTGCCGATGGGTTTTACTTTGGGTTAAAATGACGCGAATCGCGCCATTTTTTCACAAATTCGGCGAATGAATCGCCAAATTTGAAGGAACATGGGGGATTTTCGAAATC
>JAYFQU010000008.1:0-25321 GCA_034926785.1 Christensenella sp.
CGATGGGTTTTACTTTGGGTTAAAATGACGCGAATCGCGCCATTTTTTCACAAATTCGGCGAATGAATCGCCAAATTTGAAGGAACATGGGGGATTTTCGAAATCCCCCAAACCCCCTACTGGGTTTGTTGATGCTCTAAGGACGCCTTTCAGGCGTCCTTTTCGTCTGTCACAAAAGTCCCGGGATTGTTAAGTGCCACGGCCCTTAACCCATCCGTTCCGGCTGCGGTGTTTTGCCGCCGCGACGGATCGCCCGGGGTTGGGCGGTTTCTTCGCAGCTCTTTGCCGTTCGGAGCCCGGAGGACGAGAGGCAAAGAGCGGTTGCCCCGTCAAAAAACTTGTTTTTTTGATGGTCCCAGGATGCCTTCCAGGCGCCTTTTTTTTATTTCATTACGGTAGGAACCGGGCCCCTCTCTATCTCTTCTAAAAACACTGCCAGCATCTCGACGGGGACATCCATGCGTTTCGCCACTTGATCCCGTGTCATTCCTTGCGCGAGAAAACGGCGTGCCACATCGCCCAAGTGCTCTCCAACCTCAATAATGTGCCTGTCCGCGTCATAGAACCGCACGGCGCGCTGTCCCCAACTGTGCTCCTTGAGCGAATGGATCAATTCCACGCCAAAGGCCTCCAGCCGTGTCAGCAAGGCATCCAGATCATGCTCCTCAAAATAGAGCTCCGCATCATTTCCGCCGAAGGAAATAGCGGATGGATCCCGCTCGATAAACGCCGCCCATGAGGGCGCGGCTTGCAGCGAGAGCCCGTTTGTGTAGGCGATATGGACATCGAGTTCCATGCTAACCTCGCACCCCAGCAGGCCTTCGTAGAAGGCTCGCGCGCGCTCAATCTCTCGCACCACGATCAGTGTCCCCGAATACTGCATCCTTACCTCCTGCGTCGCTATAATCCCCCGCATTGCGTGCGGTGCCATCGTTATTCTATCATAGTCGGCAATCGCCTGCCAGCACGGCGGATTATCGTCTTCTGCCATCCGGCCCCCCTCGGATGCGGTAAGCGGAAAGAATCGATAGTAAATACAATCTGCCTTTCCGGTAATCGACAGACCCCGTCCGCAAGTGAGGGATTAGTAATCCCCATGTCCCGTCAAATTCGACGATTGATTCGCCGAATTTGAGTTAAAATGGCGCGAATCGCGTCATTTTAACTCAACGGTAACCCCATCGGCAAAGTTTGTCCGACTTTGTCAATGAATAGAAAGACCTCCGGAAAATCCGGAGGTCTTTGTGAATCATCGTTTGGTTCGTCTTACTTGCCGAGCTGCGCGTCGTTGTTTCCGCTGGTGGAACCAAAGAGCTCAAGCATGTTGATCGGATCGTTGAAATCGCAGAGCCAACCATGACGGCAGAGGTCAAAGTTGCCGGCCTGGCGCTCGTTGACGAACGTCGCCCAATCCACGGTGTGGATGGTGATGTTGACGCCGATCGCTGCGAGGTCCTGCTGGACGCACTCAGCAATGCCCTGGTGGCCGGTGCTCTCGTTGATCAGATATTCGAACTCGATCGGGGTCTTCAGCATGCCGTTTTCCATCTCGAAGCCGGCATCCGTCAGAATCTGCACCGCGGAGTCGATATCGTTATCATTGAAGTATCCGTCGCTGCCATTCGGGTAATCCCAAGCAGCTGCATCTTTGAACTGACCGCCGTTGCCGTCGTTCACGCCGTAGCCAACCCAGCTGGTGGCAACTTTCTGCTCGGTCTGACCAACGGTGTCGATGATGTACTGACGATCGATGGCGGAGGCAATCGCTCTGCGAAGGGCGGAAGCCTGGTCAGCGGTCATGCCATCATAGATGTCGGAATTCACGTTGAAGCAGAGGTAATAGGTGCCGAGGTTGTCGATTACGTGGAATTCCGGATTGCTCTTCAGGTTCGCAATTTCATCGGTCGGGACGGTGTCGATAAAGTCCACATCGCCTGCGTTATACGCTGCATAGATCGCAACATCATCCGCGGAGAGCATGAACTTGATGGTGTTCAGCTTCACATTGGCGGCATCCCAGTAATACGGGTTCTTCGTGAAGACCATGCCGCTGTCGTGTGTCCATTCGGTGAGGGTGAACGCGCCGCAGGAGACGAAGCCCGCCTCTTTGCACCATGCATTGGGGGCGACGACTGCGCCGGAAGCATCCTTGTAACCTTCAGCGCCTTCCACAACGCTCTGCTTCACAGGGAAGTAGGTCGGGAATGCGAGCAGGTCGAGGAAATATGCGCAGGGCGCATCCAGAACGATGGTCAGGGTGTTGCCATCAGCCTTGACATTCAGGTTCTTATCGGCATAGCCGGCAATCGCGCTGAACATATAGCTGTATTCGGCTGCGGTTTCGGCCGCGACAACGCGCTGCCAGGAGTAAACAAAGTCAGCTGCGGTCAGGTCGCTGCCGTCGCTCCACTTGAGGCCGTCCTTTACCTTGATGGTATAGGTCATGCCATCTTCGGAGACGGTTGGCATACCATCGGCGAAATTCGGAACGATGCCGTTCGCCGAGTCGGAATACAGGCCGCCGAACTGGAGGATCGCGAGGCATCCGCCGTCAACGGTCGTGTTCAGCGCCGGATCGAGGTTTTCCGGCTCGCTGGCGAGGTTGACATTCAGCGTGTCGGAAGTGCCGTTCGTCGCATACTGGAAGTACTTCATGCCGTACGGATTGGCATGGATGCCTTCCACGGCTGCCTTCTGCATGAACAAATCGTTATAGTAGTAAATTGGGCAAACCGCGCCGGTTGCCATGAGCATATCCTCAGCCTGGTGCATGAGGGTAACGCGTCCGGCAAAATCCGTCGTGGTTTTGATCTGATTGATCAGGGCATCATAATCAGCCCAATTCGCGGGTGCGGCGGAAACTTCTTCCGCTGCGGGGGCTTCGGTCGCCTCAGTTGCTTCAGTAGCAGCTTCGGTTGCGGCAGGCTCTTCCGTGGTGGCCGCGGGTGCGCAAGCCACAGCAAAGCCGGCGACCATCAATACGGCAGTCAGCAGGGCCAGCAACTTTTTAACGTTCATTTTCTTTCCTCCTGTTAGTTTTTGTGTAATGATGTGCGTCGATTGGATATCTGTATACACTAATATATATAATAACAAGCTGGTTATGCATTGTCAATGTTTGACAATGCATAATCCAACTTGATCATCGTTCGTTCAATTCGTGTTTTCAGCGTTCCCAGCAGGCAACAAAGTGGCCGTCGCCACGGCTCGTCAATTGCGGGCATTCCACCGCGCAGCGTTCCGTCGCATAGCTGCAGCGCGTACGGAAGGAGCACCCGCTCGGCATATTCAGCGGACTCGGCACGTCACCCTCCAACACGATGCGCTGGCGTTTACGCGCCAGATCGGGATCGGGAATCGGCACGGCGGAGAGCAGCGACGAAGTGTATGGATGAATCGGATGGCTGTTGAGCGTATCCGCGTCGGCGATCTCCACTATTTTCCCCAGATACATCACCGCGATCCGGTTGGACATATGATGCACCACCACGAGATCATGGGCAATAAAGAGATACGTGATGCCAAGCTTCTTCTGCAGATCTTCAAAGGTATTGATGATCTGCGCCTGAATGGAGACATCCAGCGCGGAGACGGGTTCGTCGCAAACGATAAACTTGGGATTGACCGCAAGCGCACGCGCAATGCCAATTCTCTGGCGCTGTCCGCCGGAGAATTCGTGGGCATAGCGGTTCGCGTGGTCATTGCTTAGGCCAACCAGTTCCAGCAGCTCCACGATGCGATCCGCACGCTCTTTTCTCGTATTGCACAGATGGTGAATATCCAGCGGCTCTCCGATGATATCTGAAACCGTCATGCGCGGGTTAAGCGAGGAATACGGATCCTGGAACACGATCTGCATATCCTTGCGGTATTCGTTGATGTTCTTCGCGGTGATTAAATTGCCATCATATAAAACCTGGCCGCCGGTCGGGTGATACAGGTGCAGCAACGCGCGTCCCGCCGTCGTTTTCCCGCAGCCGGACTCGCCAACAAGCCCCAGCGTTTCTCCTTTGTTAATGGCAAACGAAATACCGTCCACAGCCTTGAGCGGCTTTGTACTGAACCATCCCGTCTTAATCGGGAAATGCATTTGTAGGTCTTTTACCTCAATCAGCGGCCGGCTCATGCTTGCTCACCATCCTTACCTGCGGCATTGGCATAGACTTCTTTCACATTCATCCAGCACGCGGCTTTGTGTTGTGAATTGATGTTAAGTTCCTCCGGCATATCGCTCAGGCAGATTTTCATCGCCTTATCGCATCGGGAGGCAAACGCGCACCCCTTCGGCAGATTCAACACATCCACAGGAGAACCTCCGATGGGAATCAGGCGTTCCTTTTTCTTTGCGAGGCTCGGAATCGAGTGCAAAAGGCCCTTTGTGTATTCATGCTTGGGATTATAGAAAATCTCGTCCGCGGTACCGCGTTCGCAAACGCGTCCGCCATACATCACGATGATTTCGTCGCACATATCCGCAATGACGCCCAGGTCATGCGTGATCAGAATGATCGCCATGCCAAGCTTCTTTTGCAGGCTCTGCATAAGCTCCAGAATCTGCGCCTGGATGGTGACGTCCAGCGCGGTGGTCGGCTCATCGGCAATCAGCACATCCGGTTCGCAGGCGAGCGCCATGGCAATCATGACGCGCTGGCGCATGCCGCCGGAGAGCTCGTAGGGATATTGCTTCACGCGCTTCTCCGGTTCGTTGACGCCAACCAGCGTCAGCATTTCCACCGCGCGCGCCTTGGCTTCCTGATGCGTGCGGTTGGTGTGGAGTTTGATCACCTCAAGCAGCTGGTTTTCAATCGTATAAACAGGGTTGAGCGAGGTCATTGGATCCTGAAAGATGATGCTGACCTTGTTTCCGCGAAACTCCTGAATCTGCTTATTCGAGTAGTTCAGGATATTCGTGCCTTCATAGAGCACTTCGCCGCCGACCACCTTACCGGGGTCCACGAGGATGCGCAAAATGGAATATGCCGTTACGCTCTTTCCCGAGCCGGACTCGCCAACAATCCCGAGCACCTTTCCGCGCTCAAGATTAAACGATATCCCATTGACGGCTTTCACCTCGCCGGCTTCGGTAAAGAACGACGTGTGTAGGTCTTTCACCTGTAATAAAATTTCACTCATCCTCTGTTACCTCCTGAGCCTTGGGTCAAATGCGTCTCTCAGCCCGTCGCCAAGCAGGTTAAACGCCAAAACGATCAGGCAGATTACGGCGGCCGGGAAGATCAGTTTGTATGGATAGCTCTGCAGGCCGCCTCTGGCAACGCTTGCCAGAGAGCCAAGGCTCGGCATTGGCGCCTGAACGCCAAGACCGACGAAGCTTAAAAAGCTCTCGGTAAAGATCGCGTTCGGGATCTGCAGCGCGGTGGAAATAATGATCACGCTCATGCAGTTTGGCAGGATGTGCTTACGGATAATCCTGCCGGACTTTGCGCCAAGCGCACGCGCCGCAAGCACGTATTCGTTTTTCTTAATCTGCAATATCTGGCCCCGAACAAGCCGCGCCATACCAACCCAGTAGAGCAAGCCGAACACGATGAACAGACTGATCATGTTCACGCCGATCTTTTTGAGGATGATGAGAGAGGAACCGGACAATACGGAGTCCAGAACCACCGAAAGCAGAATAATCATCAGCAGGTCAGGCAAAGAATAGATGATGTCTACAATACGCATCATCACCATATCCAGCTTTCCGCCGGCATACCCCGAAATAGAACCGTAGATCAAACCGATCACCAGCACGATCAGGCTCGCGAACAGGCCAACCAACAGCGAAACACGCGTGCCATAGACCACCCGGATGAAGTAATCGCGGGAGAGTTCATCGGTTCCAAAGATATGCGGGAACAACTTCTGTCCCTCGCTGATCGCCTGCTGTTCCCGCTCGGAATACTCAAACGGAGCCATGTTTTTTGCGCCCTTGTCGCGCTTGCCGTTGATGGTGATCATCTGATCATACTCATACGGCACAACCATAGGCGCAAACACGATGATCGCGACGATTAGCAGCAGCACGATAATGCTGATTACCGCAAGGGGATTTCGAGAGAGTTTTTTGATGCCGTCGCGAAAAAAAGTGGTCGATTCGCGCATCGTCACATGCTGCATCTTTTCCGCGTCCGTCGCAGCCTCGAATTTTGAAACGTCGAGCTGCAAGCTCAAAAGGTGCTTCTTCGGAACCATATCCGCATTGAATTGCTTCTTTTCCATGTCTCAGTCCCCTTAATCAAAGCTGATTTGCGGATCTACTGCTTTATAGACCAGATCCGAAATCAAGGTTAGCGCTACCATCAATACCGCAAGAAAAATCGTCGTCGCCATTATCATCGGATAGTCGCGCTGCGAAATGCTGGTGACAAACTTGCTGCCGAGGCCGCCGATGGTAAACACCGTCTCCACCACAAGGCTCCCTGTGAGGATGTAGGCAAGCATTGGCCCAATATAGGTCACCACGGGGATGAGGGCGTTGCGAAGCGCATGCTTAAAGATAACAACGCTCTCCTTAAGGCCTTTACTGCGCGCGGTGCGGATATAATCCTGTCCGAGAACGTCCAGCATGCTGGACTTGGTCAGGCGCGTAATATACGCCATCGGATAAAGCGCCAGCGCAAGCATTGGCAGCAGGTATGCGGTAGTGGACGCGTCCCAGACCGGAAACCAATTCAGTTTCAGGCAGAATACCAGCAGCAATAGCGTTGCCCCAACGAACGACGGCACGGAGACGAACAACGTCGTAAAGAAAATAATCAGCCGATCCGGTAGTTTGTTTCGCGTCAGCGCCGCAACCGAGCCGAGTATCAGGCCAAACACAATCGCGGTCAACGCAGCCATTCCGCCCAGTTTGGCGGAAATGGCAAAGCCGTTTGTGATGGTGGTTGTAATTTCGCGGCCGGTCTTCAAGGACAGCCCGAAATCCCCGTGCGCCAGGTTTCCAAGGTAAATCAAAAACTGCTCGCCAAGCGGTTTATCCAGATTGTATCTGGCCTCAAGTGCTTTCCGAACGGAAGGCTCCGGCGCCTTTTCCGATTCGAACGGTCCGCCAGGAATTGCATTCATTGCAAAAAAAGTTATGACGATAATGATAAAAACCGTCATAATGGCAAGCAATATGCGTTTCACTGCATATTTCCACATGGAATTGTCATCCCCTCGCTTTAAATGTATAAGATTGATCCAGCTGATCCTCTGTCCATCAGTAAAAAAAGAATGTGCTTATGATGTCGCAAATAGATAGCATTTAATAATGATATAGGATATCGCGAAAAAAAGCAATCCTTCAACGTATTCCGGTTTCAAACACGGAAAATAAAAACCGATGCCTCCGCCTGTTTCCGTTCCGGGCGCACGGCTCTGCCCTCCGCCCAAGTTGTATAGTCATGCGAATTTATTTCATTTTATGCGATCAATTCACAGAAAAATCGCAGCGAATCCGCATGTTTTCAGGTATAATACATGTATGTTTGATTGTACCGGGAGGGCCTATGGAGTTTTCGCATGCGCGAAGGAACGATCTGCCCGAACTGGTCGAGCTCTTTTGCGCCGCCACGAGAAAAATGGACGAACAGAATATCTCCCAGTGGGATGAAATCTATCCCAGCCAGCAAATCATCGCACGGGACATCGAACTCGATATTTTAGTGATAGGACGCATGGACGGGCGGATTGCCGCCGCCTTTTCTCCGGAAGAATGCGGCGAAAGCGACTATGAGCCTGCCAACTGGAGATATCCCGCGGAGAGAATCATCGTTCTGCACCGGCTCTGCGTTCATCCCGCGTTTCAGGGAAAAGGCGTCGCGCGCCAGTCGATGGACTATCTGGAACAATGTGTACGGGAGCGCGGTATCCCGGTCATCCGGCTGGATGCGTTTTCACAAAACCCGGTCGCATTGCGTCTCTATGAATCGCGCGGCTATCAAAAGGCGGGCGAGGTTCTTTATCGCAAGGGGTTATTCTACCTTTATGAAAAACAGCTGTAGCCGGCAGGCCGTTTCGTCCGGTCTGCACAGATCGAGATAAAAATGGAGGAAAAGTTTGTATGGAAAACCGGGCGAACGACATTGAACTGATTTTTTCGCACCAAGCGGATAACGGCGCGGGCCTCTGGGCTACGCCCGAAGGGACGCTCGTGAAGGGCGGGCCGTTCAGTACGCTGGAGGCAACCTATCTTCTTGCCGAATTGGGGCTCACCACCGAGGACCCAACCCTCGCAGCAGCCGCGGAACTCCTCTGGCGCGCCCGGCGCGAGGACGGGCGCTTCTGCCTTGTGCCAAAGAACACCATATTCCCCTGCCAAACGATACATGCAGCAAGGTCCCTTTGTTATCTCGGTTTTGCGGATGATCCGCGGCTGGAACAGACGTTTCAGCATCTGCTTGATACCCAGCATGCCGACGGCGGCTGGCGCTGCAAGAAGTTCTTCTTTGGGCACGGACCGGAGACGGAGTTTTCCAATCCCGGGCCGACGCTCACCGCGCTCAATGCATTTCGCTTTACGCCGTATGCCAATCAAGACGCGCGGCTCAACCGCACCGTCGAGTTTTTACTGAATCACTGGACGACCCGCGCGCCGCTCGGGCCATGCCATTACGGCATCGGCACGCTGTTTCACCAGGTGACGTTCCCGTTTCTCAACTACAATCTGTTTTACTATGTCTACGTACTCTCGTTTTATGACACGGCAAAGCGGGATCCCCGCTTTCTGGATGCGCTCTCCGTGCTGCAGGCCAAACTGCGCGATGATCAGATTGTGGTCGAGCGTCCGCACCCAAAGCTCGCCAAACTCAGCATCTGCAGAAAGGGTGAAGTCAGCGACGCGGCAACCAAATACTATCAGGAGATTTTACGAAACCTCGCCTGAGTTCCAGCGGTTTTGTAACAGCGCATAGATGTGGTGCACTATTATAGGAAGATAATTTCGTTGGAGAACCGGTCTTTCTGCGCATCGGCGCCGGCGGCGGGACGGACGGCCCACCCGCTATTTTTGTCCGTCCTCCGATAAACGACCGTTTGCAGGAGTGATCGGCGTTGTGCAGCAGCAGTCCTCCTGCTATCTCGCTTCAAAGACGGCGCTCAAACTAGCAAATATATGATCCCGCGTCGTCTCCGTCGGCGCGGGATCATTGCTCCCACGATGATTCCTTCCGGCTATGATTCAGGGAGGCTTTCACCAGTTCCAGCTCCCCCTTGCTCGCCAGCGCCTCCACCGCGCTCTTACCCTCCAATAGCGTTATGCCTCCGGGCACGAGGGAGTATTCGCCGCGCAGGCACGCGCGCTCAAAGAGCACCGCGGTGTAGAGGTCTCCTCCCGTCCCTGGGGATGCGATCAGAAATTGTATTCTGCCGCTGCCGCCAAGCAGGGCGAGCGTCCTCGAATCCGGCAGGCTGTCGTTGTTTTCGCAGAGTAAAATGGTATCATCCGTCTCCGCGTCGTCCTCGGATATCTCTATCTCGCACCCGGCGACCATTCGCCGGATCACGCCGCACCAATCGTTCTTCGTACCCGCGTCCAGCGCGGAGGAAAGGCGGATGGATCGTCGTATCGGCGCGGTATTATCGCACTCGCGCAACCGAAGGGTGAGCGCGCGCGCTAGCGCGCGATAACAGGCAAACCCGGTCTCCTTGCCCCCCGTTTCCGTCGCCAGATGATGCAGGTCCCTGCCGCTCTCCAGAAGCGGGCAGGAGATGATCTCCGCTCCGGCGCTATTCGCCGCAAGCAGCAGCCGGATCGCGTCCAGATGTATCGCGCCCCCTTGCTCGCCGTCGGCAATCATTGCGCAAATACAGCCCGAGAGGTCGCATTCGCCCGCGCGGAGCCGTACGGCCAGCGCAAGAAGTGCCGCGTTTTCCCCGCGCGGATCCGCGCTGGCGGCAAAGAGCAGCCGGCGATTGGTCCAATCTCCCGCCGCGAGATCGCCCGCTTCCATTGTCTCAAAAGGAACGCCCTCCAAGGCGTACTCCAGCGCATCGCCAAGGCGCGTATGCCGCCCAATGGATATGATGGTGATTTTTTCCGTAGATAAATTGTTGTTCTGCATGACGCTATTCATCCTATCGCGAAAGCCCAAAAACAAAAAGCAAGACGCTTGTCCTCAGGGAAGCGGCAAACCCACTCCGGGGGTTGGAGCGTTTGAAACTCCCTCTGATTCATCGAATCCGGCGATTGATTCGCCGAATTTGGGCTTGGAGGGCAAGCCCTGTTTTCAATTGATTATGCGCTTGGTTCAGTTTTCCTGAACGGCCTGCGTTTCCTCCGCCGCGGGAATTTTCGCCGCGCTCTTATTCGGGAAGAGTTTTCCCCATGGAAGCTGGGAACTCACCACCGCGATAAACACCAGCGCGCAGCCAAGCATTTCCCGTGCGGAAAGCGTTTGCCCGAGAATTGCCCAGCCCGCAAGCGCGGCGAACACATTTTCAGGGCTGAGCAGAAGCGAAGCGGTCGCCGGTTCCACGCGGCGCTGCCCAAGCATTTGCAGGGTATATGCGCCGCAGCCGGAGAATAGACCGGCGTACAGGATGGTCACCCAGGCTTCGGAGACGGCGGAGACCTTCGGTTGCTCAAAGAGCATCATCGGTACCGCCGAGAGCAGCGCGATCACGGCAAACTGAATACAGTTGAGACGGATGATATCAACCTTAGGCGCATAATGATCCACCAGAAGGATCTGAAGTGAAAACACCACTGCGCTGATCAGCACGAGCACGTCTCCCTTTTCCATAGAGAAGTTGCCCTGGATCGAAAGAAAATACAGCCCTATCAGCGCAACGGCGACGCTGCCCCAAATCATAAAGTGCGGTTTGCGTTTCACAAAAAGTCCCAGTACCGGGACAAACACAATATAGAGCGAAGTGATGAATCCCGCCTTGCCGGCGGATGTGGTCACAAGCCCTACCTGCTGTAGATTGCTCGCAACGGCCAGCACAACGCCGAGGATGATCCCCGCTTTCCAAAGTGTTTTCCGGTCGGTGTTCTTCGGGCTTATGCCGGTTCTATCGAATATTAAAATGAGAATGCCGAGTCCCAGCGCTGCGAGTGCGCTGCGTACCGCCGTAAACGTATAGGGACCGACGTGCTCCATACCGGCGCTCTGGGCAACGAAGGCGACGCCCCAGATCAGGGACGCGCTGAGCAGCATGGTTGCGCCAATTCCGTGGCCTTTGTTTTCGCTATGCGTCATCTTAACTTCAACCGTATCGTTTCTGTTTTCTCATATTCTATCGGAAAACTATTCAACGAGACATCATATATCGTTTTAACGCAAAACGCAAGCGCTCGTGAATCTCGCCCGCCTTTCTCTCTGGAATCGGCCGCGGCATGCGCCACCCCCGCCGCTAAACGATGCTGCAATCGGTCTGCTGGTTCATATGAATTTCATTTTGTCCAGACAATTTAAAACGCTCCGCCCGGCACACGTTGAATTACTCGAACAATTGTGCTATGCTCATTTTTAGAAACAATAACTATATCAAGGAGTCTTGAACGATCATGCAACCTTCTAAGGTATATTTCACCAATCTTCGAACGGACTACGACAACCCGTTGACGGTAAAGCTCCAGCGGCTCATCCGGCGCGCGGGAATCGAAACCATTGACTTTGCCGATCGATTTGTCGCGGTCAAAATCCACTTTGGCGAACCGGGCAACCTCTCCTTCCTTCGCCCGAATTTTGCACGCGCGGTGGTTGACGTCATCCGCGCAAAGGGCGGCAGACCCTTTTTGACCGACTGTAACACGCTTTATACCGGCCGGCGCAAACATGCGTTGGAGCACCTTGACGCCGCCGCAGAAAACGGCTTCTCGGTCGCTTCCACCGGCTGCCAGATTCTCATTGCGGACGGTCTGAAAGGGCTAGATGAAACGCTGGTTCCCCTCAAAGGAACCAAGCATGTTAAAGAGGCAAAGATCGGTCAGGCGATTATGGACGCGGATATCTTCGTCTCGCTCAACCACTTTAAGGGACATGAAGCAACCGGTTTTGGCGGCGCGCTGAAGAACATCGGCATGGGCAGCGGCTCCCGCGCGGGCAAGATGGAGCAGCACTGCGACGGCAAGCCGACCGTCGATCAATCCCTCTGCCGCGCCTGTCGCCAGTGCATAAAGCAATGCGCGCATGGCGCCATCAGCTATAACGAAAAGAAGATCGCAAGCATCGACCACAACCGCTGTGTCGGCTGCGGGCGCTGCATCGGCGCCTGCAACTTTGACGCAATCGAAAACAACGGCGGCAGCAGTGAAGAGGCGCTCTGCGAGAAAATTGCGGAATATTCCCTCGCCGTGCTGCAAAACCGTCCGAATTTCCACATCAATCTCGTCATGCAGGTTTCCCCGAACTGCGACTGCCATTCGGAGAACGATGTGCCCATCATTCCCGATGTTGGTATGTTTGCCTCGTTTGACCCCGTCGCGCTGGATCAAGCCTGCGCGGACGCCTGCATTCAGCAACCTGCCATTGCCGGCAGCCAGCTGACCGACAACGCCGCCAAGGGCATTTGCGGACATGATCACTTCTCCACATCGGCCCCGGACACGGACTGGACGGTCACCCTCCGGCATGCGGAGGAGATCGGCATCGGTACAAGACAATATGAACTCATAACGGTGAAATAAACAGCCGTCGGGAGAAGGAGCGCAATGCTCCTTCTCTTGTTTTTCAGAAATAACTCGACAGAATAAACGAAAGGCAGGTTTTGCAGCATGAAGCGCCCACGCGCCCAGCTCGCCGGCGCAGCCGCACTGTTTGCGTCGCTGCTGTTCCTCGCCGCCTGCGCCAGCCCCGCCAGCCCGGAGCCGACCGCCACGTCCGAGGCAACCGCCGCCCCCGCCGCAACAGCGTCGCCAACGCCCGTGATTACCCCCACCCCGGCACCAACGCCAACCGCAACCCCAACCGGCATTCCTGCAACCACAGCCCCCCAGCAGCCTACCCCGACACCAACCCCAAAGGGGCCGCGCATGTACTCCAGTTATGCGGATCTGACCTCCTTTGACCCGGAAACCGGCATTGCGAAGTTTGACTATTTCGACATGCTGCGCGGCAAGGAAGCGGTTGACTTTCTCGTGGCACACGAGGGTTATAAACTGGCCGATGCGCAGAAACTGGTGGATAACTTCGCCGATTCGGAGTTTGTCAAGAAAAACACCAACAACCAACTCCGCGCCATCGATCTTGACGACGTATCCCTCAAACTGATGGTTCAGCCGAACGGCGACCCGGTGGACGGCGCGGAATCCGTTGTCTCCACTGCTTCCGATTTTCGCAAGATCTACGGCATCGACACCTCCTTGCTGCTGGAATCGTACTTTTACCATATTACGGTGAGCAGCAGCGGGCGCGTCACCCTGGTCGAGCAGGTTTATTGGCCATAATCCCCTTCGCAGAGCATATAAAAAAGCGCCTTTGCGGGCGCTTTTCGTGTCTCTTCCGTACTTCTTCCAATTTCTTTACGACTCCAGCATGATCGAGAGAATCTCCGTTTCAGTCCCGCGCATGCCGTCCTTGGCGAGGCGTCCGATATTCCGAATCGTGTTGTCGACCCCTTTGACCACAATGCCATCCCCGCCGACAAACTCCTGATGCTGCGTATACATGCGATAGCCGAGGATCCCCGCATCGACCGCGGCGGCAATCTTGCCCGCGCAGCTTGCCTTTGCCCCGTCGCATACCATGCCGCTGATGATGGCGAGGGCGTTAACCACCGCGTGCGCAACCGCCTCATATCCGCCGCCCTCGAGATAGGCGATGCCCGCGCCCGCGCCACAACCGGCGCAGACCGCACCGCAGAAGGCGGAGAGCCGCCCGATGCCCGTCTTTTGATGCAGCGTGATCAGGTTGGAGACGATCAGTGCGCGGAGCAACCGCTCCTCGCCGTACCCCTTTTCTTGCGCCCAGACTGCGACGGGTACGCTCGCCGTGATCCCCTGATTGCCGGAGCCGGAGACGATCACCACGGGCATCTCCACGCCGCTCATGCGCGCGTCCGAACCCGCCGCCGCCCAAGCCCGCGCGCGGGTAGCCACATCGCTCTCTCCCCCGCTGAGCAGAACCTGCCCCACGCATGCGCCGCAGCCATGCTTCAGGCCGTATTCCGCAATGGCAAGATTATAGGCAAGCTGCCTTTTGAGCGAATCCGCCACACGGCCCAGTTCCGCCGTATCCGCAAAGTCCACGATGTCCGCCGTGTTGAGCACGTCGGGCGCTTCGCCCGCGTGCGAAGCATCCGCGATAGGATTGTCGATCATGATGCGTCCGTTTTTCTCCAGACGAACAATGTTGGTGTGCGCGTTTGCGATGCGGATATTCGCGCTGTCCTCTC
The DNA here is from genome assembly GCA_034926785.1 of Christensenella sp. Lineage (GTDB taxonomy): Bacteria > Bacillota > Clostridia > Christensenellales > CAG-138 > UBA7703. The sequence goes on from JAYFQU010000008.1 coordinate 14,323, forward strand.
CGCTCCAGCCGGTGATGCGGATATCCAGCGCGAGACTGCCTTCCACGCATTCAATGGTGATCGGCGTGCGCAATAGATACGCCGCAATCTCCGTTTGCTGCGCCTCGGTAACCGAATCGATGACCTCCAGCAGCCGCACGGCGTCTCCGGCGACAACGCCGGCCGCGACGGAGGCGGCAATCCCCTTCTTCCCGCCCGTTCCCGGGACGACCACGCTCTTTGCGTTCTTGAGGATATTTCCGCTGACGGCCACACGCATGCGCTCCGGCAAACCGCCGAGCGCATCCCGCATCACCGCCGCCGCATAAGCGATGGCGATGGGTTCGGTGCAGCCCGTCGCGGGAATCAATTCGCGCTCCAATATACCATAATAGACTTCCGCCTTTTCCAGCGTCAGCATACTGCAACCGTCTCCTTTGGGGCTAAATTTTCGTAGTTGCGATTGATGTTTCCATATTCGAATGTTCTGGATGCGACAGCAAAGATTGAATCTGTTTTTGTGTGAAAGAATGGTGCAGCCACTCGTGCGCGCGCTCGATCTGCTCATTGGTTGGAGGAGTTTGTTTTTCCTCCCAGCGCTCGGCGGGGCAATAATAGAAGGTGCACCAGGAATCGTGGATGGTCTTGTCCCTGCGGGAAACCGTAACCAGCAATTCGGAGACCAGCTGTTCCAGTGCTTTGCCCTGAGCCTTTTTCTCCAGCAGGCACGCGGTTTGCATCTGTTCCGCATTTGCCTCACCGGCCGCACGGAGAAACGCCAGCAGGCGCACGCAAGGCGCATCCAGCCGGTGTTCTCTCTGGCGGTATGGTTTCATCAGATAATAGAACGATCGGGAAAGATAGGTTACGCGGTGTTGATACAGGCGGCTGTAAAACACGTCTCCGCTTTCCATGAGCGAGACAATCGCGTTCCAATTGCCGCCCGCAATCTCAAGAAAGGGCATCCTAGCATTCTCGTTGCAAAGCAGCAGGCCGTTTTGAGAAAAATAGGCGATGAGTGCGGCGCGCGCTTTCTCGTCCCGTTCCTGCATCGATTATTTGAGATAGAGTCCGACCAGCGCGAGATCCTGATCAAACGAGAGCGTGTAGAGCAGACTCGCGTTTTCGTGCTTGACCAACACCTGCGCAACCGCATATTCCTCGCCGGTAGTGGAATCTTTCGTGCCGGAGAAGGTGGTCTTCGTAATGCTGTCAAATGCGCCGGCCTTCTCGTAGATGGGCGCCCAGCCTTCTTTGAGCTGATCGGCGGTAATGGTACCCTGCAGATCGGAGCGCAGCAGGGAGACGACGGAGTCATAGTCCCCCATTGTGGCCAGTCCAACCACTTCCTCCGCGGAGGTGCCGACTTCATCCGCATCAAATCCCGCCGGCAGGGGCTTCCCCGCACAGGCAAATAGGCCAACCGAAAGCGCCAACGCAAGCAGCGCCACAACAATTCTGCGATAATTCTGTTTCATGCGAGATATTTCTCCTTTGTCGATCTTGTTGAGTCGGCATCAGTATATCATATTCATCCGGCGGCTTGGTGAACCATCGGTGACATTTCCTTTGCGTTTTCGACACAAGTCGCACCTCTTTCCCCTGAGCGGAAACGGCGCTGTCCCTCCCATCGCGCGCGCACGCCATCGACGTCACAGGTTCGAAATACTCCTTCTTGTTGCGATATTCCCGACAACTATGGTATTCTAGTTGATAAATCGGAAGAAATAGGCAGGTATTCCAATGCGTAAGGACGGCAAACGCGTAACAGACGCGAACCCCATCTATACGGTGATGCCGTATATTCTCAAATACCGCTATGATGCGATGAATATGATCGAAGTCGATATTCCCATCTCGCCCATGCAAACCTATCTCAACGAAAAGCGCAAGCAGGGCTACCGCTTTTCGCATCTTGGGCTTGTGCTCGCGGCCTATCTCCGCACCGCTGCGGAATATCCGCTTTTAAACCGCTTCATCGCCAACAAGCGCATCTATCAGCGTAACGAATTCTCCATCGCGATGGTGGTCTTAAAGCCGGGCGAGCTCGACGGCACGATGAGCAAGATGTATTTTCAAATGGAGGACGACATCTTCCGGGTGCACGAAATCATGGATGGCTATGTCAGCGACAACCGCGCGGAGGGCGACACCAACGCGACGGACGATATTGTGCGCACACTTTTAAAAATCCCCGGTTTGGTGAACTTCGGCGTCGGCCTGCTCAAGGTTATGGATCGCTATGGTTTGCTGCCAAAGGGCCTCATCAAGGCAAGCCCGTTTCACGCGAGCCTGACCATCAGCAACCTCGCGAGCATCCGCACCAACCACATCTATCATCACGTGTACGAGTTTGGCACGACAAGCATCCTGATCACGCTCGGCAACATGCGCGAGGTGCCCGTGCGTAAGGGCGAAGAGATCGTCTTCGAGCGCTCACTCCCGATGGGCGTCGTCATGGACGAGCGCATCTGCTCCGGCAGTTACTTTGCCGCCGTGTTCCGCCGGTTTAAGCAGTATCTGACCAATCCCGAGCTGCTCGAGGGGCCGCCAAAGATCGTCAATACCACGCTGAAGTGAGAAACGCGCAGCAAGCAAGGGCGGCGGGGCAACACTTGCCCGCCGCCTCAGCCCATCGACAAAGTCCTGCGGACTCTGCCGATGGGTTTTACTTTGGGTTAAAATGACGGGAATCGCGCCATTTTTTCACAAATTCGGCGAATGAATCGCCAAATTTGAAGGAACATGGGGGATTTTCGAAATCCCCCACCCCCCCCTACTGGGTTTGTTGATGCTCTGGGGCGGCGGGGCAGCACTTGCCCGCCGCCTGTTTCTTTTGCCGCCGTTCTTGGCGCAATTCGTTGCGAAGAAAGGCATATCATGGTAAAATCGACCAAACAAGGAGTAACGCATCATGGGATTTTTAGACGCTTTTTCTAAAAAACACCTCGTTTTTGACGGCGGATTCGGCACCATGCTGTTCGCCGCCGGGCTGCCCGCGGGGCATTCGCCCGATGGCTGGAACATTACAAATCCGGACGCGGTGCGCGCGGTACACGCCGCCTATCTCGCGGCGGGAGCCGAGGTCGTTACCACAAACACCTTTGGCAGCAACGCCCCGCGCCAGAGGCGCGGCAAGGCGAGCCCCGCTGAACTTGTCACAGCCGGGGTCAGAATCGCGAAGGAAGCCGTCGCCGCCTCCGGCAGGCAGGCATATGTCGCGTTGGATATCGGCCCGCTGGGGGAGTTTATCGAGCCGCTGGGCGACCTCACCGAGGAGGAGGCGCTCGCCTTCTTCCGCGAACCCGTCGAGGCGGGTGCGGCTGCTGGCGCGGACTGCATCCTGATTGAAACCATGGGCGTGCTGGACGAGGCGATCCTTGCCATCCGGGCCGCGCAGGCGTACGGCGGCGGTCTGCCCGTGCTCTGCACCTTAACCTATGACCAGAACGGTCGTCTGATGACCGGGGAACCGATTGAGAAAGTCGTCGCCGCGCTGGAGGAGGCGGGTGTGGACGCACTCGGCTGCAACTGCGGCGTCGGGCCGGAGCAGTTGGTTTCGCTGCTGCCGCGCTTTATCGCCTGCGCAAATAGGCCGCTCGTCATGCAGCCCAACGCGGGCCTGCCGGAATATCGAGACGGGCAGACGGTCTATCTCTGCGGGCCGGAGGCGTTCGCGGCTGAGATGCAAAAGCTCTCCGAAGGCGGCGTCTGGGGACTCGGCGGCTGCTGCGGAACCACACCGGCGCATATCGCGCTCGTCTCCGCGCTCGTAAACGGTTAACGCCATCTTCCCGCAGTCAGCGGGCGGTCGTATGTCCACACACGGGAATCCTGCAGCCAAATTGGAGTGTCATCATGCAAAACATCGCATCCATCCTGAAAATTGTGCTCCCGCTTATTCTCTCTCTCGCAATCGGTTTCTTCGCGCGGCGGCGTTCCCTGTTAAGCGCCGAAGCCATCGAAGGCATGAAGACCTTCGTAATGAAATTCGCGCTCCCCGCGATGCTCTTCGGGCTCTTCTTCACGGCGGAATACTCGGTGAGCGTCCTGCTCTTTGCGGCCACGATGTTCACCCTCGGCTTTGTCGGGCTTGGACTTGGCTTCCTGATCGGCAAGCCGCTGGAAAATCGCAGCCCGATGCTCAAATTTATGACCGCCGGCTGGGAGGTCGGCATGCTTGGCTACGCGCTCTATGCGCTGCTTTTCGGCACGGAAAACCTGCGCTACATGGCGCTGATGGACTTTGGCCAGGTGCTTTTCGTCTTCTCCGGCTTCATCGCCGCGCTGAACGCGAGAACCGGTCGCCCGCTCAAGGAGTCCCTCAAATCCCTGCTGCCGAACCCTGTCCCGTGGGCGATGGTCTCCGGCGCGGTGCTCGCAATCCTTGGTGTTTCCCGCGCGCTGGAACCCTCCGGCATCACGGGGGTGATCACCTCGGTATGCAACTTCATCTCCGCGCCGCTCTCCTGCCTGATCTTCATCGTGGTTGGCTACGGCATCGAGTTTTCCAAGAAAAACATGGCGACGGCGGTTCTCTCCGCCGTGATGCGCACGCTCGTCTGCGGCGCGCTCTGCGTCGTCGCCCTGCTCTTCATCGGGACGTTCATCCCCCTCTCCGACCCGATGCGCTGGGCGATTATCGTGATCTTCCTCACCCCCGCGCCATTTATTCTCACCATGTATACCAACAACGAGCAGGAGCGCGCGGATGTCTCCATGTCGCTCTCGCTTCAGACGCTGGTCTCCGTGCTCGCGTTCATCATCATCGCCATCGTCCGGCTATAGGGTCCCTTTAGACGCGCAACGCCGCCTTCCAACCGGAGGGCGGCGTTCAGTCTGTCAAAAACGTCCCGGGGGATTGTTAAGGGCCGCAGTCCTTAACCCATCGGTTCCGGCTGCGGCGGCTTTGCCACCGCAACGGATCGCCCGGAATCGGGCGGTTTCTTCGCAGCTCTTTGCCGTTCGGAGTCCGGAGAACGAGAGGCAAAGAGCGGTTGTCCCGTCAAAAAACTCGTTTTTTTGACGGCCTCAACGCCGCCTTCCAACCGGAGGGCGGCGTTGTTTGCGCGCTGGCCAAAAGAGTTATCCGATCTTTGCGCCGCCGACGGGGCGCACAGCGAAGCGATAGCAGCAGCCCGGTCCGAATGCTCGCTCCATCTCATATTGATACGCCTCCACCATTCCCAGCGGCACAAGCGCCTGAATGGTTCCCGCAAATCCGCCGCCATGCACGCGCCAGGCTCCGTGTTTGCCCAGCACCCGCTCGGAGAGCGCGAGCGCGAGCGCAAGACCGCGTTCGGAAACATCTGTCGGGCAGACGTTTTGCAGCTGCATAAAGCTGGAGCGTCCGCTCTCATTCATCAGTTGACGGAAGGTCTCGATGTCCTGCTTACGCAGCGCCTCCGCCTGCTGCGGCACGCGCGCGTTATCGCCAAAGAAATGCATGGCGCGCAGCACCGCGCGGTCGGAGACGGCCTTCCGGAGCTGGCCGAGGGAGGCATAAAAATCACCCTCGTTCACCTCGCGCAGAACGGTCTTGCCAAAGAAACGCGCAACTTCGCCCATCTCCTTGGTCACCGCCGCATACTCCGGCGTGAGATCCGCATGGTTACCGCCGCAATTAACGATGCAGATGGCGTAGCCAAGCGCATTGAGATCGCAGTCCACCTTCTCAATCTTCGGCTGCTCCGGCTGTTCAAAATCGATGGTGATGAATCCGCCAACCGCGCAGGCCAATTGATCCATAAGCCCGCTGGGCTTGCCGAAATGTTTGTTCTCCGCATATTTGCTCGCGAGCGCCTGTTCCACGGGCGGAATCTGCCCGTCGTTGTAAAGCTCGGAAAAGATGGTACAGACCAGGATGCTGAACGCCGCGCTGGAGGAGAGGCCCGAACCCTTCGGTACATCCGAAGCAGTCACCGCATCAAATCCGCCAATCTTTCGCCCGCCGAGCTGGAATTTCTCCGCAATGCCGCGTACCAGCGCCTCGCTCGCGTTCTGCTCCGCCTCGTCCGGCGCAAGCTGATCGAGCGACACGCAGAGTGGCGTGTATCCGCGCGAGTGGATGCGGACAATATTGTCGCTTCGCTTTGCGGCCACCGCGCGCGTGTCCATGGTCACCGCCGCCGCGAGCACGCGCCCAAGCTGATGATCCGTATGGTTGCCGCCAATCTCGCTGCGCCCCGGCGCGGAAAACAGCGCGGCGCCGTCGTTTGTTCCAAACGCGCCCTCAAACGCATCCGCCAGCGCGGCATATTTCACCTTTTGCGCTTCAAAAGCGTCTCCGTAGAGGTGTTTTAGGGTAGGATCGAATTCTCCATTGGTGAGTTTCTCTCGAATCGGCAGCATTGTTTTAGCGCCTCCCATTTCCTGTTCGGTCTGTGATCCCGCTTTTCTTTTATTTTAACCGCCAATGAACTTGAGCGCAATGGCGGTGCCAATGCCGAGATAATTTCCGATGGCATAGCCAAGAATACCGCAGATTAACCCCGGCAGCACCACCTCGCGGTTATCCATCGCATCCGCAACGGGAATGATAAACGCGGGGCCGTAGATACCCGCCGTAGAGGTGATCAGCGAGGTGTCGGCATCTATCTGAAAGATTCTGCACAGGATCAGATGAACGATAAGGGAGCCGAACTGCGCGGTTGCAAACATGGCAAGCAGCAATAGCGCCTCTTTGTTAAGCGCGCTGAAGTGAAACGACATGCCAATGCCGAAGGAGAACATTAAAATCAGATATTGCCCAACCGTATAAGAACCCGGCGCCGAGCGTATCTTCTTAATAAACGAAAACCCGATGCCGAGCGTTGTGACCACCAGCATGATAATGACGACGTCCAGTTTGCCTGTGATGAGCAACGCGAGCCCCGCGGCAATCGCGAGGGAAAGCACGGCGAGCAGCACCACGGGGACATGCCGCAGAATTGTCTTGAGCGCAAAGGGCTCTTTTTCCGGCACAAAGCTCTTCTCCAACTGCGCGATATAGCCCGCGTCCGCAGTCGCATCCACCCGGGTAAACGGCTTAAGAAATGCCCGGGCGAGCCGCGGCATCACCGAGATCAGCAAAAGGAAATAGAAGCCGCCGACCACCACATCCGACGCGTTTGCCAGCACAATATGCGAGTCGCTGACGTTCAGCGCCGCGCCGATTGCCATCAGGTTCGGGGTTCCGCCCGTGTAGAGGCCAATCATCATTCCGGCGTACTTATACGCTTCCGGAATGAGGTTTCGATAGAAGAAATAGGATGCCCCTGCAACCAGCGTCACCGCGATGACAACCAGGATAAAGGAGTTCAGCATGGGTTTTGCGAGGCGCTTGACGCCGGATAGGTCCGCCGAAAAAAGAATCAGAGGAATTGCGATGGGAACCAGAATCTCTGAGATGCTCATGGCAATCTTGGTATCGGGAATGAACAGGCTCGCCAGAATCCCGCCCGCGTAACAGAGAAACACAGGCCCCAGCATGCCGAGAATTTTTACTCGTTTGGAGAGCGATATCATCAGTCTTGGTCCAAGCGCCATGATGAGCACCACCAGAATATTCCACACGATCGTCATACTGAGACCCCTCCCCGCCATTGCTATTTTTCAACATTTTACCATGAATTGTTGCCTGGGTACACCTTGCGGGAACGGTTCGCCCAAACGCCGGTTCGGCACACACACAAAGCCGGCGATTATTCGCCGGCTTGCAAACGTTATCGTTCGATTTTAGGGTTAGTATTTCTGAATCTTGAGGTTGCCGCTGACCGTGTTGCAGCGGAAGTTTGCGCTTCCGTCCCCAACGGTGACGCGATCGCTCCCGATGGTTCCGGGGAAGTCGCAGCTGATCGATCCGCTGACCGAATCCAAGCTCGCGGTAAAGCTCGCGCTCTCCGGCAGGGCGATGATGATGTTTCCGCTCACGCCGTCCACCTCGATCTTATCCGGCAAAACGAGGCAATCCAGACGCGTTTCACCGGAGACGGTATCCACGTCGATCCGCGCAAATTCGCCGGTGAGATGGATGCTGCCGCTGACGTTGTCCACACTGACGCTGTTCGCTTTGGTGTTTTCCGTGACGACCGCGCCGCTCGTGGTATCCAGTTCCAGATCCTCGGTGGCGACATCGAGGCAGGTGATCTTGCCGGAGACGGTGTCCATCTCCGTCTTAGCGCCATATACGCCGGTCACGTTGATATCCGCCGAGACGGAATCAATCTCCACATCCTGCAGCAAACCAATCAACGAGGCGGGAACCTCCATGGTCAGATCCTTTGCCGGTATATTGGCGTCTCCGTTAAACCAGTTGAAGATATTGTCGATATCCTGGCAATAGCGAATCTGGAGTGTGCCGCTGTCGGAAACGCTATAGCGCATCTTCTGGCGGTCGGTCAGGCTGCGATAGGAAGACTCATGGAACACGATGTCGCTGCCGCTGCCGACGACGAGATTGACACTGCCCGCAACCCAGTCGATTTTGATCTTTTGGATTGCGCTCGCCGCAACCTTTGCCTCGTCGGAAACGATGATTTCTGTGGAGTTCGAGTCTACACCGCTAGAGGAATAGGTTGTGCGGTCTACGATATTATCCACCCAACCGCCCCAGCCAAGACGGCTGAAGATATTGTTGCCGGTGAGCAGTACGACCAGGATTGCGGTGAGGAGCACCGCGATCACGAGGCCAATAATGATTCGAATAATACCTGCTGTACGCATGGTGAATGATTCCCCCCTTATTGTTTGAGCATGAAGATGCCGCGAATCAGAGAAGCGATGGCCGCCGCGATCAAGAAGATGATCCAGGTGATGTGCCAGGCTCCGGTCATGAAGCTCACAACGATGTAAACGCACACCGCGATCAGCCAGAACGATCCGATAATGGCTTCCGACGCCTTGTTCTTTTGTTTGTGATTTTGCTTCCATTCCTTAAACTCTTCCACCATAGTGTCGTCCGCCTTGACATAACGCTCGCGGGTGACGCCGTTGTAGATGAGCAGCGCGGTCGCTACCGCAACGAACAGGAAGAGTACCATGATACCCATTTCGTTCTGAATCACAATGACCGGCACGGGGCAGAGGATATAGAGCGCGATCGCAACGGCGGTCAGGATGGCGGAGCGTTTCCTGCTCTTCTCTCCCTCGATATGTTTTTCTCCGCTCAGGCCGGAGATCAGGCTATCCACGTCGCCAATGCTCGCGATTGCGATATTGTAGGCGGACTCTTCGTTCTTTCCCTCGGCGAGCAAGTCATTATATTTATCGGTCAGGTTTTGATACATCTCTTCCTTGAGTTCCACCGCGCGAACCGTCGAGGGCGCGTTCGCAAACAGGTCTTCAATATAGCGTCTTAATTTCTCGTTCATTTGGATACCCCTTCTTCTCCTACTGCCAATAGTTTGTCAATCACTGCTTCCGCAGTCTCCCATTCCTTTTTTCGCAGTCGATAGGATTCCTTCCCCAGATCGGTGATGGAGTAGTATCTGCGCCGCGCGCCGGTCGTTTCGTCCCCCCAGTACGAAACGATACAGCCCGCGTCCTCAAGTCGCCGAAACGCCGTATACAGCGTCGCTTCCTTGAGCTCAAACCGTCCCCCCGTCAGGTTTAAGATTGCCTTGTTGACCATGTAGCCATAGCCATCACCCTTCATCAACTGCGCCAGGATGATTGTTTCCGTGTTCCCACGAATCAGTTCCGATGCAACGGACATGGCGCACCTCCTCTCCGTTTGCAGGTATATCTTAACGCTATATACCTCACCTGTCAAGGTATTTCGCGAAAATATTTACTGTTTTTTGATAAGATACTTCCTGCCAGTAAAAATGTTGCCGCATGCATGCAAAAAACCGCCGGATATCCGGCGGAATTCTTTGTTTCTTCTATGGGTGTTGATCGAACCTTTTACAGCGGCGCCTGCGCGCAGCGCGTGTCCTTCCCATCCTGTTCCACGCGGTAGAGGCGATAGAGCCCAGGGTCGATCGCGGAGGATCGCATCATAGTCTTGGCCTGTTCCATCTGGCTATCCTCGATCCGAATAGACATGCCGCAGCTGGCGGTGATGCTCCGAAGCGTCGGCATCATCACCGCGCCGCAGCCCGACAACAGGCGCTGCGCGGAGATCGCCGCATGCGGCGAATCAAACGCAAAGAGCCAATATGCGCTCTTCATCAGAGCGTAATCACCTTGTCCGCACGCTGCATCGCGCCGAGAATATCATACATATTGCTCACAGTGCCAACCTTGAGCCGATCCGCAATTCCGTAAAAATTCAGGCAAGTCCCACAGACAAGCACAAGGCTGCCCTTCTCAATCAGCGTCATCAGGCTGTCAATCACCTGCTGTTCCTCGCCCGCGGGCAGTTTAACCCCGTCATTCATAAAGAGAACATGCGCGGGAACGCTGTCACCCTGCGCCAGTGTATACAGCGCCATCTTCATCAAATTATAGCCAAGCGTCGGATCACCCGCGCCGATAACGTCCTTGCCAATGAACACCGCATATCCGTTCCCCGTCGCCGGGCAGTCAATCACGGGCGATTCCACGGGTTTTGATTCTCCCCAGAGGCGAACGAAGAACCCGCTTTCCGATTCGCCGGAGGAAACTTGCACCCCTGCTGAGTTACCCAGGCGCGTCAGATTTTCAATTGCGGTACGGTTATCCACCAGGATGGTCAGATCCCGGCAACCGCCATCCAGTTCTTTTTTTGCCAAAATCACCGGCATTGGGCAAGCCTTACCCCTTGCGTCAATCTGCATCTGTGTGCTTCCTTTCCGGGCCCCGCCTCTCGTGCGGTCTCTTTCATTATTCTATCAAAAGATAACGAATTTGGATAGGGGGATTCCCCGGAAATTTGTGGTTTTTGCGCGGAAAAGCGCCCCCGGAACACCGGGAGCGCCCAGAGCATCAACAAACCCAGTAGGGGGTTTGGGGGATTTCGAAAATCCCCCATGTTCCTTCAAATTTGGCGATTCATTCGCCGAATTTGTGAAAAAATGGCGCGATTCGCGTCATTTTAACCCAAAGTAAAACCCATCGG
>JAYFQU010000012.1:0-22313 GCA_034926785.1 Christensenella sp.
CAGTTCAACCAACTGCTTCTTCTGTTCTTCGCTGAACGTTCTTCTTGCTCGTTTCTCAGTCATGGTTTTCTCCTTCTCTTTCTTCTTCAAGAGAATACCACTACCTTATCTTTTCTGTACAGTTTAGTGTAGCCAATCCATTAACGCGCTGCTGCATCTAGCACTGGATCAAGCCCGGCGCGAGGGGCTAATAGCAAAGAACACCGCCGACGATGTAAAACTACCGTCAGCAAGGCCAAAAGAGTACACGATACCAACGCCGGAGCAAATGAAGCTATTGCTTGACGAGCTGCGCGGCGCGGAATGCTATCTGGCTATTCTGACGTGTGCGGTCATGGGATGTAGACGCGGCGAGGCTCTGGGTCTCTACTGGTCTGATATTGACTTTGAGGCTAATACAATCGATTTCAAACGCGCGCTCATAGTCAACAACCTAACCAACAAAGTAGAACCAGGCGAATTGAAAACAAAGAATAGCCGCCGCATTCTACCTATGCCGGATATGCTGCGCGCTGAGCTGCTGAAAGTGAAGCAGGGGAAAGAGCAAGCCGCGCGCGGAGCGGGTAAGCATGTTGTGTCCTCGCCGTTCGTGTTTACAACGATACAGAATAAGCCGTTTCGCCCGGACAGCATCAGCCAAGCATTCAAACGAGCTGCGGTTAAAGTTGGCCTACCGGATATGCGGCTACACGATCTGCGACACACGGCGATTACGTACATGCTAGAAGCAGGGGAGAACCCCAAGACGGTATCAGAGTTTGCCGGGCATGCTACCGCTAATTTCACTATGAACCAGTACGCGCACGTGCTGGAACCGAGCAAGAAAAAAGCATCGGACGCGCTCATGAAATCACTGTTTTCAAAGTAGTTGTGTCAGATTTGTGTCAGATTGAATAAAACGAACTCAAATTGAATACAAAGAAAAACCCGCAAACGCACTGTTTACGGGCTTTTTTAATGGCTCCCCCTGTTGGACTCGAACCAACGACACTGCGGTTAACAGCCGCATGCTCTACCGACTGAGCTAAGGAGGAACGTTACTCGGAGATTTTACATGAATTCGGCAACACTTGCAATGAACACTGGACGCCGTGAGCGGTGTTTATTGCAAAATATAGATTGATTTCTTGCTGAATCTTTCATTTGCTCGTCTTTGATTGACGTTTTAGAAATCGATTACTATAATATTGTTATGCAGGAAAACAGCGTGGTCACCCTGATTGATATGGAGACAGTCAAACCGAAACGGAAGCTAAACTATTCCGTTGGGGCACTATATGCTATACTGATTATTATGATGCTTTGCGGCATTTCACTGAGCAACCTGATCGTAAGCAGATGGGAAATCCCAAGGATTCTGGTCCAGTCGGCGATCTACTTATCTATCGCGATCGCAGCTCTATATCTGTACCACTTTCACCTAGTATCGTTCCGATATACGCTCACGGATGAATCTTTTGCGATTGAACGGATTGCGGGGGATCGTCAAAAAACGATTGCTTCGATCTATCTTGATGATATTTGTGAGATTGGCGTAACAAGACCGCGAAGAGGACAGATGCCGCGCATCATGAACGCATCTGTTTCGTCAAAAGAGTCAATATGGATCATGGTTTCTGAAAAGGATATGCACATGATCGGCTATCGCGTTAGCCCTAGCAATGAATTTTTAGAGAAACTGACTCTGCAACACCAAATCGCTCAGACGCAGAAAGATCAATAGATTACTCAATGGACGAACAAAAAACGACAACCACAGAGACTCTGCCGGAAGTGCTTGGCGCATATGAACGCGAGAACTGTGCGCGCTTTCATATGCCGGGGCATAAGGGGCGCGGGCTTGCGGGATTCTGGCGGCCGGAACTGGCGCTTTGGGATGTAACGGAACTGCATAACACAGACAATCTGCATGCGCCAACGGGAGCAATAGCCAATGCGGAAAAGAGCCTAGCGCAGGCATACGGCGCAAGGACCTCTTTTTTTGTAGTCAATGGCGCAACAAACGCCGTTCAGGCGATGGTGCTGGCCTTAGGAGAAACAGACAAACTGCTTCTCTCGCGCGACTGTCACCGTTCGGCGGTAAACGGAGCGGCGCTCAGGGGAATTGAAACCTGCTATATTTCTCCAGAGTATGATCCGGAAAGCGGATTGTTGGGTATGGTAACGCCGGAAGCGCTGGGTCTTGCGCTGGCGCAGACGAAAGCGACGGCGGTTCTGATTACTTCACCCAACGCATACGGGTTTTGCGCCGATATCGACGGCCTTGCAAAAACAGCGCATAAGCACGGCGCGCTTCTGCTGGTTGACGGAGCGCACGGAGCGCATTATCCGTTTTCCAATGCTTTGCCGCAAGGGCTTGGCGGAATGGCAGACCTTTTTGCGCACTCGCAACACAAAACCATGGACGCGCTGACACAGGCAGCCAGCCTGCATCTTGGCGATTGCCGTATCACGGAAGAACAGGTGCGCAGGACGCTCGCGTTGACGGAAACCACAAGTCCGTCCTACCTATTAATGGCGTCTTTGGACTGGTCCGTTTATATGGCAAAGCGACGGGACTGGACCGGACAAGTTGCCCGTTGTATCGAGCTGGAAAAGCGGATTATGCTGATAAAAGGGCTGCATGTGCCGACAGAACCGATCGGCATTGGTGTTTTGGAACGCGATCGGACTCGCCTGGTAATCGATGTCACCGGGCGCGGATATAACGGCTATGAAGCGCAGCGGCATTTAGAGCGCGACGGGATATTCATTGAGATGGCCGACGCGCGGCATCTTGTATTCATTACAACGCCGAACGACGAAGCGATTTGGTATGATCGTCTCCTGGAGTCGCTTGGCAAGCTGGAATTCAGAGAGCCGACTGCTGCGCACGATCGGAACCGGAAGGCACGTTTGACCGACAATGAACAGCGGTGCACAATTCGGGAGGCAACGTTTGCTGCGATGGAGCTGATCGCACTGGAAGGCGCCGCGGGCAGAGTTGCAGCCGAACCAATTGGTATCTATCCGCCGGGGATTGCGCTGGTGATGCCCGGAGAGCGAATTTCGAAGGATGCCATCGAATATTTAAACGAAGAAGAGAAGAATGGCGGGGAGCTCTTTGGCGTAAGAAACGGCTCCGTATTTGTGAGTAAGGAATATTGAGAAAGCTATGCAGGAAAGACTGGTAGAAGCAATCATAAGCGGGCGTGCGCCGCACGCGATATTGATCTCCGGCCCGGAGGGGAGCGGCCGGCGTGAGCTGGCGAGGAGATGCGCCGCACTTTACTGCCTCGGAGAGGAACGACCGGAACGGTTGAATGGCTGCCCGAACTATTATGAAATCGGCGAAGGCACTGTGAAGGTGGACGACATACGCACGCTGCTATCATCCGCCGCTATGCAGGGATTTAACGGCGGGAAGCGTGCGTTTGTATTTGTAAACGCACAAAACATGAGCGCACAGATTCAAAATACGCTGCTTAAAACACTGGAAGAACCGCATTCGGATACCATGCTCATTTTAACGGGAAATGAATTCGGGCTGCTTCCGACGATTCGCTCACGTTGTTTGATCGAACGCATTGGAGCAAGCGGCGTAGAAATGACCGCAAGAGAATTAGTAAAAGATGGAATGGACGAGAGCGAAGCGAGATTCTTTGCCGGACTGGCGGACGGCATTGTCAACCGTGCGCGCGGCTACGCAACAGAGCAAGCGCGAGCTTTTCGCAAGGGCGCGTTAAGCGTTCTGGAGCGGGCTGTATTTGAATACGCCCCCTTTTCGGAGGCGGCGGAGCTGGTGACAACCGCTGGGGCAGAAACGGACGCGGAAGAGACCGCGGACGAAGAACCAAAGGTCAAGGGGATGAAAAAGAAAAAGCGAGGAGATGCAAAACTCGCCATATCTCTGCTCACCATCTTTATCAGCGTATTTCGGGATGCGCAGGATGCGGCTTTGGGCTATGAGAAACTGGTAAACAGCGATTGCGAAACGCTGGTTCGACGCATTGCGGCAGTCTTTACAACCGCGCGGATACAGGGTATCATAGAAATGTTAGCCAGTGCGCAACAAAAACTCAATGCTGGGGCGAGCGTAACACTCTCGCTCGACCATGTTCTGGCAAAGTTATATGCGCGGGGATGACGAACAAACTGATAGAAAGAATTGCTGACTTCTAACTTGCGCATATGCGCGATGTTTTAAGGTGCATAAAGGAGCAAAGGCATCATGAAGGTTATTGGCGTACGATTCAAATCGAGCGGACGCATCTATTATTTTGATCCGTTGGAATTCGAGTTTGCAGAAGGGGACGGCGTCATCGTTGAAACCGCGCGCGGACAGGAATACGGAGAGGTCGCGCAGGTGGCTATGGAAGTTGAGGAGACGGTTATCGTTTCTCCGCTCAAGCCGGTTGTTCGTCCCGCAAGCGAGCAGGATACGACGATGCGCGAGCAAAATTGCGCAAAGGAAGGGGACGCCTTCCGCGTCTGCCAGCAGAAGATTGAACAGCATAAGCTGGACATGCGTCTCGTCAGCGCGGAATACTCCTTTAACGGGAGCAAGTTGGTATTTTATTTTACGGCGGATGAGCGAGTGGATTTCCGCGACTTGGTCAAGGACCTTGCATCACAGTTCCGTACGCGCATCGAGCTCAGGCAGATTGGTGTGCGCGACGAAGCAAAGATGCTCGGCGGGCTTGGCTCCTGTGGGCGCGTGGTCTGTTGCAAGGCGTTTCTGGATGATTTTCATCCTGTTTCCATCAAAATGGCAAAGGAACAGAATCTTTCGCTCAGCCCGACAAAGATCAGCGGGCTCTGCGGCAGATTGATGTGTTGCCTGCAATATGAGCAGTCCTGCTATGAGGAAATGAAGCGCAAAATGCCGCATGTGAACCGGGAGATTTTGACGCCGGACGGCATCGGCACCGTGGTGGACAACAACGTGATCACGGAAAAGACAAAAGTGCGTTTGAACATGCCGGACGGAACCATCGATCTAAGAGAATTTCACTACACGATGCTCGCAAAACCCGGCGATCCTTTGCCGGTAGCGCCCGCGGCAGATCCGGCCGTACCCAAGGAAGAAACGCCGGTTTCAGTGGAAAGCGCGCCGCAGCAGGGCGGGGAGGGTGCGCAGGAGCGCAACCCCGACCGCAAGCGCCGCAGAAGAGGCGGGCGCGGCAAGAGTGGAAATCACCCGAATGCGAACGGCGGAACTCCGGAGGGGGCGGCTGCGCAGCCCCGCGAACAGCAGCCACGCGCCCAGCAACAGCCGCAGCAGCGGCGGCCGGAAGGTCAGCAGAGGCCGAATCAGCCGAGGCCAAACCAACCGCGGCCGCAGCAGGCGGGCGGAATCGCTCAGCAGGGGCAGCAGGGACAGCGGCAGAACGGCGCGCCGGACGGGCAGAGAAGCGCAAATCATCACAGGCGCGGCGGCGCAAACCGTCCCAGACCCACAGCGCCTGCGCCAGAAAAGAAGGAATAAACGGCGATTATGCGCCATACACCGACAAATTGTGGCGCAATGCTGATTTTACATCGGACTGTGTTGACGAATTACCCCGCTGTGTTATAATGTTTACGAAATTTGGATACGGAGGAACGGATCATGGCATATAAGATTTCTGATGAGTGCATCAGCTGTGGCGCCTGTGCGGCAGAATGCCCCACCGAGGCGATCACCGAGGGCTCCAGCATTTACGTAATCGACGCTGACAAGTGCATCGACTGCGGCAACTGCGCGGATGTCTGCCCAGTAGGCGCGCCCAAACCCGAGTAAAAAAGCTCAAAAAGACCCGGACGGTTTGCCGTTCGGGTCTTTTGCATTTTTGGCCGGCATAAAGTAAAAATGGATTTGGAAGAAGGCTCATTAACCGCAGCAGGTAGCCAGCGGAAGATCGACATAGATAATGGGGAGAAGCACGTCGGTTAAGGAGTCAAAATCGGTTTTGTCCGGCGTATAGAACGTATATTGCACATCCTCAAAGCTCCATTTGGCGAGCGCGCCATCCGCACCGCCGTTGATTGTTTGCACTTGTACCGTGACGGTGAAACCGGGGCCCGCAAGATCCAGCGACTGCGGCAGGGGATCGAAAGTTTCATAAACGCCGGAGATATCCTCTGTTGTTTTCGCGGCGCGATAGGTGAAGGTTTCGCCATCGAGCGTGAAGATGATCTGGGCGATGGTATTGCTAATGATGCTGTAGCTTACGCTCTCAGCCTGCTGATGTGGGGTGATGATAAAACCAAGCGGATCAAAATCCGTCGAATCTTCAACCTCGACTATGGGGTTTGGAAGCTCGGCCGCCTGTTGTGGCGAGGTTGGAGCGGCCGGAACAGCACTTTGCTGCGCGGCGGTATCAGCCACTTTCTTGCAGGAGGCGAAAGCGAAGATGAGCAGAATAGCAATGACAGTGGTAACGATTTTTTTCATGGAATCAGTCCTTTCGGGCAAGCGCTCCGTGATATTTGTTCAATAGGCTGAGCTTTTACACGGAATAATTTTATTTATCATACCATAGGGAATCGCGGAACAAAAGTGATCCACTCACGCGCCTTGAAAGGGCGCTTTTTTTATATCATATGGATTCCGATAACTTTTGCACGCTGAATTTCGATAATTTTGGGCCGGATTGCTGCGTTAGGATGATTGTGGCGGGAGGGAAGAAGCCTCGAACACCTTGCCGCCACGCAAGAAAGGAGCACGGACGAATGCAATCGGACAAACCAAAATCCCTCAAGAGCAAGATTGAAGCGTATTTTGCCGCCTGCGATGCGACGGCGGAGCGCGTCACCCTCAAAAACGGGGGCGTGACTATCCGCCAGACGCCGTATACGTTGGCGGGCCTAAGCGAGCACCTCGGAATACCGCAGGCTGAGATTCTCGCAAAAGGCCGAAAGGAGGGAGAAAGCAGGGGGCGCAAGTACTATTCGGATGCGCTCCGGCGGATTGGGCGATACATCGGGGAGCATGCGCTGTTGGGTGAACTGCAATACAGCGTTGCCGCGAAGCTGCTGGAAGAACTTGGTACCGGCGAAAAACTGCCGCCGGACGAGAAGGAGAGCAGGGTCGTAATCGTGCTGGAGGACAAGGAAGGATGGGGCGAGTGACATGGAATTCTTATTAAAGGGGTATCCAAATCCACGTCAGCGAGAGTTTTTTGAAAGCAAAGCCCGGCACACCGCCTACGGCGGCGCGCGCGGCGGCGGCAAAAGCTGGGCGATTCGAAGAAAGCTCGTATTGCTTGCCCTACACTATGAAGGCCTCCAACTCCTTCTGCTCCGAAGAACGCTGTCGGAGCTGACCGAAAACCATGTGCGGGCGCTGCAGACGGAATTATCAGGGTTTGTTGACTACAACCAAACGCAACGCGTATTTACGTTTCCGAACGGCAGCCGCATCAAACTCGGCTATTGCGACAATGAGCAGGACGTCTATCGCTATCAGGGGCAGGAATATGACGTAATCGCCATGGAGGAAGCAACCCAGTTCACCGAAAGCCAGATGCAGTTCATCTCGACCTGCAACCGCACGGTGAGGGCGGATTTTACGCCGCGCATGTATTATACATGCAATCCCGGCGGCGTTGGTCACCAATGGGTCAAGCGGCTCTTCATCGACCGCCGGTATCGCGGGAGCGAGCGATCGGAGGATTACGCTTTTATTCCGGCGCGCGTGACGGATAATCCGTTTCTGATGCGAGACAGACTCTATCAAACCACGCTTGAAAATTTGCCGGAGCCGCTAAGACGCGCCTATCTCGACGGAGACTGGGATGTGCTGGCGGGGCAGTACTTCGGCGAGTTCTTGAGAAGCAGGCATGTTGTGGAGCCTTTCTCCATCCCCAAGTCCTGGAGAAAGTTCCGCGCAATGGACTGGGGTTACAACGACCCCTGCGCGGTGCTCTGGTTTGCCGTTGCGCCCGGCGGGCGTGTATATGCATATCGCGAATATTATGAACGCCAGGTGCTCTCCAGCGAGACAGCGCGGCGCATCCGTCAACTGACGGGAGAAGAAACGATCGCATATACTGCCGCCTCGCCGGACGCGTGGCAATGCCGGGGGATGAGCGGGAGCCAGGACCTATCCGGAATGAGCATCGCAGAGGTATTTGCACATGGGGGAGTGCCGCTGATTCGAGCGGACAACGCCAGAATCCCCGGCTGGCAGCGGGTGCGCGAATATCTCGCCGAGGCGGACGACGGTCTGCCGCGACTGCTGCTCTTTCGCACCTGCGAAAACCTGATTCGCACGCTGCCGATGCTGACTTTTGACGAGCATTTCTCGGAGGATGTTTCAGCACACTGTGAGGATCATGCACCGGAAGCGCTGCGCTACGGTTTGATGTCGAGGCCGGTCGCGGCGAGCGAAGCGAAAAGAACCAAGGCGCGCGCCTACGACCCGTTTGCGGCCGGAGAGCCGATTGCGGACGGATTTACGAGGCTGTAAACGGGTTTTATCCCAAGGAGGATACAAATATGAAAGGAACAGAAAAGACACAGGCACAGCGTGCGCTCTGCGAGCGGGCATACGGGCTGTTTCGCGAGTTCCGCGGGGCTTATGTCTCCGAATGGCAGAGATTGGAGAACTGCGAGCGGATGTATCGCGGGGATCACTGGCACGATGTACCCCAAACCGACCGCAACGAGCCGCGCCCCGTTACCCCGATTCTGCAAAGCACAATTGAAAACGTAAAAGCAGAATTGATGGATCGCGTACCGGAAGCGGTGATTCTGCCCGAAAGTCCGCAGGATGGCGAGATCGCACATGTGATTGAAGCGCTTATCAAACAAAATCACGACGCGGATGGTTATGTGAAGGAATATCGCAAGCTCGTGCATGATTTATTGGTTGGCGGATATTGTGTGCAGGAGGTCGGTTACGACAATACGCTTAACGGCGGGCTGGGCGGCGCGTTCATCCGCCATGTAGACGCGCGGAGCATACTGTTTGATCCGTTGGCGACGGACATGCAGGAAAGCAGGGCGGTGTTCAAAATTTCGCTCAAAACGCGGAAATACATAGAATCCCGTTTTCCCAAAGCAGCGCCGTTTCTCACGGCGGATGCATTCGGTACGCCGGATGCCGTTGAAGACGGCATTTTGCATGGCGACCGCAGTGGGGCAATGCTTTTTCTTGAATACTGGTGGCGCGAATATGACGCTCAGACAGAAATTTCCAGCATACATATGGCGCAGATTGCGGGCAATCAGGTTCTCTCGGACAGCCGCGATGTGAAACCGTATGGTTTCTTTGAGCATGGCATGTACCCGTTTCTCATCACTCCTATGTTTGTGCGAAAGGGCAGCTGCCTGGGCCTTGGGCTCGTGGATATGTTTGAAACGCAGCAGCGATATGCGGACAAACTCGACCAGATCGTTCTTAAGAACGCGCTGATGGCGAGCCATAACAAACTCCTCGTTACCGAGGCCAGCGGATTTGACACGGAGGACCTCAGAGACTGGAGCCGCGAAGTGCACAGAGGCGAGAGCCTCAACGGCGTCACCTGGTTTTCCACACCGCCGCTGCCCGCCTATATCATCGGCTATATCGACAAAATTCGCGAGGGCATCAAGCAGGAGAGCGGCGCTAATGATTTCTCCCGCGGGATGGTGACGGGCGGCGTCACCGCCGCAACGGCGATTTCCGCCATGCAGGAGATGAGCAATAAGCGCGCGCGGATGATTGCCAGAATGCTGCACGAGAGCTTTCGGGATGCGGTGCGGCTGGAAATCGAAGTGGAACGCGAATTCAACTTCTTTACAAGAAAGGTCAATGTGGTCATTGACGGCGAACAGAAGGAATGCACCTTTGAAAGCGCGATGCTTGTCAAACGCGTACCGGGCAACGCTTTGCTGCCGATTGAATTCTACATTTCGGTTAAAGCGCAGCAGGAGACGAAATACTCTGCGATGAGCCAGAATGAGCTGGCGCTCAGGATGCTCGACAGCGGCATGATGACGCCCGCACAGGCTGTTGAATTGATGGTGTTTGAAGGCAAGGACCAACTGCTCAAACAGCTAAAGGAATCAACGGAGGAGTCAAAGGCTGGACAACAGATGAACCCGCAACTGGCGGGTACAGCAAGGAGGAACACATGAAACAGATGAAAAATTCAATTTCTCAGCGGCTTGATACCGCAAACCCCGCGCAACAGAACGCGCAGGAGAACGACCCGGAATTTGAAGCGCTGGTCGATGAAATCACCGCGCTGATTTCTGAAGGGAAAATGCCCGAAGGATTTGATATGGAACAGGCGGCAAGCGACCCTGCACTCGCGGAATTAATGCGTGAATATGGCGCGGCGGCGGGCATTCGCATCTATGCGGCGGAACAGCGCGCCGAGGAGGCGGAAAACAACGCGATGGAGCGCATGAGCGCGCGTGTCCGCGAGCGAAGCGCACTGCCCAAGAGCACGCGCGGCGGAAGCGCGGCGCCCGCCGCAACGAATTATCGCGGCATGAGCAGCGAGAGCTTTCGTGAGCTGATGCAGCAGATGAAACGGACCGCCCGCGATGGCGGTAAGACCAGACTCTAAGACACAGGAGGAAGATAAATGAGCAACAGCAACACGACGATTAACACCGCAGGCACCACCTACAGCAACAAAACCTTTTACGACCGCGCTTTGCTTGAGATTGCAAAGACTCGGCTCGTCCACGCCAGCTATGGCCAGAAACGCAGCATACCGCGAAACAGCGGTAAACGCGTGGAATTCCGCCGCTACGAACTCTTTACACCGGATGTCAATGCGCTCGCCCTCGAAGAGGGCGTGACTCCCGCGGGCCAGAGCCTTGCGCAGAGCAAGATTGAGGCGGAGGTGAAGCAGTATGGCGCATACGTTGAGGTGAGCGATCTGCTCGACCTCACAAGCTATGATCCCGTATTGGCGGAGAGCACGGAGCTGCTCGGAGAACAGCTGGGCACCGTTGTGGAATGGGTCACACGCGATGCCATGTGCGCCGGAACAAACGTGCAGTATGCCAGCGGCAAAACGAACCGGCTGGCGCTGGAAGCGGGGGACAAGCTCACCGTGGCTGAGATCCGCAAAGCGGTACGCTCCCTGAAAAAGGCGAAGGCGCGAATGTTCCATTCAACCGACGAAGGCAACAACCGAAAGCCGCATTTTGTCTGCATCTGTTCGCCGGACGCAACCTATGATCTGCAGAGCGACGCGCTCTGGCAGGATGTATCGAAATATTCTGACGCGGAGCAGATTTACTCCGGCGAAATCGGCCGCCTCTTTGGCGTGGTTTTCGTCGAAAGCACGGAGGCGAAGGTGTTTGCTCAGAGTGTGCTTACCACTGTTGCCGCGCACACCGCAAACAGCGCATTGGTAACCCTCGCCGATATGCCGGAGAGCGCCGCGCTGTATCTTGCCGCCGGCGCGAAGATTAAGATTGGAGCGACGGAGTATACAGTTGCTTCTGCGGACGCCGAGGCAAAGTCCCTGACGCTGAATGCGGCCGTATCCAACGCGATTGCGCCGGGAACCATTGCCTACAGCGAGGACGCCGGCGCGCTTGACGCAGGCACGAAAAAGGGCACAGACATCCACGCAACGCTGGTATTCGGCGCGGACGCATACGGCATAATCGATGTGGACGGGGAAGGGTGCCTGCAGACCATCGTGAAACCTGTCGGCAGCGGCGGCGCGAGCGATCCCCTCGATCAGCGCGCGACGGTTGGCGCAAAGGTAACGGCCTATACGGCGAGGATTCTCAACAATCTCTGGATCGTGCGCGTTGAGCACGGCGTGAGCCTGTAACCACATAGAAAGGGAGGGCGGAAACGCTCTCCCTAAATAAAAAGGAGGAAAACACAATGCAGTATCTGACAGAGGCCGAAATCGACAATATCGCAAGCATAACCGGCAAGGCGCTTGCAAAAGAACCCAAGGTGACCATCACAATTCAGCCGGATGGAGAAAGCTATTGGGAGGGCGGCGTGAACGGACATTTTTTCCGCATCCGCACCGGCGAACCGGTAGACGTTCCGCAGAGCCTCGCCACGCTGATTTCGCAAAGTGCGCAGGTGCGCTATGAGAGCGAAGTACGCATGCGCGCCTACCGCAAGAGCGGCGGCAAGAAGGTTTCCTAGGGAGGAAGCATGCATGACGCTAAAGGAACTGCTCACAGGCGCGCTGCTGCAACTGGACCGCGGCACCGACGCGCAAACCGTGGAAAGCTGGCGAGACAAACTCACACGCTATCTCAACGACGCGATGATCGACCTCACGAGCGAGCTGCAACCGAGACGCAGCGACCACCTAATGCTTACCGGCGGAGAAGCCGACCTAAGTGGATTGCCAAGAAACGCGGTGAAGGTGATTGCACTCTCTCGCGGCGACACGCGACTGCCGTTTTATTACGGGCCCAGCACAGAAAAACTGCGCGTACCCGCAACAGCGGACGGAGAGGTGCTTGTGACCTACCGCTATATGCCGGAGCCGCTCAAGGTTGACACGGACGTTCCCGACCTGCCGGAGTGGTGCCACGGCGCCATGATCGGCTATGCGGTTGGTCGCGAGCGGGCGAGCGGGGATTCGGCAAGCATTGCCTCGGCGCGCGCGTGCTTTGAACTCTACAGCGCGGCAAAGCGCATGATGCGCGCGCACCGCGGGGAGATAGATGCATACGCGATAGAACACCGCTGAATAGGGGGAGAGCATGGCACTCAGACAATATCGCATTCCCGTATTCTACGGCATTCAGCAGGGCGTTACGGAAAATCGGCTGAATGACGGGGAAAGCCCGGACGCCTGCAACATGGACACCACCGGCGGCCGGCTCAGCGTTGCGAAAGGATATGTGCGTGAACACGATTTGCCGTTTCCCGCGCCGCAGGAGGTCCGGCGGCTCTTTGTTTGGAACCGCTCGGCAGGCAAGCATATCATCCTTGCAACAAACAACCAGCTTTATACGCTGGTTGAGAGTACGGGGGAATGGAGAAACCTCTATACGTTTGAAGCGGCGGCGGACGCACCGGAGTATGATTTTCAGACGGTAAAAATCGCCAGTACGGAGTATTTGCTCATCGCAAACGGAAACGCGCGCATGGCGAAATGGGATGGAGCGAGCGAAAACGCGCAACCCTTTGGCAGCGCGGAGCAACTCTCGGACATTGCGGTGAACTATTTGGAACTCTACTATGCGCGACTTTTTTCGGCGGGGGATGCAAATTACCCGAGCAGGCTCTATTACAGCCAAGCGCCGGGAGATACGCGTACCATCGAAAACTGGACCAGCGCGGAGGAGAGCGAGAATGTTGGCGGCGGGCATATGGAAATCGGCACTGACTCCGATCCGATTACGGGGCTGGTTGCGCTAAGCAATCAACTGCTGATCTTTAAGCGGGATTCACTCTACCGTTTGCTGGGAGATCGGCCGAGCAATTATCGCATACAACCCGTCAACGGAACAATGCGGCAACCGGCGCATACAGGATGCGCGCGCATTGGCGATGTACTCTATTTTCTCGCGAGCGGTGGCATGTATTATTTTGACGGACAGACGGTGCAGAAAAAAGCGGACGCGGAGAAGGTACGCGGACTGTTGTCCGCCGCGAATCTCGGCGCCTGCGCCGCGGCCGTCTGCGGCGACAAACTGTATTATGCCCTGCGGGAGGGAACTGGGGAAGGCGAAAACGACGCGATCCTGATCTACGATCTTGCACGCGCGACCTATATGCTGAGGCGGGGATTTATCGTGCGAGGGCTGGACACCGCAGACGGTGCGCTGTATCTCGTCGATACGAACGGTTATATATGCCGTTTTGAAGAGGGCGATACCTACGACGGCGCTCGCATTGACGCCTACTGGAAAACGCCGATGACCGACCTGGACAGCAAGGCTGTCAGCAAGCGCTTGGAGGAACTCTATCTGCGCGGAAGCGGCGGGATTCTCTCGGTGGAAGCGCTGACGGAGAGCGGGACGGTATATAATGAGCGACTGATGCCGGGCGAAGGAGAGCGCATATTGGAGCTTGGACTGACAGGCGACGGACGCGCCTTTCAGTTGATCTTTCGCAATGTGAACGGATCGCATTTCGTCATTGACGGCGGCGTCGAGCTCATACTGGACGCGCAAAGACGCATATTATAACAAACGAAAGGCAGAACAGAATGGCATATGAAAAAACCGGTATGCAGGCACTTTTTCCGGTGTACTTCTCACGTATGGCGGGAGAAGGCGCTTCCAGAGAGGAATACGACATCGCCTGCGCCCAGAACGAAGGCAATCTGAATCAGAACCTGGAAACAATTTACAGAAAACTTTCGGACCTGGAAGATTTTCTAGCCGTATTGGAGTAAGGCGGCGGAAAGGATAGAACGATGGGAATCAATATCAGTATGATGACAAGGCCGCCGACAACGATCGGCGGGAAGGACCTTGGGCTGAAACGTGAACGGATCGGCTTTGATCGGCCACCATCAGGGGGGTCCTCCAACGCGCACAAAAGCAGCGATGCGGACGTCCTCAGCGGGATGATCAATGATATGTACAATCGCTTTCAGCCGCAGGAAATAACCTATGACGCAAAAAGCGAAGAGGAAATACGATCTGCAATTGTCACCTGGCTCAGGCCCAGCTATGATCAGGCCATTGCAAATCGGCAGGAGCAGACGCGAGCCGACAAGGCGAACCTGGATGCAGACGCGATTGCACGGGGCATGGGAGCGAGCACCTATGTGACCGATGTCAAAAACCGCCAGCAAAACGCGGAAGCGCGGGATGTTGCAACCCTGGAATCAAACTATGGGTCAACCCTTGCAGACTATGTATCCAAAGGGGTTGAGAACGAAACCGACCGGTCGCTCGAGACGCAAAAGTTTAACGCGGAACAACGCCAAAAGGCTTATGAAATGGCATATTCTGCGGCGCTCGTTCTATTTCAGCAATATAAAAAGCGCTCGGGCGGCGGATCCGGGCGGAGCGGCAAAGTTACGACGACATCGCGGGAGAACTGCGACACGTTTTTAAGCCTGCTCAGCGGCGCAGAACGCAGGGAGGTTTATGAGGCGCCGAGCGGCGCGGGCAAACAATACCGTTCGGAAATTATTGCTTCGGTAGGATCGGCGGGCTACTATCAACTGATGGGGAAATATCCCAGCACGCCGTGACAAGAAAAAACAGGAACGAAATCCGGGGATACCCCCCGGATTTCGCTTGTTAATCGGGCGGCTTCTCGCAGCTCCTCCGGGGGATGAAAGGCAAAGAGCGGTTTTCCCGCCCAAAAGCGCGTTTTTTGACGGCCTCAATCCGGGGATACGCCCCGGATTTTTTGCGCGATAAAAAACGATGCTTGCTCCATTAACGGGGATGCCGTGACCCGGCCACGCAGGGTTGATCCCGCGCCACAAATGCTTTATACTGACGATGGGCTTTTGTTGGGAGAAGAAATAGAATAAATTTGGAGGGGATCGGTATGGTTTCGGAACTGCATTTAATCTGGAATCCTGTGGCGGGGAATGGCGCGGCGACCAGTGCATATCAGTTAGTTACGGATGCGCTTGCAGAGCGCGGGATCCCATTTTCGTCGGAAAAGAGCGAATACGCGGGTCACGCGACAGAGCTTGCGAAACAGGCAATCGAAGACGGCGTGAAAAGGGTTGTCGTGCTTGGCGGCGACGGAACCATCCGGGAAGTTGCCTCTGCGGCGATGAACACCGATGTGCAGCTAGGCATCATCTCCTGCGGAACGGGCAACGATATCATTCGCCCCCTGAATATTCCAAAAGATCCGCTTGCCGCGCTGGAGATCGTGCTCAACGGCGAGGCGCGGCATATGGACGCGGCGCTGGCCAACGATCTGCTCTTCTTTAACGTCGCGGGCTTTGGGTTTGACGTCGATGTGCTGCGCTATGTGGAAATTTATAAGAAGCGCATGAGAAATGGCTCGTTGGCCTATCTGCGCGGACTGTTAACGGCACTTTTGCATCTGAACTCAAGAAAGACAAAAATCAGTTGGCCCGGCGGTTCGATGGAGGCGGATGTGCTCATCATCGCCGCCGGCAACGGTACGCATTTTGGCGGCGGTATGATGGTTACCCCCAAAGCGGATCCGTTTGACGGACTTCTGGATATCTGCGTGATTAACAATGTTTCAAAATTAAACGCATATCTGATTTTACCGAAGTTTATGAAGGGTGAACATCTCAAGACCAAGTATGTTACCTATTTTAAAACAACGGAACTGACCGCTGTCTGCGAGCCGGCGTCACTCCTGGATGTAGACGGAGACATTCTGCCAGGGACGCCCGTTACATTTAAGATTTTACCGCAGTCATTATGGGTGGTCGTGCCAAAATAGATAGGATGAGCGGCAGCGCGAGACACAGAAAGTTTGCTTTACAGGTTCTGTGCGGGCTGATAGACTAAAACGAAGCATAGGGGATTGATTGATGGCAATGCAACAAGGCGCACCAAGGCAATATGTTCCACAAAATGGAACGGGCGGCATGACGCGCCGGAAAAAGAAGAAGAGAAATAATACACTGCTATTCTCAATGATCACGCTCGGCGTACTTGGCATTGCGCTCGTGATTTTTCAGTTTATCTTTAACAAGCAGGAAGCAACCGTTTCGATGGATATCACGCCTATCTCGACGGCGTCTACCTACATCAACACGGGCGACGGTATTCTCTATCAAACCGATGGGCAGATTCACTTTTATCATCTGACCGACAGCAAAAAGAACTATACCTATGGTATGGGCGCCTCCGATATCCGCATGTCTGGCAGCGAATCGATGACCGTTGTATTTAATTCTGCTTCGTTACAGGTGGTCGGCGAAAAAACGCCGCTGACTTTTACGGGCGCTATTCAAGAGGTTGAGTGCGGAACAGACCACCTTGCCGTGCTCCGCCAAGCGGAGGATAAGCAGGAGAGCGTTTTAGTGCTGAACCGTAACGGAGAGCAGATCACCGAATTGCCATTTCCGGACCAATGTATCGTTGATTTCGGATTTTATACGACCACAAATGAGATACTCTGGATTGAGACCTTGAATGTCAGCACCGGTTCTCCGATGACGACCATCTCCACCTATGACCTGAACAAACGGGAGGTCACGGGGCTGATCCATGTACAAAACCAGCTCGTGAATGAAATCTATATCACGCCAAAGAGCATGTTTGTCGTTTGCACCAACCAGATCATCCGGTATATCCACGAGGGCAACAAGGAGATCTACCGCTCGATGATCTACGGCTATGAAACCGTTGATTTCTCGAACGCCTCCGGTACACCGACGTTTCTATTAACGCCGCGTGGGGGAGACTTCCATACGGTTCGCATTCTTACGCTGGCGGAGGACTCCGCTCCGGCGCCGGTTGAAACCACGCTGCAGTTGCCGACAGAGGGCGTAAGCGCGTTTATAATGGGCAGCCGACTGGTGGTTGCTTCGCGGGAACAGCTCTTTACCTATACGCTCAAAGGGAAGCTGTCCGCTACGGCCACTTTTGAGCAGCCAATCGATACCGCGGTAAAACTCACCGACACAAAACTGTTGCTCTCCAGCAACGGCATGTATTACCTCTCGAACGCGGGTTAATCCGCGCGTGCATCGGAGGATGGAGACCCATGAATTTTATTGACATTGCCATTTTGCTGATCCTTGCAATTACGATCCTGGGCGGGCTATACCGCGGGTTCGTCAGCACTGTACTCAACATTGGCGCAACGATTGCCTCGCTGCTGTTTGGCAGGATATTGATTCCGCTTGTGTCCGGCATCGTTAAGGGGAGCGCAGATCTGTTTAACATGCTCCTCTACTATACCGAAGGATCGGAATATGTCGCAATTACGGACGTTGAACTCACGCGCGCTCCGATTGCGAGCATCTCCTCCGAGCAGCTGCACACCGTACTGGACAATGCGGATATGCCTATTCCGATGGATCGCTGCGTAATGAAAAACATTGCCTCCGAAGCCTTTCGTGACAGCGGCGTAACTACCTTGGGCGATTATTTTAATCAAACGATCGTCTGTGTGGTAATCAACATTCTTGCGCTGGTGCTGCTTTTTATTGTGCTTCGCCTGCTTTTTGGGTTTCTCCTTCGCGGCGTGGAATATGGCAGGGGCGGATTTCCGGTGTTATCGCGTGGGGATGGCATTATCGGCGCCGGCCTTGGGCTGATTCATGGCGTGCTTATGCTGTTCGTTATCTTCCTGATTGTTCCTGTTATGCTGACGGTGCTGCCAAAACTGTATGAATTTTTACGAGAGTCGTTTTTCGGCGAATTTTTCTATCAGGCGAATTTCCTGCTCTCCATTATCCCATCCACGTAAGAAAGACGGAAGAATGGTTGCTGCAGCGGGATATGCTGATAGCCTCGGAATCAACCTGCAAACGGATACCTCGAAAGGCGGTTAGTTGAGATGATTCGTTTTCTGCGGTCGTGGCTGGTACCTATTCTTGCTATGCTGTTGTTAGCGGCGCTGGCAATCTCGCTCGTGCCGTTGAGTGATCACGCCAGGGCGCGGGCCGAGTCGGAACTGAACCTGATCCTGGACCGCGCTTTTGCACGTATTGGAGACGGCGCACATCTGGCAGACCCCGTCATTGCCGCGGAAGAGAAGAATTTGTTGGACAAAGCCCGTGCAGTAGCGCGGTTTTTGGAGCACGATGATGCATTGCTGGCGGGCGACGCACTGATCGCCCTCTGCGAGCAACTCTCGATTGACCGGATTGATGTTGCGAACATCGACGGTACGCTGATCGCCTCTTCCGAAGCCGGGAGGGTCGACCTCGCGCTGGGTGCGCAGCCGGAGTTTTCCTGGGCTATGGCGGCGGCTGACGACGCAAAAGCTGCGCTGACACACGAGGACAAGACAAACGCAAGTATGCTCTATGCCTGCGTAGGCCGCGCCGATATCGAAGGATTTGTCCTGCTGACCAGGCAGGATCCCTACGCTGCGGATGCGCTGGAAAAATCCACTGCGGATGCGCAGATTGCCGACCTTGTGTATGGCGGAGACGTTCTGTTTGTAGCGCAGACCGGCGGGGAAGACGGGTTCTTTCAGGACTCCGGCTCGCTCTGCCTGCGGCGGACCTCAGGCGGCATTACGCTGATTGCGGGGCGTTCGCTGAATGATGTTTATACGGCGCGGAACACCGCGATTTTTGCCTTTGCGGCTGCGTTGACCTGCGTTATGATCTGCGCGATTGCGGCGTATCTGCTCCGGCTGGAGCCCGTTACGGCACTGGATGATGAAGAGGAGATCGCGCAGCGGGCAGGGGAAGAAACAGACAGTCTGCTTGCCGGACAATCCAACGATGAAGATAAACGCGAAATAAAACGCGAACGACGCAGAAAAGTAAAGATAGCCTCTCAAGCGGCGGCGGAGATGGAAGTCGGCGAGCATGACGAACGCGACGAGCAGCATGAGCGGGCGGAGGAAAATGCGCCGAGGCAAGCCGGGCGAAACGTCAAACAGAGGCGCGGTTCTCGAGCGGAGAAGAATACAAAGGAAAAGACCGACAGAAACGGGGAAGACCCGTTTGAGAAGATTGTAGATTGAAATGGATTCATTCCATAGCACAAAGCCGCTCCCAAATTTGGGAGCGGCTTTGTATATTTAATCCTCTAATGATGGATTAAGGCTGCAGCTCAATTGCAACACGATATTCCGGCGCGACAGAGCGGACAATCGGATCGAAAAGCTTCTGCACCTGAGAAATTGCATGGCTATCCGCTTTTGCGAGCATATCTTCGCCGGAGAGCTGCTCGGTCATCGCTCCCTGAATGCTCTGCTCCAGCAAATTGAGCTGTTCGTTCGTGAGCTTGATTTCGCCGAAAGCAAAGATCGCCTTTTTCGTCTCTTCAAATTCGGTCTTCTCGACATCTACGGTCACATAGGAGAGCGCGGCATGCGGGATCGTGATGGTGATCTGCTCCTGGTCGGGATCCAGCGCGATGTTGTCGCTCGTAAGCGCGGCCAAATTGACCGTATAGACACCTGTCCCAAAGGAGCGAATTACCTGAGACTTCTCAAACAGTGAAAGGTTGGCCAGCGCCTGAGAGACGCGGGTGGAGACGGTAATATCCTGCTCCAGAACGACAAAATCGCTCTTTGTGCGCGATTCCCCTAGAATGGCATCGGAAAAATCGATTTTGCTGTATCCCATCGTTTCGTCCGGCAGCAGCGAGGAGAGGGAATCCGGCACATCGATATTGATATTCGGCGAAAGAATACTCTGAATCTTGGACAGGAAAAACAACACTGCAATGAGAATTGCGATGAAAATGATTCCTCGGATGATCCATTTGAGATGATGAAACCGTAACCTTGGCCGCGGTGGAGCGTTAAAAGAATCGCGATCATCGCTTCGCGTAAAACGTGCGCTTTTTCGCGAGGCCTCCGTACGTATCGCCGCCGACCGCGCTTCGTCGCGCAGCTGCCCGGCATTCGGCCGTTCAGGGTCAGACATAGGACACCTCCCCACTCAAAGTATAGAACGATTTTTCCATACAGACACAGTATAAAAAACAATGATGCTGCGTGTCAACGTTCAAAAAACATTGATACAGAACGTTTGCCGGAATGTCATCATTTTTAATTTGCTTTTTCAAAAAAAACATTCATTCCCGAACTGACAATTCAAGTTTTTGTAAGGACATGCAATTTTTCTGTATATTTTCTAAAAATGGTCCGTTTTGCCTTGACGCATGAAAGATCGGCTGATATAATAAGCGAAAATATTGTATACAAGCATGCAGGCATGCTAAGAGGGAGGGAACAATGAGCAAAATCGTATTTGACGACCACACCAACTTATTGCGCGAGAACTATTATGAGTATGATGTACAAGACGTACCGGAGGCGAATTTGTTCCCGGAAATCTTCACGTTTGATGAAATTCCAAAGGTAGCCTTCAACCAGCGCCTCGTGCCAATGCGCATGCCGAAGGATATTTGGATCACCGATACGACCTTCCGCGACGGGCAGCAATCCCGCGCGCCATTTACGCCGGATCAGATTTTACGGCTGTTTGACATGATGCATGAGCTCGGCGGTCCGAACGGGTTGATCCGGCAGAGCGAATTTTTCGTCTATAGCCAGCAGGATCGTGAAGCGCTGGAGCTTTGCCGGGATCGTGGCTATCGTTTCCCGGAGATTACGACCTGGATTCGCGCGACGGAGAGCGACTTTAATCTCGTAAAAGAGCTGGGTGTCCGGGAGACGGGGATCCTTGTTTCCTGCTCGGACTATCATATTTTTAACAAGATGAACCTTACCCGCAAACAGGCGATGGATAAATATCTCGGCGTGGTCAAGATGGCGCTGGATCGCGGCATTGTACCGCGGTGCCACTTTGAGGACATCACCCGCGCGGACTTCTACGGCTTTGTCGTGCCGTTTGCGCACGCTCTGGCGCTGCTCTCCGAGGAGGCGGGCATCCCGATCAAGATTCGCTGCTGCGATACGCTCGGCCTCGGCGTCGCATATCCCGGCGCGAGCCTTCCGCGCAGCGTGCCTGGCATCATCTACGGCCTCAGGCACTACGGCAACGTACCGAGCTCCCTGATTGAATGGCACGGACATAACGACTTCTACAAGGCTGTCTCCAACGCCGCCGCGGCATGGCTCTACGGCGCTTCCGCGGTAAACTGCTCGCTGCTTGGCATCGGCGAGCGCACGGGCAATTGTCCGCTGGAGGGCATGGTCATGGAATATTGCTCGCTTCGCGGCACAACGGACGGCATGAATCTGGAGGTGATCACGGAGATTGCAGAGTTCTTCCAGAAGGATGTCGGTTATGACATACCGCCGATGACGCCGTTCGTGGGGGGTAACTTCAACTCCACCCGTGCCGGCATCCATGCGGACGGCCTCTTGAAGGACGAGCGGATCTATAGCATCTTTGACACCGGTAAGATTCTCAATCGTCCCGCCGAGGTCATGGTAGATGCGCATAGCGGCGCGGCCGGCATCGCTTATTGGATGAACACGCACATGGGAATCGAAATTGACAAGCGAAGCAATGTGGTCGCTGCGATTAAGGAGCGTATCGACACGCTCTACGAAGCCTGCCGCACAACGGTGATGAGCAATGATGAGCTGGAGGCGATTGCCGCCGAGGTGCTTTCAACGGTCTTGGAATAAGGAAATCAAACAAGCAAACAAAGAGCGGATCAAATTGATCCGCTCTGAGGCCGTCAAAAAACGAGTTTTTTGACGGGACAACCGCTCTTTGCCTCTCGTCCTCCGAACTCCGAACGGCAAAGAGCTGCGAAGAAACCGCCCGATTCCGGGCGATCCGTCGCGGCGGCAAAGCCACCGCAGCCGGAATCGATGGGTTAAGGGCGCGGCCCTTAACAATCCT
>JAYFQU010000024.1:0-50040 GCA_034926785.1 Christensenella sp.
CTGTGCGGGAGGAAGCGAGGCGGAGGAACGGTAAGCAGCGGCGTTCTAGGAAGGCGCTTTAGCGGCAACGCAGAACGACGACTGCGAACCGAGCGAGGAGAGTAGGTAGCCGCCGGGATCCAAAAACAGAACGTCCGCTAACGCGGACGTTCTGTTTTTCTGTCTCTCGGCAACTATCCGCTCTCCCGTTCCGGCGATGGATTGCGCGCAGCGCTTGACTTGCAACATGACGGAGCCGAGCGCCCGCTGTGCGGGAGGAAGCGAGGCGGAGAAACGGTAAGCAAAGGAGCGGCAGGAGCGGGCTTCAGCCCGCCTGCCGGGATCCGCGGACGCAAGGAGTGATTTAGCAGCAGGATGAAACAGTAACATTCAAATGTATCTACCGAATAGGAGCTGTTTCTTGACCATAAAATATGATTTCAGATATTAAACTCCTTGAGCAATGCCTGGAAGCATGTGGCGCTGCTTTTATGTTTGTTGGAAGATGCCGCTCAAACTTGCGTTTTTACTGCACTTCACCTATACTTATGATAATTGAGGCCATGCTTTATACATAAATTTCGCAAGAAGCGAGGGTACCATGAAGAAACCGTTTCTTTCTGTCAGTTTGGATCATATTGCGCGCATCACTGTTTTGATCGTTGCTGATATGATTTTAATTGTGCTTGCTTATATATTAGCGGTGTGGCTGCCGTTTTCCGGAGAAGACAGCCACTATCTCTTCCCCTTCTATGTCAACGGGCAGATTTCATTTTCATATCTCCAACTAATCCTTTACACGTTGATTTATCTAATCAGCTTTGCTGTATTTCGCATGTATGGGAAATCGTGGCTTGAGGGGTTGAATGCGGAAAACATCTATGTTTTGGCAGCGGTTGGCATAGGAACGGGCGTAATTTTTGCCGTCAATGTACTATTTGGAAACGAATATAAACTCTCGCTCTTTTTGGCGGGTATCCTGCTTTTGCCGCTGCTTTTTATAGAACGATATGTCTTCCGCGCACTGCAGCGCGCACGCAGATTGATGATCAACCGGCAAAGCAGTGGAAAATCACCCTTGCTCATCGTTGGAGCCGGATTTTTTGGGAAGTATGTGCAGGCGCAGATTATGTCCGGCATCATGAAGGGATCCAGTTATGTTGCCGCATTCGCAGATGACGATCCCAAGAAGATTGGTACGCGGATTCGCGGCGTAAAGGTGGTTGGAAAAACATCGGAAATACCGGATATCGTCAACCGGCTTGGCATACGGGAAATCATCCTCGCGATTCCATCCATCAGTGAAGCGAGGCAGATTGAGCTCGTCGCTCTTTGCAAATCGACGAAATGCCGCGTTCGAATGGTTTCACCGCTTCGGGATCTTGACTCGCAGCCGACTATGCGCGATATCCGCGAGATCAGCATTGATGATATCCTGTTTCGACCGGAAGTTAAACTCGATAAAGAGAGCATTGCAGAGTATATTCAGCATAAGACGGTGCTGGTGACGGGGGGTGGCGGTTCGATTGGATCGGAAATCTGTCGCCAAACGGCAATGTTTTATCCGAGTAAGCTGATTATATTCGATATCTACGAGAACAATGCCTACGAGCTCCAGATGGAGTTTAAGCGCAGGTTTCCTTGGCTCAATGTCTGTATTCGCATCGGGTCGGTGCGGGATAAAGCCCGGGTGGACGATGTGATGGCGGAGTTTTTGCCGGATCTTGTGGTGCATTGCGCGGCGCATAAGCACGTTCCGCTTATGGAGGATAGCCCTGCGGAAGCGATCAAGAACAACGTCATCGGTACGAATAATGTCATTCATAGCGCGGGTGAGCACGGCGTGAAGCGATTTGTGCAGCTTTCTACCGACAAGGCGGTGAACCCAACAAACGTGATGGGCGCAAGCAAACGTGTAACCGAGCTGATTGTGCAAGACTACGCGAAAAATAGCGCAATGAAATGCATGACGGTTCGTTTCGGCAACGTGCTTGGCTCCTATGGCAGTGTAATTCCGCTGTTTGAAAGTCAGATTCGCGCAGGCGGGCCTGTGCAGGTTACGCACCCAGATATCACAAGGTATTTCATGACCATACCGGAGGCGGCGCAGCTTGTGCTGCAGGCAGGCGCGCTTGGCGAGAGCGGAGCCATCTATGTGCTCAATATGGGTTCTCCGGTGCGCATTATGGATCTTGCGGAAAAACTGATACGCTATTATGGGTACACGCCCAATGAGGATATGCCGATTGAGATCATTGGCCTTCGTCCGGGCGAGAAGATGTATGAGGAGCTTACGCTTGACGAAGAGGAGCAAAGCCTGCTAGAGACCACGCATAACCGTATCTATCGCACCCAGCCGCTGGCAATTGACGATAAAGCGTTTCCTGCTCGATTGGCGGCACTCATGGAGGCGTCGCAGATCAATGCGCCGGAATTGTTGGATTTGCTAAGAGAATTGGTGCCCAACTATTGCTGCGCAAGGAAGAGCTGACAGGAGAGGGAGTCGGGGTTAAAGCCAACGCTTTCTGAGATGGAGTTGCATCGCGCGGAGTGATTTTTTATTGAAATCATTGCAATTGCATGAGGATTTCAGTATAATAAACCTCGCGCGAACATTCGTGGAGGGTTGTCAGAGTGGTCGATCGTGCGGCACTCGAAATGCCGTGTCCCGAAAGGGACCCAGGGTTCGAATCCCTGGCCCTCCGCCATCAGACGAAACGCACCTTTATCTGCGAAGATAAGGGTGCGTCGTTTTTTAGCACGAAAGTCGAATACGTTTTTTGAATCGGGATAACTACATGTCAATCATCCTAACTGCGTTCAAGACAGAGGATATCGGGCAGGCCATCGCTATTTGGAATCAGGTTGTGCGCGAGGGAATCGCATTTCCGCAAACAGAGGAACTGACGCCGGTTAACGGGCTTGGCTTCTTTCAGGAGCAATCCTTTACCGGTGTTGCGCGCGACGGAGAAACGGGCGAGATTGTGGCGCTGTACATTCTGCATCCCAACAATATTGGCCGTTGCGGACATATCTGCAACGCAAGCTATGCCGTTCGGGAGGATCAGCGCGGAAAGCGCGTTGGAGAAGCACTGGTCACACACTGTATGACGACGGCTTGGGAGCTTGGGTTCCGCATTCTGCAATTTAATGCTGTGGTCAGGAGTAATGCGCCCGCGCTGCGCCTTTATCAAAAGCTGGGATTCACACAGCTTGGTGTAATACCCGGTGGCTTTCGGAAGAACGACGGAAGCTTTGAGGACATCATTCCGCACTATATCGTGCTGAATCACGAAATGTTTAAGGAGAGCGACCGGAAAAAATAGCCGAGCCGCCTGCAGACTGCGCGGCGCGAATGCCGGTTTTACAGGATGGAACAAACATGCCGAAAAATGCATAGAAAAGGAGAACAGTGATGAAACGGATTGTGGTATGGTGTATCGGGATGCTGATGATTGCTATGTTAGCGGCTTGCGGTGTACGGGCGCAGGGAGAGAACGCAACGCCGGACACTGCCATCGCCGAAGAGGCGGGCTCGCCGGAGGAACCGCAGACAACCCCGGATGCGGGGGTTGCAGTGAGCGACTATGATGCGCTGATCGCAGCGCTGCAGGATGAGTCCGTCTCCCGCGCGCATATCATTGCTGATATGACCATTTCTCCGGAGCAGCCGCAGGAGATCGAGCGGGAAGGATTTGTGCTGACGATCGACGCGGGGGTAACGGTTACAATCGGAGATAATTTTACGATCGTGTTTTTCGGCTCGGAGACCGCGCCGGGACTCGTAAATAACGGGTCAATGCTCCTGTCGGGCGAATGGAACTTCGGCGCGATGACGCTGGAGAACAACGGAACGATCGAACTTCAATCCGGCGCGTTGCTTGCGCCGGGAATGAGCACCATTCAGAACGACGGTCAACTGCGGATCGCAAAGGACGCGCAGGTGCGTTTAGAGCGCGGCTCCGGCATCCTCAACAATGGAACCATAGAGAATAACGGCACATTGGAGATTACAAACGACGGCGGCAGCCTGAACAACAGCGAAAGCGGTATCCTTCAAAACAACGGGCATATCGTTTTTGATGGAGATTATCAAAATCACGGGATCTATCAGGGAACGGAACAGGAGCCTACGGCGAAATAGAGCCTCGTATCGGATACTTTGGCGCACTGCCCCGCATGGGAGGAGACACGATACGGGCGGCTTGTGAAAGGACTATCATCCATTGGAACAGAAAAAGTTCAACTCCCTGCTCTTTTTGGCAATCATTTGCGTTGCGGTTACCCTCCGCGCACCGATTACCGCGGTCGGCCCGCTGATTCCGACGATGAAGGCGGAGCTTCCGTTTTCCAGCGGCGTATTCGGTCTGCTGACCACCATTCCGCTGATCATGTTTGCCGTGCTCTCGCCGTTTGTGCGGAGTGTGAGCGATCGTCTCGGAGCGGGGCATACGTTGCTCTATGCCGTGATTGCCGTTGCGCTGGGTATAGCGCTGCGCTCCTTTGCCGGGACGGTAGGCCTATTTGCCGGAACCCTGCTGCTTGGCGCAGGCATTGCGATTGGAAACGTGCTGGTGCCGGGCATCATCAAGGCGCGCTTTCCGGAGAGAATCGGCCTCGCGACAAGCGCCTTCACCATCTCGATGACTTCGCTGGCGGCGGTTTCCGCTGCGGCGAGCTATCCGCTCTCCGTGCTTCCAAAGATAGGCTGGCGCAATTCGCTCGCGGTTTGGGTGGGACTGGCGGTGTTGGGCATTCTCTTCTGGCTGCCGCAGCGGAATTTGTCTTTGACCGGCGCGGCTGCGGTTGATGAAACCGCCTGTGAGCCGCAGACTTCGGTCTGGCGTGTCAAAACCGCCTGGTGGCTGACCATTCTGATGGGGGCCCAGTCATTTTTGTTCTATTTTTTCTCTGCTTGGCTGCCGACGATTGCGCTGTTCAAAGGGCTGGAACCCGCGATGGCGGGATATATGGCATTTGCGTTCCAGCTAATGACCATTCCGGCGGCATTCTTCATCCCGACCATTGCATCGCGGCTGAAGGATCAGCGCGGATTGATCTCGGTTGTCTCGATTCTCTACGTTGTGTCCCTTTGCGGGTTGGTGCTTGCGACGAAGCCGGTTTTACTTGCGATAACGGTCATGATCTACGGCTTCTCCACCGGTTGCTGCTTTAACCTCTGCATGTTGCTGATCAGTTTGAGAACGAACAACGCCGCGCGAGCGACGAGCCTCTCCGGAATGGTGCAGTCGCTGGGCTATGGTTTTGGGGCAATCGGCCCCATCCTAGGCGGATGGCTGTTTGACCTGACCGGAAACTGGAACGCAACCTTTGCCTGCGTTGGAGTGCTGATTGTCATCATCTTCCTATCCGGCAGACGGGCGGGAAAGAACATCTATATTTAAAAACCCGAGCATCACATTAACCCGTCAAATAGTACAACAAAAATGCCGTCCTTCGGGCGGCATTTCATCCCATCGACAAAGTCCTGCGGACTCTGCCGATGGGTTTTACTTTGGGTTAAAATGACGCGAATCGCGCCATTTTTTCACAAATTCGGCGAATGAATCGCCAAATTTGAAGGAACATGGGGGATTTTTGAAATCCCCCAAACCCCCTACTGGGTTTGTTGATGCTCTGAAATGCCGTCCTTCGGGCGGCATTTGCGCGTTATTCGGCTGTTTCCCCATCCTCCAGTTCTCCCCGGTTTGTAAACGCGGCGGCGGCGCAGGCGGCATAAATATTGACGGCGCCCGCCGCGCGCAGCGCAACGGCGCAGGATAGGAGGGTGCTGTGCGTCGTAGTTACGTCGTCAACGAGCAGAATGTTGCAGCCCTTTCCCTCCGATGAGGCTTGAAACGCCTTTGCGACGTTTTTTGCCCGCTCCAGTTCGCTTAAAGTGGTTTGGGAACGGGTGAAACGCGTGCGCCGCAGGAGATTGTTC
Source organism: Christensenella sp. (assembly GCA_034926785.1). Lineage (GTDB taxonomy): Bacteria > Bacillota > Clostridia > Christensenellales > CAG-138 > UBA7703. Next base: position 5,924 of record JAYFQU010000024.1, read on the forward strand.
TGCTGCGTCAGCCGGTATCGCCTGCACAGTTCCTCCGCAAGCAGCGCGCTTTGATTATAGGAACGAAGCCACTGTTTGAACGGATGGAGCGGAACGGGGACGACGCGGTCGATTTCCCATTCCGGCGGCAGGACAATCGCGCCGGCAAAAAACGGAGCCAGGCGCACCTGACTGTGATACTTCAGCGCGCGGATCCCTTCTCTTGCGCCGCCGATATAGCGATAGGCCGCGGTGATGCCGCTCAGTGGAGCGGGACAGACCAATACGGGGGCGGGAATGAGAGAAAGGCGGCAAGCCGCGCAGAGATGGTTCTCATCAAGCAGCGTTTCACGTCCGCAGAGCGCGCAGGCGACATCCGGCGGGTAGAGCGCGTCCAGCAGGATACTCCTGTGCCATTTTGGCTGTACGGCGCTCATACGCCTAGTTCCTTTAGCTCGCTCAGCCGGTAGCAGAGCGCGGTATAGCGCCGGTCGGTGCGGTTGTTGCTGACCATGCTCATGAGCGCGTCCCTGCGGCCGATGCAGACGACCTGTCGCTTCGCGCGGGTAATCGCCGTATAGAGCAGGTTTCGCGTCATCATGGGGGACGCGGCGCCAAACATTGGCAAAATCACGATAGGGAACTCGCTGCCCTGACTCTTATGAATCGAGATGCAGTAGGCGAGCTCCAGTTCATCCAGATGCGTATAGTCGAAAACCGCAAGCCGATCGTCGTCAAAAATAACGCTCAGGGAGCGATCCGTCTCATGAATCTGATGGATGGTGCCAAGATCGCCGTTGAACGCGCCCGTGCCGTCCTCGCTGGTTCCGTTTGGAAGGCGGCGGCGCCACTCCACCTTATAGTTGTTCTTCATCTGCATGATGCGGTCGCCCTCGCGAAAGATTGAATCACCGCTGATGTGCTCCTTTTTATGCGGCGCGGGCGGGTTGAGCGCAGCTTGCAGCTTTGCGTTGATGTTGTAGACACCCAGCACGCCCTTCTTCATCGGAGCCAGTACCTGCACGTCGAGAAGCGGTTCGCTGGTGGCGAGAACCTCGCCCGGACGCGTACAAACCTGCAAGATTCGCTCGAGGATGCGATCCTGCGAGGCGACGTCTTCAAAGAGAAAATCACTTCCGGGTACGTCCAGCAGCGGGGCGCTTCCCAGATTGATCCGGTGCGCGTTGGTAACGATCATGCTCGACTGCGCCTGACGGAAGATCTCATCGAGGCGCACCACGCGGAGGGTATTGCTGCTGATGATGTCCCGCAGGACATCTCCCGCGCCAACGGAGGGGAGCTGGTCCGCATCGCCGACGAGGATGAGCCGTACGCCTACGGGAATTGCTTTCAGGAGTGCGTTCATCAGCGCGGCATCCACCATGGACATTTCGTCCACAATGACCATGTCGCAATAGAGCGGGTCGTCGCTGTTGCGGAGGAATCCTTCGCCGGGGACATATTCCAGCAGACGATGGATCGTTTTTGCCTCGTGCCCCGTTGCGTCGCTCATGCGCTTGGCCGCCCTGCCCGTCGGGGCGGTGAGGGCGACCTCCAGTCCGATCTCCTCCATGATAGCGGTGATGAAGCGGATGATGGTGGTCTTGCCCGTGCCGGGGCCGCCAGTGATCACGAGCGCGCCCTCATTCAGCGCGGCGAGCACGGCGTCCTTCTGCTGACCGGAGAGCTCGAGCTTCTGCGCGGATTGAATCGCCGCGAAGTCGAAAAATGGATTCTCGACGGGCCTCTGCGCAAGGTTAAGGAGCTTTTCGGCAATATAGGATTCCATTCGGTCAAAGTACGGGAGGAAGATAGTCTCCGTCTCGCCGACAAACTGCTGCACCGCCTCGCCATGCGCAATTAGGGTATCCAGCGTGTCGCTGAGCCGATCCTCCGGCGCGCCGAGGAGTTTAACGGAATAGTTCAGCAGGGAAGTTTTGGGCAGATAGGTATGCCCGTATTCGTTGGCTGCCGTGGAAAGCGCGTAGAGAAGCCCCGCGCGCAGGCGGGATTCCGACTCGGCGGTAAATCCTGCGACATTTTGCGCAATCTTATCCGCGGTGATAAATCCGATGCCATCCACGTCCTTGATGATCTGATAGGGATCTTCTTCGATCCGCGCAAGGCATAGCTCGCCGTAGATTTTGTAGAGCTTATAGGCTTGGTTGACCGTGATCCCATAGGGCTCCAGAGAGAGCAGGATGTCCCGCATCATGCGGTTTTCCGTATAACTTGCGAGGATCATATCGCGTCGTTTCGGCCCGATGCCGGGGATTTCGGAGAGGCGCAGGGGATCCTCGTCCAGCACGCTGAGCGTCTCCATGCCGAACGCGTCCACAATTGCGCGCGCGGTTGCCGCGCCAACTCCCTTGATCAGCCCGCTGCCGAGATAGGTTTCGATGGCGGAGAGCGTAGCGGGGGCGACGGTATGATAGGATGTCGCCTTAAACTGACTTCCATATTTCGGGTGCGAGGCGTATTCACCAACGAGCTCTAGCCGCTCGCCGGTGCTCGCCAGCGGCAGCGCGCCGACCACGGTAAGATTTTCTCCCTCGTCGAGGGCCAACTCCAGCACGGTCCAGCCGTTTTCGGTGTTGCGGTAGATGATGGAGCTGACGACGCCTGTTATCTCTGCCATAGTTAATCCTATCTTATACTTGGGATGGTCATGGATGGTTCGAGAGGATAGCAATTGCCCCCGCGCTGAAACGCGGGGGCGTGTTGGATTCGCTCTTAGAAATCGAGGCGCGCCTCAATATAAGCGGCTAGATCGTCGATGGGCAGGCGAATCTGCTCCATTGTGTCGCGGTCGCGTACGGTGACGCAGCCGTCATTCTCCGTGTCAAAGTCTACGGTGATGCAGTAAGGGGTGCCGATTTCATCTTCGCGGCGATAGCGCTTGCCGATGGAACCCGTTTCGTCGAAATCCACCATGAATTTTTTGGCTAACTTTTCGTAGATTGACTGCGCCTGCTCGCTGAGCTTCTTGCTCAGCGGGAGTACCGCGCACTTAAACGGCGCGAGCGCCGGATGCAGATGCAACACAGTGCGCACATCTCCGCCTTCCAGCTCCTGTTCCTCATAAGCGTTGCAGAGGAACGCGAGCGCGACGCGATCCGCGCCAAGCGACGGTTCCACACAGTAGGGGATGAATTTTTCATTCGTATAGGGATCGAGATATTCAAAGTTCTCGCCGCTGTGGTCCGCGTGGCTCTTGAGGTCGAAATCTGTACGATCGGCAATGCCCCAAAGTTCGCCCCAGCCAAAGGGGAACATAAACTCAATATCCGTCGTACCCTTGCTATAGTGCGAAAGCTCTTCCTTCTCGTGCTCGCGCAGGCGGATGGCGCCATCCTTCATGCCGAGGCCCAGCAGGAACTTGTGGCAGTAGTCCTTCCAGTAGGCATACCATTCCAGATCGGTGCCGGGCGTGCAGAAGAACTCCAGCTCCATTTGCTCAAACTCGCGGATACGGAAGATAAAGTTGCCCGGCGTGATCTCGTTTCGGAAGGATTTTCCAATCTGCGCGATGCCGAACGGCAGCTTTTTGCGCGTGGTGCGCTGCACATTTTTAAAGTTGACGAAGATACCCTGTGCGGTTTCGGGGCGTAAATACAGCTCCGATGCGGAATCTTCTGTCACGCCCTGAAATGTTTTAAACATCAGGTTAAACTTGCGGATCCCCGTGAACTCGGTCTTGCCGCACTCGGGGCAGGCGATGCCCTTCTCCTTGATGAAGGCTTCCATCTCGGCATTCGACCAGCCGTCGGGATGGATGTCGGCGAGTCCATGCTCCGCAGCATAATCCTCAATGAGCTTGTCCGCACGGAAACGCGCGCGGCAACTCTTGCAGTCCATCAGCGGATCGGAAAATCCGCCGACATGACCGCTGGCCACCCAGGTTTCGGGGTTCATGAGAATCGCGGCGTCCATGCCGACATTATAGGGCGATTCCTGTACAAATTTTCTCCACCAGGCGCGCTTGATGTTATTCTTAAACTCCACGCCGAGCGGGCCATAATCCCAGCTGTTGGCAAGGCCGCCGTAGATCTCGCTGCCGGGATAGACAAAGCCGCGCCCCTTGCAGAGCGAGACGATCTGTTCCATCGTATACCAGGAAGGTTTCTGCGCTTGAGCTGACATGTTACAATATGCTCCTTCGTCGTCAATCAACGCATATTATCGCAGGAAAAAGGCTTGTTTGTCAAGGCGCGCGGACGCTTCGCCACCAGCACGGACGCATGTTTGACCACATAAAAAAAGCAGGAATTCTCTCTGGCGGGTCGAATACTAAATTCAGACGAAAAAAGGCCAACGACGCAGAAGATTGAATCACCGGAATGTGACAAAGTCATCGAACAGGCGGAAAATGCATGGTAAGATGATGTATCTACAAGAGGAGGTGTCTTCTATGAATACCTATCGGCTTAAGATTGATGGCATGGGCTGCACGCATTGCATCAGCAAGGTGACCAGAATTCTAAAGGAATCCGGCTTTGAAGTGATTTCCGTTGAAATGGAGAACGCCAAGATAAAGACGGATATGTCGCCGAGTACCGTACTCAAGACCGCCGGTGCGGTGTTGGAGGACGAGGGCTATATGCTGACCACGGTGCTTGCCGAATAATATCCATTCGGCAAGCAGCGGTCGCTTCGGCAGAAACGAGGCAAGGAACCAATGAATCAGCTCCATACCGGTCATGTTATTGTTGGCATGTCCGGCGGTGTGGACAGCGCGGTAGCGGCCCTGCTGCTTAAGCAACAGGGGTTGGATGTTGTCGGCGTGTTCATGAAAAACTGGGAAGAGGAAGACGGGGAGACGGGCGTCTGCACCGCCGCAAGCGACTTTGAAGATGTTAAAAGCGTTTGCTCCACCATCGGAATCCCTTATTATACGGTGAACTTTGCGCGGGAGTATCGTGACCGCGTGTTTTCTTATTTTCTGGAGGAATATTCCCGCGGGCGCACGCCGAACCCGGATGTGCTCTGCAACTGCGAAATCAAGTTTCGCGCATTTTTGGATTTTGCGATCTCCACGGGGGCGGAGTCACTCGCCACCGGGCACTATGCGCGGCTGGACAAGACGGAAGGCGTGAAACTGCTTCGTGCGCGGGACGCGGGCAAAGATCAGACCTATTTTCTCGCGGGGCTGACGCAGGAACAACTCAAAAACGCAATGTTTCCCATCGGTGAGCTGCAAAAGAGCGAGGTGCGGAGAATTGCGAATGAATCCGGCCTGAGCAATGCCGCAAAGAAGGACTCCACCGGTATCTGCTTTATCGGGGAGCGGAACTTTAAGCAGTTTTTGATGCAGTATCTGCCCGCGCAGTCCGGCGATATGGTTGACGAAACCGGCCGCGTGATCGCGCGGCATGACGGCCTGATGTATTATACATTGGGGCAGCGTAAGGGCCTCGGAATTGGCGGGCGCAGCGACGGAAGCGGCGAAAGCTGGTTCGTTATCGGCAAGGATCTCAAGCGCAATCTTCTCATTGTGCAGCAAGGCGAGCATGACGAGCTATTTTCGCTCTCGCTTGATGCGGAGCGGATCAACTGGATCTCGAGGGCACCCTCCGCGCATGAATTTGCGTGTACCGCAAAGTTTCGCTATCGCCAGCCGGATCAGCCTGTCCGCGTCGTGGTGGACGGCGCGGGCGCGCATGTTGCGTTTGATGCGCCGCAGCGCGCGGTCACACCGGGGCAGTGGGTTGTGTTCTATCAAGGGGAAGAGTGTCTCGGCGGCGGCCCGATTGACCGCGTGGAGCCGAAGAAAGCCATCCTGGTTTAACAATATTTCCATCACTCAAAAACGCCGGAATCCCGGCGTTTTTTGCTCGGCAAAGCGGGATCAATTTTGCATAAAAGACACAAACGATGGCCTTCGGTGTATTTGCAATTTGCAGGATTGTTTTCTATAATAGGTATATATGCAGGAAGTAATGCAAAGAATTCAGCCGCGAGAGCGGCTCAATTGCGCAATAGAGCTGTTACGCGGCGCCGACATCGTCGCCGACATCGGCTGCGATCACGGCAGGCTAAGCTGCGCATTGATTCAGCAGGGCGTAGCGAAGCGTTGCATCGCAATTGATATCAGCGCGCCATCCCTGCAAAAGGCGGAGCGTTTGATTCGCCAAACCGGTATGGAGAACCGTGTTGAGACACGCCTGGGAGACGGGCTGTCTCCGCTGAAAGCAAACGAAGCGGACGCAATTGCGATTCTCGGCATGGGCGGAACGCTGATGAGGCAGATTCTGGATGTTATGCCGCCGCTCAAGAGCGCGAAGCGCTGTGTGCTGCAACCCATGCGCGCGGCGGAAGATATCCGGCGCTGGCTCTACGAACGAAACTATCCTGTGCTGGATGACCGCGTGGTGCTGGATACCGGGCGATACTATCAGATTTTCTCTGTTGGGCAGCCGGAGGAGAAGCGGCATGCGCTGCCAAGCGATTGGCCGGAGGATTGCTTTTTGCTTGGTTACGCGGCGTTTGTGCGCCGCGAGCCGTTGATGCGCCCGCTGGTTGAGCGTATGCTCGCAACCACGCGGCGAAAATTAAAAACGCAGCGGGCCGAGACGCTGGAACGCCAGAAGGAACAGCTGGAACAAATTTTAAGAAACTGGGAGAAATCAACATGATGATACATGAGTTTTCCGCCGCAATGGAGCGAATTGCGCCAAAGGAGCTTGCGGCGGAGTTTGATAACCCCGGCTTGCTGATCGAGCCGGATCACGACGAGATCAACCGCGTGCTGGTTGCGCTGGATTGCACGAAGGCGGTTGCGGAGGAGGCGGCGGAATGGGGCGCCGATCTGGTGCTGACCCATCATCCGCTGTTCTTTCATCCCGTCAGGCGCATGGCATACAGTGACCCCGCGACGGCAGCGGCCTGTGTTCTCCTGCGCCGCGGCATTGGCCTTTTCTCGGCGCATACCAATCTAGATGCGGCGCATGGCGGCGTAAACGACACCCTCTGCGAACTGCTGGGGGTTCGGGATACGATTCCGTTTGACGAGGGGATCGGCAGGGTTGGTTTGCTTAAGGAGCAGGAGCCTCTGGCGCAGTTTGCGCAGCGTGTGGAAACGCTGCTCGGCGCAAAGGTAAACGTTTCAGGCAGCCTGACGCGGCAAGTGCGTCGGGTTGCCGTGCTGGGCGGAAGCGGCGGCAGTTCGGTTGTCCCGGCGATTGTGGAGGAGGCGGATGTGCTGCTCACAGGTGAGGTGAAGCATTCGGATGCCATCGACGCGCAGACGCTCGGGCTGGGGCTCATCGTCGCTGGACATTATGAAACCGAGTGCGTTGTGCTGCCGCCGTTGATCAAACGTTTACAGAACGAATGTTTTGGTGTACAATATCAGTTATCGCGCGTGGACGGGAGTCCGTTTGTGCGCCTTTGAGGAGGGTAATGCCGTGAGAAAGATGGAAGCGTTATGGTCCTACCAGGAGGCGGAGCTTGCGAAGAACGCCGTTGAGGCGGAGATTCGCAGCACCCCGGCAAGACTGCAACTGAATAAGCTGCATAAGCAGCTGAAGAATCAGCAGACGGTTATTGCCAAGCTGACCGAGGACATCGAAGCATACGAACAGCAGCTCACCAAGCTGACCGATCAGGTCGGCAAGCTGGAAGCGAGGCTCCAGGTTGAAAGCGGCGAACTCGTCACGATTAAGCAGGACGAAGAAAGCACCGCGGAGGAGATGACCGAGCTGAAGGGGGATATCGAACGGCTGAACCGTGAGGTGTCGCAGGGGGTTCGCGAGGCGAAGTCACTGCTTGGCGAAATTGAAAAGGCGACGGAGGAATATCAAACAACCGTCCGTGCCGCGAGCAAGGCAAAGAAGGAATATGACACCCTGCGCGTGCAGTGTGAGGAAGAGCGGCTGGCGCGTGCGGACGAGCTTGAGAAGCACGACAAGAACCTCGAGTCCCTTGCTAGGACGGTCGATCCTGCTTTGCTGGAGCGATATAATCAGGTCAAACAGCATCACGCCGTGCCAATTGCAAAGATTGTTGCGAGCAAGTGCGGCGGATGCAATATGTCCCTGCCGATGGTGATGCTCAAAAAAATTGCAACCACGGACGGAATCGTAGAATGCGAGAACTGTGGCCGAATTTTATATAACACCAACGATTGAGTTCGTTCATGTGATAACGGCGGCAGGGTCGGGGACATAAATAACGGAACCTGGACAATGAAATTATCATTTTGAGTAAGATAGGCGACCGCGCCCGCTGAGAGTGGGTGAGGAAAGTCCGAGCACCACAGGGCAGAGTGCCGGGTAACACCCGGCGGAGGCGACTCCAGGGAAAGTGCAACAGAAAGAAACCGCCCGTTTTTCGGGTAAGGATGGAAAGGCGAGGTAAGAGCTCACCCGCGCTCCGGCGACGGAAGCGCGCTGTAAACCCCACTCGGTGCAAGATTGGTATGGGAGCATTTAATAGCGGCTCGTTACGCTCCCGGGAATCGCATGAGCCTATTGGCGACAATAGGCCTAGATAGATGGTCGCACTCGACAGAACTCGGCTTATTTCTTGCTCAAAGTTTTATAAGAAAAGGCATCCTTCGCGTATGCCTGAACAATGGCTTGCCGTCCTGGAATTGCAGGATTGGCAAATTGGGAGAGGGACATGGGAACAACAGCAGAAAAATCAAAACCGGCAGTGCTCAGCGGCATTCAGCCGACGAGCGTTTTAACCATAGGCAATTACTTTGGCGCACTGAAGAATTTTGTCGCCATGCAGGACGAGTTTGACGCATATTATATGGTCGCAAACCTGCACGCGCAGACGGTGCGCATGGACGCAACCGAACTCAGACGGCGCAGCATCGAGACTTTTGCGCTGTTTCTCGCCGCAGGAATCGATCCGAACCGCTCCACGATCTTCATTCAGAGCCATGTGCCGGAGCATACGCAGCTGACCTGGGCGCTCATGTGCAACGCCTATATGGGCGAGCTCTCGCGCATGACGCAGTTTAAGGAAAAGAGCGCAAAGAACACGGAGAATATCAACGCGGGGCTCTTCACCTATCCCGTACTCATGGCGGCGGATATCCTGATCTATCAGGCGAAGTTCATTCCCGTCGGCGCAGATCAAAAACAACACGTCGAGCTCACCCGAGACATCGCGATGCGCTTCAACAGCGCCTATGGCGAGACGTTTGTGATCCCCGAACCGTATATCCCGAAGGTCGGCGCACGGATCATGAGCCTGCAGGAGCCGGACAAGAAGATGAGCAAGTCCGATCCCAATCCGAACGGGTATATCCGTATTCTCGATGAGCCGGACGCGATCGTGAAAAAGCTCAAGCGTGCCGTGACGGACAGCGAAGGCGTGATTACGGCTAATCCGGAGCGCGCGGGCGTCTACAATCTGCTCTCAATCTACTCCGCCTGCACCGGCGGCACAATTGAGGAGGCGGCCGCGTACTTCGAGGGCAAGGGGTATGGCGATCTCAAGAATGGCGTCGCTGAGGCCGTTGTAGAAACGCTACGACCCATCCAGACCGAGTATGCGCGGTTGCTTGCGGAGAAGACCTATCTGACAGAGACGATGAAACTCGGCGCGGAGCGCGCGCAGAAGACGGCGCGCAAGACCGTGCAGAAGGTTTATCACAAGATGGGGTTTGATTCGTTCCAGGCATAACCGGCAAATCGAAGGTAAACAAACGCCGCTTTCCAATGAACTTGGAAAGCGGCGTTTTGCGTTGCTTGCTCTTCTTATGCCAGCAGCTTTTCGAGGGTGGCGAGCTTCACGCAAGTGCAGAAGACCTGCATCGCCTGCTTGACTTCGCCAAGCGGCGGATAGGACGGGGCAATGCGCAGGTTGGTGTCCTCCGGATCGACGCCGCCGGGATAGGTTGCGCCCGCGCCGGTGAGCGCGACGCCAACATCCTTGCAGAGCGAAACCACTCGCCTGGCCGTGCCGGGCATCAGGTTGACACTCACGAAATAGCCGCCCTTGGGCCGATGCCAGCCCGCGATTTCAAGCGGATCAATCTCTTTCTCCAGCGCTTCGCAGACAAGGTCGAACTTCGGCTTCATGATCGCCGCATGCTTCTTCATATGCGCCAGAGTAGTTTCGAGATTTTTGAGGAAGCGGACATGCATGAGCTCGTTAACCTTGTTTGGGCCAATGGTCTGGAAGGTCATGAGGCCGAGGATGTATTTGAGATTCTCAACGCTGGCCGCCATACAGGAGACACCCGCGCCCGCATAGGTTACCTTGCTGGTGGAGGCGAACTCATAGACAAGGTCGGGATTACCCGCCTCGCGGCAGAGGCCGATCATATCCGGAAACGCGACATCGTCTCCCTCAAAGGTATGGATGCAATAGGCATTGTCCCACATGAGGGCGAAATCCGGCGCGGCGGGCTTCATTGAGGCGATTCGCTTGCAGGTTTCGAGGGGATAGACATAACCGTCCGGGTTGGAGAACTTGGGCACGCACCACATCCCCTTGACGGCAGGATCCTTCACGAGTGCTTCCACGATGTCCATCTTCGGCCCGTTTTCATCCATCGGGACGGGAATTAGCTCCATGCCAAAGGACTTGGAGACGTTAAAGTGCCGATCATAGCCGGGGAAGGGGCAAAGGAACTTGACCTTGTCTTCTTTAGCCCAGGGCGTTACGCTGTTCTTGAGCCCGTGGGTATAGGCTTTGGCGATGAGATCATACATGAGCTGCAGGCTCGCGTTGTTGCCGAGGATGACCTCCTCCGGCTTGCAGTAGAGGATATCCGCGAAGAGCTTGCGGCAGGAGGGGAGCCCGGCCAGTTCGCCATAGTTGCGTGCGTCCATGCCGTCTATCTCATAATTGCCGTCGTCGAGGGTATGGATCATATCATCCGAAAGTGCAAGCTGCGCGGTCTCGGGTTTGCCGCGGGTGAGGTTGAGGTTGAGGTTGTAGCCGCGCAGTGCCTCATAGTCCTGCCGCACGCGCGCCAGTTCCGCCTGAAGAGCCGCCTTGTCCAAATCCGAATAGCGCATGGTTCGTTTCTTCCTTTCGAGTGCGAATAAAAATCGCCCGAAACCGTCAGTTCGCGGTCTCGGGCGAATTCGATGGTTTGGTTTTTATGCTACTTCAAGCCATCCATGTTTGCAATTCTTTTTTTCGCATAGCCATTAGATCTTTTTGTGATCCATTGGTGAATGGAGGGAGGTTATGCTTTCCCTAAACGCTTCTTCATGGTCTTTTCGACGGCGTTTAGAATATTTTCATAGCCTGTGCAGCGGCAGAGATGTCCGCTGAGCAGCTTCCTGAGCTCATCGCGGGTATATTCCTTGCCGGTCTCCAGCACTTCGATCGCGGTCATGATGAAGCCCGGCGTACAGAAGCCGCACTGTACGGCCGCTTCGTCCACAAACGCCTGCTGAATGTCGCTGAGTTCTCCGTTGGGGCCCAGCAGACTTTCCAGCGTGCGGATGTGTTTGCCTTCCGCCCACACCGCAAGATAAATGCAGCTGTTGAAGCACTCGCCATCGATGATGACGTTGCACGCGCCACACTCGCCAACCTCGCAGCCTTTTTTCACGGAGGTGAGGCGATAGTCGTTCCGGAGCATATCCGTCAGCGAGGCGCGAACATCCACATAGGTTTCAACATCCTTGCCGTTGATGTTGCACTTGACCAGTTTCTTTTCCATATTAGAACACACCTCCTGCGCGCTCAACGGCGGCTTTCAGGCCGCGCCGGGCGGTCTCGCTGATGATCTGTTTGCGGAAGTCCGCGCTTGCGCGCCAGCTTGTGCGCGGGTTTACGTCCTTGAGCACCTCGGTTCCGGCGAGCTCGATGGTCGCAAGAGAAACCGGCTGTCCGTTTAACGCGGCCTCCGCGGTTCTGGCGCGCATGGGGACAGGACCCGCTACGCCATAGGCGATGCGCGCGCGCGCAATTGTTTTTTTATCCGCGCTCAGCACGACATTGACCGAGCAGCCGATCGTCGCGATGTCCATCGCGTTTCGCATGGCATACTTGATGTAGTAGCCATAGCAGTTTTCATAGCTCTCCTTAGGAATCAAAATTCCCGTGAGCAGCTCGCCGGGCGCGAGATCAACCTTGCCGACACCCTTGTAAAAGTCATGAATGCTGACCAGTCGCTTGCCGTTTGGCCCCGTAATTTCGCAGATTGCGTCATACGCGACCTGTGTCGAGGCGGTGTCCGCGCTGGTGACGCCGTTGCAGATGTTGCCGCCGAGGGTACCGATGTTTCTCAACTGCGGGCCGCCCGCCGTATCCGCGGACTCGCCGAGTACGGGCATATATTTCTGAAGAACGGGGCTTTTCGTCGCGTGCGAAAAGCTCGTCATGGGGCCGATGCGCAGCGCGCCGTCGGACTCGATGGTCACCTCGCGCAGTTCGTCGAGCTTATAGAGGCTGATGAGCTCAGCGCCCGCCAGCTTTCCTTCGCGCATCTTGATGAGCACATCGCTGCCGCCGGCAATCAGCACGGCCGCCGGGTGCGCCTGCATAAGCTCCACCGCGTGCCGCACGCTCGTTGCTTCATATAGAGCGGAAAAATCGTACATAGTATTCAGTTCCTCCTGTTATAGCAAGCCTTCCTCTTTGAATCGCTCAAAGAGGATGTGCGGCGTCATGGGTGTTTGGTTGACGGCAACGCCCGTCGCGTTGAGGATGGCGTTGCGAATGGCGGGTGCGCCTGGGCAGGCGGGCGGCTCGCCGAGCGCCTTTGTGCCAAAGGGACTCGTGGGTTCAAAGTTCTCCACAAATTCCGCCTTCAGATCGGGGTGATCCATCATGGTGCAGAGCTTGTAGTCGAGCAGATTGTTATTCAGCGGCTTGCCCGTCTTGGGGTCAAAGAGCAGTTGTTCGCCCATGCCGTAACCGATGGCCATGCTCATGCCGCCGTGCACCTGCGCCTCGGCAAGCTGCGGGTTGATCAATCTGCCGCAGTCATGCACGTTGATCATCTTGAGGATTTTCACCTTGCACATGGGAATATCCACCTCGACCTCGACAAAGCCGCAGCCGAAGGAATAGGCGTTGCTCTTGACCTGCGTGGTGCCCTCCGCGCTGAACTGCTCCGCCTGTTCGAGGGAGTAGAGCGCGGTGGTCGCGAGTTCGTCGATCGGGAAGAGCTGCTCCTTTGTCTCTTTTTCGAAAATGATGCCATCCGCCATATCGAGCGTTTCCGCCGGCTTGCCGGTCATATAGGAGGCATAGCGGAGCACTTTGTTTTTCAGCTGTGTGCCGATATTGTGAATCGCAAATCCGGCAATATACGTCTGGCGGGAGGCATATGCGCTCGTGCCAAACGGGGTGATGTCGGTATCCTGTGTGGAGACGACGTGCACCTTTTCCATCGGAACACCCACGGTATCGGCAACCATCTGCGCAAATACGGTATCAGCGCCCTGCCCAATTTCGGTTTCAGCGATATAGAGCTGCACCGACCCATCCTGATTCATGATCATGCGGCAGCTGGATGCCTCCAGAGAGATTGGCCAGACGGCGGTGTTGTACCAGAAGATCGCCATGCCGACACCCTTGCGAATCGGGCCGGTCTGCTTGGCATACTCCGCATGTTTACGGTCGTAATCGATGGATTCCTTCCCTTTGGCAATGCATTGATTCAGGCTGTCAAAATAGTTGCAGTTTTTCGAAAAGGAGTCCACATAGCCCACCGGCATCATGTTCATCTGACGCAGTTTGAGCGAATCGATGCCGAGCGCTGTCGCCGCATCTTCTACGCTGCTCTCAATGGCAAATGAAACCTGCGGAATGCCGTAGGCGCGCATCGCGCCCGCCGCGGGGAGGTTGGTAAACACGGTGTATGCGTCCACCTTCGTTGCGAGGTCGTCCACATAGATCTGCTTAAACGCGCCCGCGCCCTTGGCGCAGATGCCGTGTCCGTGGCTGGCATAGCCGCCCTGATTGGCATAGGCTTCCATGCTCCGCGCAACAAAACGTCCGTTCGGGCGGGCGTAGGTGACGATGTGATAGCGAATTGCATGCCGTACGCGGTTGCTGACGAAGGTCTCCTCGCGGCTGACGTCGAGCTTGACGAGCCTCCCGCCGACCTGCTGGCAGCAATAGCCACAGAGCGGCTCGTAAAGCGCATCCTGCTTGTTGCCGAATCCGCCGCCGATATAGGGCTTGATCAAGCGTACACTGCCCCAGGGAAGCCCCAGCGCCTGCCCGCAGATGCGGCGCACGATGTGCGGAATCTGCGTGCTGGAAACGATGACGATCTTGCCGAACTGTTCCTCGGCATAGCAGATGTGGTTTTCAATGTGGCAGTGCTGAACGATCGGGGTATCATACCAGCCCTCGATTTTCATCAGCCCCGGCTCTTGAATCGCTTCTTCAAAATTGCCGATCTCATAGTTGGTGCGCCCGAGGATGTTGTTTGGGAACCTCTCGTGCAACTGCGGTGCGCCGTCTTTCATGGCTTCCTGCGGATCCAACACAAAGGGGTATTCGTCATACTCCACCTTGAGCGCGCGCACGCCTTGATCCGCGGCTACCTCATCCTCCGCGATGACCACGGCGACATCGTCGCCGTAATAGCGCACGTGGCGATTCAGCAGCAGACGGTCGGCAACGTCCTGATGATGCGGGTCGGTGGACCAGGGGTGCCCCGCCGTGGGGAAGGGACGATCCGGCACATCAAAGCACGTTAAAACCTTTACGACACCGGGAATCCTGGCAGCTTCGGTGGTATCGATGGATTTGACCATGCCGTGTGCGATGGTTGAGTGATAGATTTTTACGATCAATGCGCTTTTGTCAACAAGGTCGTCCGTATATTTGGCGCGGCCTGTGACCTTGTCGATTGCGTCTATGCGTTTGACGCTTTTTCCAACTACCATAGTACCCTCCTGTGATTTTTGAGCAAACCGGCGGCATCGCTCCGCACCGCCGATGATTGATATTGGTTGCCTTTTGCTGAAACATCGAGAGACGACTTGCAGTATTCCCTCCAAACATACTGTAAATGAACCCATTCAAATCATACTACGAATGATTACTACTTAATAGCAAATCATAAAAACGCTACGGGAATATCACACGTTGATCAACATATAGGATATGCTTCGCCGATGCTACATTCCGTTGTTTTTCTAACGAAATCTCAAATGAAAACGAACGGCGGCTTAAGGATTCACTTTATTGAAAAACTCCATACGCCTCACGTCGAAGAGCCCCATATCCGTAAGGCGGACATCCGGAATGACCGGCAGCGCGATAAAGGAGAGGGTGATAAACGGGTCGCTATCGGTATGGATGCCTAGCTGAGCCGCCGCGGCGAGCAGTTCTCGCTGATGTTTCAAAATGACTTCCAGCGGCGCATCGCTCATAAGCCCCGCGACGGAGAGCACAAGCTTTGCGAGGACCTCGCCATTGCTGACGACAACGTATCCGCCGCCGCATTCCTCCAACGTATCCACCGCGAGGAGCATATCCGCGTCGTTGTCACCAACGACCACGAGATTATGCGAATCGTGACCGACTGTGGTGCCGATCGCACCGTTTTTGATATCGAACCCGCGCAGAATGCCGAGGCCGACTCTGCCGGATGCGTGATGCCGCTCCAGTACGGCGAGCTTGAGCAGGCCATTCCCCGGTATGAACAGGCCGTTTTCGGTAGAGACCTCCTCCACGTCCAGGGCTGTGATCAGTTCCTTGGGGATCAGGCGGAGGATGTTCGCTTTCCCGCTGATCGGCATTTTGAAAATATCGGGCTTGCGCGGGGCGAGATGGACGCTGTTATAGATTTTCGGGTCGGGCTTGATATGCGTGTCCACGCTCGGCTCAAACACCTTGCCGTCGGTGATGACAAACTGCGGGTTAAAGTCTGTGAGATTGTCAAATAGAACAAGATCTGCGCGATATCCCGGCGCGACTGCGCCATAATGGCGAATGCCATAGGTGCTTGCGGTGTTGATGGTCGCCATTTGAATGGCCTGGATGGGCGGAATGCCGTTTGCGACCGCGCGGCGGACGATATAGTTGATGTGACCCTCCTCGCGGATATCCGCAAGGTGCTTGTCGTCCGTGCAGAAGGACATATGCCGCGTGGGCAGATGATGTTCCGCGATCTGCCGCATGATGTCCTCTATGCCGCGGCTTGCGGAGCCGAGACGCAGATGGATGTGCAGCCCGCTTCTGAGTTTTTCCAACACCTCTTCATAGGTCGTGCATTCATGATCGGTATACGGCCCGGCGACGCAATAAGCGTTGAGCGCATCTCCGGAGAGCGTTGGCGCATGCCCGTCGATGGGATGATGCCGGAAGAGATGCAGTTTATCAAGCATCTCGCCATCGCCCTCGACGGTTGCGGTATAATCCATCACCTCGCCGAGACCGAGCACGCGCGGATGCGTCATAAAAGGCTCAAGATCCCTCGCGGTGAGCTTTGCGCCGCTGGTCTCAAAGGCGGTGCAGGGGACGCAGGAGGGAACCATAACAAAAACGGAAAGGGGAAGCCATTCCGTTTGGTCAAGCATATATTGAATTCCGTCCGAACCGCAAACATTCGCAATCTCATGCGGATCGGCAATAATGGAGGTGGTGCCTTTTTCCAATATCACATTGGCAAAGCGGGAGGGGTGCGCCATCGAGGATTCGATGTGTACATGACCGTCGATCAGCCCGGGGCAGAGATAGCCACCCTTCGCGTCAATTTCCACACGGCCGGAATAGGAGCCGACGCCAATGATGATGCCGTCGCGCATGGCAACGTCGCCTTCGATGATTTCCTCTGTAAATACGTTGACGATTTTTGCGTTTTTGATGACAAGAGCGGCATTTCGGTTGGCCGCATTCAGGATGGCGGCGCGTAGACGTGACTTTTGCATAATGCTCACCCACCTTTTTGTTAGTATAGCACACAGATTGTTAGATGCAAATACTTTGCAAGAAGTTTTTCCTGTGCTAAAATAGAAACGGATAGAAAATTTTGCAGGAATTACTGCTGTTTTCCTGCGTTTTCCAGCAGATAGACAATCCCTTTCCCAAACCGGCCGATCTTGTTTTTTTTGTTTTAGCGGCACATTCTATATTTACTTATCAAACGTCAGGAGGCGATATCCCATGCGAACTCTGATTCAGAACGGAACGCTTGTGCGCAGTCAGGGGATTGAACAGGCGGACATCCTTATTGAGAACGGCTTCATCAAACGCGTTGCGCTTGGGATCGCCGAACCGGCGGATGAGGTGATCGACGCCGGCGGAAAGCTCGTCTTTGCCGGGTTTATCGACACGCACACGCACTTTGACCTCGATTTAGGGGTCACGATTACGGCGGACAACTTCGTCACCGGCACGCGCGCGGCGGTATTGGGCGGCACGACCACCGTGCTCGATTTTGCGACGCAGGACCGCGGCATGACCATGCAGGACGCGCTTGACCTCTGGCATAAGAAAGCGGCCGGATCCAGCTGCAACTATGGCTTCCACATGGCCATCTCCGAATGGGACGGCGAACGCGCCGCCGAGGTGGAGAATATGGTGGCGCAGGGGGTTACGTCCTTCAAGATGTATATGGTCTATGACGCCCTGAAGCTTAACGACGGCGAAATCTACGCCGCGCTGAAGCACATGGCGGCGCTGAACTGCATCAGTGGCGTACACTGCGAAAACTATGACGTGCTCAACGAACGCATTCATGAGCTCAACAGCATCGGCATGCGTTCCCCGCTGGGACATCCGCTTTCGCGGCCAAACGCGGTAGAGGCGGAGGCGGTTTCGCGCTTGATGCGCATCGGCCAATTGGCAAAGGCGCCCGTCTGGGTTGTGCACCTCTCCACGCATGAGGGATTGGAGGAGGCGCGCCGCGCGCGGGCGAGGGGGCAGGAGGTTTACCTCGAGACCTGCCCGCAGTATTTGGTGTTGGAGGATTCGCGTTACGCGGATCCGGACGCCGAGAAATTCATCATGTCTCCGCCGCTGAGAAAGGCGGAGGATCAGGATGCGCTGCTCTCCGCGATGGGCTCCGGCGAGATCGACATCATCGGTACCGACCACTGCTCGTTTATGATGAGTCAGAAGGCGCTTGGCGGCGGCGAATTCAGCAAGACGCCCAACGGTTGCGCGGGCGTACAAAACCGTGCGCAGCTCATCTACACCTACGCCGTACGCACTGGGCGCATCACGCTCCAGCAGATGGCGGCGCAAATGAGTGAAAATGCGGCAAAACTCTTTGGCATGTATCCGCATCGCGGCGTGCTGCGCGAGGGGGCGGAGGCGGACATTACGATTTATGATCCGACCGGAGAGAGCAAGATCTCCTTCCGTACCAATGCGCACCACTGCGACAACTCGCCTTATGAGGGCATGAAGGTGCTCGGTTCCGTTTCGGACGTGCTCCTCGGCGGTAAACATGTGGTCAAGGGCGGAAAATTGATTGAGGAAGGCAAAGGGAGATTTGTCTTTCGCAAGGCTTCCGGCAGGTATCGCGCTTGAAGATCGGCTGCGCGCTGCTCGCGGCGGGGGCGGGCAGACGATTTGGAGACGGAAAGCTGCTGTATGAGGTCGACGGGGTTCCGATGATCTCCCGTGCGCTCTCCCTCTATGCGCCGCTTGGTTTTTCCGCGCGCGTCTGCGTAACGCGGGAGGAGGCGCTGCGTATTCGGCATCTGGCCAAAGAGGGTGGATTCGCCGTCGCAGTCAATCCCGATCCGGAGCGCGGCGTCGGCACCAGCGTCTCGATTGCAACCGAGGTGCTGCTGGCAAAGGAACCGGCGTTGGACGGCATCCTCTATGCCGTATCGGACCAGCCATATCTTGCGCCGGAAAGCGCGCGGAGGCTGATGGAGGCGTTTCGGGCCAGCCCGGAGAGGATTGCGTCGCTCGGGTTCGACGGGATCCGCGGTAATCCCGCGATCTTTCCCAAAGACCTCTTTGGCGAACTCATGGGGCTGACGGAAGACATAGGCGGCGGCGCAGTGATCCGGCGGCATCCGGAGCGGTTGCTGCTGATTGAGGCGGGCTCCGCGCGAGAATTACAAGACATTGATATGCGTGAAACATCACAAACGGCAGGCAAGGAAGTAACGACATGATCGAACTAATAAAGGGAAATATCATCGAGGCAAAGGAATTTGGCGATCCCGTCATCACGGAGAATGGTTACATCGCCGTTGTAAACGGTGTTGTTGCCGGCGTGTTTTCCGAACCGCCCGCTGAATTTTCCGGCGCGAAGCTTGCGGACTATAGCGGCAGGCTGATTCTGCAGGGCTTTTCGGACATGCATTTGCATGCGCCGCAGTATCCCATGCTCGGCATGGGCATGGATCTGCCGCTGATGGATTGGCTCAAGGCATACACCTTTAAAACGGAGGCGCGGTTTGCGGACGCGGAGTTTGCGCGCACGGCATACCGGCGGCTTTCGGCGGAACTCGTAAATAATGGAACTACGCGCGTTTGCATCTATTCTTCCACACATACGGACGCAACGCTGATCCTCATGGAGGAGCTTGAGCGCGCGGGCGTTGGCGGCTATGTCGGCAAGGTGAATATGGATCGCAACAGCGGCGAATGTCAGGAACTGACCGAGGAGAGCAAGCGTGAAACGCTGCGCTGGCTGGACGAAAGCGAGCGATTTTCACTCGTCCGTCCGATTTTGACGCCGCGCTTTACGCCGAGCTGCAGTAACGAACTCATGCAATGGCTCGGTGGTGTTGCTAAGGAGCGGGGCGTATTCGTTCAATCCCACCTGAGCGAGAACTATAGGGAAATCGAACTGGTGAAGGAATTGCACCCCGACTGCGAACAGTATTGGCAGACCTACGACAAATACGGCCTCTGGACGGATCACACCATCATGGCGCATTGTGTCCATTCCGACGAGCGGGAACAGCAGGCGATGATTGATCATAACGTGCTCTGCGTGCATTGCCCGGATTCCAACATCAACATCTGCAGCGGGTTTGCGCCCGTGCGGCAGATGAAGCGGCGCGGCGTTTGGGTGGCGCTTGGGAGCGATATTGCGGGCGGCGCGCAGCTGCCGATGTTATCCGTACTGACGGGATGCCTTCGCATGTCCAAGGCGCGCGCAATCGCAACCGGGGGGGAGGAACCATTCTTAACCGTCGGCGAGGCGTACTATCTGGCGACCAGCGCGGGCGCGAGGTACTTTGGGGACAGGGATGGCTTCGCGCCCGGTAACCCGCTGCATGCGGTGGTGTTGGATGACAGTTCCCTGCCGCCAAGCGCGCGGGAACTCTCGATCAAGGAGCGCTTTGAACGCGCGGTGTATCTCGCGGATGATCGAAACATCCATGCGGTATATGGCGCGGGCAGAAAAATAAAATAGCGTCGTTAAAGCAGCGGCCATGATCCATGGCCGCTGCTTTTTTTAACAGTTTGAATAAGAAATTACCGCTCAACGGAACGGCCCAAATATGCTATTGTTATATCAGATCACAAGAAAATTGCAAGTGACTCAATTACGGAACAAAAAGACAAAAAATATTAGAATTCGTTCACAAGGATGGCAAATGATCAACCGGGTTTTATGAAAAAATAATGGAGGTAAAACAAAGGGAAATGCCATCGTTGTATCGAATAATTAACATAGGCAGAGTACAAAATAGTTTGCCGAAAAAGGAGTGGTATCATGCGTATTGCGATCACTGGAAAAAACCTTGAGATCTCCGATTACCTCAACGACCTGGTCAACAAAAAGGTTGGCAAGCTCGAGCGCTATTTTCCGCAGGATGCCGATGTATTCGTCACCCTCTCCGTGGAAAAGAACCGCCATATCGTCGAGGTAACCATCCCCTATGACGGCGGCGTCATTCGAGGGGAGGAGATCACCGGCGACATGTACGCCTCCATCGACAACGTGCTCGACAAGCTGGAAAAGCAGATCATCCGCCATCGCACCAAGCTCGAAAAGTGCCTCAGAACCGGTGCGTTCCGGGATATGGAGTCTGCGTTGACCCCGGATGACGAAGCGGAGGAGGAAGGGCCTAAAATCGTCCGTGTCAAGCGCTTTGCGATCAAGCCCATGAGCGAGGAGGAGGCCATGCTTCAGATTGAGATGGTGGGGCATTCATTCTATGTGTTCCTCAACTCCGACACGAATCAGATGAATGTGCTCTACAAGCGCAAGGATGGCAACTATGGCCTCATTGAGCCGGAGAACTGATTCCGTTCTTCCGTGCTAAGAACCGAGTATAAATCAACAGCCCGGCGTATCTGCGCCGGGCTGTTTTCGTCCCTCGGCAAAGTCCTGCGGACTTTGCCGAGGGATTTTGCTTCGGGTTAAAATGACGCGATTCGCGCCATTTTTCACAAATTCGGCGAATAAATCGCCGAATTTGATAGAAGATGGGGAATTTTGCGAATCGCCCATGCCCCCGGATGGGGCTTGACGATTTTGCCGATACTTGGAGCAGCCCGGCGTATCTGCGCCGGGCTGTTTTCCGAAGATTGGATTACTTCAGGTTTTCCGGGTTGAGGCAGAGCAGCTCCGGCAGGACAAACCGGCCATCTTTGCGGATGAGCACATCGTCAAAATAGATCTCGCCGCCGCCGTATTCCGGCGTCTGGATGAGGACGATATCCCAGTGCTGGCTCGACTGATTGCCGTTGTTGCAATCGTCATAGCAGCTGCCGGGCGTAAAATGGATACTGCCGGCGATCTTCTCGTCAAACAACGTGTCCTTCATCGGGAATGTGACATAGGGGTTGACACCGATGGCAAATTCGCCGACATAGCGGGCGCCTTCGTCGATATCAAGCTGCTTGTTGACGCGCTCTGTGTCATTGGCGGTCGCTTCGATGATTTTGCCGTCTTTGAACGTGAACTTGATGTCCGTAAAGGTGAAGCCCGCCTCCAGAGACGGCGTATTGTAGGCAATGGTGCCGTTGACGCTGTATTTTACTGGCGCGGTATAGACTTCTCCGTCGGGGATGTTCATGTTGCCCGCGCACTTGATGGCGGGCAATCCCTTGATGGAGAAGGTGAGGTCGGTTCCGGGCGCGACAAGGCGAACCTTATCCGTGCGTTCCATGAGCGCTTTGAGCGAATCCATCGCATGATCCATCTTGCTGTAGTCAAGGGTGCAGACGTTGAAATAGTAGTCCTCAAACGCCTCGGTGCTCATGTCCGCCAACTGTGCCATGCTGGGCGAGGGGTAGCGAAGGATGACCCACTTCGTCTTTGGCACACGGATTCTGCCATGAACCGGCGTCCAGTAGTACTTCATATAATCGTTGAACTTTTCGCTGGGCACGTCGGACAATTCACTCGCATTTGCGCCGCCGCGGATGCCGATGAACGCCTGCATCTGCTCCATCATCGAGGCGTCAACCTTCGCGCGCCGCTCCAGCTGCTCCGGGGTGCAGTGCATAAGGATTTCCCGGTCAAGGCTCTTATCCTCCAGCCAGAGGAAGGGGACGCCGCCCGCTTTGTAGACCGCTTTGATGAGCGCCCGGGTGAGGTCCTCGTTGCCGCCGATCGTCTGGATGAGCACATTTTCGCCTGGCTTCACCGCGCAGGAAAAGTTGACCAGGCCGTCGGCCAGCTTGAGGATTCTTGGATCAAACATAAAAATAACCTCCTGATGGGATAATCTGTTCTGTGTGGTGCCGTTGGCATCCGGCCTTCATTATCGCACAGGGAAAACAAAAATGCCAGCGGTACAGCCGGCATTTGCATAAATCTTGCGCATCTGACAAGAGAAATCAGGCGTTGATGTTATAGATTTTTTTCACATGTTCGCCATTGGGGACGATAATGAAGAAGACGGAAATCAGCACGAAGGCCATGCTTCCCGCAACCACCCAGCGAATGGGCAGGGTGTCGCCAACCACGCCGGCAAAAAGCTGCCCGATGATGGTGCCGAGAATGCTGAGCATTTGAAACGATCCATTGAAGCGGCCGCGCATTTCATCCGGCAAATAGTTTTGCGTGCCGGAGATGCGGATATTGTAGCTCGTTACCCCTAATAGCCCGTCCATCAGCATAAAAAACAGCATCGCCCAGAATGGGAAGAAGAGATAAGCCCCGTCGATGACCGAGATGATGGCATAGACGAACAGAGCAATCTGATACTTCTTTGCCTCCGGATAACGGAAAAAGTAATGCGCCGCGCCGCCAATGAGACGGCCGATGGTGTTCGCGCCCATGACAAAGGTATATTGCATGACCCCGTCTACGCCGGGAAGCCCCTTAAAGAACGGCAGCGCAAGCGTGGTACAGACGGAACCGGCAAACATCATGACAAAGAAAAACCAGGTGATGGCGTGCAGCCCGCGTTCCCTGCGGAGATAGGCAAACCCATCCCGCATGTCGTTTAGAAGCTGCCTGCCGCTGAAGCGATCCCCGGTGCGCTGGCCAATGTGCGGCTCGATCGTCTTAATCTGCGTTTCGGCGATGGCCGCAATCAAAAACGTGACCGCATTGAATATAAACAAGGGGGCGAGGCCGATGGTTCGATAACAGATCCCCGCAATCGGCACCATAATGGCGGTGCTCAGCGGATAGATCAGGCTGGATACGGAATAGGCTCGCGTATAATTCCCCTCGCTGATGAGCAGCGGATAGAAGCTATCGTAGGCAACGCTATAAACGCTATCAATGGAGCCAACGACCATGGAGAGCAGCAGATACGCTGTATAGTTGAAAAAACCGTTGAAAAGCAGCAGAAAGAATAGGCCATACAGTACGGCGGAAAAAAAGTCCAACATATATATGGCACGTTTTCGGGAGAAACGATCCAGATAGGGACCGGCGATCATCGGCAGAATGATACGCGGCAAACTATAGCAGACCATGAAAATGGAGTAGAGCAAAACGGAGTCTGTTTTGTCGAGAACCAGCAGCCCGATGGCAAAGCCGGCCACCGCATTTCCCAGCATGGAGACCACCGTGCCAAGGGTCAGAATTGTGAAATCCTTCGTCCAGAGTTTGTTCTTTTTTGCATCCATGTCGGGTAATATACCACGCACCGCCTGTACTTGTAAAGAGACAAAACGGAAAGCCTGATCGACGTTCGGAAGAATTCTGTGGAGGCGTCTGCCGCGCGTCCCGGGAGCGTGCCGCCCAACATTCGCATAGCCGCATAACGCCGTCCCGGGTTGACGATTTTAGCCGTGTGATCTATCATACGTAATACAAAGAAGACGACGCTGTAAAAGAGATTGTGCTGGCGCAGAAAGCCTGTACAACGATTTCTTTGATTGCTACAGGATATCCCACAAGGAGGGAACAGGATTGATTCGAGAAGAAACGGCGCGCGCGGTATTGCGCGAAGCGCAGAAGAGCGGCGCGGACTATGCCGAATTGTTTTTAGAAGATACGGAAAACACGCGCATCGAGATGGTGGACGGCAAGGTGGAATCTGCGAATTACGCGCGCATCTGCGGGGCGGGCGTACGGGTGCTGCTTGGCACAAAGAGCGCCTATGCCTACAGCGCGGATACCAGCGAGCGCGCGCTCATGGACACCGCGCGCGCGGCGGCCGCCGCGCTGGGCGAGGCGAGATTTGCGCCAAACGGGGAGAGATCGCTCAGCCTGAATCGCTTCACGACGCCGGTGCTTCAGCCGTTTGATGCCATAGGCAATTCCGATCGCGTGAAGGTGATGCGCAGAGGCGCGCTCGCGATCAAGAGCACATCCGGCGAGGTGACGCAGTCCGTAGTGCGTTATCTGGACCAGGTGCAGCGCGTGACCGTCGTAAACACCGACGGCGTATTTGTGACGGATGAACGCCCCCGTACGCGCATTTTTTTGCAGGCGGTTGCGATGAACGGCACAGAGGCGCAGACAGGCTATGAAGGGCCGGGCTGCTGCCGCGGATTTGAGGCATACCGCGATCTCATCGATGTGGAGGCAAGCGCAAAGGTTGCAGCCGACATGGCGGTGACCATGCTGCACGCGCCCGAATGCCCCGCGGGCAACCTGCCCGTGGTGATTGACGGCGGGTTCGGCGGCGTGATCTTCCACGAGGCATGCGGTCATTCGCTGGAGGCCACCGCCGTCGGGCGGAACAACTCCGTCTTTTGCGGAAAGCTCCACACAAAGATCGCCGCCGACTGCGTCACAGCGGTTGACGACGGCACGCTTCCAGGCGAATGGGGCTCTATCAATACAGACGACGAGGGAGGGGCCCCGCAGCGAAATTTGCTGATTGAAAACGGCATACTCAAGGGCTACTTGATTGATAAGCTTGGCTCGCGCAGGATGGACATGCCGAGCACCGGATCCTCCCGCAGGCAGGGCTATATGTATGCGCCGACCAGCCGTATGACCAACACCTATATTGCGGCGGGAACAGACGATGAGAATGAGATGATCTCCGGCATGGCGGAGGGACTCTATGCCAAAAAAATGGGCGGCGGCTCGGTGAACCCTCCGACGGGCGAGTTCAACTTCAGTGTGGCCGAGGGCTACTGGGTAAAGAATGGTCGGATCGTTTCGCCTGTGCGTGGGGCGACGTTGATTGGCAAGGGCAGCGAGGTGCTGCTCAAGATTGACCGCGTTGGCAAGCGGATGTGGATGGCGCCCGGCATGTGCGGTTCGCTCTCCGGCTCGGTGCCGACCAATGTCGGCCAGCCGCGCATCCGCGTCTCCGGCATCACCATCGGCGGCAAAGGAGGGACGATCGAATGACGTATCAGGATTTTTCAAAACAGGCAATGCAATATGCCGCATCCTGCGGCTGCGCATCCTGCGAGCTCTTTTATGCCAGCGGAGATTCGTTTTCCGTCAATGCAAACGCGGGGGAGATCGATCGCTACAGCGTCAGCCGGGAGGCGGGAATCTCCGTACGTGTCTCCTATCATGGACACGAGGGATATGCGTATTCCGAACGGATCGACGAACCGGAACGACTCGTTGACCGCGCCCTGGATAACGCCAAATGCATCGAGAGCAACGACGAGCACCCGATGCAGACCAAGCAAACCTACCAGGCAATCTTGCGCGAGGATTCCGCGCTGAAGGCGAAGAGTGAATCCGAGCGGATTGCCCTCGCGAGAAGGATGGAGGAACTCTGCCTCGCCGCCGACCCGCGCGTGAAGCGCGTGGTCTACTGCGCGGCGGCATATGACGCGGGCAGCGTCGTTATGGAAAATTCGCTTGGGCTCTGTGCGGAGCGTTCCTCGAACAGCTCGGTGATCTATGTGATGCCGTCGGTACAGCAGGGCGACGAAGTGCAGACCGGCTTTGCCTTCCGCATGGGCGCGGGGGCGGCGGACGCGGAAGGCTGCGCGCGGGAAGCCGTTGAGGACGCGCTCGGCAAGCTCGGCGGTTCCCCCGTGGACTCCGGCTGTTATCGCGTGCTGCTGCGCCCGTTTGCAATGGGCGACCTTTTGAGCGCCTTTGCGCCGATGTTTTCGGCGGATGAAGCGCAGAAGGGCACCTCGCTCTTGGCAAACAAAGAGGGGCAGCGGATCGCGAGCGACCTCGTTACGCTGTGGGATGACCCCTTCGATCCCGTTGCCCCGCGCGCGTTTGACGGCGAGGGCACGCCGTGCCGCAAGAAGGCAATCATTGAAAAGGGCGAGCTGAAAACGCTGCTGCATAATCTCAAGACCGCAAAGAAGGCTGGCCGGGAGAGCACCGGCAACGCAAGCAGGAAGAGCGCCGCCTCGTCGGTCGGCGTATCGCCGACGGTGTTTCGCCTGGAACCCGGCACGCTCCCGGAAGCGGAGCTGATGAAAGCCCTGGACGCTGGGCTCGTGATTTCGGAATTGGAGGGCCTTCATGCGGGGGTTGACACCGTCTCGGGCGACTTCTCGCTTAAGGCATCGGGTTTCCTTGTGGAGAACGGCGCAATTGTTCGCCCAGTGTCCAACATCACCGTGGCGGGGAATTTCATCACAATGATGAAGGATGTCATGGCACTTGGAAGCGACCTGAAGTTCGGTATGCCGAGCGGCGGATTCTTCGGTGCGCCGAGCATGCTCATCAGCGGGTTAACGATCGCCGGGAACTGATCAAAAGCCTGTTTTTACCGCATATAACGGGAAAAATGCAAGAAAATTTCCGTAATAAGAAAAGAACTGATTGACATCGCCCCTCTGCTATGGTATCTTTTGAAGGTGCCCCGCAAAGGGGCTCGATTTATGATGTTTTGACCGAATTTACGGAGGGTTTGACCATGGCAGCAGATGCACGCGTAAAGATCACCCTGGCTTGCACCGAGTGCAAGCAGAGGAACTACAACACCTACAAGAACAAGAAGAACGACCCGGAGAGGCTGGAGTTCAGCAAGTACTGCCGTTTCTGCCGCAAGCACACGACGCATCGCGAATCCAAATAACGGATACGACGAAAGAGGAACGATATGGCACAGAATCTCAGCAATCCGCAGAAGGATGCCAAAGGCGCGGAGAAGAAGATCGCAAAGGTCGACGCGCACGGCCACGGCGTACATAAGAAGCCTTTTTGGGCGGTCATCTCCAAAAAACTGCTTCTTCCCGCCAGCATTCTTTTTACGGTAGGCGGGCTTTTCCTCGCCGCGTACAACATTATGCAGATGATCACCCCGTCCGAGACGTATACGCTCTCGGTTGGGCTGAAGGTCGCAAGCGCGCTGCTTGGCCTGTTGATCGTTGCTGCGGGCGTGCTTGGTTTGCTCAAGAAAAAGGGCAAAACGCTCATGACCCTTGGCGCGCTCGCGCTTGTCTACGCCATCATCATACTGACCGCCACCGCCAAGATGGGCACGGTAGCGCTGGTTGCCGGCATCGTCGCGGTTGTACTGTCCCTGTTCTATATTCTGGCAGTGGACGGCATGTTCGAAGTCGGCCTCATCCGCTTCTTCCGCGAGATGATAGGCGAAGTGAAAAAGCTCACATGGCTCACGGGCAAGGAACTCTTCAGCCACACGCTGGCGGTTGTTGTCTTCGTTCTTGCCATGGCGCTTTTGATCTACATTCTCGACTTGGCATTTTCCAGTGGCTTTGGCGCACTGAGCAACATCAAAATCGGGTAAGGAGTTATGAGCGTGCAGGAAGCAAAATGGTACGTGGTTCATACCTACTCGGGCTATGAGAACAAGGTCAAGGAAGACCTTGAAAAATCCGTGGAGAACGCAGGGCTTCAGGATATCATTCTTGAGGTGAAGTATCCCACGGAGGAAACCATCGAGATTTTGCCCAACGGTAAGCGCAAAGTAACCCAGAGAAAAGTATTTCCCGGTTATGTTATGGTCAAAATGCTCGTGGACGTCGTAGAAAAAGAGCGTCCCGCGGAACAGGGCGGCGGTAAATCCGTCGATCTGGTGATGAATCCCCGCGCATGGTATGTTGTCCGCAACACACGCGGCGTGACCGGGTTTGTCGGCCCGGGAAGCAAGCCCGTGCCGCTCTCGGACGAGGAAGTCACCGCGATGGGCGTCGAACGGATTCCGATCGTGCTCAATATTGAGGTTGGCGAAACCGTTCGCGTCATCAACGGACCGCTGGAGAACTTCACCGGCCGTGTTGAGGCGCTGGATGCGGAGCGCCAGAAGATTAAGCTGACCGTTTCGATGTTCGGGCGCGAAACGCCTGTGGAACTCGATTTTGTACAGGTTCAGCGCATCTAAGTCCTGCCGCAGACAGGCGGCATAACGTCATCTGTAACGCAGCAACTGCGTATATAGAACGTGGAAGGGGAGGCACCCCGATTACCACAACCAATATCAATCGGAGGAAACTGCAATGGCAAAGAAAATCCAAGGCTATGTAAAACTGCAAATTCCTGCGGCAAAAGCGACGCCCGCGCCGCCGGTAGGCCCCGCGCTGGGTCAACAGGGCGTCAACATCATGGCATTCTGCAAGGAGTTCAACGAACGTACGCAGAAGTCCGCCGGTCTCATCATCCCGGTCGTCATCACCGTCTACCAGGATCGTTCGTTCTCGTTCATCACCAAGACGCCTCCCGCCGCAATCCTGATCAAGAAGGCCTGCGGAATCGAGCATGCGTCCGGCGTGCCGAACAAGACGAAAGTTGCCACCATCACCAAAGCGCAGGTTCGCGAAATCGCCGAGCTGAAAATGCCCGACTTGAACGCGGGCAGCGTTGAGACGGCCATGTCCATGGTTGCGGGCACCGCGCGCAGCATGGGCGTCATCGTTGGCGAGTAAGGGGGAACGAGAGTATGAAACACGGCAAGAAGTATATCGAAAGCAAAAAGGGCATCGAGGCGCAGAAGTTTTATGACGTTCGCGAAGGCCTCGATCTCGTTCTGACCACCGCAAAGGCAAAGTTCGACGAAACCATCGAAGCTTCCGTCCGCCTCGGCGTAGACCCCCGCCATGCAGACCAACAGGTCCGCGGCGCGGTCGTTCTGCCGCACGGCACGGGCAAAAAGGTTCGCGTTCTTGTCTTCGCCAAGGCCGACAAAGCTCGCGAAGCACAGGAAGCCGGAGCCGACTATGTTGGCGACGAAGACCTCGTGAAGAAAATCCAGACCGAGAACTGGTTCGAGTTCGACGTTTGCGTCGCGACCCCGGACATGATGGGTGTCGTCGGCCGCATTGGCCGCGTGCTCGGCCCGAAGGGCCTCATGCCGAACCCGAAGTCCGGCACGGTTACGATGGACGTTGCCAAAGCCGTTACCGATATTAAAGCCGGTAAGGTGGAGTATCGCGTAGACAAGACCAGCATCGTGCACTGCCCGATCGGCAAGGCCTCGTTCGGCTCCGACAAGCTCCAGGAGAACCTGACCACGCTGATGGACGCGATCGTCAAGGCCAAGCCTTCCGCGGCGAAGGGCACCTACCTCAAGAGCGTTGTAATCAGCGCGACGATGGGCCCGGGCGTCCGCTTCAACACCCTCAAGTTCTAAGAGAATATTGCCGTTCCGGAAGGGTTGTTCACAGCCTTTCCGGACGGTTATCCTACATCGCAGCTTTGTTATTTTTCGGCGCTCGTTTGATTGACAAATGCGGGTTCGTATGATAATATCTTCTGCGGTAACAAAATCGCCCAAGACAGCCGGCAGCGGAGATCCGCATAAGACCTGCCGAGGTGATGCGTACAATAACATCTGTTTATTGATATGCCATCCTTTCGTCTTGTTTTGGGCGGAAGGATTTTTTATTTTCCCGATAGCAGACACAAGGAGGTGAAACAACTAGATGGCAAACGTACAGAATATCGAACGCAAAGCGGAACAGGTTGCTCTCGCCGCAGAAAAAATTCAGAAGGCACAGAGCATCGTCGTCTTTGACTATCGCGGCATCACCGTTGCGGAGGATACCGAGCTTCGCGCTGAAATGCGCAAAGCAGGCGTTGAATATGCGGTTATCAAAAACCACATTATGGAACGCGCCTGCGAAATGGCCGGCATTGACGCAAAGGACGCGCAGATTCTCAAGGGACCCAGCGCATTCGCGTTTGGTTATGACGACGTCGCCGCTCCGGCGCGCATCCTCAAGGCTTTCATCAAGAAGGCGAAGAAGTGCGAGTTTAAGGGTGGTATCGTCGAGAAGAACGTTCTCAACGCAGCGCAGATCGAAGCAATCGCAGACCTGCCGAGCCGTGAGGTGCTGATCGCACGCATGCTCGGTTCTATGATGTCCCCGATTTCCAAGTTCGTAATCGCGCTCAACGAAATCGCCAAGAAGCAGGGCGGAGCGGAAGCGTAAGCGGAGCCCGCATAGGACAACCACAACAAATATGCGGAACTTCCGCAACAAAAAATTATGGAGGAAATTATGGATAAGGAAAAATTAATCGCTGAGATTAAAGCGATGTCCGTTCTGGAACTGTTTGAGATCGTCAAGGCCCTCGAAGAGGAGTTTGGCGTATCCGCCGCCGCGACCGCCGTTGCCGTTGCCGGCCCCGCCGTCGCCGCAGAAGAAGTCGAAGAGAAGACCGAGTTCGACGTCATCCTCAAGGATGTTGGCGCCGAGAAGATCAAGGTCATCAAGGTTGTTCGCGAGCTGACCGGCCTCGGCCTCAAAGAAGCCAAGGATGTCGTCGACGGCGCACCGAGCAAGGTCAAGGAAGGCATCAACAAGGAAGACGCCGAGAAGATCGTTGCGGCGTTCAAAGAAGTTGGCGCTACCTGCGAAATCAAATAAGAAATTTCAATTTTCTGAAAGCAGCCCGGTTCTCCGGGCTGCTTTGTTCATCGGCAAAGTCCTTAGGATTTTGCCGATGAGCTTTTACTTTAGGTTAAAATGACGTGATCTGTCAAAAAAAGTCCCGGGATTGTTAAGGGCCGCAGCCCTTAACCCAACATATAGATCTCTCATGCGGCATGACCTGCGAATTGCTGACTATAAAAACGCTAAAAAAAGTATGCTTTCTTGAGCATGCCTTTTGTGTGTAGGGGCGTATTTGTGACTCGTGGTTCAATGCAATCCTCTGCAATGCGGCTTTATTTCACCAGGGATACTCCGTTCAGCAGTAACATTCAAGAAAGAACATTGCGGTGTTTACGCTATGGCCAGAGCAGAAAAATCCTGTATGGAGTGCAGCAAAAATGCAGCTTAGCGCTGCGAAGCGGCGCGCACAACACGACTGAAAAGCACGGCCCGTCCGGATTGCAAAGGGGTTCCCTTTCATGGTAAACTGAAGGAACGAAAAACACAGACGGGATTTTACCTGCTGGCAGACAATCGTAATACCATAGGAGTGACACCCATGATCATCGTAGGCATCTGCGGCGCAAGCGGCAGCGGAAAAAGCACGTTAGCAAAGCGAATCAAGGACTCCCTTGCATGCAGCTGTACCATCATTGGCCAGGACTGCTATTATCGAAATTTCCCCGATCTCCCGTTTTCCGAGCGGATCAAGCTTAATTATGACGAACCCGCGATCTTCGATTTTGACGAGCTGCTGCACGATATCGAGCTTTTGGAGAGCGGACAGCCCATCACAACCAAGGGATACGACTATGTCAACTACCTGCGTGCGGATACGCCGGGTGTTTTAATTGCTCCGCCGGAGGTTCTGGTACTCGAAGGCATCCATATGTTTTACGACAAGCGTCTCTGCGAGAAGATGTCGCTGAAGGTCTATCTGCACGTGGATGTCGATATCTGCCTGCTGAGACGCATTAAGCGCGATATCAAAGCGCGCGGGCGCTCTATTGACAACATCGCAGAGCAATATCTCGACACGGTGAAGCCCGTATACGAAAAGTATATCGCAAACTACATCAACGATGCGGACTTCGCGGTGATGCGCGGAGGCAAAAACAAGATGGCGATTGACGCCATCTCCGCCTATCTCACCACGAAGGTACTTGCGGAGCGGTTTGTAGAGCCGGAGCAGTGCGCGGCGCAAATGGCGCCCTCGCTGGAGGAGATTGAGATAGAGGAGTAAAGAGCGAACTCGCTTGAGGAAAGGAAACGGTTATGGAACAGGGAGCGCGTCATCCGCACATCGATAACGAACACTATGGGCGCGAGATGTTTCACCGGCATCGCCACGGAGCCGGCCGCGTGGTCGCCTATTTTCTCGTGCTGATCGTGTTCAACGCTCTGCTCGCGGTATACGCGCTGTATATGCTTGGCATGGCGCTCGCGTTTGATTGGTCCATTCTCAAAAGCGGAACCGTGCAGGTGATTTTGGAGAGCGCGCTGCAGCTGTTGCTGTTCTTCTCCCCGGTGATCCTGACCATCGTCTTCAACCGCCTGCTCTATCGCGTATTCCGGGGCCATGGACGGTTCCCGCGCGGGACCTGGCTCTTTGCGCTGCTGATGATCGTTGCCGTGCAGACAGCGACCATCGCGCTGATCTTTGGCTATGGCTATGTGGATGGCGCAAATGGCCTCAACATTGAATCCCTGGGCGTGACGCCGCTCAACTGACCGCTGCGGCCGCAATTTCGATTTGACACACAACCAGAAATGGCGATGTGCAGGGAAATTTTCATTCTCCTGCACATTATTCTTTTTTTGCATTCATAGACACAGTATGTTACAATGCTTTTACTATTACTTGACGGAGTTCCTGCATGAAACTGCTTTTAAGCAACGATGACGGCGTCTATGCCAGCGGAATCCAAGCGCTTGCGACGGAGCTGCGCAAAACGCATGAGATAATGATTTCCGCTCCGGACCGGGAGCGCAGCGCGGTGAGCCGGGCAATGACCCTGATGGATCCGCTCCGCGCTAAGAAAGTGCAACTGCAGGGTTTGGCGGAGATACCGGCTTTTGCGGTCAGCGGCACGCCGGTGGATTGCGTCCGCCTTGCGTTGGGGAATCTTTTTTCCGCGCCGGACATGGTGATTTCCGGCATTAACCATGGCCCGAACCTCGGCACGGATACGCTCTACAGCGGCACGGTAGCCGCCGCGCACGAGGCGGCGCTGCTTGGCTATCAGGCGATCGCGATCTCCGGGTTATCGCACAAGGCGGAGCATCAGGAGACTGCGGCGCGCGTTGCCGCGCTGGCTGTGGACTATGTTACGCAGCACCCGCTCCCGTTTGGAACGGTGCTGAATGTGAACGTGCCCGCCGTGCCCTATGAGGCGCTCAAGGGCGTGAAGGTTACGCCGCTGTGCATCGAACAGTACGCGCTGGAATACATTGAACGGGAAGACCCCTTTGGCAAAAAGTATTATTGGACGCCGCGGGGCTGCATCACCTGCTCGGAGGGGATGGATGTGGATGATCGCTGGGCGCGCGAGGGATATGTAACGCTCACGCCGCTATCCTATGACCTCACGCAGTATTCCCGGTTGGACGACATGAAATCGCATGACTTGAACTGGATGAAAGAACCCCACGGCCTGTAAAGGGCGCAAACACGATTCGGGAGGAACGAAGCGCGATGGACGCATTGTTTTCGATGATGGAAAAGCAATACTCTACCTTTTCCAAGGGGCAGAGGCGGATTGCGGAATACATCTTCAATTCCTATGACGACGCGGCGTTTATGACGGCCGCAAAGCTCGGCGAACGGGTTGGCGTATCCGAGTCCACCGTGGTGCGCTTTGCGTATATGCTGGGGCTCGACGGCTATCCCGCGCTGCAGGAGGCGCTTCAGGATCTCATCCGGCATCGCTTGACCAGCGTGCAGCGCATCCGCCTCGCCGCGAATATTCCTCAGCAGGACGTGCTGAAAACGGTGCTTTCGTCGGATATGAACAATATCCGCGCAACCATAGAGATGATCGACAACGAGAGCTTCGACGGCGCGATAAACGCCATCCTCCGGGCGAGGAGAATTTATGTTCTCGGCATTCGGAGCGCGATGGCTCTCGCGCAGTTTTTGACCTATTACCTGGACTATGTTTGCGACAACGTCATGTTCGTCAACGGCGCGGTTCAGGATATCCACGAGCGTATGCTGCGGGTGGACTCGACGGATGTTTGCTTCGGCATCAGCTTTCCGCGCTACAGCGCGCGTACTGTTGACGCGATGAAATATGCCAAATCCAAGGGCGCGACGCTGATTGCGCTCACCGATATGCCAACCTCGCCCGTTGCGCGCATCTCGGATTTTACGCTTTGCGCGCGGAGCGATATGGCCTCGTTTGCGGATTCGCTTGTGGCGCCGCTTTCGCTGATTAATGCGATTATCGTCGCAATCGGCCATGCGCGAAAGGATGAGGCGTATCAGCACCTGACCCAGTTGGAAGAGGTTTGGCACGCCGAGGGCGTCTATCTCTCGGAGACGATCAAAGAGGAGCGCTCATGATCGTTTTTGTCATCGGCGGCGGCCCTGCCGGCATGATCGCGGCTGCAAACGCCGCACTCGGCGGGCACACGGTTACGCTATTTGAGCGAAATGAAAAGCTCGGAAAGAAACTCTACATCACCGGCAAAGGCCGCTGTAATGTGACCAACATTGCGGATCGGGATGCGTTTTTTGAACATGTGCTGCGCAATCCGCGCTTTCTCTACAGCGCATTTTCCCATTTTGACAACAAGGCGCTGATGGAGCGCATCGAGCGCGCGGGCGTACCGCTCAAGACCGAGCGCGGCGGGCGCGTGTTCCCCGCATCCGATAAATCCAGCGATATTCTCCGCGCTCTGGAGCGTATCGTGCGCGAAGCGGGCGTCGAGGTTCGGCTCAATACGCTCGTCGAGGCGATCCTGGTACGCGACGGGGCAATCTCCGGCGTACGCGTGGAAGGCAGATCGATCCCCTGTGACGCGCTCGTCGTCGCAACCGGCGGCGTATCCTATCCCCAGACCGGCTCGACGGGCGACGGATATACCTTTGCGCGCGCAACGGGACACAGGGTGGAGGAGCCGGTCGCATCGCTGGTTCCGCTGACCACGGAGGAAACCTGGCCGTGTTCGCTCGCGGGGCTGACCTTGAAGAATGTTACGCTTCGTGCGGAAAAAAACGGCAAGGAGATATTTTCCGAGCTGGGCGAACTGCTCTTCACGCACTTTGGCGTAAGCGGGCCGCTCGTTCTCTCCTTATCCGGCGTCATCGCCGGCGCTCCCGCGGGCACGCGGATGTGGATCGACCTCAAGCCCGCGCTTACGCGGGAGCAGCTGGATGCGCGTCTTGTGCGGGATTTGCAGGAAAGCGCGAAGCAGCAGGTGAAGACCGCGCTGCATGCGCTTCTGCCGCAGAGACTGCTGGAGATCGTGCTGGAGTTGGCGCAGATCGATGGCGCGAGGCCGGTCGGAGAATTTAGCAAGGCCATGCGGCAGCGGCTGGTGGAGACGCTCAAAGCGCTTCCGTTGGCCGTCAGCGGCGCGCGAGGGCTGAATGAAGCGGTTGTGACGCGCGGCGGCGTTTCCGTAAAGGATGTCAACGCCTCCACGATGGAGAGTAAACTGGTCAAAGGGCTCTATTTCGCGGGTGAGGTGCTGGATCTCGACGCGACGACGGGTGGATATAACCTGCAGATCGCTTGGTCCACGGGCGCGCTCGCGGGGGACAGTATTGCATAAGGGGCAGACAAGACATGACGGGCGAACATCTCAATATTGCGATTGACGGCCCTTCCGGCGCGGGGAAGTCCACGCTGGCAAAGGCCGCCGCAGCCGCGCTTAACATTCGATATCTCGACACGGGGGCGATGTATCGTGCCATGGCCTTGTTTGCCATACGGCGCGGCGTCGGCGTTTCCGACGAAAGCGGACTCAAGAGCATTCTGGACGATGCAGACATCCGCGTGCGCTATGACGAGCGCGGGCAGCGCGTAATTCTCTGCGGAGAAGACGTGACCGACCTTTTACGCACGCAGGAGTTGGCGATGGGTGCGTCCACGGTGAGCGCGCATCCCTGCGTACGGCAGAAGCTGGCCGAATTGCAGCGTGAGGTTGGGCGCAATTATGATGTCGTCATGGACGGGCGGGACATCACCACCAATGTATTACCGCATACGAAACACAAATTTTACGTGACCGCCTCGGCGGAGATTCGCGCCGAACGGAGACTCAAGGAGTTA
Organism: Christensenella sp.; assembly: GCA_034926785.1. Lineage (GTDB taxonomy): Bacteria > Bacillota > Clostridia > Christensenellales > CAG-138 > UBA7703. Next base: position 42,175 of record JAYFQU010000024.1, read on the forward strand.
CGCGCACGCGGCAATCAGGAAGACTCGTATGAAAAGGTGCTGGCGGACATTCAGCAGCGTGACCACAACGATAGCACGCGGCCCTATATGCCGCTCAGAAAGACCGATGATTCCATGCTGATCGATACAAGCAATATGACGATTGAAGAGGCGCTGACGCGGCTTCTCGCCGCCATCTCGGAAAAGGAAGCGCACTGAGCCATGCTATATCTGTTACTGAAAATCTTGATTACGCCATTTTTTTGGCTGATCTACCGGCCGAAGGTGAAGAACCTCGGGCGACTGTTTTTTCGCGGCAAGGCGATTTTCATCTCCAACCACTTTTCACTGGGCGATCCGATTCGCCTTGCGTTTGTTGCGCCCCGGCCAATCCATTTCATGGCAAAACAGGAGTTGTTTGACTCCAAGTTCAAGCGGTTTTTCCTCACACAGTTGCTGGCGTTTCCGGTCTATCGCAAGCAGGCGGATATGCTCTCGCTCAAACAGGCAATGGCGGTGCTGGACAAGAATCACATCTTTGGCATATTCCCCGAAGGGAGACGCTCACTCACCGGTGAGCTGGATTCGTTTGAAAAGGGGGCGGCGTTTCTCGCGATTCGCTGCAATGCGCCGATTATACCGATTTATGCCGACCCATATTGGAAGAAACGGGGCCAGATTCGCATGATTGTTGGAGAGACCATCCATCCGGGCGAGGTTGCAAAATCGTTTGCCGGCAGGGGTGTGGACGCGGTGACGGATGCGATTCGCGACGCGCTTCAACTCTTAAAAAACGAGTTGGAGCTGATGCCGTGATTCCGGGAGAGAGAGCGTCATGAAGATCATATTAGCAAAACACAGCGGGTTCTGCTTCGGTGTACGCCGCGCGGTGGAGATGGCGGAGCAGTGCGCAAAGGAATGCAAGACGGTTTACACCTATGGCAATATCATCCACAACGACAGCGTGGTGCGTGAGCTTGGCGAAAAGGGCGTGCATTCCGTAGAAAACCTGCAGAGCCTGAATGCGGGTGATACGCTGATTATTCGCGCGCATGGCGCGCCTCCGTCGGTTTATGAAGAGTGCGAATCACGCGGCATCCGCCTGATCGATGCGACCTGCCCTTATGTGAAGCGTATCCACAAAATCGTCGAGCAGGCGGCGCAGAAGGGGAACGCCGTGCTCATCGCCGGAAAGGCGAACCATCCGGAAGTCGTCGGTATTCGCGGCTGGGCTGGCGAGAACGCCTATGTGCTGGAGTCCGAGACGGATGTATCGGAGCTGCCGGAGCTGTCTAAAGCAGTTCTGGTTGCGCAGACGACGCTGCCGGAGGAGATGTTTTATGCAATAGAGAATGCATTGACACAGCGTATGGGGGACCGGGGCGCGCTGGAGATACGAAACACCATCTGCGATACCACGCGTGACCGGCAGAGCGAAGCGGAGGAGATTTCCCGGCGAAGTACGCGCATGTTCGTGCTCGGCTCCAAATCCAGCGCGAACACGCAGAAGCTGGTCGAAATATCAAAAAAACACTGCAAAAACACGGAAAACCTCGAATCCAGCGAGAAACTTTTGCTTGATAATTTACTATCCAATGATATAATAGGTATTGTTGCGGGCGCATCGACGCCGGACCGGATGATTAGGGAGGTACTACAAGTAATGAGCGAACAGGATAAAACGACGATCGAAACCATTGAAGCGGAAGCTCCCGCCGAGGAAGTCGTCGTACCCCAGGCTACCCAGGTAACCGAAGAGGCCGCGGCAGCTGTGGAAGCGCCCAAAGCCACAGTACAAAAGAAAGCCGAACCGAAGCCGGAACATGAAGACAGCTCGGACTTTGCTTCCGCGTTTGAAAAGACCATGACGCGTATTCATAACGGCCAAGTGCTGGAAGGAACCGTCATCTCCGTTGTCGACGGCGAAGTATTCGTCAACGTCGGCTACAAGTCGGATGGCGTTATTCCTGCAGGCGAGCTCTCCAGTGATTCGGATGTGAAGGCGGAGGATCTCTTTAAGGAAGGCGATAAAATCGAAGTCGAAGTCACCAAGGTGAACGACGGCGATGGCAACGTTCTCCTCTCCCGCAAGAATGTTGAAAGCAAGAAACTTTGGGACGAGCTGCTCAGCCAGGAAAACATTGAAGAAAAGATCTTTGATGCGGTTGGCAAGGAAGTGGTCAAAGGCGGTCTGATTGCGGATATCAGCGGCATCCGCGCTTTCGTGCCCGCGTCCCAGGTCTCCGTTAAGTATATTGAAAACCTCAACGAGTTTGTTGGAAAGCCCATGAAACTCAAGGTTTTGGAAGTAGATCGTCAACGCAAGCGTATCGTCGCCTCCCAGAAGCAGGTTCTGCTCGCGGAAGCGGCTGCCGAAAAGCGCGGCAAGTGGGAAACGCTGGTCGTTGGCAGCAAGGTCAACGGCGTTGTCCGCAGAATCGCCGATTTCGGCGCATTTGTGGACATTGGCGGTATCGACGGCCTCGTTCATGTGACGGACGCCGCCTGGGGTCGCGTGAAGCATCCGTCGGATGTATTCACCATTGGGCAGGAAATCGAAGTGCTGATTCTCAATGTCGATGTTGAGAAGGAACGCGTTTCGCTAGGCTATAAGCAACTGCAGCCCAAACCCTGGATGACCGCCGGCGAGAAATACGCGGTTGGCTCTATCGTGGAAGGCAAGGTTGTTCGCATCGTTCCGTTTGGCGCGTTTGTCGCGCTGGAGAGCACGATTGACGGCCTGATCCATATTTCGCAGGTCTCCGTCCATCGCATCGCGAAGGTCGAGGATGAACTCAAGGTTGGCGATGTGGTTCGCTGCAAAGTTCTTGAGGTCAGCCCGGAAGCCAAGCGCATCAGCCTCAGCCGCAAGGAAGCGCTCCTCGAAGAGGATCCTGCTCTTGCCGAGCAGCTTGCCGCCGAGAAGGCCGAGCGTGATCGCCAGTATGCGGAGCGCCAGGAACAGCGCCAGCAGCAGCGCGACGCGCAGCAGGCTCAGCAGGCGCAGCAGCGCAGCGAGAGACCGGAGCGCGCACCCCGTGCGGCGAGCAGTGACCGTCCCGCACGCGATAGTGGCGACCGCCGCCGTCGCAACAGCGAAGATGGCGATTATGAACTCCCGCCGGTACAGGAAGCGACCACTTCCCTCGCGTCCCTGTTCGAAGGCCTCAAGGTTGATGACGAGTAAGCAAAGATACAAAAGAACAGGAGCCACCCAAACGGGTGGCTCCTGTTGCGTGGTACACCGACGCACTCTGCTTTGATACACATCCTCGTTGGATAGAACCTGCATTGTATCGGTTGGCGGATTTTGCTATACTGTCCTCATGCGAACTTCAGGACGGAACACACATTTTCGGGACGACAGGCGGCTGTTCTTTCAGGCGCTTCGATATGGGTTGGCTGCGTTTGGTGGGTTTGCGGCGGACTATCTAACGCTCCTGATGCTCAAGGAATGGGCGCAGATGCATTATCTTGCGGCGGTGCCGGCCGCGTTTCTTGTTGGGCTTGTGGTGAACTATCTGATCGGAAGATGGCTGGTCTTTCCTCGCGCGGGGATGGGGCTGCATCGCGAGCTGCTGATCTTCGCCGCGATCTCGCTGCTGGCGCTTGCGGTGACGGAGGGGAGCATGTTTTGCTTAACCGATTTGGCTGGGCTGGACTATCGTATCTCGCGCGTGCTCTCCGGCGTGATTACCTATCTTTTTAACTTCTTCGCCAGAAGGATCATACTCTATTCAAAAACGCAACGGGGCGGCAGAGAAGAAGCGGATATCGGCAAACCGTAATGTAAATCGAACAATCAAAAAGGCGAAAGCGTAAGCTCCCGCCTCAGTCTGTCAAAAAAAGTCCCGGGATTGTTAAGGGCCGCGGCCCTTAACCCATCGGTTCCGGCTGCGGTGGCTTTGCCGCCGCGACGGATCGCCCGCGATCGGGCGGTTTCTTCGTAGCTCTTTGCCGTTCGGAGCCCGGAGGACGAGAGGCAAAGAGCGGTTGCCCCGTCAAAAAACTTGTTTTCTGACGGCCTCAGGCGAAAGCGTAAGCTCCCGCCTTTTTTGCGTATTGTGTGTTTGCCTCACGGCCCCTCGGTCGCCTCGGGGGTCGGGGTAGACTCTACAACCGGCGTCGGGGTGGGCTTTGTGCCTACCTGTTTGCGGAGAGGATTGCCGGGATAGGTATCCTCATACAGGAAGATTTCCTCCTGCTTTTCGCCGTTCAGATAGCGGTCAATATATACGTCAACGGTGTATTTGGAGCGCGGTTCCGCGAGGATCTTTTCTTCGCCGACAAACAGCTTGCTCGTTTCGGTTATGATATCCTCGCCCGGCGCTTCCTCGGAGACTTTAACAGTACGCGTTTTATACTCCGTACCCGCCGGTAATGCTTCGCCATAGATCAGCACATACAGGTCGCGCTTGCGGCTCTTGGCCAACTTATTCTCCGTAACATAGGAGAAGATGTAGACCGGATATTCGGAATTATTGGTGAACGCAAAGTCAATGTGACCCGTGTCCACGGTTGCATCCAGCCCCATGTCAACATATGTTGAGGGAATGGAGTGCTTCTGACGATCAAACGTAAAGTAAGGATACGCTTCCAATAAGGCATTATAGAGAGTGGTGCTTACTTGGCATACGCCGCCGCCATACTGCTTTGTCATGGTGTCGCCGCCAAAGATGCCGTTTGCGAGTTCCCAGCCGTTTTTTTCGTTTCTGTCGCCAACTTCGTCGTTAAAACTCCAGGTCCTGCCCGGTTTGACAACCTGATTATTGATGGCAGCGGACGCTTTTTCAACGTTGAACGCACGCTTGGGAATGGTCGCCCGCTGATCTTCGGTGTCCTCCGCAGTGCCCTTGAATGCGTAGGTTGTTTTATATGTGCCGATCAAAGCCGTGTGCGCCTGTACATCCGCCGTGGTGATCGTAGGCTCCACGGTCGTCAGCGTTGGCGTAAGCGTTGCTTGCAGCTGACCGGACTCAATGGTTTGCTTTACAAGCGCAATTGTGGACGCCACATCCAGACCGTAGCCTGCTTTGCCCTCAACATATTGCGGGGTGGGTTTTCCGCTGCTGGAAAAATCAAACGTGACGGTTGCGTCTGTCGGCGGTGCGCTGGAGGTTGCGTTAATGTCCTCAATGCGCGCCGTGAGAGCGGCTTCGTCAATGCTGATCTTGGAATAATATTCCTGATTGGATCCGCCGGAAAGCGCCTCCAGAAGAACCTCGTTCAGGTTGGAGCTGGCTTTCATGTCTGCGCCGGAGATAACAGCGTTAATCTGATCGCTGGCTAGCACGATGGAAATATTATTGAGCGTGTTGGTTTCGTTGGACTCCAGCAACGGGCGCACTTCATCCATCGTTTTGCCGGAAACATCCGTCCAGTTGATATATACGCCGTTGTGGAACTGATCTGTTGCCGGATCCGCAACGGCTGGTTCGCTACAGCCCTTTGCCAGCAGAACAACGGCAACAACGATCAGCGCAAGAAAGAAAAGGCTCATAAGCCCGACAATCATCTTGCGGCGGCGCGCCTTTGCACGGCGCGAACTGGCGCGTTTTGCAGAAGGGGTCCCGCTGCCCCGATTCGGCGCCTGATAATATTCAAGGGAACCATTGCCGGAATACGTATTTCTCTCCGGACTGCGCCCGGCAGAACGGCTGTTGCTATTTGGCACTGGTTTTGTTGTGTCGGGCAGACCCGAGTATTTTTCGTACATGGCAATCCTTTGACCGTTTGCAATCTATACGCATACCAGCGTACGTACTTAATATTATACACATTTGCCGCGCTTCTAGCAACCGTTTGGAACACCAAAAGCACCGGCGGCTGTTGCGTTCGTGTGAACCTTTCCGGACGGCACGTGACACTTCTTTCAAACCAGCAGGAATCGAAGGGATGGATGCGAAATATGTGATTGACAGGTGAGGAACACGTGCTATAATATAAGTGAACACGTTCATTATAGGAAATTGCGATAAGGCGAGGCAGAGATGCGTAAGAAAGATCCGGAGATTCAAAAACTATTGCTTGATGCGGCGCGGCAGACTGCATGTGCCGAAGGTGTTGATGCTATCAACATTCGAAGGCTCGCTTCCGAGGCGAATATTGCGATTGGAACAGTCTATAATTATTTCGAAAACAAGCAGGAGGTCTTGCTGGCTTTGACCGAGGAATATTGGCGAGGCGTATTGGATGAAATGCGGCGGAGCGTTGTTACCGAGCGGTTTTCGGATCAGGTAGCGGAGATGATTGTATTTCTGCGCTCCAGAATGAATGATTGCGCGGAGATTTTGATGAAGAGCCTGAGCGGAGATGCGGCGGCAGGCAGAGCGCGGATGGCATCCATGCAAGAGGCATTACGCGTGGCGATGATGGACCGGCTGGATCGCGATACCGCGATACACCCGGATGTCTGGAATGAAACGTGCACAAAAAAAGCGTTCACTCGGTTTGTGTTGTCAAACATAATCGCGTTACTCCAGCAAAAAGAGGGAGATGAGACCGTATTTTTATATGTGATCAATCGGATTTTATACTAAGAAAATTCATTCAATTTTGAAGGAGATTATTATGGCACAGGCATTGGCGGAAAGCATATTTGACGCATTATATCTTACATTTGCAATTATCATAGGCATCTACCTTATCGCAAAGGGCGGCAAGGGAACCTTGGTGCAAAAATTCGGCATCATGGCGTTGGTGCTCGGCGCGGGAGATTCCTTCCATCTTGTCCCGCGCGCGGTGTCACTGTGGACGACCGGGCTGGAGGCCAACGCTGCAGCGCTTGGCATCGGCAAGCTGATTACGTCGATCACGATGACGATTTTTTATGTCATCCTTTACTACATCTGGCGGGAGCGCTATCAGATTTCGGGCAAAAAGGGGTTGACGATCGCCATATGGACGTTGGCCGCCGCGCGAATCGCGCTCTGCGCCTTTCCGCAGAACCAGTGGCTAAGCTATCAGCAGCCGCTGCTTTGGGGCATCCTGCGCAACATCCCGTTTGCAATTATGGGAGTTATGCTGATTGTGCTTTTTGCGCAAGAAGCAAGAAAAAATAACGATCGTGTCTTTCGGAATATGTGGCTGGCCATTACGCTGTCGTTTGCGTTCTACCTGCCCGTGGTGCTGTTTGCCGAGAGAATCCCGATGATCGGCATGCTCATGATCCCCAAGACGCTTGCTTATGTCTGGATTGTTTTGATGGGGCTGGCGCTCTATCGTCAAGCGAAAAAGGAGATTTGAAATATGCTGAAGCGCTATTTGAATTCGGCAATCGTCTATGCTTCGTTGGCGCTTGCGGGCGGAGTGTTCTACCGCGAATTGACGAAATATCTTGCGTTTGAGGGAAAGACGAACCTGGCGTTTCTGCACACGCACTATTTTGTGCTGGGCATGATTTTCTTTCTCGTGCTCGCTCTACTGGAAAAGGCGTTTGCTTTTTCTGAAGCAAAGGCGGTTCGCGCTTGGGTGACGATCTATCACATCGGGTTGAACGTTTCAATCGCCTGCCTTTTCCTGCGCGGACTCGCGCAGGCGACCGAAACCGCGCTCTCCGGCGCGCTGAACGGCTCGCTTTCCGGCGTTTCCGGGATTGGGCATATTCTGCTGGGAGCGAGTATGATCGCGCTTTTAATCCTCATTCGAAAGAGCGCGGTCGTGCAGAAGGCATGACAAAGAATTGCGAATCAAAACGCGCCGGCTTATCCGGCGCGTCAGCCCATCGACAAAGTCCTGCGGACTCTGCCGATGGGTTTTACTTTGGGTTAAAATGACGCGAATCGCGCCATTTTTTCACAAATTCGGCGAATGAATCGCCAAATTTGAAGGAACATGGGGGATTTTCGAAATCCCCCAACCCCCCTACTGGGTTTGTTGATGCTCTGA
>JAYFQU010000047.1:0-53711 GCA_034926785.1 Christensenella sp.
AACAGGCATTGCCGTAGCGGGCAATATGATAGTAGACGTGCTCTACCCGATCATGGGGCACCCGAAACCCGGCGAGCTGACGACCATTACGGAGGGCATCGCCCGTTCCACCGGCGGCGCGCTCTGCAACGTGATCGTCGATCTGGCTAAGCTCGATCCGACGCTGCCGCTCAAGGCGCTGGGGCGCGTGGGGACGGACGCGGAGGGAGACTATGTGCTCGAGAAACTGCATGTGCAGAAAAACATCGATACCACCCGCGTGCTGCGCGAGGGGCTGACCTCGTTTACCGCCGTCATGGCGGATACCATCGGCAAACAGCGGACGTTTTACCACTATCGCGGGGCGAATGCGCGCTTCTGCGAAGCGGATATCGACTGGGATCACCTCGACGCGGACATGCTGCATATCGGGTATATCCTGCTGTTGGACGCGCTGGACGAGGCGGACGAAACATACGGAACGAAGATGGCGCGGCTGCTGCACACGGCGCAGGAGCGGGGGATCAAGACCTCGATCGATGTGGTCAGCGAGTCCGGCGACCGTTTCGGACGCATTGTTCCGCCCGCGCTGCGGTATACGGACTATTGCGTGATCAACGAGCTGGAGGCGGAGGCTTCCACGGGGGTAAAGCTGCGCGACGAGAGCGGCGGCTTACTCCGGGAAAAGCTGCCGGAAGCCTTAAGCAAGATTAAGGCGCTCGGCGTCTCCCGCTGGGCGGTAATCCATTCGCCGGAAGGGGCGTATGGCATGGATGAGGCGGGGCGATATATCGAAACCGAGAGCGCGCCGCTGCCGCGAAGCATGATCAAGGGCACCGTCGGCGCGGGGGATGCGTTCTGCTCCGGCGTGCTGTACGGGGCCTATAGCGACCTGCCGCTCAGGGAGGCCATCGAGCTTGGCAACGCGGCCGCCGCCTGTTCGCTCACGGAGAGCGGTGCGACCGAGGGCATGCGTACGGCCAAAGAGGCGCTGGCGTTTTGCCGCTCGCTAAACAAATGAAGGCGGAGACGCGACAATATAAGCACTTTGGCGAGTGCCTTTGGCTGCAAAATGGCGTGTGGGAGTTGGGCGTGCCGCTCGGCTTTGGTGCGCGCGCGATCTACTTTTCGCTTGCGGGCAAAGAAAATGTGTTTTATGAACAGCCGGAGGATGCGGCGTATTTAACGACGCCGGAGGGCTGGCGTATCTTCGGCGGAACGCGCCTCTGGCTCGCGCCTGAGAGCGAACACAGCCTCTACTCCCCGGAATTACGCCCGATTTCGTATGAGTGGCGCGGTGAAACCCTGAGGATCACCCAGCCGGAGGATGAGAATTTGCATGTCGTCAAGCAGATGGAAATCCGTGAGACGGAGGATCCACAAAGCGTGATGCTCACCTATCGAATGCTCAATGTGGGACAAGAAGCGCTGCTTGGAGCGCCTTGGGCGGTCAGCGCCATGAGAAAGGGAGGCGTCCTTGCTGCGCCGTTTGGCGCAAAGAGCGGCGCGATTACGGCGAAGCCGGGGCGGATACTCTCTCTCTGGAACAACACCGCGCTGGACGATGAGCGCCTGCGGTTTGGCAGCGACGTAGTGGAGGTTTTTCAGCGCGAGCGGGACGAATATTTCAAGATCGGGTTATGCTCTCGCGCAGGTACGGCACAGTATACGCTGCCGGATCAGGTGTTTATAAAGACGTTTCCGACGGACCCGAATGCGGCCTATCCGGATGGGGGTGTGAATCTGGAGGTCTTCGCCTGCCGCTGGATGCTGGAGTTTGAGACACTCGCGCCGCTTCGAACCATTCAGCCAGGGCAGACGGCGGAGCATGCGGAATGCTGGACGATTCACGGAAAGGACAATTGAGGGGATCTAGATGAAAGCAATCATGTACGGCGGGGGCAACATCGGGCGGGGTTTTATCGGCGCGCTGTTTTCCAGGAGCGGATATCAGGTGACGTTCATCGACGTGGCAAAACCCGTCGTTGAAGCGCTGCATATCCGCGGGAATTATCCCGTGCGCATTCTTTCGGACGAGGGGTTTCGGGACGAGACCGTCGAGCATGTGGATGCGATCGATGGAAACGACGCGGCTGCGGTGATCCAGGCGATTGCCGGGGCGGATATCATGGCGACGGCGGTCGGCGCGAATATCCTAAAGTTTATTGTGCCGAACATCGCGGCGGGGTTAAAGCGGAGATTCGAACAGACGGAAGACCCGCTGAACATCATTATCTGCGAGAACCTGATGGATGCGAACAAGGTTGTCGAGCGCATGCTCAAAGAGCAAATGACGCCGGAGGAACAGCGGCTGCTGGATGAACGCGTGGGGTTGGTCGAGGCGTCGATCGGGCGTATGGTGCCCGTGCAGACACCGGAGATGCAGGAGGGGGATCCACTCCGCGTCTGCGTGGAGCGATACGGCTACCTGCCGGTGGACCGGGACGCGTTCCGCGGCGAAATTCCGGCGATCGGGAGCATGGTTCCGTTCTCTCCGTTTGACTTCTATATCCGCAGAAAGCTCTACATCCACAATCTGGGGCATGCGACGACGGCGTATCTGGGGTTGTATGCAAAGAGGACATATATTTTCGAGGCGATTGACGACGCGGACACCTACGCCATCGCGCTCAACGCCATGCTCGAGAGCGCGGAGGCGCTCGCGAAGAAGTATGCGGTGCCGCTGGACGGCATTCTGCGGCACATTCAGGATCTGCTGTTTCGCTTCACGAACCGTGCGCTCAAGGACACCTGCGCGCGGGTTGGCGCGGATCTCAAACGGAAGCTCGCGCCGCAGGATCGCCTGATCGGGTCGGCGACGCTCTGCCTGGAGCAGGGGGTTACGCCCGCGTTTCTCTGCGTGGGCGCGGCGGGCGCGGTCTATGAATACCTGCGGCAAAGCGGCGCCGAACAGACGCGAAAGAACGCCGAAGAAACGCTCAAAACGCTCTCGCATCTGGCGGAGGGGAGTCTGTTTGATCAGATTCTGGCATATTATGCGCTGTTCGCCGCCGGCGAGCCGATTGCGAACATCCGCCGCGCGGCGCAAAAGACCAAGGCTGAGCATAATCAAGATGTGGTCTAAGGAGAGAGGATATGAAAACAACGGCTGTGCGCCTTCATGGCGCAAACGATTTGCGATTGGAAACCTTCGACCTGCCGGAGATCGGCGACGACGGCGTGCGGGTGGAGGTGGTTTCGGACAGCATCTGCATGTCCAGCTACAAGGCTGCGATTCAGGGCGCGGCGCATAAGCGCGTGCCGGAGAACATCGCCGAACACCCGACGATCATCGGGCACGAGTTCTGCGGGCGGATTCTGGAGGTTGGCAAAAACTGGCAGGACCGCTACCGCACGGGGCAGCATGTTGCGATTCAGCCCGCGCATTTTTACAAGGGGTCCCAGCTCGCGCCGGGCTATTCCTACGAGTTCTGCGGCGGGGACGCAACGTATGTGAATATTCCGTTTGAGACGCTCGCGATGGACTGCCTCCTGCCCTATGAGTCGGATGTATTTTTTTACGGTTCGCTGGCCGAACCCATGAGTTGCATCATCGGGGCATATCACGCGATGTATCACACCGTTCCCGGCAGCTATGAGCACCGCATGGGGATTGTGGAGGGCGGAAAACTTGCGCTATTGGCGTCGGTTGGCCCGATGGGACTGGGCGCCATCGACTACGCGCTGCACTGCGACCGCAGACCCCGAATGATCGTCGTGACGGATATCGACGACGCGCGTCTGGAGCGGGCGGAGCGCATCTATCCGGTGGAGCATGCGAAAGCGCTCGGTATTGAACTGTGCTATGTCAACACGGCAAAGACGGAGAACCCGGTCGCGGCGCTGCGCGCGCTGACGGGCGACACTGGATTTGACGACGTGATCTGCTTTGCCCCGGTCAAAGCGGTGGTGGAGCAGGCGGACGAAATCCTTGGGTTCGACGGCTGTCTGAACTTTTTTGCCGGCCCTTCCAACCCCGCGTTTAAGGCGGAGATGAATTTCTACGACGTGCACTATGCCTATCATCACGTGATCGGCACCACGGGCGGAAACACGAACGACATGCGCGAGGCGATCAGCCTCATGAACACGGGACGGATTAACCCGGCGGCGATGATTACGCATATCGGCGGGCTGGACAGCGTTGCGGAGACGACGATGAACCTGCCGAAGATTCCCGGCGGCAAGAAGCTGATCTACACGCAGATCCGTCTGCCGCTCACCGCGATTGCGGACTTCGATTCGCTCGGCAAGAGCGACCCGATGTTTGCCGAACTGGCGAGAATCGTCGCCAATCATAACGGACTCTGGTGTAAAGACGCGGAGAAGTATCTGCTCGCAAACGCGTGGAACCATCGACCGGCGGCTGAAAAAACGATATAATGAACGCAAGAACCGTTTTTTAGGATAGAAGGAAGGCGGAGCGGCTGATCACACTTCAGGATGAAGAACTTCAATTAATGCAGGAATGCGTCCGTTCCTTTCAGCAGGTAACCGGGCTTGGTTGTCTGCTCTGTACGCCGGACGGGAATGCGATTTACGAGGTAGGATACAGCATTCAACAATGCGCGCTTTGTAGCGCGCTGTTGGAATCGCGGGATGTTTGTGTGGTATCCCGTTCGCGTGCATGGCACGAAGCGGAGCGTTTTGGCGGCAAGTATATCTATAGCTGCCCGAAGGGGCTCACGTGCATCGCAACGCCGGTACAGACCGACTACGACACCGTGGGGTATGTAACGGCGGGGCCGCTGCTCATGGTGGACAAGGAGGACTATATGCAATGCGAGCTGCAGTCCTTTGTATCGGAGCCGGAGCAAATACAAAATGCGGAAGCCGTGGTGCGCCAAATTCCGTTTATTCCGCCGGAGCAGGTGGAGCCTATTGCCAAACAGTTCTTTTTGTCGGTTGGCGGCGTTGGCAAGGCGTATCCGATCAGCGCGATGCTCGAACGCCAGGATACCATGCGCCTCATGGGGGATTTGAGCGATTTTACGAGCGCGGCAAAGCGGCTGGAACAGACCAGCGCATATCCGTTGCAGATGGAGAAGGCGTTCTTACGGGCGGTCTCAATTTCCGATAAACCGCTTGCGGAGTCGCTGCTCAACCAACTGCTTGGGCATATCTTCTTCATCACCGGCGGTGATTTTTCCTATATCCGCGCGAGAATATGCGAGATTCTGGTGCTCAGCGCACGCGCGGCAATCGACGGCGGCGCGGATGAAGCCGGCATTTTAGCTCTCAGCCAGCGATATATCGGAGAGATGCAGGAGATCTATGACATCGACAAACTCTGCTTCTGGCTGACATCGGTGCTTAAGCAACTCATGGCGCTGCTCTTTCGCGAAGAGGCGGCAATCAACAGGGATGTTATGCCGCGTGCGCTTTCCTATGTGCGCTGTCATTTTGTGGAGCGAATCACGCTGGACGAGGTCGCTCGGGTAGTGCATCTCTCGCCATCCTATTTCTCCCGCTTATTTAAGGCGGAGACGGGGAAAACCTTTAGCGAGTATCTGCAGGCGCTGCGCATTGAACAGGCGAAGAGTTATCTAAGACGCAAGGATTGCTCCATGACCGATATCGCCGAGCAAACAGGTTTTTTTGACCAGAGCCATTTCATCAAATCGTTCAAGCAGGCGACCGGGGTTACTCCCGGGCTCTATCGCAGGCGGCGCAGCCGTGGCTATGACGAGCTGAAGTCGACAAAACAGACAAAGGGCTGATCCCGCCCGTTTGAACTCCTACCGCGTGAGCAATGAAAGCGCCCTCTCGCATATGCTAGCGAGAGGGCGCCGGTCGTTTTTGTGGCAGGATTGGGAAAGCAACCAGGCCGCTAGATGATAGCGGGGATCATTCGGCGAGCCTAGGCGCGATAGTATGGCGCGATGTGGCCCCAAAGACGGAGATAGCGCTCGTATTTGTTGGAATAATATTCTGCCTGCGCCGGATCGGGGGTCAGCGTTTCAGCACTCTGAATCATGGCGGCGGCGGCGGAGCGGAAATCGGGATGCGCGCCCGCGCCAAATGCGGCGATGACCGCGGCACCAAGCGCACAGGCATCCGGCTCACGCAAAAGCTCAACCGGCTTATTTGTGATGTCGCAGATCAAACGCGACCAGAGGGGACTCTTTGCCGCGCCGCCGAGCACCTTGAGCGCGCCGATGGAGCACCCGTTCTTCGAAAAGTCATCCAACGCGCGGCGAACGCAGAATACGGCGCCTTCCATGATAGCGCGCGCGTAGTCGATGCGGTCATGCTCGATGGTGGAACCCGTAAATGCAGCGCGCGCACGCGTATTCCAGATGGGATAGGCCGCCCCGAGCGGATATGGATAATAAAACAGGTCTCCAATGGATCGCTCTTCAGCCTGCCGGTCCATGGAGGCATAGCCGATTTCCGGCAGAAACTTATTTTTATACCATTCCAGTGAGACGCCGGTGCCCGAGAGAGAGGCCATTGCACCGTAAAGCCCTGGCACGGGATGAATACACGGGGCGATGAAGGACTCCGAGAATAGCGGCTGCGCGCCAAGCCCTACGACAACCCAGGTGGTTCCGGCAGAGAGGAGCATATCTCCCGCGCGGATCGCCGCCGCGCCGATGGATGCGCAATATTGATCGTGCGCTCCGCTATAGACCGGCGTGCCCTCGGCTAAGCCAAGCGCCGCCGAAGCTTGTTTTGTCAGTCCGCCGACGAGGGATCCCGTCGGACAAATCTCGGGCAGCTGTTCTGCGGAAATGCCGAGCGTGGCGAGCATTTTGGAATCCCACGCGCCGGTGCGGATGTCCATCAGCTGCCGGATCGCCGCGTTGGTAGGGTCAATTGCTGCGCGGCCGGTGAGAAAATGATGGATGATTTCAATGGTGCTTAGATAGAGACATCCAGGCTGATCAAGGCCAGCGCGCTTCAGATACAGGATTTTCGCCGCGTCGAGCGAGGGGAAGATGCGCCAGCCGCACATATGATACACATACTCGTTGCCGAGGCGCTGCTCCAGCTCGCGTGCCTCTGCCGTAGCGCGGGAATCCATCCATGTGATGGCGTTGCCGAGCGGTACGCCATCCTTGCCGAGCATGGCCATGCTCGCTCCCTGAGAAGAGACGGAGATGCCGGACACCTCTAGCTGCTCATTCCCGCTCATAGCCTCCCGAATGGCGGCGATGCTCGCGCGAATCCAATCGTTTGCGTCCTGCTCAACGCAATCCCCGTGCGTAATCAGAGAATAACCCCGGTAGCCTTTCCCGGCAATTGCGCCGGTTTGGCTGTCTACAAGCAGCGCTTTCGTTCCGGTTGTTCCGATATCCAGACCAATGACATACATAGCGATCCCCCATATTATTGGTGTTTTTGGTAGAGCTGCCGCGCTGCCGCGCCTTCCGCAACGCCGAGCGTAACCTGATAGGTTACGGATTGGTACGCGTCAAGCAGAAACGCCCTGTTCCCGCAAAGGTCACTTTCACGATCCCTGGCTGGGCAGTTGGCGGGCTCAATCGCCAATACATAATCATGCGACTTGAGACATTTCCACTCCAGCAGATATGGCAGCGCGGCGGAATCGTACCGCAGATATGCGGCAAGCCCCAGAGCGGGATGATACAGCCCCGCGGTTGTTTCGCCTTTCCGGCAGGGGATATGACAAAAGGTTTGCTGCTCCAGGCCGTCTACCGGCGCGTGCATCTGGCGAAACTGATCGTCGCCGACAGCGCTATACTCGGAGGTTTCCGATTCCGGGCCAAAGAACAGACTTGTCCCATCCAGCAACGGATAGCCAAAGTTGAAATGATAGAGCAGAAAAACCGGTTCCGGCGCGTCGCAAAGATTGGTGATGGTGTCGGTGATGGTCACTTCGCTGGCGTTGAGCGAGGTTCGAATCCGTCGGCGCAACTCCAGTGAACGACCGTATAACCTGCTTTCGCGGATGCTGCCGAAGAGTTCGAGGATATAGTCTTCCCCTTCCCAGCGTGCATCCGTGGAAACGTGCTCTGCGGCGCGGCTGCAGATTCTCCCGTGAATCGGATAAGGATTCATAGGGTCGGAGGCGACTGCGCCGCCAACATTATCCAGACCGCTGGTTACGAGCATGCCGCCCGCCCAATAACTAAAAAACTCGCTCGCCTGCGGCGAAAAGAAACGCTCAGCACCAAGCCCGTTCTTAGAATGAAATGCTAGGTTGACGCCGCGATAGGAAAAATCGTAAAGATCCAGACAGCGATCCGGCAAAACGGAGAAGGAAAGCCCCGCCGCGTTCCAGACGCGGGCGATGCGCGTGCCCGCGCCGTTGCCCTCGTCCAGACGTTCCAGACGGATCCCCGCTATTTGATCCATATTCCCCAGGTGTTTTTGCAACAACGCGTTCATAGATGGACACCGCCACGGGGCGCATCAAAATAGACCTCATTCGCGTTGCCAAAGAAGATGGCCTGCTTTTTCTGCTCGTCATCACCGATGAGATCGAGCATGTTTTTGATTTGCTCATAGACAAAGAAGGTATAGTTCGGCTCATCCTCTGGGTAAAGATGCTTGTTCCAGCTAAAGTTTTCGCGGCAGAGGTTGATATAGGTGCCGTTCTTCCATTCTCGCTTGCCGTGCCAGAGCAGAATGGGGAAGTCGGTTCCAAACAGAATTTTATGGTAGTTGAGTTCCGCGAGGGCGAGGCGATGCACCGCGGGGTTGAGCACTGCGGCGGTGTCAAACCAAACACGATGGATATCCTCGCCAAGCGATTCCAACGCCTGCTCAAAATACTCAACATTGAAGCAGCGGCCAAAATGCGCGATGACGAGCTTCACGTTGGGGTAGCGATCAAGGATGGTGCGAATTTCGGAGACGTTATCCGGCGCGGGTAAACGCCCCGCACGCGGCAGATGCAGTAAAACCGGCGCATGAAGCCGGTCGGCCAATGCGAACTGCTCGTGCGTCATGAAGTCGAAAATGCTTACCTCGGCGCCTTTGATTGCGCTTGCCATATATGGATACGGTTTAAAGCCGGAAAATCCGCCCTCGACATACGATTGTTCGATCATAGCCGCGCCATATTCCGGCCGGATGGTCATGAGTCCGCATAGATGCGGCAGTTTAGAAAGCTTGGATACATATTCGTTGTTGGCGATGGTGTCCGCTTCCCGCAACGGCCAGGGCAGGGCTGTCATATGCACGATATGATCCGGGAAGAGCGTCCTGTAGTAGGCACAAGCTTCCTCATAGCTCATCAGGAGCCCGCATTCCAGCGCCCAGTCCCCGGCGATGGTCTCCTTGGTGATGCGTGTCACATGTTCCGGCAGGTTAAAGTGCGCGTGCGCGTCAATGATGGTATGCGGCAGACGGGGAAGGATATGGTCGGTATAAAACGCCTCATCCAAATCTGTTCGGTGAAAATAGTCGTACATCATTTACCGGGCCTTTCTGTGCACGTTACAAACTATAAAAGTGCACGAGGTGCATATTTTGTTGTGGGCTTTTGTATATTTCCTATTGTACGTGCCCGAATTTGAGATGTCAACCCGCGAATTTTCGGAAAATTATGGTTGACACGGTTAAAACGGGTGCATATAATGGGTGCATCAAGGGACATTTCGCAGACATAACACGGTTACGCTCATAAATAGTGCACGAGGTGCACAATTCGACTGAAAGAATACACCAAAGGCTATCTTCTAACGTACGGCATTCCAACGCCGGGGCGCAGTTTGATCAAATTCGATGTTTCACAATAGATACGATGAAATAATAAAATTGGATGCGGCTGGTCAACAGGGCATTCAATGCCGCAGAAACCTGAGATTGCCTGAAGGATTGATTGGTAAGCATGGAAAAAACGAAGCGTGTCACGCTGATGGATGTTGCGGAGAAGTCTGGCTATGCTCTTCGCACGGTAAAAAAGGTTATGGCCGGCGACCCGGTCTATGAGCGAACAAGAAATGCTGTGCTGCATGCGGCGAGGGAACTGGATTATCAAAAAAACCACGTTGCAAGCGCGCTTGCCAAGACAAAGGACAGCAAAGTCGCCGTTATCTATTCGGAAACGACCAAGGCGTACTTCCCCGAGGTGGAGCGCGGCTTTCGCAGATTTGCGGAGGATTACCGGGCGCATGGATTTCAGCTTGAGATTCGCAAGTGCTTTACGAAGAGCATATCCGAGCAGGAGGATGCGATTCGCGGCGTGATAGCGGACGGCTCGATTAGCGGACTGATCATCCAGCCGCAGAGCGCGACGAAGCTCAACACGCTTCTGGAGGAGTTTGCCTGCAGCGGCAGGCCGGTCGTCACATTCGGCGCGGATGCGATGACGGATAAAAAACTCTGCTATGTCGGCCCGAACGCCTATAAGGCGGGGCGCATCGGCTGCCAAATTCTGGCGAACTATATCGGCAAAAAGGGCAATGTGTTCACGATCAACCAGGTGCACGAACACATGCAGACGAAGGAGCGCAAGCGCGGCTTTCTCGATATGGTGAAGGAGTATTATCCGGATATTCACCCGTTTGAGCTGAATATTCCCGATAACTCAAACCTGTATTATGAGATGGTGAAAGCGGCGATTGTAGACGACGATCTGCGCGGGCTCTTCTGCACGGATGCGGACTCCTATATCGCGGGCGAGGTTCTGCGCGACATGGGGCGCAAGGACATCGTGGTTGTCGGCTTCGATCTCTCCGTCATGGGCGAACGGCTCATGAAGGACGGATACCTCAAGGTGATGATCGAGCAGCGACCGGAGCTTTTTTCCTACAATGCGGCGCGCGTGATGTTTAATTACCTCTATTATAACGAAGTGCCGGAAAAGATGCAGTATTCCGAACTGGCGATCATCACCAGCGAATGTCTGCAGGATACCTGAGGCGGAAGGTCATAGCGAACACAGAACGCAAACAAACGCCGGAGCGATTCCGGCGCAGTGAAATAGTGAGAGAGGATACTACGGTGGAAAAAACAGTTATGCAGCCTAAGAAATCAGTTTCCAATATCTTTCGGAAGATTCTGCAAACACGCGAATTGTCTCTGGTTGTTTTGCTTGCGTGTATCGTCATTGCGCTGATGTCATCCACATCAACTTTTGCAACGACGGGTAACATCCGCGTGCTCCTGCAGGGGATGAGCGTCGATATGATGATCGCAATCCCGATGGCGATTTCGCTCATCGCAGGCAATATCGATTTTTCAGTCGGCTCCAACCTCTGCCTTTCCAGCGCGATTGTCGGCCTATCACTCAATGCGGGCGTACCGGCCTGGCTGGCGATTCTCATCGGGCTCGTTTCCGGCGCGCTGTTTGGCGGGCTCAACGGCGTGATCATCAATAAGCTCGGCGTCACCCCGCTGGTCGCGACGCTCGGCACCTGGATGGCCTACCGCGGGATCGCGCTCGTCATCATCGGCGGGCAGACGCTCGGTAACTTTGGGGATAGCTTCACGATTGTCGGCCGCGCAACATGGCTCGGCGTTCCATCCACCATCGTTTATATGTTTGCTATCATCCTGGCTGGCATCTTCATTATTAAATATACAAGCTTTTTTCACAACGCTTATCTGATTGGCTCTAACAAGCTTTCGGCAAAGCTCGCGGGCATCAACATCGAAAAGTTTGTCTACATCTCCTACATGATCACCGGCGCAGTCGCCGCATTTGCGGGCATCGTCCTCGCTGCCCGTCTCGGCAGCAGCAGCCAAAACGCAGGAACGCAGCTGGAGTTTCGAAATGTCGTCGGCCTTCTGGTTGGCGGAATCTCGATGGACGGCGGCGAGGGAAAACTCATTGGCGCGGTGCTGGGCGTAACGCTGATGCAGCTGATCAACAACGCAATCGTGCTTTTATACCTCAATCCCAGCTATACGCAGGTGATCACGGGCAGCATCCTCGTGCTCGCGGTTGCGATTGACCAGCTGAGCAAGCGGCGCAAGGTCGCCGCGAAGTAAGCGGAACGCGCAAACGACGAATCGGAGGGAACAGATGATGGATACAGCAGTACGACTCACGGGGATCACCAAACGGTTTCCAGGCGTTGTTGCGCTGAAGAATGTCGGGTTTGAAATAAAAAGCGGCGAAGTGCATTGCCTCGTTGGCGAAAACGGCGCAGGAAAGTCGACGTTGATCAAGCTTCTTGCCGGCGTTGAACAAGCAGACGAAGGAACCATTGAGCTCTTTGGCGAAAAGGTATTCTTCCGTTCGCCGGAAGAGGCGCTGCGCGCAGGCGTTGGCGTTGTTTATCAGGAATTGTCAAACTTTGTGCATCTGGACGTAGCAACCAATCTGAACGCAAACGATTTCCCCGAAAAGGGCGGGTTGATTGATTATCGCGGGCTTTATCGAAAGACGCGGGAGCAGCTCGACGACTGCGGGCTGAACTATATCAACGAAAAAAGCACCATGCGCGAACTTAGCCTGGGTACCCAGCAGATGGTTGAAATTGCATCCCTGCTCGGACAAAAAGCCCGCGTGGTGATCCTGGACGAACCGACCTCCGCGTTGACGGAGGTGGAGGTGGAAAAGCTCTACGAGCTGATCGCGCGGATGAAGAGCCAGGGCGTCACCATCGTTTATATTTCGCACAGGCTGGATGAGGTTCTGCATCTGGCGGACACGATTACGGTGCTCAAGGACGGCGAACATGTGGTCACCTTCCCGCGCGATGAGAAGACCACCAAGCAGATGCTGGTTCGCTATATGGTTGGGCGTGATGTCGAGTTTGATTATCGCACCAGCCAGACTGTGCAGCCGGATGTCCTGCTTGAGGTGGATGGGCTAAGCAGCGGCGAAGCGCTCAAGGACGTCTCCTTTTTGCTGCAAAAGGGAGAGATTCTCGGCATTGCCGGGCTGGAGGGATCCGGGCGTACGGAGCTGCTGGAAACTCTGTTTGGCTGGCGCGCGGCTACGGCCGGCGCGGTTAAGCTTGAGGGAAAGCCGGTTCGGGTGCATAGCCCGATCGCGGCAAAACGGCGCGGATTTGCCTATATCACCAAGGACCGAAAGCTGCTGGGGCTGTTCCTCAAGCAGGATGTAAAGACCAATATCGCCGCCGCGTCGGAGCAGAGGTATAAGCGCGCGGGGCTTGTGAGCTATCGCAAGATCGCCGAAAATGCCAGGCATTACGTAGATGCCATGCGCATCAAGTGCGCGTCGATGGCACAGCTGGTCATGAATCTTTCGGGCGGCAATCAGCAGAAGGTGCTGCTCTCGATGTGGCTCGCGGCGAATCCAAAGATATTGCTGATCGACGAACCGACGCGCGGCGTAGACGTCGGCGCAAAGGCGGAGATTCATGCGCTTCTTCGCTCGATCGCGGCGGAGGGAAAGGGCGTTCTGATGGTATCCTCGGAGCTGCCGGAGATCATGGCGGCGTGCGATCGCGTCATCGTCATGTTCGAAGGAAGAATTACGGGCATATTGGACAACGACAAACGGCTCTCGGAAGAGCGGCTCGTCTCGCTCGCATCCGGCATGACGGAGGCCTGCTAGGCGCTCCGCCCAACAGAACTCAACCAACCAAACAACCAAATAGAAAGCGGATGAAGCGAAAAAAGAAGAGGATTTCGCCAGGTATGTTTCCTGTTGCCAAAAACTGATCATCGGAACCCTGAGAGACATAGGAACGAACGCAAAGGATTTTTTAAGATTTCCTTTTCAAAAAGGAAATACATCAATAAGGAGGATAAACGTATGAAAAAGGCTTCGATTCTTGTTGCAATCCTAATGGTGGTTGCACTCCTCGTGACAGGTTGCGCAGCCCCGGCGGCTGCACCCGCTGCGGCGCAATCCGCGGAATCCACTGGCACTACAGCAGCGCTCCCGGGTGAGGGAGAGACCTATGTCGTCATCGGATCCCTGTTCCAACTGGAGTTCTTTGACGCACTCAAAGCCGGCGTCTGCGACGCGGCCAATTCCATCGGCGCAAAGTGGTATTATGCCGGCCCGCAGGAATTCGTTCCGGATCAGATTTCCCAGGCGATCGACCAGGCTGTTGCAAACAAGGTCACGGGCATCGTCCTGCACGGCCAGTCCCCGGAAACCGCTGCGGCGATCGATAACGCCATCGCTGCCGGCGTACCGGTTATCATCGTAAACACGGATATCCCCAGCAACCGCCTCTCCTTCCTCGGCTGCAATCCGTATCAGGCCGGCTATGACATGGGCGAACAGATGGGCAAGCTCCTCGCCGGAAAAACCGGTACGGTTCTGATCTCCACCGCGATCAGCGCGGGACAGCCGTCCGCTCTGGAAAACCTCCGCGGCGCGAAGGAAGCGCTCGCCAACTACACCGGCGTCAAGGTTGTGGAAGTGGATGATACCGCAGATGCAAACGTTGCCGCAACCAACATCGGCGCCGCGCTGCAGGCAAACGCGGATGTCGTAGGCATTATTGGCCAGCAGGCGTATACCGCCGTTGGCGCTTGCACGGCAGTGCGTGAAGCGGGCTTAACGGGCAAGGTCATCGTTATCGGCCGCGATCGCGACACGGCGACGCTGGAACTCATCGAGAACGGCGAGCTCGCCGCCTCCTATGCGCAGAACTCCTATGTGGAAGGCTTCATCGCTCTCCAGTGGCTGCATGACTATGTCAACGGCGACCTGAAGGTCATCGGCGACTACATCGGCGGCGGCATCAATCCGCTGCCCAAGACGGTTGACTCCGGCTCCATTGTTATTACAAAGGACAATGCCGCCCAGTTCAAAGAAAAGTATATCTGGGAAGTCACCGCAGGCAAATAATCCAATTTGACGACACAAAACGGAGGGGGCGCGATGCCCCCTCCGGCAAACCGGGAATCGACCGGGATCGATTCGCTAAGACACTTGCCCGCGCGCCTGGCGCGGAGATTCACAAGACATGAGGTTCACCATGAAAGAGGAAAAGATCGGCCTGCTGCCGCTCTATCTAAAACTCTACGACGATACCGTCCCCTCTATGCGGCCGCGCATTGAGCGTTTTTTGAATACCATTGCCAATGCATTGGAACGTGAGGGTTTAACCATTATAACCGCGCCCGTCTGCCGCGTGGAGCACGAGTTTCGTGCTGCGGTGGAGCAACTGGAGGCGGCCGGCGTTGCGGCAATCGTAACGCTGCATCTGGCGTATTCGCCGTCGCTGGAGAGCGCGGAGGTGCTCGCGGGCACAAAACTGCCGCTCATCGTGCTGGATACAACCGAAGATTTCGCGTTTGACAGCAGCGTGGACGCGGACGAAATTCTTTATAACCACGGTATTCACGGCGTGCAGGATCTTTGCAACCTGCTGCGCCGCAACCATAAAACATTCAGCGTGTTTGCGGGGCACTACAGCGAGTCCGACGTACTGAAACGGACTGCGCGCGCCTGCCGCGGAGCGATCATTGCCAAACGGATGCGCTCCGCCCGCGTTGGCCTCGTCGGCGGCCCGTTTGCCGGCATGGGCGATTTTTGCGTACCGTTTGAAGAACTCCAAGAGACGATCGGACTCAGCATTGTTCCATATGACGAAGCGCAGGGCAAGGCAAGGATTGATGCGGTGACACAGGCTGAGCTCGACGCGGAATGGGCGGCGGATCAGGGAATATTTAACGTCGATCCCTGCGTTTCCCGCTCGCTCTACGATCGAGCGGCTCGCGTGAGTCTCGCGCTGCGAGGCTGGCGCGAAGAGGAGCGTCTCAGCGCAATGACGGTGAATTTTCTCGCGACGGAGGATAGTAACCCCGCGCTGCCTGTGATGCCGTTTACCGAATGCTCCAAGAGCATGATGAATGGCGTCGGCTATGCGGGCGAGGGAGATGTGCTGACCGCCGCGCTGGTCGGCGCGCTGCTCGGCGTGTTTCCGGAGACGACATTTTCCGAGATGTTCTGCCCGGATTGGAAGGGCAACAGCATCTTTTTAAGCCACATGGGAGAGTTTAACTATCGCGTTTGCGCGGGGAAGCCGCGCCTGACGGAGAAGGATTTCCCGTTTACCAATGCAGAGAATCCGACCGTCGCCTATGGGACATTCCGCGCTGGCAAGGCGGCCTATGTCAATCTCGCACCCGGCGGCAATGGGAAATATACGCTCCTGTGCACGCAGGGCGAGGTGTTGCCGGTCAGCGGAGTCAACAACATGAGCGAGAGCGTGAACGGCTGGTTCCGTCCAAGCGGGCGGGTCTCGGACTATTTGGAGCGCTTCTCGCGGCTTGGCGGGACGCATCACTCGGCGCTCGTCTACGGTGAATCGCTTGAGGAACTGGAGATGTTTGCGCGCTGTATGGGCTTTCAGTTCGTCGCGCTGTAACGCAATGGACCATGCCGGGTAACACGAAGGAGGAGGGGCGATTATGAACGCAAGACAGCTGCTCTTGGATACGCTGGCGGGAAAGCCGACGGAGCGTGTCCCCGTTGCGCCCTTTATCTACCAAAACCTGGCAAACGAATATCACGGCGGCTTCTCGAGCGACCCAATTGCCGATACGGTCGCACTCTATCGGCGGTTTGGGTTTGACATCCTGCTGCGCAGCTATATCATGACGGACTATCTGGATGAGAGCTTTGTGAGCTGCGATACTTGGCGCGTTGAGAAAACAAGAACGGAAGTCTCGCAGGGATGGAATGAGATATGCACCGTGACCACGCCGGAGCGTGTGCTGCGGCAGATTAAATCCTTCCGCCGCGTCTCTCAGAACGAGATGGTTGAGGCAACGACGGAGTATTTCATTAAAGAGGAAGAGGATTTTCGCCAGTTCGAGCGCTTTCAACCGCCGCTGCCAAGGTTCGACTGCTCTAAAATCGGATATGCGCGATCGCTGGTCGGAGAAGACGGACTCGTTGGAACCTGGATCCATGGCGCGTTTAATATGGTTGGACTTCATCGAAAGCTGGACGATCTTTTGATGGATCCGTACACGGACGAAGATCTCTATCGGGATATGATCGAGTATTTCGGCGCGCGCGTGGCCTCTCTCGTACCGCAGCTCATGGAAGCAGGGTGTGATTTTCTCTCCGTTAGCGGCAACATGGCGAGCGGCAGCATGGCGGGCCCCAAGATGTTTGAGCAGTTCGTAATGCCCTATGAAATGCGGCTGATCGAGGCGATTCATCGCGCGGGCGGCAAGATGATCTATCATAACTGCGGCGACGCGCGCTTTCTTTTGCCGCTTTATGGAAAGATGGGCATCGATCTATATGAATCGCTTACGGCGGCGCCGTTTGGCGACACGGTACTGGAGGATGCGCTTTTACAGATTCCGTTACCTACGGTTCTGAGCGGCGGAATTGACCAGATTCAGTTCCTAAAAACCGCGACCCCGAGCGAGGTTTCGGCGCGCGTTCGCGACGTGCTGTCTCTGGTGAAACAGCGCGGCGGTTTTATATTGGCTGCGAGCGATTACTTTTCCGAGGGGACGCCTCCGGAAAATCTGCAGGCGTTTGCTAACGCTGCAAGGGAATTTGGCAAATATTGACAGGCGGGTGGACGCGGGACGACTTTTTCATTGTTTTCTTCCGGCAAAGCGGGGAGCGAGCGCTCTCCGCTTTGCTTTTTGGCATTGTGCGCTCTTCGGAACGGGAGAATTTATTCGTCGCCCCGGGGCGCAGATTCCGGTAAAGCGGGGCGCAACACCCTGCCGATCAGATAAGCGTTTGCCAGCGCGATGAGCGAAAATCCAAACAAAAACCAGAAGATGCTGCTTAACAGAAGATAATATGTCGCAAAGAGCAGCAACAGTGCGGGGGCAAGCGTGATCGGTGCGCAGATCAGCGAGGTCAGCGGATGCGTCACCGCGAGCAGGAAAGCGTTTTTGAGCGTTTTTCCGGTGGTATTTTCAAACTTTGCCTGGAGAACGAATACGTAGGGCAGCGTGATCGCGCCGGAAAAGGCGAGAAGCCCCGCGCCAACGCGCAACACAAACGGGACGGCTCCGGGGTTCGCCTGAGAAACGCGAAGGTCGAGGTATAGGCCGGCGCCAAGCGCAAGAAAGAGCAGCGTCAGGAGTATGCCCTGCAGCAGGTTCTTGCGGAACGCGCGAAAGAACATTCGTGCAATGCGGCTCTCTTCGCCGCGCGCCATCTGGAAGGCAATGGTGTTGAGCGCGGCGGCGGAAGCGCCAAGCGTGACGATCGGGATAGAGCACAAGAGAAAGAGAATATTCGCGAGCGCAAGATCGCCAACGCGTCCGATGGCGCGCAACAGCGGGCTATCCGGCCGAAAAGGGGAAGAGCTCATAGACGGTTAATCCGGCGAAACTGCGCCGGCTCCCTTCTGATAGAATCATATACGGCAAGCATACCATAGCCGGAATAAAGAGAGAAGCGGACGATTGCTACGTCCGCCCCAGCTCATCGAAAAAGTCCCGGGATTGTTAAGGACCGCACCCTGAACCCACCGGCTCCGGCTGCGGTGGCTTTGCCATCGTGACGGATCGACCGGCTCCGGGCGGTTCCTTCGCAGCTCTTTGCCGTTCGGAATCCGAAGGACGAGAGACAAAGAGCGGTTGTCCGTCAAAAAAATTCGATTTTGACGGCCTCGGAAACGGGCGATTGCTACGCCCGATCCAATCCGTCATCCAATTCAAACTTCAGGCGATAGGTGCGGGATTCCCCGCCGTTTAGATACGGCAGCTCCCCGCGGGCAATCGCGTCCTCGCGTCCGTCAATCGGCGCGTTGGCGGGTTCCAGACCCATGACGTATTCGCCCTTGACCAGGTTTTTCCACTGGACAAAATGCCCTAATGTGGAACAGTCAAAGCGCAGTTGCAGACGCAGACGTTCCCGCTCGTTTTCAAGCGTCGCTGTTGCCCAGCCGGCAGCGTCTGCAATGGGGGAAAAATAGTAACAGGCCTCCTCCATCGCATCCTGCGGTGGGAATATTTCATTTAATCGCGGCATCTCCCGCGCGGCAAAGGGGGTACGCGGGCGAACGGCGGTATGCGCCAGCGTAAATTTGGAATCGGGTTGTAACAGCGGATAACCCATGTTGCAGTGGTAGAGGATCACCTGCGGCACACGACGAAACCCTTCGTTCTTCACAACGTCGGTGATCTCCACGATGTCGCTGCGATAAGAGACGCGAACCCGCCGCGTCAGCGAAAGGTTGGAGCCGGAGAGCATCCCTTCGCGCATGGTGCCTACGATCTCCACATAGGGGCCTTGCTCCGTTTCGCCTTCGAGAATGTTGATGTGCTCCGCGGGGCGATTCGCAATGCCGCCGTGCTCTTTTTGCGCGTCCCAATCATTGCCGCTGCGAAGGCCGGTGTTGGTCAGCCCGCAGGTATACAAAAATCCGCCGGAGAATGCCTCGCTCCAGCCCTCGCCCATCACTTCGTAATAAGCGGGGTGCGAAATGCCGTTGCAGGTGATGTAGTTGAGGCAACGTCCGCGATAGCGCAGAGTGGGGATATCCATGCAGCGATCCGCCGCAATGGTGAGCGAAAGATTGCCGCCGTTATGGATATCGATCACGCGGACGCCATCCGCGCGCCCGCCGACCAGACGGGATTCCCGTACGGAAAAGAGCTGATCGCGATTGCCGACATACTGTTTTTCTTCTAAATAGTTCATTTATACCTGCCGGTTGCGTCAAATAGCGGTTGCAGCCGCGGATAGAGTGCGCTGTAGGATTCATAGAGCTTGTCATAGAGCGGGGCGAGCGTGAGATCCGGTTGCTTGTAGTCGGCGACGGCGTTTGCCTTGGCGGCGGCGGAGGCTGCGTCGGGATAATACCCCAGCGCGACCGCCGCGAGAATCGCCGCGCCAAGCGAGGCGCACTCGCTCTGGGCAAGCAAGGCAATGGGGCGCTGCGTCACATCCGCCTTGATTTGCCGCCAGACGTCGCTCTTTGCCCCGCCGCCGAGGGAGCGTATCTCGCCGACACGCAGGTGATTTACCGCCTCGATCAGCTCCAGATTCTCGCGCAGCAAGCAGGCAATGCCCTCGAATATCGCTCGCAAAAAGTGTTCCTTTTTGGAATCCAGCCCCATGCCAAAGAATATTCCGCGCACGCTCGCGTCCTGATGCGGCTGCAGGCTGCCGTTGAGGTAGGGATAGGCGATCAGGCCGTTTGCGCCGGGTTCGGTTGTGGAGACGATTTCGTCAAACAGGGCATAGACGGAGCGATGCTCTCTTTCCGCCTTTCTTGCCT
Source organism: Christensenella sp. (assembly GCA_034926785.1). Classification (GTDB taxonomy): domain Bacteria; phylum Bacillota; class Clostridia; order Christensenellales; family CAG-138; genus UBA7703. Next base: position 20,043 of record JAYFQU010000047.1, read on the forward strand.
CCGGTTCGCAAAACACATCCTTGAACCACTTGAGAAACATTCCGGCCGTCATGCTGATGGTGATCATTAAATATCGTTCCGCCGCAATATGCCGATAGACCGTTACGCGGGAGGGGTGGCCCAGATCGGGGGTGTCCAGCGTCGCTACGAGGCACAGCGCGGTTCCCGTCGTCTCTGTGAGAATGCCCGGCGAGAGATTGCCCGCGCCGACTGCGCCCGCGGTTTGGTCCATCGCGCCTGTGACAATTTGAACGGAATCCGAAAAACCAAGCGCGGCGCGAATCTCCGGCAGAACGGCGGCGGGGACGACAGTGCCGCACTCCAGCAACTCCGGCAGCTTTTCGCGGTCGATCCCTGCCGCTTGCAGCATCTCGTCCCAATAGCCGTCCGAGGCAAGCTGAAACCAGCCTGTACTGGTTGCGAGCGCCTTTTCTGTAATGCAGGCGCCCGTTAAGCGAAAGATGATGTAGTCCTCCAGAAGCAGAAATTTTCGGGTGGAAGCATACAATTCCGGTCTATGATTTTTGATCCAGAGGAGTTTGGCGATCGGTGTGTAGCCGTTGAGCTCCGGAAGGCCGGTTTCACGGTAAAATCGCTCGGCGGGAAATTGCTTGGAAAGCAGATCCGCCTCTTCGCTTGCCCGCTCGTCCAGCCAGACGATGGCGCGGGCGAGCGGGGCGCCATCCTGCGCAATGGGAATCAGCGTCTCGCCCTGCGTGGTGCAGGAGAGGGAGACGATATGCCGAGGGTTGATGCCCGCGCGGGCAATCGCCTCTTTTGCTCCTTGCAGAACCGCCTGTACATAGGTTTCCGCATCCAGCTCGACATAACCCGGACGATCCGCAAGGAGCAGATACTCGCCGTTTGCGTGGCCGAGCATGCGTAATTGCTGGTCAAAGACGCAGGTTTTAACGGATGTGGTGCCGATATCAAATGTCAGAAAATAATCCAAGGGGGTACCTCCGTTGCGGTGGGGATCCGGGTCGGACTATACGCGGATAAACTCAACGCCCCAAAGGTCGCAGAGCATCTTCCAGCGCGCGGAGACATCGCCAAGGCTGATCACCTCGTGGTGCGTTCCGCCTGCGCGAAGCCAATTTTCGACACAGGTGGTCATGCCGCTGTCCGGCCGCCAGAAGATATAGGGCATTTCGCAGCCGACCAGATCATTTTTGGGTAAAATGTCGCCCGTTGCGGCAACGAGGCGAAAGTGTTCGCCACTCATCGGCGCAAGAGAGGTCAGCGTAGAGCGCCCAACCTCCGGTGTAAACATCAGCGTCGGCGGATTCTCCAGGCCGCCCTCCCCGAGATAGCGGTCGATCAGGCGGGGCTTTACGTCCTTGCGATGGGTTGCCCAATTTCCCTCGCCCGCATGGCAGAAGCAGATAGCGTCCTTCTCAAAATCCATCATGTACATCTCGGTGAAGTTGCCGCCGCCGTCGCCGAGCATGTGCGCCGCGGCAACCATAGAGGCGCAGACAAAATCTCCCTCCGCCGCATAACCAAACCCGTCCGCCATCAGTTGAGAGGCGGCATAGAGCGGAAGCTGGCGGAATCGCCTGTCGTCGCCAAAGATATCAAACTGCGCTGTGAACGCGCCAAAGCCCTTCTCCGTGAGCCAGCGCTTGAAGCCGAGATACAGTTTTACGGCCTCCGCATGGCTCTCATAACCGAGCTTGGGATCCATGACAAACGTCGCATGATCCTTTTCAATCTGCGCGTCGATCTCTTGTTTTGTGACTTCTTGCATGCGGGAGTAGACGGAGCCAACGGTGTCGTTACAGATTTCCACACCGATATTCTTATAATAGGCCATGTCGTCGATCAAGATATCGCCCATGCCGCACATGCGGCTGAGCACGCCGACCTTCATCTTCCGCAGCGCGCGGTAGGTCTTCGCCGCGCGGGCAAAATCCTCCACAAAGCGCACGAGGCGCGGGTCATGCCGCTCCCCTGCGAAAAACTGACAGGGGAAGCCGCTGCGGACGATCATATTCGCGTTGTCCTGCGCGCCGTGGATCCCTTGGTTGACGGTCAAATCGAGCTCCAGATATTCATCCTTCACGGAGGAATCCGGCTGTACAACGGCGAGCGCGATGGGAAGGCGATTGTCCTTGAGCGCATGCTGCAGATAGACCGCGTGGCTATAGGCGAGCAGAACGATTAAGATGCCGTCATATTGCTTTTCGTTAAAGGAGCGGACAATCTCCTCAATTCGTGTGCGATTCAGCCCCGCTCCGGGAAAGTCCACATCCGCAACGCCCGAAAACAGCGAAGCAAGTTCCCGCGCATAGTTTTCCTGCCGCGCGGTGATGCCGGGAAAGATGGGTTCATATCCGTCGGTCATGAGGCCGAGCAGCCCGATTCTTGGTTTATTCATGCGATAGTCCTCCGTGCGAATATTATAGTCCGCGTTATTTGATCGCGCCCATGCTCATGCCCTTGACGATGCTCTTTTGGAAGATGGCATACACCGCCAGCGCGGGGATGGCGCTCATAAGAAGCCCTGCATATTGGAACGGCGGATCTCCCGTGTAGCGGCCGATCAGTGAGGAAAGGGCGACCATGACGGTGCGTTTATCCATGCTCTTGAGCAGCACCATCGGGGTAAAGAGGTCGTTCCAGGAGCAGATGAAGAAAAATATGATCGACAGAGAGATCGCCGGCCAACCCATTGGCATTACCACGTTGGTCAGCCGCCCGAAATAACCGCAGCCGTCGATGGTTGCCGCCTCCAACAGTTCGTTGGGAATGCTCTTGAAGTTTGCGGTCATGAGCATGATGGTCTCCGGCAGGAACATCGCCCAATAAGCGATCACCACGCCCATGTAGCTATCCACAAGCCCTGCCTTGGCAAAACTGATATACATCGGTATCATCGTCACCTGCGCGGGCACGAACATCGTCGCTAATATAGCCAGATAGATGCCGTTTTTACCGCGGAAATCGACCTTGGCAAAGGAATATGCCGCCAGCGTGCCGAACACGACGAGGCCGAGTACGGTCAAAAACGAGATGATGAAACTGTTGCCAAAGAGCTCAAGAATTTTAAACTGACTGATCATGGTCAGAAAATTCTGCCACTGCAGCTGCTCCTTGGGCAGGCCGAAGGGATCGATATAATATCCGCTGAGGGACTTTAAGGAGTTGACGAGCATGTAATACAGCGGATAGAGAAACGAGATTGCCAAGATCAATAGCAGGAGGAAGATCACCGCGCGCCCGAGGGCGCGCAGAATCCTCTGCGATCGCGTTGCGCATGTTTTCATACGAATCAACCCCATTTCTTCTCGGCGAGGTCGGAGAGCTTCATCTCCGCCGCCGTGATGATCATGACGATGACAAACAACACGACGGAGATGGCGCAAGCCATGCCGAGCTGACTGCCCGTGACAAACGATTTCTCATAAATCATGTAGTCGAGTGTCATCGTCTCATAGCCCGGGCCGCCCCCGGTCATGGAGTAAATCAGGGAAAACAGGCTTGTAAACGTCCAAACAACCGCCATAACAACGCAATAGGTGATGACGCTGGTGATCATCGGGAGCACAATTTTGAACGTCCGCTGAAAGAAGTTTGCGCCGTCGAGTTTCGCCGCCTCAAACACGCTCGGATCAATGCCGGACATACCGCCGAGGATGACGATGGTTTGCCAGCCGATGGAATACCAGGTAATGCAGCCGACCATGATCGGCAGGGCGGTTTTCCCGTCGCCAAGCCATTCCCGCGCGGCGGAACCGAGGCCAATCGCCTCCAGGACCTTGTTGACCGGGCCGTCGAGGCTAAAGAGCGAGCGGAAGAGATAGCCCAAGATCACGAGAGAGATGATCTGCGGAATGTAGTAAATGGAGCGAAATGCGCGCCAGCCGGGCACCTGCTCATAGAGCAGCACGGCGACGATCAGGCCGATAATGACCTGCAGCGGGACGCTCAGCAGCAGCACGAGATTGTTGGAAAACAGCTGTCCAAACAATCCGGAGCCGAAAAATTCCTTATAGTTTGCCAGTCCGACGAAGTCGTTTTTGTAAAGCCCGTCCCAATTGGTGAAGCTGCGATAGATCGTTGCCAAAATCGGATACGCCTTGACAAGAAGCAGGATCAAAAGAACCGGCAATATGGAGTAATAAGCAATGCGAATGCGGCTTTTTTGCAGGCTGCCCGCGCTGGGGTGCCTGGCAGCGGCCGGGTGAGCGGACATAGCGTTGTCTCCTTTGATGCGCTCCAAGGGCGGCTTCCCGCCCCTGGAGCTGGATGATTCGCGCGGGAGGAGGAGATTATTTTACGACCTTGCTGTCAAGATCCGCCGCGAATTCCGCGGGGGTCATCTTTCCGGCGAGTACGAGCGGCAGCAAATTGTAAAAGTCGCCGACGATATTGGTATAGAGGGAGTTATCCACCCAGAACACGGTCTTGTCCGCCCAGCCAAAGAGCTTGGTGGCCGCGCTCTCCGGCGCGAGGCCGAGGTCAGACGCGGAGATATCCAGACGGGTCGGGACCTTGGACTGTACTTGCAAGAACTTGAGCACCTCGTCCTTACTGTTGAGGAAGGAGAGGAACTTCACCGCGAGCTCGGGATTTTTGCAGTCCTTAGAGACCACAAGGCACTGCCCCGGGCCGCCGATGGTCTTGCCCGTGATGGTTGCGCCCGCAAAATCCGGCGGCAGCATGACACCGACGTTCTCCGCGCCGAGTGCGGATTCCGCATCGGAGACGACGGAGGAAACCTGCGGCATCATCGCGACCGTTCCCTGACAGAACTTGTTCCAACTATCGGCGGAGGTGACGGCATCGGCGTTAAGGTAGCCGTTGACGATGGTGGAGCGATAGTAGTCCAGCGCGGAGAGCAAGCCCTGATCTTCGGTAAACGACTTCTCACCCTTGCATTCGCTGAGGATGCCGTCGATGCCGGTCTGCTGCACCCACCAATAGGCGATGACATAGCAGCCAAACCACGGGAAGCTCTCGTCCGAGGCGATGGGCTGATACCCTTTGTCCTTGATGGTCTGACAGGCCGCGTTAAAATCCTCCATGGTGCGAGGGGGATTGTTGTCAAAGTCCAGACCGCAATCCCGGATGATCTGCTTGTTGTAGATGAAGAAGCAAATCTGGTTGTCGCTGGTCGGATATCCGAGCACGGCGCCGGTCGCGGGGGAGGTGACGGAATCCCAGCCGGAGATATTGGTTTTGTCTTCAGCGGGGATCAGCTTGGAGATATCGAGGATGACGTCTTCCATGGAGAAGATGTTTTGCCCGGTCCAGAGGTTCGCGATGTCCGGCGCGGTGCCCGCCATGGCATCCGCCTTGAAGGTCTGGTGCGCGGTCTCGCCATCTGCGGAAACCACGAGCTCGACTTTTACGCCGGGGTTGGCATCTTCAAAGCGTTTGATGGCCTGGGAGATGTACCACTGATCCTGAGAGAGTTTTTGTTCGCTCGGGCCAATGTAGCTATCCTTGCCGTTGATCCAAATCGTGAGTTTGTTGGAATCGGCCTTCTTTGCGCAGCCGGTGAGCATGGATACGGTTCCAAGCATCAGAACGACGGCGAGAAGGAGAGCAATGGCCTTTCTCATTTGTAACTTCATTCCTGTTCCATCCTTTGCTGATATATTTGAATAAGGGAGAGGCTCCCTTGATTCCGGGATGCAGGCGGCCCGCCGAGGCAAACGGTGTGAATGGGCGGAGCAAAAGGAAATAGAAGCGTATAACAAAACGATTGACCGTGTACGACTTCGTACACAGAACAACGCGGGCAATCGATTGGTTTCTTGCTGGTTTGTCTCGCCTTTCGGCGGTATGGCTGCAGATTACCGAAAATAGTTGCGAACTTGTATGCAGATATGTTATATTAACTACAAAAGGTGCGCCTAGCACCCTTACAAGGCATATCGTGCCATGAATCCTGAATAATGTCAATAGATATTGAAAAATTAATGGGGATTGACAGATACGCGCCAGCGCTGTTTAATGAGAGATGACAACATAAGTTATCAAAATCGCATCGAACACGGCGTATCCTGTCTGTAACTTATCTGGGGGTAGACAACATGTTAGATAAAACCAGCTCGGTGCCGCTCTATTTGCAGCTTGTCGAAACGCTTAAAAATAAAATGATCGCCGGCGAGATTAAACCCGGCGACAAACTCAAGAGCGAAGCCGAAATGGTGGAGGAGTTTGGCGTAGGCCGGCTGACCGTGCGTAGCGCGCTCTCCCAGCTGGTGGAGGCGGGCTATCTGGAAAAAGCGCAGGGCAAGGGGACGTTTTGCAAGGCGGCGGGCGAGGTAAATTATCTCAACATAGAGGCGATCCTCGACATGGGTAATACTTATTTTATTCCGACCTATTATGTCAAAGGCATCGCTGAAGTGCTCACGGGTAACAACTGCAACTTCATCATCAGCGACACCAACTCCAATGCGGAGAGCCTCTGCGCCTCTTTAGAACAGATTCTGCTCAAGAACACGTCCGGCGTGATCTTCCAACTCACGCAGGTGGATCTTTCGCCGGAGATTCTCTCAAGACTGCTCTCCGGCATCACCGCGCTGAAGAACCGGGGGATTCCATGCATTATGATCGACAGCCGCATGGAGGGGAAAGAGATTTCCTATGTTATGCTGGACGAGGCGGCGGGCGGCGCGCGCGTCGCCGAACACTTTGCAGCATACGGTCATCAAAAATGCGCCGTCGCCTACCGGCCAAACTGCTGCGACGCGCTGCAGCGATATTATGGATTTTGCAGGGCGGCAAAGGAGTTTCAGATGGAAGAGCCGCTCATCATCGGCTGCGAAGAGACGCTGGAGCACGATCTCATCGACGCGGTAGCCGAGCATGGCGTGACGGCGGTGTTTGGATATAACGACGAGATTGCAATTCGCTGCATCCGTGCCTTGAAAAAACACGACATCTCCGTACCGGAGCAGGTATCCGTCATCGGCTTTGACGACTCCTATCTGGCGACGACGAGCGACCCGCAGCTCACCACCATCTCCCACCCCAAAGAGGTGATGGGACGTCATACGGCACAGGCGTTGCTGCGGCTGATTCGAAAGCAGGTGCGTGCGCCCTATTCCGAGGTGTTTCGTCCGGAGCTGGTCAAGCGCAACTCCTGCGCGCGCCCGCGTACCTGACACAATTACGACAAAACCGCCGAAACACAGCGGTTCGGCGGAGATTGCGGCGGCATTGCCCGCCGCTTTTTTGATATACCCCGGCCAGAATCAATCCTTGCCAGGATTCCGATCGGGCCCTGTCAGACTTCCGTGCGGAAGCGATAGATGGTTTCGCTTGTGTAGATATCCCCGGCGCGGAGGACGATACTCGGGAAATGCGGGTGTTCCATCGCGTTTGCAAAATGCTGCGTTTCGAGACAGAAAGCCGCCCGGCTGTTGTAGCTTGCGCCGCCCTTGCCGGGCAGAGCGCATAGATCAAGCGGGGTAAAGAGTTGAATCCCCGGCTGATCGGTGCAGACATCCATCGCGATGCCGCCCGCGGGATCATAGGCCGTGGCGACGCACTCTACGCCGCCCTGCGGATGGTTGAGCACAAAGTTATGGTCGTATCCCAGCGCGGCATCCATCTTTTCCGCATGGGAGGCGATATCCCGCCCGATGGGCTTGCCCGCGCGAAAATCCAGCGGCGTGCCTGCGACGGGGACGATCTCTCCGGTCGGCAGAATGGTGGTGTCGATGCGCGTAAATGCGTCCGCGTCGATCATGAGGCGCTGGTTTAAGACATCGCCGGAGTCGTGCCCCGCGAGGTTAAAGTAGGCGTGGTTGGTCATGCTGCAAAGCGTGTCCTGATCCGAGACTGCAAAGTAGCGGATTGACAGCGCGTTGTTCTCGTCCAACCGGTAGACGACCATTGCGCTGAGGTTGCCGGGAAAGTTTTCCTCGCCATCCGGACTGTAGAGTGAGAACACGACGGAATCCTGCTCAATCTTTGCCTTCCAGTTGCGTCGATCAAAGCCGATCTTTCCACCGTGGGAACAGTTGCCGCAGTCGTTGGCAAAGAGCGTATAGGCGCGCCCGCTGAGTGTGAAGCGGGCGTGACCGATACGGTTTGCGACGCGCCCGATGGTTGCGCCAATGTACCAGTCCTGATTGGTATATCCTTCCAGCGCGTCAAACCCCAGCACGACATCTACAAGATCGCCCGCCTTGTTGGGGACCAGCATGCTCTGCCAGGTTGCGCCGTAGCTGAGCAGCGAGCAGACCGCGCCGTTTTCGTTTTCAATGGTAAACCGATAGACTTCCTCGCCGTCGGGCACGTGCCCGAACAGGGCTTTGGTTACGTTCATATGATTCCATCCTCGCGCGTGATTTGCGCTTAAAATTCCGGGACGTAACGTTCCTCAACCGGCTGCCAGACCGCCCTGCGCAGGCAGATATCCCGAACGCGCAGGCGGGAGCAATAGGCTTCAAAGCCGAACCGGCCATATTTTGTGTTGTCGATGGGGTCGGGGTCGGTTACCTCCAAAACCAGCTCGCCGTCAACGAGGAGGAACACATGTCCCTTAATGCTGCCCATCTGCACAAAGTATTCCTGCCCGGGAATAAAGCGGAACAGGGGATTTGCCGCGTTAAGCTTGTAGTCGGGCGATTTTTCAAACCCGACCTTGCCGTGCCACCATCCCTGCAGCCCGCAGACATAGGCGACATCCCTCGTGTTGGTCTCGTAGTTCCAGCTTCCGTTCCACATGGCGTTGATGTCGTGCGTGCAGGGCAATATGGTATTTGCGCGAAACTCCAGCATAACGTCGCCAAAGAAATCCGCGCGGGAGATGACCATGCCCGGGTTGTTTTCACGATTTTCGCCGATGAGCCAACCATCCTCCACGCGCCAGTCCCCGCCGCGGATGTCAAATTCCTGCGCGAGCACCTCCGGCGTCATGGACTTTTGCCAGAGTACGGGGCATTCGTCGGGCAAGAGCTCTTTGTGCAGCAATCGCATGGTGATTCTCCTTGTATCATGTCGCTTCATTTGAATCGATTTTGGGTCTACTCCGGCATTTGCGAGCTTCAGGGCATACGCTGGGTTTGAATCATCGCATCATAGAGCCGCAAAAATTGCCGGTGCCTCCGCTCGTCGCCCGGCTGCGGCGCGGGCGAATATTCGCCGGAAAATCGTACCGTTTTTGCAACGGCGTCGGCGAGCGAAGAAAAACGACCGCTGGAGACCGCGCCGATCATTGCCGCGCCAAGGAGCGCCGCCTCTTTCTCGGCGGGGAGGCAGACGGGGAGCCCGGTGATGTTAGCCTGCATCTGACACCAGAGCGCGGACTTTGCGCCGCCTCCCGTTGCGATGATACGCTCAATCCCCGCTCCGCTCGCGCGGAGCTGGTCGCAGTTCTTGCGCAGCAGGTGGCAAACGCCGTCCATGACGGCGAGCGCGAGATCATACGCATCGTGTCTGCTGCGCAGCCCATAGAACATACCGCAGGCATCCAGATCGAACTCTGGCCCGTTGCTGCCGACCAGATAGGGCAGAAACAGCACGTCTCCGGGTTTGCGCAGGGCAGCCTCGCGGTCGATGTCGCGATAACTCACGTCCGGCAGGAATGCGTTTTTATACCAGTCCAGGCTCACGCCGCCGCTCTCCGAGGCGGAGAGCATCACATAGCTGTCCGGCTGAAATCCATAGTGCATCGGAATGCCCGTATCCCGCCGAACCGGCGATGCGGCAAGGGTGGAGAGACCGAGCACGGTTCCCGTCGAGAGGCTTAGGAGCCCTTCGCGGATATTGCCCGTGCCGATCATCCCGCAAAAATGATCGAGCGTACCATTGTTGACCAAGGTATCGGGGGAGAGGCCGAGACGCGCCGCAACGGCCGACAGGAGCGCGCCAACCATGACGCACGGCTCGGCCAGCGGAGGAAGCTGAGCGTCCCGAATGCCGAGGAAAGAGAGCATCCCGGGCCAATAACTCTGTTCGTAGATATCAAAATAATAGGTGAAGGTCGCAATGGAGCGATCGCTAACCAGTTTCCCCGTCAGACGGAAGACCATATAGTCCTTGAGCAATATATAGTGCGCCGCCGCGGCGAATACATCCGGCCGATGCGCGCGGAGCCATAGAATCTTGGTTGCGGGCCAGGTGGGCAGCGCGGCGGGTTGGCCCGTTCGCGCATAGCATGCCTCGCGGGAGAATGTGCGTTCCAGTGCGGCGCACTCCTCGGCAGAGCGTTCATCCATCCAGGAGATGGCGTTCATCAGCGGCGCGCCGGAATCGCCTAAGACCAGCAGGGACTCCGCCTGCCCCGTGAGCGTGATGCAGATTTTCTCGCCATTGTTGCCGGAGGAGACGGAGCGAATCAGATCAAACACGCGGGAGACATACGCCTCCGGCTCAAACTCGACAAAACCATCTTTGCGGATATAGTCCACCGGCGCGCTTTGCATGGCAAGGCAACGCATCTGCTGATCATAGAGTGCTGCTTTGGTGTTCGTGCTGCCGAGATCGACGGCTAGAAACAACATGATAGATCATCCCTTTGGTTCGATTTTTGTCCGTTGAACGGCAAGCAGGGAAAGGAGCGCGGCGATTGCCGCCGCAAGCGCAAGCAGCAAGAATGCCGCCCGCAGATTGAGCCTCGCGGAGATGAGCCCCATCAGCGCGGGAAACACTGCGCCGCCGAGGCCGCACCCCGCGCTCATGAGCCCCATTGCTCCGCCGGATGAACCGGGGCAGCGCGCGGCGGCGAGATTCATCAGGCTCGACCAAACAGGCCCGAAGGCAAAACCGATCAGCGCGCAGACGACCAACGCGGGAAGGGGGAGCTTCAGGAGCCGGAGCGCGAAAAACAGCGCGCCGGAGATGCCGAGGCAAGCGACCAGCGCCCGCTCCGGCCGAAGCGGCAGGAGCCCAAAGAGCAGGCGGGAAAGCGCCATGCTCGCCCAATAGGCGGAGATAGCATAGGCCCCGAAGGACGCCGCGCCAAGCTCCAGCGTAAAGAGGGATTCCGTAAAGTAGCCGAATCCGTTTTCCAACCCGACATAGAGCAGAATGGAGATAAAAAAGAGTGCGAACGGCAAATCGGAGAAATAGCGCGCCGGCGGATTAGATGTTGGGATGGAGGACGGTTTTCTATCGGTTGGTATTTGACATACAAGCAGCAGAACAAACGAAATCGCGACACCGCCCGTGCAGAGCAGAAACATTAGTCGCCAGCCGCTGCCAAGGGTACTCGCGAAAAATTGTGTGAGAATGGGGCTGACCACGGCGCCGAGGCTCAACGCCCCTTGCGAGAGATTGACAAACCGCGCGCCTTGCTCCGGCGAAGCGTCCGCCAGCGCGGCGGAGCCGGCGGTTTCGCAGACGCTATAGCCGGCGCCGATGAGAAACACTCCTCCGGCAAAGGCGAGAACCCCGCCCGCGAGCGAGGCAAGCAAACAGCCGAGCAGCAATACGACGGAGAACGCGAGGACGACGATTCGCTTGCCGACGCGATCCGCCAGCCGCCCAAAGAACAGCGGCATCAAAACCACGCTGCTGTACTGCGCGGCGACAAGCAGCCCGGAGCCGATGGAATCGATGGAAAACTCCGCCGAAATGCCGCGCAACGCAAACTGAAACCCGCCCATCTCGAACCCGACAAAGAACAGGAGCGCGCAAAAGGCGGGTAGAAACGCCGGGAGGCGCCTAGACGAGCCGGACATCGACACCTTCTTCCCGAATCCGCTGCAGATAGACCGGGTCCGCGTTTTGATCGGTTACCAGAAGTGTTCCGCTGGAGAACGCGCTGATCCGTGAAAAGCTCTCGCGCCCAAGCTTGGAGCTGTCCGCTACGATGACAGCGGTCTGCGCGCGCTCTACCATGATGCGGTCGATCACGCTCTCCTCCGCATGATAGGTGGTGATCCCTGTGCCGGGGTTGACGCCATCCACGGAAAGGACAGCCCAGTTTGCACGATAACGTGAAATCTGTTCCTTGACATCCTCGCCATAGGTAAACGAATATTGCGCGCTGATGTCTCCGCCAAGCAGGATCACCCGAAAGGTGGGGAGCCCGCCAAGCTCCACGGCAACGGAGATGGAGTTGGTTACCACATTCAGATTTTTTCTCTGTTTCAGCTCCACGGCGGTAAAATACGTCGTTGTGCCGGAGTTGATAAAGAGGGTATCCCCGTCCCGTACCAGCGCGGCTGCCGCGGCGGCAATCGCCTTTTTATTCTCCATATGTTCCTGCTTGCGGCGCTGGAACTCCAGGTTGTAGTAATTCTTCATGGTTTGAATGGCGCCGCCCTGCGTGCGCTCCAGATAACCGTCCTGCTCCAGTGCGTCCAGGTCACTGCGGATGGTCACGACGGTTGCGCCGAGGGTTTCGCTCAGCTGGGCAACGCGAACCTGCCCGTCCCGCCGGAGAATTTCCAATATCTTTTTTCTGCGTGCGTCAATCTTTAGCTCTCCAGCCATGGCGTTTGGCCTCCTGTTAACGGATCAATCTTGCTTTCGGTCATTATAACACGCGCGGGATACGCGCTTATAGAGGATCGGTATGATTCAACCGCGCGCCGACCGCGCCGCCGGGATGAATGAGCGCGAACTGCTCGCTTTGATAGTCGGTTGCTTCAATCAGCGCGGCTTGCAGCGCGTCAAAGAGTACGGAGAGTACCGTAAAGCTCGTTGTACCCTGCATATTATGGCGATCCACCTCTTTTGTAACCAGCATTTGCAGCACGATATCCGCGTCCTTTGCCAACGGGGAGTCGAGGTTTTCCGTTACGGAGATGACGGTGACGCCCTTTGCCTTGCAGATGGCAAGAATCGGCAGCAGCTCCGCTGTTTTGCCCCCGCGCGAGGCAAAGAGCATGACATCGCCTTTCTGGAGATATCCGGTCGCGCCGTGCACCGCCTCCGCCGGGGAGATAAACCGCGCCGGACGCTCGATGCAGCACATCAGGTGCGCAAAATGTTGGCAACAGATGCCGGAGTGCCCGCAGCCGCTTGCAGCAATACGCGGCGCTTGGCTGAGCGCTTCCACCGCACGGAGGAAGTCCTCCTTTTGAATTCCGCCCAGCGCATGCGCGATGGCATCGGCTTCAATATGATACGCTTCTTGAGCGGCCAACCAGACTTTGTCTTCTGCCATAGATAACACCCCCTGCGATTTGTTACGGAAAAGAAAATGATATTTTCCAAGTACAGTATAAAATCATCCCAAAAAGAAATCAATAGAGAAAATAATAGAAAATATGATTGACGTAAAAGAAAATACGGAGTAATCTGAACGTGTTCCAGGCCATCTGCTTTTTAGAAATATCAAATTCTGAACCGGTTTGGGAAAGGAATGATCATCAATTGAAACAAGGATTTACCCTGAAGCCGCCTTTCTTTGAGATTGGACCGAAGTCCTATCTTTATGGAGACGATGTGCTCGCTCTCGCGCTTGCCGCGGATGCGGCGGCGAAGAAATATGATGTGGATATCATCTTCACAACCCCGATTGTAGAACTGCGCCGCGTTGCGGAGGCGACGGAGCGGATCTTCGTTTTCGCGCCGCATATGGATCCTATCCACCCGGGCAGGGGATTGGCGGACACGCTGCCGGAATCCCTGGCAGCCGCCGGCGCCAAGGGTGTGATGCTCAACCACTGCGAAAAGCCGCTCTCGCTCTCCGCGCTTGCCCAGACTATTCTGCGCGCGGACGAGGTGGGGCTTGCCACGATCGTTTGCACGGATACGGCGGCGGAGTCCGCCGCGGTTGCGAAGCTGCACCCCAACATCATCGTCGCGGAACCGGCGGGGCTGATCGGCACAGGGCAAACGAGCGATATGGACTATGTTCTAACCGCAATTCACACGGTGAAGGAGATAGACCCCAATATCTATGTGCTGCAAGGCGCAGGAATCAGCAACGGTGAGGATGTTTATCGCGTGATTCGTGCCGGAGCGGAGGCGACGGGTTCCTCCAGCGGCGTGGTGAAGGCGAAAGACCGGGCCGCTATGGTGGATGAGATGATTTCCGCCGTGCGCCGCGCGTGGGACGACCGCGCAGCGGGGCGTTAACATGCTTGGCTTTGCTCGATATGATTTCATATGGAGCGCAAAAGATAACTAAAATACAGGAGGAACATTCTATGGATTTCAAGGTGTTTCAAAAGGAGATCGAGCTCCAGTCCCGCGGATGGATTCCCACGTTTCACGACATTTCCAAAGAGGTGATGGAGATCGTTGCCGCGTCCGGCGTCAAAAACGGGACCTGCGCCATCGTTTCCCACCACACAACCTGCTCCGTGATGATTCAGGAGTGCTCGCACGATCTGGATTCGTTTGACCTGGAGTATCTGCAGCATGACCTTCTGGATATCATGCGCAAGATGATTCCGGACTTTGCCGAAGAGCACCAATATCGCCATCCCGGCCCCGTCCACGCGCAGTTTGGCCGCGCCTGGAACGAGCCCGGCAACTACACCAGCATGAATACGGACGGACATTTGAGAAGCGTGTTCTTTGGCCGCAGCGAGACCGTGACCATCAAGGACGGCAAGCTTGACGCGGGCGAATTTGCTCATGTTTATTTCATCGACTGGGATCACGTTCGCGCCCGCCATCGCCAGGTTAACATCACGATCATGGGTACGGCGGATGACGTTGGCAGCCGCAAGTGGAACGACGGTGAAACCATCAACACCCTGCGGAAATTTACGGACGAGGAAAAGGCGCTGATGCGCGAATTTACGCTTCAACAGGAGCGTTAACCCCTTCGAAACATACCGAAACTTTGCGAAAATATAGCGTTTCCCATGCGAGGTGAACGGCCGCTGTGCCGTTCGCCTCGCTTTGGCTTTTTGCAACAGCGTTGGTCTAAACACGAAAATAGTTTCGCAATTTTGTGTTGACGATGCGGGAAAACACGTCTATATTTGCAGTGTCAAACGATTTCACACCGAAAATAATTTCGAAAAAAGTCCGAAACAGCGAAGGACATAATCCCATCATACTCCTTTTTCCGCGATAGACCGCCGCAGGCATAGTTCCGCAAAGGCGCTTGGAATGACACGATTCGCGATTTCCATGCACCGCATGCAACCGATGCGATTTGCGGCGCAGAGGGATCAATTCTGCCGAAACAAACCGAAAATAGCGCAAGGTCGCAGCATTTTGGAGGATAAAGTCAACCCATGGAACGCAAAAACATTTTCCGGCAACTGCTCGAAAAATTCATCGACGTCCGCGAGGCGGGCGTGCTCATGCCGCTGCTGCTGGCGATCATACTTTTTACCGCTAAGAGCGATAAGTTCCTTTCCGTGAGCAACATGACCAATGTCATGCGCACCGCGGCGTTTACGATCATCACTTCCATCGGGCAGGCTTTCCTCATCATCGCGGGCAGCTGGGATATTTCGGTCGGCGCCGTGTTCTCCGTCGGCGGCGTGGCCGCTGCGGCGCTGATGAGCTATTATGGGTTTCCGATCTGGCTTGCTGTGCTCGTAGCCCTTGTCATTGGCGGAATCTTCGGCGTATTCAACGGCTTTCTCGTGCAGAAGATCAAGCTGCCGCCGTTCATCGCCACCATGGGTACCATGTATGCCGCGCGCGGTCTCTGCACGGGTTACACCAAGGGCGTTTCGGTCTATCCGCTGCCGGAGCAGTTTCTCGGTATTGGCCAGGGCGGCATTATGATTGGCAGTTATCAACTGCCCTATGTCATCGTCATCGCCGTCGTGATGGCGGCAATTGCGGGATTCATCCTTCGCTATACGGCATACGGCCGGCGGCTTTTTGCCGCGGGCGGCAACGGGGAGGCGGCAAGGCTTGCGGGCATTCCGACTGTTCGAATTCGTTTCTCGGCGTTTGTACTCACCGGCGTACTGGCGGCTTTGACGGGCGTATTGATGGCTTCCCGCGTTGGCAGCGCGCAGCCGAACATCGGCTCCGGCTTTGAGATGACGGTCGTCGCCGCCTGCGTCATCGGCGGAATCAACATGGACGGCGGCGCGGGCTCGATCGTGGGCGTGGTCATGGGCAGTTTCTTCATGGCGATGATCAGCAACGGTATGACGCTCATCAAGATTGACGCCTACTGGCAGCAGCTTGTCATCGGTCTCGTGCTCATTTTCGCCTGCTCGCTGGAGTACTTGAGAAACCGCATCCGCGCCAGCCTGAACCGATAAGGAGGCGCGCATATGGCTAAGCATGTTCTCGAAATGAAGGGGGTCACCAAGTCGTTTGGCGCGACCAAAGCCCTCAAACAGGTTTCGATTGATCTATACGAGCGCGAAATCCTCGCCATCTGCGGCGAGAACGGCGCGGGGAAATCCACGCTGATGAAGGTGCTCAGCGGCAGCTATGAATACGGCAGTTACGAGGGCGAGATTCTCATAGACGGTGAGCCCTGCGTGTTTAAAACACCCGCGGACGCCTCCGCCGCCGGAATCGAAATGATCTACCAGGAGATCAGCGTACACCTGGATCTCTCCGTTGCGGAGAATATCTTTTTAGGACGCGTGCCCCTTCGCGCCGGCATAGTGCAATGGAAGCGGATGAACGAAGAGGCAAAGGCTTATGCCAATATGGTTGGCCTCAAGGTTCCGGTGACGACGCACCTGCGCGATTTGAGCGCGTCCCAGTGCCAGATGGTGTCCATCGCCCGCGCGCTGAGCCGAAACCCGAAGATCCTCGTGCTGGACGAGCCGACCTCCCCGCTTACGGATGCGGAGGTGGAGGAGCTGTTCAAGATTTTGAACCGTCTCAGGGAAAACGGCATCTCCTGCATCTACATCAGCCACAAGATCAAGGAGATCAAGCAGCTTGCGGACCGGGTCTGCATCATGCGGGACGGTGCGCATGTCTGGACGAAACCCGCGGTGCAGCTCAGCACGGAGGAGATAGTCGAGGCGATGGTGAACCGCAAGATCGGCAATCTCTATCCGAAGGAGTCGGTTGCGATCGGAGAAGAGGTACTCTCGGTGAAAAACCTCCGCGTCAAACACCCGTATAATCGCAAGAAATATATCGTGGACGGTGTGGATTTTTGCGTCCGCAAGGGGGAGATCCTCGGTCTCGTCGGCCTCGTTGGCTCCGGCCGGAGCGAAACGGTGAACGCAATCTTCGGCGCAATTGACGGCAGCTACGATGAACTGCGCATCGACGGAAAACCCACGCGCATTCAAAGTCCGCAGGATGCGATTCAAAAGGGGCTCGCGTTGCTGAGCGAGGATCGAAAGGTAAACGGCTTCATTCCGACGCTGAATCTTGCGCGGAACATCACGCTCGCGCGGCTGGACAAGATCTATCACGGCGGGCTGCTGGACCGCGAGACGGAGCGCGCAATCGGGCGGGAATACATCGAACGCCTGAGCATCAAGGCGAACTCCGAGCGCGATATGGTCACGAGCCTCTCCGGCGGAAACCAGCAGAAGGTTGTGCTAGCCAAGTGGCTGCTCGCGGAACCAAAAGTGCTGCTGCTGGATGAACCCACACGCGGCATCGACGTCGGCGCGAAGGCGCAGATTTATCAGATTATGACGCAGCTGGTTCGGCAGGGGATGGGGATTGTGATGATCTCTTCCGAACTCACGGAACTCGTCGGTATGTGCGATCGCTATCTGCTGCTTGCGGATGGCAGGATTCGCGCCGAGCTGGGGCGTGAGGACGCGGATGAGGAGAAATTCCTCCGCATCTGCTCCGGCAGCACAAACTAGGACCTCGACACAGAATAAACCAAGGTTGCTCATGCTCTCCCGGGGAGCATTGACATCAATAAAACAGGAGGAAACATCCAGATGAAGAAAATACTGATCCTGGTACTTGCCCTCATGATGACGTTTGGCGCATTTGCCTGCAGCAGCGCGCCGGCGCCAGCCGAGGAACCCGCAACAGAAGCAGCGGCGGAGCCCACCCAGGCAGCTGAACCGGCAGCCGAGCCCGCGGCGACGGAAGACCAACCCTACGTGATTTTGGTCAACGCGCTGGTCGGCCATCCTGTCTATGAGCAGCAGGCCGAGGCCGCACGCAAGGCGGCGGAAGATTACGGCGTGAAGCTCGAGATCATCGGGCCGACGTTTGGAACAACCAGCATCGTGACGGATTATATCGCCGCGATGGAAAACGCCATTACCCTGCAGCCGGACGCCATCATCGGCGAGCCGTTTGATCCTTCCCTTTTCGAGGTGTTTGACCGCGCCAAGCAGGCCGGTATCCCGATGTTCCTGACCTCCAATCTTCTGGAGGATGAGAGCGCGTTCATCGCCTGGATCGGCACCGACAACTATAACTACGGCGTAAACGCGGCGGACATGATTGCCGCCAAGACGGACGGAAAGGCGAATATCTGCGTCGTGATGGGCGACCTTGCAACCACCAATCAGGTGGAACAGCGCAAGGGCCTGGAAGAGCGCATAGCCGAAAAGTATCCGGATATGAAGATCACCAATGTAGTCGCGGACAAGAACGATGTCGCAACCGCAATGAGCGTTATTGAGGACACGCTGAATACCTATCCCGAGACCAACGTGGTCATCATGCTGGAATCCACCGGCGGCCCGGGCGTTGTGCAGGTCTGCCAGGAGACGGGACGCACCGATGTTCTGATTCTGGATATTGACGCGGTTGATGCTACCATCGACAATATCAAGGCCGGCAAGGTTTGGGCTACGCTCGCGCAGAACTTCTATAAGCGCGGCTATGAGTCCGTCCGTATGGCTTATGAATACCTCACCGAAGGCGATGCGGCAACCTTTGCCAAGCTCAACGACTCCGGTACGGTGTTGATCGACCAGACCAACGCGGCTACCTATGCCGAAGATCTCTGGGGCGCCATTGTCTACAAGGGAACGCCCTGGCCCGCCAAATAAACGGTAATCGCATGATACCCTGCCCGGGCGGCGTGTTCGCCGCCCGGCGGGGATTCCTTTCCTTCGAAACAACAAGAATACCGCTATTGTGATGCGTGACAAAGGTGCTAGAATAGAACCAGCCGGCATCTGAAAATTGGGGATGGAGTTCTGACGCATGCCGTCGGGAAGATTCGCCCGCAGGAGTGAACACAACCATGCCGAAAATGCGCGATATTGCCGAAAAAACCGGACTGAATATCTCCACGGTTTCGCGGGCGCTGCGTGACGCGCCGGACATCAGCCCCGAAACGGTGAGCCTGGTGAAGCGCGCCGCCATGCAGATGGGCTATCACCTGCGCACCAGCGGGAGAGGAAGCAATACGATCGGCCTGATCGTACCTGAGGTGGGCAGCCACTATTATTCCGAGATGGTGGAAACGATCGAGCGCGAGCTCAAAAAACGCGGATATTCCATGATCGTAATCATCGGCGGGTTTGATGTTGGCGGGATCCTCACGGCGTTTGACCAGATGCTCAAGCATGACATCTGCGGCATGATCGTAAACGACTGCTTTGTACTCAACGCAAAGGACGACATCCAAAAGCATGACCGTATCGCGCATTCCGTCGTGCCGCTTGTGCTGATCTCCGAAAACAAGGTCATTCTTCCGGTGGATACGATCTCCATCGCAAACGAAATGGCGGTGCGCCATGCGCTGGATCATTTGATCGAGCTGGGACACCGCGAGATTGGCTATATTGGGGAATATGCTTCGGACGTACGCTATCTCGCTTTGACGCGGTATCTTAAGGAGCTTGGGCTTCCCGTGCGGGAGGAGTATATGAAACGCGGCAGGGAGCGCTTTGAACTCGGCGGCTATCTGCGCGCGAAGGAACTCCTCAAGGAACAGGGCGAACCGCGCGCAACCGCCGTGCTCGCATGCTACGATCAGGTGGCGCTTGGCGCGCTGGATGCGTTCGCGGAGGAAGGCGTGCGCGTGCCGGAGGATATCTCCGTCATCGGATTTGATAATATCATTCTCAACGACTATCTGCCGATTCAGCTTACCTCCATCTCGAATCCGACCGAGCAGCTCAGCGCGCTTGCGGTTAAACTATTGATGGACAACATTCACGAAAAGGAAACGCATGTGGTGCAGAATGTCTCGCTCCAGCCCCGGCTGGTTGTGCGCGGCTCCACCTGCCCGCCACACGCAAATATGCAACGAAATCAGGAGGACGCGGCACGATGAAAGAGATCGGGTTTGTTTGTTTTGGAGAGGTGAATACGCCGTTTGAACGGCTCGCAATCAAGCATGACGACGCGAAAAGAACGCTTGCGGCGCTCGAAAACGCTCGCGTTTTGGACGCGGGCGTGGTGGTGGACGACGCAAAGTATGAGACGGCGGATCGTGCCATTCAAGCGCTCAAGGAGCGGGAGCTGGACTGCGTCATCCTCTGCGTGGCGGGATGGGTGCCGACGCATGCGGTGATTCGTGTAACCGATCATTTTCGCCACCTTCCGGTGCTGCTGTGGGGGCTTTGCGGCTGGATGGAAAACGGACATCTCGTCACTACGGCGGATCAGGCGGGAACAACGGCGATTCGTCCCGCACTCGCGGCGATGCATTATCGCTATCAGTTCATCTACAGCGTCATCGCAACCCCCGCTCCAATCGAAAAGATCAAGGCGTTTACCGACGCGGCCCATGCTGCGCGCGCGCTGCGTTCGGCCCGCGTTGGTACGATGGGTTATCGGGATATGCTGCTGTACGGCACCCAGTTTGAGGGCAACAGCATGCGTGGCCAGCTCGGAGTCGAGGTGGAGCCGTTTGAGATGCTGGAAGTATCGCAGATTGCCGCTGCGCTCCCCGAGGAACTGGTGCGCGAAACCATCTCGGACATTCGAAAGCAATGGGTATTTGACAGGCCCTGCGAGGATTCGGTGCTGGAGACCGGGGCACGCTATGCGCTTGCGGTTGGTAAAAAGATTGAGGAACGCGGATTTGGCGCGGTGACCCTCATCGATGTGGACGGCATGAAAAAGCTGCTGGGCTTTCCGCCTGCAATGGTGTTTATGCTGCTGGAGCAACGGTATGGCGTGCTGACCGTCCCGGAAAATGATGTGATGGGCGCGGTGACGCAGCTCATCGCAAAGGCAATCTCCGGCCAGACGGCGCCTTATTTGGAATATTATGAGTTTTTTGAGAAGAGCATGCTTATCGGAGTGCCGGACTTTATCCCAAAGAGTGCGACGGACGGCGACGTTCATGTGCTCCCGACGGCGTTTGGTCTGCTCTCTCAGAGCCTGCTGAACGTCTCCAGGGTGAAGACCGGACTTGTCACATGCCTCAGACTGGTTTATCAGGACGGGCGATACGGCATGCATATGTACCTGGCAGACGCGAAAACCCCCGCAACATGGGAGGAGTGCGGATGGACGCCGCCCGCGCCGCAACTGCCTAGCCTTGAGGTATTTCCGCTGGATTGCACGGTGGAGGAGTTCGCCGAGAAGGTATCCAGCCAGCATGTGATCGTTTGTTATGGAGACTGCCGCGAGGCGGTGCGCACCTTCTGCAAACTGACGGATATTGACCTGTTATAATCCCCGCGCTCCCGAATAAAATACGAAACGGTGTCCGTTTTTTGCGGATGTGTGGTTCGTATTGCCAAAAAGTGAAATAAAACTGAAAAATCCCGTCATGCGCGGATGTTCTGAACGCGGCAGGCGGATGATAGAGACAAGGGAAAGAAATTGTATGAAGGCAATTAGGATTGGATGGGCAACAACAGACCTCACTCCGGATCGTCCGGTCTGGATGATTGGACAGATGTATCATCGCGTTTCGGAATACGTTCGGGATCCGATTACCGCAACCGCGCTGGCGCTTGACAACGGCGAAGCGCAGGCGATATTCGTCTCCCTCGATATGACGGAAGTACCGTTGCACGTTATGGAGCCGATGAGGGAGCGGCTAAGTCGCCTGGCGGATCTGAACTTTGAGAGCATCTCCTTTGGCGTGACGCATACACATAATTCCTCGGATTTTTACGAAGACTTTATGCGCCTCGACAACGAAAGCGTGTTTAGAAGCGATATTTTGCCGGAGTTGGAGTTTCCGGACAACGTGCTGCGCGGGGAAGAGGCGCAGGCGTATCTGGTGGACCGGCTTGTCGACCTGATCAGCCGCGCCTGGACGGAGCGAAAGCCCGGCGGCATCAGCGCGGCGCATGAATACGCCGCGGTCAGTTTCTCCCGCCGCGCGGTATTTTCGCGGGAAAACGGCGAGGAGACCGTCATGTATGGCGACTGCTCGGATGAGCGATTTCTCCGCTTTGAGCCTGGCGGCGATAACGCGGTGGAACTGCTTTACACCTGGGATCTTGACGGCGCGCTCACAGGCGTTGCGGTCAATGTGCCATGTCCGTCTCAGGTGTTCGAGCTGCACCGGTTTTTGTCGGCGGACTACTGGGGCTTTGTCCGTGCCGATTTGAAGCAGCCGCTTGGCGATATTTTCGTTCTGCCGTTCTGCGGGGCGGCGGGCGACCTTTCGCCGATAGATTTGGTGCAAATCAGCAAACATAACCGCGAGGAACTTCGCCTCTGGGGTGGTCAGGCACAGGAGGTACAGCGTAATTTTGACATGGAGGCGATTTGTGCGGGCATTTCCGCTAGGATTACGGAGGCTGTTTTGCGCGGTTACCACAGCGCCAAGATGAGGATAGACAATTCACCCGCGCTGATGCACGAGCGATTGGAGCTGGCGTTGCCGCTTCGGCTTGTCTCGCGGGAGACGTATGAGATCTCCGCGGCGGAAGTGCGGCGCATTCAGCAGTCGTTTTCCCGGGAGCATCGCATGACGACGGAGGATGTCGTCCGCGCGTTTGAACCGCAGGGGGATGTGCTTCGCTGGCGCATGCAGCAGGAGACGACGACGTTTCCCTGCGTGTGCCATGTGGTTAGGGTTGGAGAGATCGCGATTTCCACCAACCCATTTGAACTCTACAGTGAATTCGCCCAGCGCATGAAAGCGCGCGCGCGGACGGATCAACTGTTTGTTGTGCAGCTCTCAAACGGCATCGGCGGGTATCTCCCTTCCAGTTCCGCGGTTGCCGGGGGCAGCTATAGCAGCAAGCCTGCGTCCACCTTCTGCGGGCCGGAGGGTGGGGATATGCTGGTTGAGGAAACTCTGTCGGCCATCAACCGAATGTTCTAACAGCAATCAGCGTTCTGAAAACGCGCGTCACACAAATGTGGCGGGCGTTTTTTTCTGGACAGCAGGGCGAAAGAAGCGATCCATAGGGCCACAATCGCTGCCTGCTGCTGAAAAATGAAAGAAACAATCAAAATAGAAGAAAATTGATTGACTGCGTCATTTATCGCGCCATATAATACAACCGACGGGGTTGCCGCCTCGGCAAAAAGGAACACATGCATGCAAAAGAAATTGGATCGGGAAGAAGCGCTTTTTAGAAGACTGCGCCAGACGGGGAGCATATCCCTTGGCGAAGCGATGAACCTATTTGATATCTCCGAGGCGACGGTGCGCCGTCTTTTCTCCGCGTTGGAGGAAAGCGGGGCGGCCTTGCGCTGCTATGGCGGTATACGCCTCGCCACTTCTTCGGAGGGATATTCTTTTCCCAAACGGGAGCAGGAGAGCCGCGAGGAGAAAGCGCGCATCGGCAGGCTTGCAGCATCGTTTGTTGAGAGCGGCGACGCGATCTACCTGGACAGCGGGACAACTCTTTTGCAGATGGCGCTGGCGCTGAATGAACGGATATTCAGCGGAGCGTTTCAGGCCCTGCGCATCTTTACAAATTCAATTGCTAACATCAGCGCGCTGACGCCGTCCTTGCAGGTGCGCGTCGTTTTGCTCGGCGGCGAATACTGTATGGAGCGCAGGGATTTTTCCGGATCGCTCACGGAGGGATATCTGGAGCCGTTCCATTTTGACAAATGCTTTCTCGGCGCGGACGGGGTGACGGTTGCCGCCGGATTTTGCTCGGATCAGGCGAGTATTTCCAGCCTGAATGCTCGCGTTCTTCGGCGGTCCGATCGTGCGTTTGCGCTGCTTTCCAACGAGAAATTTGGTCGCCCCGCGCTGATGTCCTATGCAAAGATTGGCGGCATGCAGGATATAATCGCAGGCAACGGGCCGGATCAATCGTTTCTGGACGCGTTCCAAGCTTCGGGTACGCGTCTGCACACGATGGCGCAACAATAGGAAACAGGAAAACCGCTGGGGAGCGGATTGCATCAAACATGCTGAAAAAATAAGGAGAAAAGCGCATGAAACCCAAAATTCGAGTTCCCTTTTTTGAGACGAGTGTCAAAAACTATATCTATGGCGACGCGGTGTTTGAGATGGCGCTTGCCGCGGACCGTGCGGCAAAAGAATATGACGTTGATGTGCTGTTCATTTCGCCGTATACGGAGATTCGCCGTATTGCGGAGCACACCGAACGGCTGATCGTCCTCGCGCCATACATGGATACGCTTCGCCCGGGACGCGGCATGGCGGATGTGCTTCCGGAGGCGCTCAAGGCGGCGGGGGCGCGGGGCGTAGTGCTAAACCATTGCGAGCGGCCGATGACGCTGACTCAGATAAAAACCTGTATTGATCGCGCAAACGAGCTGGACATGCTCTCGTTTGTCTGCGCGGATACGATTGCGGAGGCGCGCGCGATTGCCGAACTGCATCCCGATATCATCAACCCGGAACCAACGGAGCTCATCGGCTCCGGCAATGCGAGCGATATGTCCTATGTGATGGAGGCGATCAAAGCTGTTAAAGCGATCGACCCGAATATTATGGTAGAACAGGCGGCGGGGATCACCACCGCCCAGCAAATCTATGATTTCATCATGGCCGGATCGGAGGCGGCGGGGTCGGCCTCCGGCATCATTCGCTCTGCCAACCCGCACGCGCTGCTCAACGAGATGGTAAGCTATGTGAAGAAAGCGCGGGAGGATCTCATCGCGCAAGGCCGATTGACGCCAAACGCGTAAAGGAGGATAAACGATATGGTATACAGAGAAGCGCATTCATTGCAGAGCGACAACGGAATACAGACATTCCATAATGTAACCCAGACAGCGCGTGAGGTAGTTAGGCGTTCCGGTATCCAAAACGGTATCGTAACCGTCTATTCCCACCATACAACCTGCGCGGTCATCACGCAGGAGGCGGCGTTTGATCTGTCCGTCACCGGCCTGGAAACGCTGCAGCAGGACTTTATTGAGGGGCTGGAACGCGCATTTCCGCCTTGCCGCCGGGAAGGAATCTATCTGCACCCGGGTCCGAAGGCGCTTGCATTCGCGGCGGAACACGGCGAAGACGCGCGCGGCTGCCATAACACGGATGCGCATCTGAGCTCCGCGCTGGTTGGGCGCAGCGAAACCATCACGCTCATCGACGGACAACTGGATTTAGGCGAGTTTGGATTTATCTATTTTATCGATTTCGACACAACACGCGCCAGAAAACGAACGGTTCAGATAACCGTAATCGGCGAGTAGACAGGTAAAATTTCCAAACCGGAGAAACATGCAGGAGAGCGGAAAGGCGGGGGCCAAACCGCTCTCTTTGTATAAAGGATTGTCGGGGGAACCGATTTGGCATAAAAAAATACGCAGGAGACAGGCATCCTGCGCGTGAAGGTAGACGGGATCCAATCAGGATCGAGACCCAATTCAGCTATGCTCCGTCTGCAGCGGACGCACGGTTTTACGTTCAATCAGGGTAAAATCGGAAAAGTCCTCGTGCGCGGTCAATACTTTGCCAAGGCGGATGCTTTCAAAGAGCATATCGCAGCCATGCTGCGCAAGACGGTTGGTATCGATTCGTACCGTGGAGAGCGGCGGATCGATATAGGAGCTGATCAGAATGTCGTCTATACCGAGGATGGAGACATCCTCCGGTACGCGAAGGCCGGCTTGCTTGACGGCGCGAATCGCGCCGATTGCGTAGATATCCGCGGCGCAGAAGACGGCGGTTGGCAGCTTGCCGGATTGCAAAATCGCCTGCATCTGCTTTCCGGCGCTGTCCTCGCCGTCGCTGTCTCTGGATTGCATCTGTATCCAGCCAAGCGGAACCACGATACCTGCTTCTTCCAGCGAGCTGCGATAGCCTTCGAATGTTTGCTGGCTGTAGAGCGGCGGAAAATTGCTGCCGATATAGGCAATGCTGCTGTGCCCCTGATCGATTAAATACCGCATGGCGAGCCGGGATGCGGCGTAATAGTCCACATGCAGGCTCATACAGTGGTTGGGCAACTGGTGGCTATCCAGCAGCAGATAGGGCAGCTCCAAATCCTGCAGGCTTGTGATGACGGATATCGGCACGTAGCCATAGGAGACGACGCCATCCACCCCGTGCGAACGGAGAATATTCGGCAGAGTGACCGGGGACGCGTCATCTTCAAACAAACAGGCGGCGAAGACGAGGTTAAACTCGCGTTCCGCACAATAGCGGAGGATATTTTTGTTTAGGCTTTCCTGAAACAGGTGCTCCAGCGGGTGGGAGTTCATGTTAAACAGCACGGCAATGTTCTGCGTGCTCTTCAAAATCTGGCTTCGCGCGCTCTGGCTCGGCGCAAAATTCATTCGCCCGACAACTTCCATTACGCGGCGGCGCGTGTCTTCGCTGATGCCGGGGCGTTTGTTCATAACGAGCGAGACGGTGGACGGCGATACGCCCGCCAGTTTTGCGATATCGATGATGGTAAGCTTTGCCATTTGCGCCCCGATTCCATATTTGATCTTGGTTGCTCCATTCTAATAGATAAAATGTTTTTTGTAAAGAGAGTATGCGTATTTCAAAGGGTAGATCCGGTATTGTACGGACAAAAAATAAAACAATTTAGATAAACGAAAAAAATATTTTGTAATAAGTAAACTATTATCGAAAACATCAGAAGATATGCGGACTATTTTACTTATATCGGAAATATAAAATTAATTAAAACGTTTGAACTTTATATTGACAAACGGATTTGGCGCCTCTATAATCAGGACAACAGATCGATCTAAATCATACTGCAAGTCAAAGACGACGCAACCGCAACGGAGGAAAAAAACATGGAACAACTGGCATTGCATGGCGGGCCAAAGGCAAAGACGACGCCAAACTACCCGATGTATCCCGGCGGACTGGAGATTGGGGACGAGGAGAAGAAGCAGGTTTTAGAAGTTCTGGATAACAAATACCTCTTCCGCTACTATGGTCCCGCAAACTGCGAATCCAAGGTCAAGGCGTTTGAAACAGCCTTTGCCGCAAAGCTTGGCGCGGCGCATGGCCTCGCGACCAGTTCCTGCACCGGCGCGCTGATCTCCGCGCTTGTTGCCTGCGGCGTCGGCCCGGGAGACGAGGTTTTGGTTACGGGTTATACCTTCTTTGCCTCCTGCGCGGCAATCGTCGCAGCAAAGGCAATCCCCGTCATCGTTGAGGTGGACGAAACCCTCACGATGGATCCCGCGGACATGGAAAAGAAAATTACCCCGGCAACCAAAGGCATCGTCGCGGTGCATATGCGCGGCGTTCCCTGCGATATGGATGCGATCATGGCAATCGCGAAGAAGCACAACCTCATCGTTGTAGAGGATTGCGCGCAGGCTGTCGGCGGAACCTATAAGGGAAAGTATCTTGGCACGATTGGCGACGCGGGTTGTTTTTCGTTCCAATATCATAAAACCATTACGGCTGGCGAAGGCGGCATGGTGATCACAAACGATTCGCGTATCTATGACCGCTGCATGAGTTATCATGACACCGCAGCCTGCTGGAGGCCGGATCGCTTTGCAGAGCAGCGCTACGAAGGTGAGCTCTTCTGCGGCTCCAACTTCCGCATGAGCGAACTCACCGGTGCGGTCATGCTCGCGCAGCTCGGCCGTCTGGACTATTTACTCGAGGGCATGCGCAAAAATCAAAAGCGCATTATCGACGGGATTTCCGGTACCAAGGGCGTCAAGGTGCGCCCGGTGAATGATCCCGACGGCGACACGGGCATCTGCCTGATGTTCTATCTGGATGCGCGGGACAAGGTTGAGCCGTTTGTAAACGCGCTGAGGGCAGAGGGTGTTGCGGCGGCGGGCGTATTTAACGCGGGAATTCCGGATTGGCATATCTATGCCCACTGGAAGCATGTGATCGAACAGAAGACCCCGACCCCGGTGAACTGCCCCTGGGAATGCCCGTATCATAAAAAAGCTGATCCGGTGAAGTACGATCCGGCGATGAACCCCAACACGCTGGAATACCTCGGCCGCATCATCCATATGGACATACCGCCGCAAATGACGCAGGAAGACTGCGACATGATTGCGCACGCGATCCGCAAGGTCGCCGCGGTGTTGGCCTGACCCATTCGCAATGACGCGGGGAAGGAGCGGTTTTCATCGAGAAACGTCCCTCTCCGCGTTTGTCGATCGGCGTTTCCCTGTTAAAATGATACAATACGGTATTGAAGTTTCAGGCGCGCCTGACGACAGATGAGCACGACCCATCCGCCCGAAAAGGAGAACCACACATGAAGTATTCGCTTTGTATCGAACCGGTGTTCGAAGCGCTCCCGTTTTATGACCGGATTCAGGCTGCGAAGGATAACGGTCTTGACGCGGTTGAATTCTGGGATCCCTCCGTCTATGACACAAAGAAGATCGGGGATATCGCGGCGCGCGCCAATATGCCGGTTGCCGCGATCTGCCTGAATCAGGCCTGGACGTATCGCATGAACTTTGCCTACGACATCGTGCGTAGGAATGTCGAGAAATCCATCGCGTTTGGTAAGGATATCGGCTGCAGCACATTGATTGGCCTCGCGGGGGATGTAACCTGCAAGGCGGACACGCAGAAAACGCTGCTGATTGAAAACCTCAAGCGTGTTTCGGAGCTTTGCGAACGTGAAGGCGTTACCATCGTGCTTGAGGCGCTGAACTCCATCTGCGACCACAAGGGGTATTATCTTGACTCTAGCTATCTCGGCTTTGAAATCGTCAAGGCCGTGAATAGCCCGTCCATCAAGCTGCTGTTTGACTGTTACCATATGCAGTTGATGGAGGGCAACCTCGTGAATAACATAACCGATAATATCGATTTTATCGGACACTTCCACAGCGCGGGCGTCCCCGGGCGAAACGAGCTGCACCTGGGCGAAACCAACTATCCGCGCGTAATTCGTGCCGCCGAAGAGGCGGGATACACCAAATTCTTCGGTCTTGAATACTGGCCTTCCTACGAAAACAACCAATCTGTTCGCGACGTTCTCAAGCATCTTAAAGGTTAAACAACTCTTTGAAATTTGCACTGCCGCCGCCTTTGAATGCGGCGGCAGTCCGAACCCGTAGCTTACCCCGACGCATGGATCCAAGGAATGGAATCAAAGACGAATTCCGCAGGTGTGCCGGGGCGGTTTGACTTCGGGTATTCAGAAATTTTTCCGCAAAGACCCTGTAATCGAAAGACTGCTTTTGGCCTGCCTGGGCGAAACATGCCCCATGTCGTTAAGACGGAAGCGGAAAGCGCGAAGCCTGGACAGAGCCATCATAATAACCCCCGGTACCATGCCACAAAAAAAGAATTAGGAGGAACCCCAGATGAAACGAATGCTCTCCCTGATCCTCGCCTGCTTGATGATTCTGCTCTCTCTTGCCGGCTGCGCAGGCGCGAAAACCGCTAGCGATTCTTCTAAGCCAGTGGTCGGGCTCTGCATGCCCACGAAGGAACAGCCGATTTGGATCGCACAGGGCAAACGCCTTACAGAAGCGTTTGAAGCGGCAGGCTACAAGGTAGAAATCGAGTATGCCGAGGACGTTGTGGAACGCCAGATTACGCAGATTGAGAACATGCTTCTCAAGGGCTGCAAATACCTCGTCATCGCTGCCGTCGACGGATATGCAATTTCCGACGCGGTGAAGAAGGCCAAGGAATCCGGCGCGACCGTGATTGCTAGCGATCGCCTGATCATGAACACTGCGGACGTGGACTACTACATGACATTCGACCTTGTGCGCATGGGCGAAATTCAGGGCGAATACATTGAAAAATCGCTGGGCCTCAAGGACGGCAAAGGACCGTTCACACTGGAAATCTTCTCCGGCAGTCCGGACGATCCCAACAGCATTCCCTTCTATGAAGGCGCAATGAGCATCCTTCAGCCGTATATCGACAGCGGCAAGCTTGTGGTTAAGTCCGGCCAGATTGGTCTGGATGTGACCGGCACGCTCAAGTGGGACAGCGCAACGGCCCAGTCCCGCATGGATAACATTCTCTCCAGCTATTATACGGATACAAAACTTGACGCCGTCCTCGTCGCTGCGGATTGCCTCGCGCTTGGCGTTATCTCCTCGCTTAATTCGCTTGGCTACGGCACGGCGGAGAAACCCTTCCCGATTATCACGGGGCAGGACTGCGAGCTGACCGCGATCAAGTACATCCTCGAAGGGAAGCAGTCTATGACCGTTTTCCTCGATGCAAAACTGCTCTCCGAAAAGATGGTAAGCCTTGTAAACGATCTGGAAGCGGGGAAGACCGTTACGCCCGACACCACCTATAACAACGGCGCGAAGGAAGTGCCCACACTGCTGTATGATCCAGTGCTCATCGATAAGGATAACTATACGCTCCTGATCGACCGTGGATTCTACACCGAAGACGACCTGAAATAAATCACCCAACGGCACCATAACGAGACTTTAAAACCCACCGGGGTGCGGCTTGAAAAGCCGCGCCCCGGAACACACAAAGGAGCAGCCATGTCGGACTATATATTGGAAATGCTCGCCATTACGAAGGAGTTTCCCGGCGTAAAGGCGCTCGACAACGTAAATCTGCAGGTGCGCAGAGGGGAAATTCACGCGCTGGTTGGTGAAAATGGCGCGGGGAAGTCCACGCTCATGAACGTGCTCTCCGGCGTATATCCCTACGGAAGCTATACCGGTGAAATTCTGCTGAACGGGAATCCCGTTTGCTTTACAAATATCGAACACAGCGAGCAGGCTGGAATCGTCATCATCCATCAGGAACTGGCGTTGATTCCGTATCTTTCGATTGCCGAAAACATGTTCCTCGGCAATGAAAACAGCAAAAAGGGCGTGATCGACTGGAACAAGACACGTTTTCGCGCCGTGGAGATGCTCAAAAAGGTTGGTCTGACGGATCACCCGGATACGCTGATTGCCAACATTGGCATCGGCAAACAGCAGCTGGTTGAGATTGCAAAAGCGCTCGCCAAGGAATGCAAGGTATTGATTCTAGATGAGCCGACCGCCGCCTTAAATGAAAAGGACAGCACAAACCTGCTTAACCTGTTGAAACAGCTGCAGAGTGAGGGTATTACCTGCATTCTCATCTCACATAAGCTCAACGAAGTCATCGCGGTTGCAAACCGAATCACGGTTCTGCGGGATGGCAAGACCGTGGACGATTTAGAGTGCGACTGCGTGATTTCGGAGAACCGAATCATCCGCAGCATGGTTGGCCGTGAACTGACGGACCGCTTCCCTGCGCGGGAACACCACATCGGCGAACCGATGCTGGAGGTAAAAAACTGGACCGTGCATCACCCGCTGTATCAGGATCGCGTTGTGATTGACGACGTTTCCGTTACGCTCAACCGCGGCGAAGTGGTCGGCATCGCTGGTCTCATGGGGGCTGGGCGTACGGAGTTTGCCATGAGCGTGTTCGGGCGCTCCTTTGGCAGCCGGATCAGCGGAGCGATCTACAAAAACGGCAGCCCGATTCGAATCCGCACGGTTGGCGACGCAATCCGCCACAAGATTGCCTATGTCTCGGAAGATCGAAAGAAGTTTGGTATCATCCAGCTGCTCAACATTAAGGAAAACATCACGCTGGCGAATCTCAAAAAGATTACACGAAATCTTGCGGTAGATGAGAATCAGCAGCGGAAGACGGCGGATGCCTCTGTTCAAGCGCTGCATATCAAATGCTCCGGCATTGCTCAAAAGACGGGGAATCTTTCCGGCGGCAATCAGCAAAAGGTGGTGCTTGCCAAGTGGATGTTCTGCGAAAGCGATGTGCTGATGCTCGATGAACCGACGCGCGGCATCGACGTTGGCGCTAAGTATGACGTGTATAAAATTATCAATCGAATGGCGGACGAGGGGAAGGCGGTTCTCGTCATCTCCAGCGAACTGCCGGAACTTCTGGGTATTTGCGACCGCATCTACATCATGAGCGAAGGACAGATCAAGGGCGAAATGCTGGTCGGAGAGGCGACGCAGGAGTCGATTATGCGGCTTCTGGTTTAGTCGGGTTCAGGCTCAGACGGAAGATTTTTTAAGAAAAGCTGTATCGACGAAGGGAACAAAAGAGTATGCAATCGTTTAAAACACTGATTCGAAACAATATGCGGCAATACAGCATGCTGCTGGTACTTGCTGCGATTCTCGCGCTGTTCCAGATACTTACCGGCGGATTATTGATTACGCCGCTTAACCTGACGAACATCGTGCTGCAAAACAGCTATATCGTCATTCTGGCCATCGGCATGCTGCCGATTATCATCACCGCGCGCATCGACCTCTCCGTCGGCTCCATTGCCGCTTTTGTCGGCGCTGTTGCCGCAATCATGATGGTAAATTTCGGCGCTGGGTTTGTGCCAACCGTATTGGCCGGGCTGCTCATTGGTGCGCTGATTGGCGCCTGGCAGGGGTTCTGGGTTGCCTACCGGAATATTCCGGCGTTTATCGTAACCCTGTCCACGCAGCTGGTGTTTCGCGGCTTGACCGTAGTCGTGCTGGACGGTCGCTCCATTGGTCCGTTCTCGGATGCATTCCAGGCG
This sequence comes from Christensenella sp., assembly GCA_034926785.1. Classification (GTDB taxonomy): domain Bacteria; phylum Bacillota; class Clostridia; order Christensenellales; family CAG-138; genus UBA7703. Next base: position 52,616 of record JAYFQU010000047.1, read on the forward strand.
CTCAGCACTAGCTATTTGCCGGATATATTCACGATTGACGGATTACATGTCACCTCGCTCGTGGTGGCGCTGGTTGCCTGCGCAGTCATCATTCTGGGTGAATTGCGCAACCGTTCGGAGGAGAAGAAGTACGGGTTTGCGGCGAATCCTGGCTGGATGAGCATTGCAAAGATGGTTTTGCTCTGCGGCGCCGTACTCGTTATCTCCTATGTATTCGCCTCCTATCAGGGCTTTCCGACCGTGCTGATGATCATGATTGCGCTGATCATCATTTACACCTTTATCACGCGCAAAACTGTTTTCGGCCGGCATATGTATGCTCTGGGCGGAAACGAGAAGGCGGCGGGACTTTCCGGCGTCAACATCAAAAAGGTTCTGTTCTCCACGTTTATCAACATGGGCGTTCTCGCGGGCCTTGCGGGGCTAGTGTTCGCGGCGCGCCTCAACGCGGGTACCCCGAAGGCGGGCAATGGATTTGAACTCGACGCCATCGCGGCCTGCTTCATCGGCGGCGCGTCTGTCTATGGCGGAACCGGCACGGTCAGCGGCGCGCTGATTGGCTGCCTCATCATGGGTGTGATGAACAACGGCATGAGCATTATGGGCATCGCGGTCGATCTGCAGCAGGCGATAAAGGGTCTTGTTATCCTCGCCGCGGTTGCGTTCGATATGTATGCGAAGTCCAAGGAAAACTAATCCGCGAAACGGCGAACAATCAACCGAAACGGAGCAACAAATGGAACGGGTAAAGACGGCAATCATCGGCTGCGGGTCGATCAGCAATATCTATATGGAGTCGTTTACGAACGGCAAGTTTTCGATTATTGAGCTGGTTGCGTGCAGCGATCTGGACGAGGCGCGGATGCGCCAGAGCGCGGAGAAATACGCGCTTCGCGCGATGTCGCTGGAGGAGATACTGGCGGATGCGAGCATCGAGCTGGTGATCAACCTCACCACGCCCGCGGCGCATTATCCAATCAATAAACGCGCGCTGCTCGCGGGGAAGCATGTCTTTTCGGAAAAGATGATCGCCGTGGAGCTCGACGAAGGCAGGGAACTGGTCGCCCTGGCAAACGAGAAGGGGCTGCGCCTCGGC